>JBFMDN010000019.1:0-90909 GCA_040753915.1 Thermodesulfobacteriota bacterium | reverse complement strand
TTAAGTCAACGGACTGAAATCACGTGATGTCATCCACGAAGTTAACGCCTATGTTCTTCGGGGGAGAGGGTCAAGGTGAGGGGGTGTGACACGATTATCACGGACTGCCGGCTTTTGAGACACTTTCTGAAGCCCGCCCCTACCGAGGGATTTTTCCACGATCCCCCGTAGCGCCGACGTCTCGCCGGTATTCCTCCCTGAAACCCCTGCCAAGAAAGAGCGGGTTTGACACCCGCCCTCCCCTGAACATCGTCTTCGCCGCCAATCTCCGCGTAAAATACCGCCATCCGGTCGATCACGTATGCTACCATGCTCTACAAAGAGACAATAGCGCCCCTCGAATTGAATCTGGTTACTCTTCAATTAGCTTGAGAAAATCGGAATGAACAGCGTACCCGAGGGCTTCGGCTTGCCGCGCGTGATGTCGAGCTTTCTCCTTGTCGCCCTTGTGAAACCAGGCCACAGCAAGATTGTTTTGCGCCATCCCAAAGCTGGGATTGATTTCCAGCGCCCTCGTATTATGCTCCACGCTCTTGTCAAGGTCCCCAAGGGCCAGGTATGCATTGCCCAGATTGAGGTGGGCAGCCACGGAATTTGGATTAATCGCGAGAGCCTTGTGAAAGCTGTCGATAGCTTGCTCCATCATGCCTTTTTGCATAAAGGCAATCCCGATGTTCACGCATCCCTGGATCAGGTCGGGGCGGAATTCCAGCGCTTTTAGGCTCTCCTCGATGCAGCCGTCGAAATCCCCCCTCTCGAGAAGAATTCCACCGATGTTTATGTGAGCTTCCCCGAGGCCGGGTTTGAGCCTCAATGCCATTCGGAATTCCGCTATCGCCTGGTCGAATTTCTTGCTTCTGGCAAGGGCTAGTGCGAGGTTATAATGGGCCGAAGCTGAATCGGGCGCTTCGGAAACCGTTTGTTGAACGCGCTCGATGGTATCGTCTCCCGAGGACGCGCCGGTGCTCGTCTGATCTGTCATTGCTCCACTCCCGTACGGTACACGCTATGGAGCAAACATAAATGCTCGGGATGCCGCAGTCAAGGAGCCGACATGGAAGAGCGATCCTACAGAGTGATCCTCGAAGGTACAATCCGAGAAGGGGTGGCCCGCAAGGACGTGGTCCGAAAACTTTCTGTCGTTTTCAAGAAAGATGAGGTTTTCGTTGAAAGGCTCCTCTCCGGATGCTCGAGGCCAATAAGAACCGGTGTGGATGCCGAGACCGCCTCGAAATACCAGTCAATCATCCGGAAGATCGGGGCGATCGTCCGCGTCGAGCCGGATCCAGTCACTGAAGAGCTTGCCCCCGCGGGGGACGATCCTCGGCCTGCAGAAGCATCGGAGAAAGAGGAGCCCGTTGTCTGTCCCCGATGCGGTTACACGCCGTCCAAAGCGGATGATGTGATACTTGTCCGCGGAGACTGCCCGCGGTGCGGGCTTATCGTAAGGCGGACGGGCGCGTCGACCGTAAGAGAGACCGCGGAAGACCTGGATGACGAGGGGATGCCTGAGGATTATCCGAACCTGTACGGAGCGGGGAAGCCGGCCTCGTGGCACCGCCGAGGTCTGGCTGCCTGCTATACCTTTGGAGTCTTTCTTCTCGTGTACTTCGGTGTTGTGCTGTTGTTCATCCTGGTATTTTTCCCGCCTGCGTCCGTTCCGCTGCTCGTGGGTAGGGATTTCCTCTCCGTCGCGCTCGCGAATTTCCCGCTCCTCCTCTCCGCGGTCAGCATATTTCTGGTCACATTCGTTTTTCCTCTCTTTAGGGAGGGCAGCACCCCAGGACAGAAAGCCTTCAGCATCAGAATGCTATTCCTCGGCGAAGGGACTCTGAGCGGACTCCTCTTGGCCCTCGCGTTGCGCTCCCTTGCGGTCGGAGCAGTGTCGTATGCTCCCGGATTGGTCTTCCTACGTCTCTGGGGTCTCGTCTTCGACGAGCCCCCAGAATCCCACTACTTCGTGGTCGCTCTCCTGGCTGCGTTGGCATGGGCGGGGATTGCTATGTACTCCGCACGCAGCACGGATGGAAGAGGTGTGCTGGACATCATCGCAGGAGCGATTCAGACCGAAGAAGGGATCCTACCGCCAAAACCCTGGCTCAGAGCCATTCTTCCCGTGGGAATCGCGTGCGCTTTTCTCCTGCTCGTGGGATTTCTTCTTCCACTCGCTCTAAGGCCGTGAAGCAGCCGCATTCTGTCCACCCCTCCCGATGGAGCGTTCACCACGGAGGTTGACGCAGCGCGGATGAACATGTCGACTTAGATCATATGCCATAGATCGTGGCTAGAGCTTCGAGAAGATCTTGAAACTGCTCGCACTTGCCCTCTCCGATCCGCTCTTTCTCCAGCCGCTCGAACACGGTTGCCAGGTCATGCTGCTTTTCCGGAGAGAGTGCGCAATCTGCGAGAGCCAAGACGAGGTCGGATTCTTCTCGCATATGGGCACTCAACAGCTCGGTGTACTGTCGAACGGCGGCACAAAAGCGCCGCCCTGAGGCTCCGGGATCGGTTTCGTACAGGTCCACGGCGCTCTTCATCTCAGCCACCATTTGGCGCCCGCGCTCGTGGTCCATGAACATGGTGCCTATCGGCCCTCCTTCTCGAGGAATTCCGACAGCTTCCAGGGCAGGAAAGAGGGCTTCCTCCTCTTTCGCGAGGTGACATCGATTCACAAAGACTTCAAGAAACCGGACTATTTCTTTCAGGTGTCGGCCATTGATTCTGTGGCCGGAATCTGCTCTTCGACAGATCTTGGCAAGTATTCCGAGCATGAGGGTGATCCCCTTGTGCTCTGACCTGAGCTGTTGGGTTGCAAACATGATGATAGCACCTCCCCCTTCCTTGTCGCACCATGCAGACCGTTTAGCAAGCTCGATGAACGAGAGGCAGCCGTGGGATTTTCGGGACGCGCAGGACGAGGCTCCAAAAACGGAGGCCACGGCCCGAGACGGGTGGGAATACAGACTCTCGCTTATGACCGATCATAGCGAACCTGGGGGCTAGACAATTGTCAGGAGATCTTAGAGGAGGGTGTCCTATGGATTTCAAAGCATTTACAGAATCGGACTGGGTGAAGGCGGCCTGCAACCCGGAAGCTCGTGAAAAGGTGATGAAGGAATTTCCGGAGTGGGTCGAGAAGGTCAAGGATTCTGAGCTCGTGAGGCGAGCCAGGCGTCTGTGGGAATACCTCACTACGGAGCAGTGCTCGACCGGCGATCTCGTCATCGCGGTTGCGGCACTACTCTACCTTATATCTCCTATCGATTTGATTCCTGATTTTATTCCTCTTGCAGGACTGCTTGATGATATGGTGGTCGCTGGTATTGTCCTGGGATACTTGGACCGGAAAGCAGCGGCCCACGAGACAGCCCACCCTGAGGCGTGAAAACCGGCAGGACCGCCCCGTCGTGTGCTGAGAGCCCATGTAACCTCGACCTGGAAAGGAGATCGGAGAAGATGTCCGGCATTATATCGATTCCTGTCAAGCTGACCGCATTTGTGGCTGCTGGTTTGGCTTTTGCAGCGGGCTGGAAACTTGGCTGCTACCTTGGCGACGTCATCACGGGCGAAAAAGAATTCCCGTGGCCCGGAACGGACTCTTCCAAGGAGAAAGAACGAGCCGAACCGCTGTGGAAGCGGAAGTTCTCGAAGGTCACCGCAGATTAGCTCGAAGGAGAGGACGCGGAGGACTCATCCCCGGACAAGGGGCTCTCCGCGTTTTCCGAAACAACGAGCCCCTTCAGCCAGCCAATAGTGGCGTCGATAACCGCCAAACGGTAGTCCAATACCTGTCGTTGTATCTCCACGGTGCATCGATCTCTCGCGGCTTCCATCTGCCGCCGCTTTCTGAGACAAACCGCCATCTGGTCCAGGATCAGGCTGGAAGCAGCGCCGGCAGAGCGCTTTCGTGCAAAATGGAGCTTGCTCGGAAACTCCAGACGGCAGTCCCGGACGTGTTGAACCGGCTGACGTATCCATGTGTCAAATGCAACTCGACCTTCGTCCTTGAGGTAATAGACTTTGCGGGACGGAAGGTTGGTCTGCTCTACGCGCTCGTGGTACACCAGAGCGTCTCGCTCCAGTTGCGCCAGAAGCGCGTAGACCTGACTTCTGCCGAGTTGCCAGACTCCACCGAGGTGGTCCCTGATATATCGCCACACGTCATAGCCGTGAGCGGGTCCCAAGGTGAGAACACCCAGGATGGGGTAATCGGCGGCATTCACACGTTTGGAGTGGGCCTGCTCTTTCGTGTTTTGACTATTCATCTCTTGACCCCTACCCAAATGATACTCCTCTTTCGAGAAAGTCCACTATCCCGTGAATTCACACCCCGAACAAGCTTCGAGCCAGTAGTTGAACCGTGTGGACCACCTCTATGCCGCGGGAAGGCTCGAGATTGCCGGCAAGAGTGAGCTGGCAGCCAGGACAACCAGTGGCCACTACTGACGCCCCCGTCTCCTCAATTATTTGCATTTTTCTGGATGTGATTCTATGGGACAGGTCCACGTTCTCGAATTGGTACGAGCCCGCGCCCCCACAGCACGCTCCCGCATCGGACATTTCCACGAGGCGAACATTCGGGAGTGAATCGAGAATAGTTCTAGGCTCCTTCGTCACTCCCATCCCTCGAGCCAGATGGCACGGGTCGTGGTACGTGACCGTGATCCGCGACCCTCGCTTCAGAGCAGAAGGCAGAGTGCCGATCCGCTCGGCAACGATCTCGCTGACGTCTCGAACTTTTCCCGCAACCCGCAGAGCCGCACTAGGGTCGTTGCCGAGCTCCTCCACCACGCGGGGAATTTCCTTCTTCAACGCAGCGCCGCACGTGGCGCAATCCACGACTACAGCGTCAAAGCCGTCCCGGTCAAGAACGCGCAGATTGGTCCGTATGTTGGGGGCCGACTCTTGGACAAAACCGGCTAAGAACACTGGTGCCCCGCAACAAACCTGGTCCGCGGGAACGATTACCTCGAAGCCGAGGCTGCTGAGAACCGCGACGACCGCTTTTCCGACGTTCTCGTTGAACAGCTCGGTGGCACACCCGGTGAAGTACAGAACGCGTCCGACGCGCTTTCCCCTCGCGGGCACCTGGTCACCGATAGTCTTGCCGAAAGGCCGTGCGTTGAGCCGGGGGAACCGGGAAAAAGGGATGTTGCCGATCCTCCACGGAGGCCATCCGTGGCCCACAATCAGTCTTTGCCCCGCGTGACCCAGCGCTGCACCGGTCCGCATGAGCGACCGGTTGCGGAGTATGGAAAAGAGAGCTCTCTTGGCAAGTCCCGGCCCGAATGCTCGGGCTAGCTCGCTGCGCATCGTGCGAAATACGTGATCGATTCGGACTCCGCTGGGACACGTCGCTGCGCATGCATCGCAGAGTGTGCAGCTCATGATTGCATCGCGGAAAACCGGGGACAATAGCGTGTCCCCTTCGACATAATGCTTGATGATCTGCACCCGACCTCTGGGGGCGAAGTACTCTCGTCGGGTGGCTCTGAAAGTAGGACAATTCTGCTGACACATGCCGCACTTGAGGCAATGGTAAAGGTCTTCTTTCAATGATTCGGAAAACATGAGGCTATCCAGCGTGCGGAACGACGAATGGAAGAAATGCGGTCCGCCAAAATGGCGTCAAATGCGTGGGCCCAGACCACCGATCACAAGTCCTGAAGCTCACATCCGGCCTCACACGAATTTCCCGGGGTTGAGAATTCCTTTTGGATCGAAGAAGTCCTTGAGGCCCTTCATCACCCTCAGGGCGACGGCATCCATCTCAAAATGGAGGAACGGTGATTTGGCGATACCGATCCCATGTTCACCCGAAAGAGTCCCTCCCAGGGTGAGTGCCTCCGGAACCAGAGCTTCGCACGCAGCTTGGACGCGTTTGTACTCGTCGGCGTTCCGCTTATCGAAGGCAATGCAAGGATGCAAGTTTCCGTCTCCAGCGTGAGCTATAACGCCCACATCAAGGCCATAGCCCCCGCATATCTCCATCACCTTGCGAATCATCGTGGTAAGGTTTGATACTGGTACAGTGACATCCTCTGTGATGGTATTGGGCTTCATTCTCATAAGGGCCGGTCCGGCAGCTCTCCGAGCGAGCCAAAGACGCTCAGCCTCTGGACCCTCCTTCGCGATCAGCACACTTCGAGCTCGCTTGCGCCTGAGGATCTCCTCGATGCGTTCGGCTTCTCGGTCCAGAATCTCGGGGTTTCCGTCCACCTGGACAAGGAGCAGGCCTTCGGCATCCTGCGGCAATCCTAGGTTGAATGACTGTTCCACAGCGCGAATCGTGAACTGGTTCATCAATTCCAGCGCGGCAGGCACAATCCGGGAAGCCATGATCTCTGCAACGGCATCGGAGCAGTCTTCAAGCTTCTCGAAATCCGCCCTGAGTGTGCGGCTATCCAGTGGCTTCGGGACAAGGCGGACAATGATCTCCGTTATGATTCCAAGGGTTCCCTCGGAGCCGCAGATGAGGTTCGTCAGGTTGTATCCTGTTGCGTTCTTGAGGGTTCGCCCCCCTGTTCGCAAGATATCCCCATTCGCCAACACTACGGTCAGGCCGAGAAGATAGTCCTTGGTGACCCCGTACTTCAGAGTCCGGGGTCCCCCCGCGTTAGTGGCGACCGTCCCACCCATCGTAGCGGCCGCCCAAGAAGCGGGGTCGGGCGGATACATGAGACCCACTTTTTCCGCTGCTCTTTGCAGGTCCATGTTCACCACCCCCGGTTGAACAGTAGCGGTTAGGCTGGCAGCATCCAAGGAGAGGATCTTGTCCATCTGGGTGAGGCACACCACAATGCCCCCGTGTAAAGGAACGCTTTCTCCTGCCAGATTGGTTCCGCTACCCCGAGGAGTTACCGGAATGGCTTCTCGGTATGCGACCTTCATGATGGCCGAGACTTCGTCCACGGAGAGGGGGAAGAGCACGATTTCGGGCGCGTGTTCCACCGTATAGGCGTCGTACGAATACGTGACCAGATGCTCCGGCTCGTCCGTAGCCCGGTCCGCGCCTACGATGGATTTAAGCTCCCTCTTGATGCGTTCGTTCATGGGCTGCTCCCGTGACATCCCCCCCTTTGCATCCCTGGGCGACTACGGCTCACGCGTCAGAATCCTGCTGACTTGAGTGCCCACACAACGAAACAGGTGGTCTGAACGTTCTTTTTGCGCTGCTTCTGAAATTCCATCGGGGTGTCGGAGACGAATGCTCCGTCAGGAAGCTGAACAGCCGCCAGATAGTACGCCGCGTCCTTCAGCGCGTCACGCTGCACCTTCTGTGCAGCCATTGCCAGCATCGCGTAAGCAGTGATCTCCGGGTCCTCGGCCGCGGGAGGAACGATGGAGAATCCTCCATTGCGCACCTTTCTGCACTGCATGAGAAAATCAAGGCCCTTATCAACGAGAGGAGTTCCTCGGGTCACGTTGAAATCGGCCAACGCGTTGAGCACCCAGGCTGTTCCCAGCGCGAGGGAATTCCCTCCCTTGGGCATGGGCCAGCCTCCGTCGGGATTCTGAATTGCCTCCAGATACTCCAGGGCCTTTCGCACTACCGGATCTTCCGATTTCTTGCCTGCTTGTGCCAGTGCCTTCAACGCCACCGCGGTATAAATGGACAAGCTGGGGGAGGTGGGATGCCTCCCCCAGCCGCCGTCTTCGTCCTGCGACTTGATGAGCCAGTCGATGGCCTTCGTCCGTTCGTCCGTCCCTTTCCCAGCAGCATCGAGCGCGATCACAAAGAACGCGGTATGTGCGATGTTATCGTTGACCGATCCGGCCCCGTTCTGGGACTTGAGGAGAAAGGAGACCCCGTTCTCGATGGACTGGGGATCTCCGTTGGCTATGATCAGTGCACGGACGGCCCATGCTGTTGTCTCCGCTTCCGCGTCGCCTTCACCTGCCACAAGGGGCCACCCTCCGGCGGATGTCTGACTTTGGCTCAGATATTGCGCGGCCTTCACCAAAGCCCTCTCTTCCTCGATCGCCCATGCGCATATCCCGCTGAGGGTTATGGCTACGCACACTGCGACAGCCCAAAAGCGTGTCTCCCGCATTCTCTGATTCTCCTTTCACGGCTCTGCTCGGAGAAGCTCCCGGGAAACACCATAGCAATCTTGGTGCTCCGCTTCAACACGAAGACTGAAGGGGAACGAGATAGCTTGGGAGAGGATTTCATAAGTGCGGTGACGAATTTACGCGAGGTCATCTTAGCGAAGGGCAGGTTTCCTCCACAGATCTCCCGTAGCGCCGGCGTCTCGCCGGTATTGCTGTCTGGAGCTGGCCCTGAAGAAAGGCTTGTTAGAAACCTGCCCCCACATCTGCTGCTCCGGTACTTCTGCCCAACGATCAACGCTCCACCCCACAGTGGGGGCAGGTTTCCAACCTGCCCTCTATCGAAACAGGCTCTGAACCGGTCCTTCCCTAAAGAGAACAGTTTCCCAAAAACGTGACCGTACTTATGAAATCCCATACTTAAGGCTCGTTGGATCTCGCTGCGCATCGTTTTCGCGAGTTTGCTGGGCTTGTGTCCGGACGCTTGCGGCTCATTCTCAAAAAAATACTTGCCCCCCCTGTGATGGTAGAGTATAGATATAAGTTTAATATCGAAAGTCCACCGGGACAGCACCTCGGACGGACTCCGGGAGAGCGACACATGCCGAAAATGAAATCCTGCCGCGGCGCGGCCAAGAGGTTCACCGTCCTCAAGAGTGGAAAAATCAAGAGAAAAAAGGCATACCACAGCCACATCTTGACCTCCAAGAGCACGAAGCGTAAGAGAGGCTTACGGCAGGAGACCTTTATCAGCAGCCACGACGAGGCGCAGATCAAAAGACTTCTGCCTTACGGATAGGTGAAGCTTCCGAAAGAGAGCTATTTCGGCACCCTTCACGTTGCACAGACACTTTCACGAAGCAAGGAGTCATGAATGCCACGAGCACGATCCGCGCCTGCACGCAAGGCAAGACATAGGAAGATCCTCAAGCTGGCCAAAGGATACGTTGGCGGTCGCGGCCGCACGTACAAACAAGCGAGAGATACCGTCGAACGCGCCCTGTGCTTCTCCTATCGCGACAGGAGGACGCGCAAGCGCATGTTTCGGCGCCTCTGGATAGTGAGAATAAGCGCAGGCGCCCGCATGAACGGATTGCCGTACAATAGACTGATCGAGGGCCTGAAGAAAGCCCAGGTGGGTCTGGACAGGAAGATTTTGGCTGACCTAGCGGTAAAAGATCCCGTTGCCTTCGCGAGCATCGCCCAGCAAGCAAGGACGGCCCTCGAAGCTTAGTGCCGAGCCCCTCCGGCATCAATGCCTCAGGCCCATGCCGCGGCCCAGTATTTCTCACCAAACCGGACGGCGGTCTGCCAGGACCGCCTTTTTGTCTTGGAGGCAATCGGACCTGATCGGGAACCCGTGACCGGACGAAAGCAATGCGAGCTCCCCCGTGCAGTCTTGCATGGGCGTACGTTTCTCTCACGAGGCCACGCAGATGATGAAGGACGAATTGGAAAAACTCCGAGAGCGGGTCACCGCCCTCATAGGTGAGCTACAGGACGAAAAGAGCCTCACTGAGGCACGTACCCGAATCCTGGGACGAAAGGGTGAGTTGACTCGGTTCCTGAGGGGACTCAAGGACCTCGCGCCTGAGGAGCGCAGCGAAGTCGGACAGAGAGCCAATCTCATCAAAAACGAGCTGGAAGAAAAGTTCGACGCCAGGCTCTCAGCGCTCAGGGACGAAGCCGAACGGGACCGAATCGGCCAGGAATTTGTGGACGTCACTCTTCCCGGGAGGAGAACGCTCCTCGGCAGGTCACATATCTTGAATCGGGTGACCGACGAGCTCGTCGAAGTTTTTGCCGGCCTCGGGTTCCAGCTTGCCGAAGGACCTGAGGTGGAGCTCGACTATTACAACTTCGAGGCGCTCAACATCCCGCGCGATCATCCAGCTCGAGACATGCAGGACACGTTTTACTTCTCCGAGTCGGTTGTCTTGCGAACCCACACGTCGCCGGTGCAAATTCGTACCATGGAGAAACAGCAACCGCCGGTCCGTGTCATCTGTCCGGGGAAAGTATATCGCCGCGATGCGGACATCACCCATTCTCCCATGTTCATGCAGATCGAGGGATTGTGGGTGGACAAAGGTATCACGCTGGCCGACCTCAAGGGAGTTCTGACCGCGTTCGTCCGAGCGTACTTCGGGGAAGGTGTCGGACTCCGGTTCCGGCCCAGTTTCTTCCCATTTACAGAGCCGTCCGCAGAAGTAGATATCCAGTGCGTGATTTGCGGCGGAGCTGGGTGTAGGACTTGCTCGTTCACCGGATGGCTCGAGATCCTCGGCTCCGGAATGGTTGACCCGGAGCTGTACCGATTCGTGAACTACGACGCCCAAGTCTATACGGGATTTGCCTTCGGAATGGGAATCGAGCGGGTGGCAATGCTCAAGTATCGAATTCCGGATATTCGCGCGTTTTATGACAATGATATTAGATTCTTAAATCAATTCTAGGCAGGAGCGAAGTCTTCCTCATCCCACTTTCCTACGGAAGGACTGCGAACGATGTACGTCAGTTTAAACTGGCTCCGAGAGATGGTGGAGCTCGATCTGGCCGCAGAAACGGTGGCTGAGATTCTGACCATGGGCGGGCTGGAAGTGGAGGGCCTCAGCACCGTGGGACAAGGGCTGGAATCAATTTTGACTGCCCGCATTGAAGAGATCCGTCCCCATCCAAGTTCGGCGAACCTCAGCTTGGCCGTGCTGACCGTAGGCGACCGAGAAATCACGGTAGTGTGCGGGGCACCCAACATTCGGGTGGGACAAGTGGTTCCGTACGCCGGTCCGGGATCGGTTCTGCCGTCTGGGATGGAGATATCGGAGCGGGTCGTGAAGGGCGTGACGTCTCCCGGCATGATCTGCTCGGAAAAAGAGTTGGATCTGGGCGACGACGCAGCGGGTATTCTTGTTCTCGAGGATGTGACCCGGACAGGGATCCCATTGATCGAAGCATGCCCCTTTGTCGTAGACACCATCCTGGAGACGTCGGTGACCCCGAATCGAGGCGACTGTCTTTCCGTTCTCGGAACCGCGCGGGAAGTGGCTGCTCTCGTAGGGAAACCATGGAAGGTCCCGGAATTCCACCTGGAAGAGTCACCTGTGAACATTCAGGAGCGGGCGAGCGTCGAAGTGCCGGATTTCGACCTCTGTCCCCGGTACGTTGCCCGCATGGTAGAAGGGGTCACCATAGGCCCCTCCCCGTTTCGCGTACGGTACAGGCTGTTCAGGTCCGGGATGCGCCCCATTTCGAATGTGGTGGACGCCACAAATCTCATCCTTCTTGAATGCGGTCAACCTCTCCATGCCTTTGATTTTGCTTTTCTCAGGGGCGCAAAGATCGTAGTGAGGCGATGCGACCCGGGTGAGACCTTCGTGACCCTCGACGGGGTAGAGAGGGCGCTGCCCGAAAACGCGTTGATGATCCGCGATGGGGAACGATCGGTGGCACTTGCCGGAATCATGGGTGGTCTCAACTCGGAAATTCAGGACACCACCACCTGCGTGCTTATAGAGAGCGCATGCTTCGAGCGCTTCGGCACCCGGAGGACTGCCAAAGCCCTGGGCATGTCCACAGAGGCCTCGTTCAGGTTCGAGCGAGGAGTGGACCCCGAAGGATCCCTCTGGGCAGCCCACCGTGCAGCGTACATCATTCAACAGCTTGCGGGGGGAGCCATCCTTGGGGGGTACATCGACGTCTACCCGGAGCCCATTCGGCGGTCCCCGGTCGTCGTGCGAGCGGACAAGATTTGCGGACTCCTGGGTGTGGAATTGACACCTGACCAGAGCGCGTCTTATCTCGAACGACTGGGCGTCGAAGTTGTGCTGAAGAACGATGACGGTGTTCCCTCTCTTGTCTGCACGCCCCCGTCGTGGCGCTGGGACCTGGATCGTGACGTGGATATGGGCGAAGAGGTCGGACGAGTCCACGGTTTTCAGCACATTCCCCTGTCCATGCCCACGTACGAAGCCGCGGCAGACCATACGAGGGAGCATCGAAGACAGGTCAGGCTCGTGGCAGACGTTATGAACGCCTCGGGATTCACCGAGATCATCACCATGTCTTTCTGCTCACTGCAGGCCGCGCGAGAGTTTACAGTTGTTCCACCGGCCGGCGGGGAGCTCCGCCTGCTGAATCCTCTGACAGAAGATTCCGCGGTGATGCGGACTTCCTTGCTGGCAGGCTTGATGGCGGCCCTCAAGCGCAATTTGAACTTCAGGTCGGAAGACGTGAAGCTTTACGAAATAGGGAGCGTTTTTCTCCCCGTTCCTGACCGAACGCTGCCGGTGGAAGAGTTGCGTCTTGCTGCGGTGGCCACAGGAAGACGATACCCCCGCCTGTGGCACTATCAGCGAGGGGAGATAGATGTGTACGGGAGGATAGACAAAGAGCCTCAGGTAGATTTCTACGACATGAAGGGCGCGTTTGAGAATGTGTTCGATGCCTTGAGTTGTCAGGATGTCAGCTTTGTGCCCTCGAAAGTTCCTTTCCTCCATCCAGGCAAATCGGCAGACATTGTGGTGTCGGGATCTCCTATAGGGTTCATGGGAGAATTGTCTCCCAAAACCATGCGAGAACAGGATCTGCTGCGTCCAGTGCAGGTTTGTGAAATTTTCCTGGAGCCTCTGCTCATTCAAACCCGCAAGGAAAAGGTTTTCAGCCCTATTCCGCGCTACCCTTATATAGAGAGGGATTTATCGGTAATCGTTGAAAGAAATTGTTCAGGAGATATGATTAAGCGCTTGATTTCACGTTTGGGGCATGATATCATTACTTCCGTTGTCCTATTTGATTTGTATAGAGGCGAAGCTATTCCGGAAGGGTATCAGAGCGTGACCCTCCGGATTCGCTATCAGTCCGAAGATCGGACCCTGACCGACGAGGAGGTCCACGAGGTTCATTCCCGCGTGGTGGAGGCTGTCACCCAGGAATTGGGCGCCGCGTTGAGGGAATGACATCAAAAGGCCACGGGTGCCTTCATGAGCGTATCCGAAGGAAACCTGGGCCGAGGACGCCGTCGGATGGACTCTGTTTTGGAGGGGTGGTCACACTATGAGTGTCGCAATTCCAGAGAAGCAGTATTTTAAGATCGGCGAAGTTAGTGAGATTCTCAATGTGGAGCCCTATGTTCTGAGGTACTGGGAATCGGAATTCAAAATCCTCAAGCCCACGAGAACTCGTGCCCGGCAGCGTCTCTACCATAAGAAGGACCTCGAGCTCCTCATGGAGATCAAGCACCTCCTCTACGACGAGAAGTTCACGATCGCCGGCGCCAAAAAGCGTCTCCAGGAAATGAAGAAGCAATCTTCAGCCGAAAGAAAGACCAAGAGGACTCCGAAGGTCAAGGCGAAAGTGGAATCCGAGGAACCGTTCGCACAGACGGAAAATACCCATGAGCCGTCTGACTACAGGGAAATTCTGCTGGAAATCAAGAAAGAGCTCAAGGAGCTCCGTTCCATCCTGGAAGGCTAGGGCAATCTACTCAGCCCCCGGCTGTCCCGGCCCAGGCTCCTGATACTACTCATCGCGCGAAACCGCCCATGAGGCGGGTCGCGCGCATTCAAGCTCCCGGGCATTTACCCTCTACCCGTACCCCCTCCACTGACCCGTAACGTTGTGCCTCCGCCCCTTCGTCTTGCTTGATCGGCATCGAGTGCAACTCATCGTCCAGAATTGACTAGTGGAACGGGCGTCCCGCCCGTTGGTTGGGTAGAGCGGGCGTCCCGCCCGTCATAGCCGAACAGGAGAGACGGACATTATTATTGGCAACCGTCCCGGAATGCCGGGTATTCACATGAAAAGCCCCTGGTTGCCGGCGAGACGCGGTCGCTGGGAAGACAGGAGTAGGGCGGCCCGTGGCCGCCACGGACAGATAGCGCAAAGCGCTGGATTTTACTGTCTTGCAGCATGTGCTGGAAGACAGAAGACTTTCCAGGTCCCCTGTACCAGGTCAACGATGTTTGGGGGACCTGCTCCCGCCACGGCGACGGCACCGTTGCGTGTGCTTGAAACTATTAGAAGTTGTGGGTGGAATCCGGTATTATGGTAAGAAAGCACATGAGAAAATAAGTATGAAATAGTGGTTTTATTCTTGATTATGGTACCTAGCCGTGCTACACCCCTACCGCTCGGCACCCCTCAAATCCACGCCGAGACGGACGGTGCGGTATTGAACAAGAGAACAGTGACGCGATCTTTTGGCACTGGAACGCGAGAATCGCACGATTCCTCGTCATTCTATGGAAGAAAGCTCTACGGAGCACAAGCCGGATCTCAATTGGAGGGGAATCCCACGGACCGACCCCGGAACGCCTCGTCTGGATGGGCATCCTCCTGTGTGCCCTCCAATTCGCCGGGGGATTACGATACGAAAGCGAGCGCGATCAACCCCGTTCCCGAGCACGTAGCCAACAAGGTCTTTCAGAGCTCTTCCGAGAGCATGGACGAGCTTCCCGATAATTCTGTGGCCCTTATGGTCACCTCACCACCGTACAATGTTGGCAAGGATTACGATCTCGATCTCTCGCTTCCGGATTACTTGGAATTTTTGAAGCGGGTGTTGGCGGAGACCAAGAGGGTGCTCGTTCCAGGGGGGCGAGTCGCGTTCAACGTAGCAAATTTGGGCAGGAAGCCTTACATTCCTCTCAATGCGCTTGTGGCCTCGTTGGCTTCCGACCTGGGATTTCTCATGCGAGGCGAAATCATCTGGGTGAAAGGCAAAGGGGCAGGGGGATCGTGCGCGTGGGGTTCCTGGATGTCAGCGTGTAATCCCACTCTGAGAGACCTGCACGAATATGTTCTCATCTTTTCCAAGCACCGGTTCGACAGACCCGTTAAGGGGGATTCGACCATAAGCCGAGACGAGTTCATGGCTGCGACCACCAGCGTGTGGCATATTCCTGCGGAGTCTGCTCGGAGGGTGGGGCACCCCGCGCCGTTTCCGGTCCGGCTGGTGGAGCGGTTGATACATCTCTACACGTTTGCCGGTGACACGGTCCTGGATCCCTTCATGGGAAGCGGGTCCACGGCTGTGGCAGCCGTCAGGACCGGGAGACGGTTCGTGGGGTACGAGATCGATCCCTCGTACGTTGCGCTGTGCAATGAGCGCATAGCAAACGTTATGAAAATCAAAGAGCCTCCGGGATTCCCCTCACGCGGCGCTTCTCGGAGCCGCGCTTCTGGTGCCACTCTTGGAAACCGGCCAGATACGAATACACTACCGGTGTGAGATAGAGTGTGACCACCTGTGAGACGAACAGCCCGCCTACCACCACCAACCCAAGCGGTTGCCGGGATTCACCTCCGGCGCCGTAGCCCAATGCTATCGGTGTCATTCCCGCGATAGCTGCGATTGTGGTCATCATGATCGGACGGAAGCGGATGAGCGATCCTTCCACAGCCGCGTCCTGCGGCGACTTCTTGTGGTGCCTTTCAGCCTCGAGGGCAAAGTCGACCACGAGGATGGCATTCTTCTTCACGATGCCTATGAGCATGAAAAGGCCGACAAATCCGTAAAGGTTCAATTCCAGGCCGAACGCCCAGAGGGTGAGCAATCCGCCGAACGCTGCAGATGGAAGCCCGGAGATTATAGTCAGCGGAATGATGAAGCTCTCGTACAAGATCGCCAGAATCATGTAGATGATAGCCAGCGCGATGATCAGCAAGATGACGATACTTCGAAAAGACTCCTCAAATGCCTCTGCTGTCCCTCCAAATTTGCCTATGACCGAGTCGGGCAATATCTGGCTCGCGAGCCTTCTCACCGCGTCCGTAGCTTGGCCGAGAGAATATCCAGTCGCGGTGTCGAAAGACAGCGTGACCGATGGAAGCTGGCCGAAATGATTTATTGTCAGGGGACCGCTTCGGGGGGCCACGCTCGCAAAGGTGTCCATCCTTACAGGCAGGCCGTTTGAGCCCTTTACATATAGGTTTGCCAGATCATCCGGTCTGGTTGATAGATCGTCTTCAGCCTCAAGGATCACTTTGTACGTTGCCGTGGTCCCATAGATGTTTGAAATCTGCCGGTCCGCGTATGACGAGAACGCAGTTTCTTCTATGTCTTCGGCCGTTATACCGTAGTAGCGAGCCTTATCCCTATCGATATCCAAGTACGATTCCGGGTTCTGGATGTACAGGTCCGAGTTCACCCCTGTGATCTCGGGAATTCCGTACATGGCGTTCTTCAGGAGCTCCGAGTACTTGAAAAGCACGGACGTGTCAGGACACTGCATGATGAACGTGTACGGACTGGGGGTCATTTCCGTGCTGATTTCCACCATCGGTGGGATCTGAAAGAAGGTGAGAAGCCCTGGGAGACTGTTTGCGGGAGGAGTGAGCTGCTGCAGAACCGACAGGGCACTATCTTTCCTCGGGGGCATCTCGTTGAGCATCACGAAGCAGAGCCCTTGATTTCGAAGTGGCACGCCGGATACGGAGATGATATCCGTCACATTGGGGTTTTGCAGCAATTGGGACTGAACATCAAGCACTTTTCTGCGCATAGCCTCGGGAGAAACGGACTGCTGGCCGACGAACATACCGACAAGGTAATTCATGTCCACAGGCGGCAGGAAGCCCTTTGGCAGAAGAAGGAAGAGATGTACGGTGAGGCCCAGTATCAGGACGGAAATCCCCAGAGTAAGCCTCCTGTGCCGTACCGCCAGAGACAGCGTGCTTCGGTATACCCGGAGCATAGCTCCAAAAATCGGATCGGATTCCGCAAGGCGGCTTCCCGGAAGGAGCAGGCGGCTGCTCAGCATCGGGCTCATGCATATGGCTATGACACCGGAAACTAAGATGGCTACCGTTATGGTGACAGCAAACTCCCTGAGCAGCCTGCCGTAGATGCCTGCCATGAACATGATAGGGACAAAGACGATGGCAAGACTCACGGTAATGGAAATGATAGTGAACACAATCTCCCGCGATCCGTCGACCGCGGCTTTGAATGGTTTTTTTCCCATTTGCACGTGGCGAACAATGTTCTCGAGAACCACGATGGCGTCATCCACGACGAAGCCTACAGCCAGCACTAATCCCAAAAGGGTGAGAGTGTTCAGGGAGTAGCCGAACAGGTAGATCACCGCAAAGGTGAAGACGAGGGACAAGGGGATAGCAATGCTCGAAACGATGGTTGCGGAGAAGCTTCTGAGAAAGAAGAACACCACGAGAACTACCAGCCCCATGGCAAGCACGAGGGTGAGCTGCACGTCCCTCAGGCCTTCCCTGATCGACTTCGACATGTCGTACACAACGTCCAGGTGTACCGACGGAGGCAAGGTATCCCGGATTGCAGGAAGCAACCTCTCTATGCCGTTGACGATTTCCACGGTGTTGGCACCCGGTTGTCGCTTCACTGCCAACACAAGACACTCTTTTCCGTTGTAATACGAGTGGATTTTGTCCCAGAGCACCCCGTCTTTTACCTCTCCCAAATCGCCCAGCCGGAGGGGTTGTCCGTCTACGGTATCGACGATAATCGGGTCGTATTCCTTCGCCTTCATGAGCTGGCCGGAAGCCTTTACCGTTGAGGTTGTCTCGTTTCCGTTCAACGTCCCCAAGGGCAGATTCACGTTCTGCGAAACGATAGCGTCTTTGACCTCCTTCACGCCCATCTGTCTCGCAGCCAACACATTTGGGTTGACCTTCACCCGAACCGAAAACCACTGCTGGCTGTAATTCTGCACCTGTGCCACTCCCGGCACCGTGGAGATGGCATCTGACACGAAGGTCTCGGCATAGTCGTTGACCTTATAGATGGGCATGGTCTCCGAGTACATGGCCAGGTAGTAGATGGGCCATTGCGTGGGGTTGACTTTGTCGAATGTGGGGGGGCTCGGCATGTTCGCTGGCAGG
The DNA here is from genome assembly GCA_040753915.1 of Thermodesulfobacteriota bacterium. Lineage (GTDB taxonomy): Bacteria > Desulfobacterota > Desulfomonilia > Desulfomonilales > Desulfomonilaceae > JBFMDN01. The sequence goes on along the minus strand of JBFMDN010000019.1, from coordinate 73,002 downwards.
TCGCCGCCTGCTTTGGTGATAGCCGCCTGAACGTCCATGGCCGCGGCGTCGATGTTGCGGGACAAGTCGAACTGGACCGTGATGTTGGTCTGACCGAGGCTGCTCGAAGAGCTCATTGCCTTCAAGCCGTTGATGGTCGCGAGCTGTTTCTCCAGAGGGGTGGCAACGCTTGAGGCCATGGTCTCCGGATTTGCTCCGGGAAGTTGCGCGGAAACCTGGATGGTCGGGAAATCCACTTCGGGCAATCGAGCGGTCGGGAGATTCAGGTATCCGATCGCGCCAAAAAAGACCATGGCTATCATGAGGGTCAGAGTGGCAACAGGCCGCCGTATTAACAGCTCTGTGAAGCTCATGGCTGGTCTCCTCCGGCAGGTGTGGGGCTGGCTGCGGGTCCGCTTTCGGTCCCTCTCTGGCTCTCCTCCGCCGGGTGCTTCTCTGGAGGCTTCCGCTCTTGGACTTTCGCCCCCGGATAGAGCATCATTTGGCCGTCGGTCACAACCCGCTCTCCCGCTTTCAACCCCTGTGCGACTATTTCTTTATCTCTATAGGACCGTTCGATGACCACAGGCCGCATTTCCACGGTCTCGTCGCTTTTGACTACCCAGACGTACCGGCCAGCGGGACCGTCCATCACAGCAGGTGAGGGGACCTGGATCGCGTCCTTTATGGTCGTCAGCCGTAGCTCAACGTTTACGAATTGTCCCGGCCAGAGTCTCCGCTTGTGATTCTGAAATTCGCCCTGGATCATGATCATTCCGGTCTTGGGATTGACCACGTTGTCGATCAGGTACAGGGAGCCTGTCTCTGGATCTGGAGACCCGGGTATATGCGCCTCGACCGCCAAGTCCTCCCGGTTGGAGTACTGCCGGATTTCCTGGAGGAATTTCCCCGGAAGAGAAAACTCAACCCGTATGGGCTCGATCTGTCTGACGTTGACAAGGACGGACTGGTACGCAGTGACAGTATTGCGCTCGTCGATGAATATGTCGCCCGCCTGGCCGTCGAGAGGGGAATAGATCTTGGTGTAGTCGAGATTCAGCTTTGCTATGGTAACGCGGGCTTCTTCGAGAGCCGCCTGAAATTCCTTGGATACTTTGTCGAGCCGCTTCTGCTCGTATTCGTCAGCACTGATTCCTTTGGCTTCGAATATTGCGTGAAAGCGTTTGAGGTCTCTCTCCGCCTGCTGCAATCTGGCCTTAGCCTGCTCAAACGCTGCTTGGGCTTCTTTCAGTGCTGCCTCGAACGGTTCCGGATCGATGGTGAAGATCAACTGACCCTGCCGGAGATGTTGGCCACCCTTGATCTTGGACGTGAGCAACAGCCCAGTGACTCTCGGTTTCACGTCGACAGTTCTGAAGGCCTTCACGTGACCGATTCCCTTGAGCACGTAAGGAGTGTCCTGCTTCACGACCATCGCGGTGCTCACGAGCGCTGGAGGCCTCTCGTGCTTGGGCGCTTCCTTCTTGGCGCACGCACCAACGAGGAGGATCAGCGCACAAAAAGCGGCGATCCCCGCCGCGCGGCCCCCTTGGGCCCATCCGTTATACCCGATGCCAAAAGTTCTTTCCGCTTCCCATATGCCGAGAACATTCATGGGAGATTCGCAGACCGGTGGGACGGGCGTCTCGCCCGTCAGTGTTGAGGATGAGAAACGGGAATTATTATTGGCAACCGCTATTGAAGACAAACGGGTATATGCCACTCGTCAACCTCCAATATCTGTAAAGGCCTAGCAACGCCATCGGTGCCAACGCCTGATGGGGGCACCGCACGGGAGAAAAGAGTTGCCTAGAGTCGGGTCACAGGGACTGACCTCTGAGCTGGAGGATAGCGCGCCGAAGGGCCAGCACGAATCGCGGAAGACTTTCCAGTCTCGCACAGTGAACGAGATACGCGGAAGCGCCGACGAACAGTACCGCTGGTATCGGCATTACCAGCTCAGGTGGAGCCAGCCCCGAACGGGCTGCTCGTTCCGTAGCAAGAGTGAGCGTATAATAGATAAAGATAGCGGCCAATCCGAGAGAAACGTTATTGAGTCTGCTTCTTCCCATGTTGATGACACCGAGCGGGAATGCTGCTATCGCGAGGGCTAGACATGCCAAGGGATGGGTGAATCGCTGCGTAATCAGCATACGGGCCATCCGTTCCACCTTCTCGTAATAAGCGCGAAACTGCGGGGTTTCAGCGGGCTTGCTGGTAACCTCCGCCACCCTCGCGCGCATCTTGGAGATGGAGAGCTCTTCGAAAGTCTTCTCCTCCTCTTTTGCAGCATGCTCCAGAGGGAATCGGAACGAGTACGACTCGAAAGTGAGGCTCCCCTCGAACTGGCCCTGGCGATTCGCGCGGACGATCGTACCGTCGCGCAGATACAGGACGAACGCCTTTCCTTCGGGATCCGGTTGCGACTTTCCTTTCTTGGCGAGAATCGTTCTGATTTCTCTTGGATCGGACGACTCTTGAATGAACACACGGTCCATGATCCCTGTTTGAGGATCGATCTTGTCCACGTACACGATCAAATCCTGCATCGAATCAAAAAACTGGTGTTCGTCTATGCCGGCGTCGACGCGGGAGAGAAGAGCTTCACGGGCGAGCCGTTTCCCCTCGGAAATGCCTCGAGGTATCAGGTAAAGGGTACACGCGAGAGTCATCCCGAATCCCAGGCACCCCAGGAGAAACACAGGCGGGAAGAGTCGTACCACGGATATTCCCGCGGACTTAAGAGCTGCAATCTCGTTGTCTGCTGCAAGTCGCCCCAGACCAAGGAGAATTCCGATCATCATGGAGAGAGGCAGTATTGTGACCAGCGTGCTCGGAAGAGCGTTGATCAGCACTTGGAGCAAGATAGCCGTTAATGCCAGCCCGCTTGCCATGCCTTTCTGCAGCAGGGGTAGAAATCCCGCTATGAAGCCGGTCATGAAAAATACGGCAAAGCAGAACAGAAACGATACGAATATCTCCCGAAACACGTATCGGGTTATCAAATAGGGGCGGAACACGTGGCCTTGGCCTGCCTTTCAGCTCGAATCCGGCACATTTCGTGGAAAATGGTCCAGGGACTACCCCATGGGATCGCAAGCAGACTCACCCGAGGCCTGCCCTACAAGCTCTTGGGTCTGAACTTAATTCCTTTGACACTCACGAGCTTGGCACCCCTGAAGCTTGGTTTGGACAGCTTGACACCGGAGAAGTCCGTTTTCTCGATGGCAGCCCACGAGAAGTCCGAAAGCACCAGACTCGCGCCGGCAAAGGAGGCTCCCGTCATTTTGACTCCCGTCATGTTGGTCTCTGCCAAATTCGTTCGGGACATGTCTGCTTTGTCGAGAACGACGTTCTGGAGCGCTGCGTGGGAAAAATTAGCTCCCGACGCCCTCACCGCGGTCATATTTGCATCCGTAAGCACTGCCTGAGTAAGGTCCGATTCCGTGAGGTCCGATCCAGTCAGATTCGATTTCTGGAAATTGGCCCCGACAAGGCTCGCCCTTGCCAAGATGGCGAGGGAAAGGTCCGCTTCGTCCATGACCGCCCCTTTGCAGTCGGCTTCCTCCAATTGTGCGCCCGAAAGGTTTGCCTGGGAAAGGGTAGCCTTAACCAACGTAGCCTTCCTCAGATTTGCTCCCGACAGATTGGCCCCTGTAGAAAGGACCCGCTGAAGATTTACCGAGCCCATTGCAGCCTTGCAGAACTTGGCGCGGGAAATTTCCGTGTCCGACAGATCCGCTCCGGTCAAATCGCATTCCGATAGGTCTGCATCGGCAAGTTTTGCGCCGTCCAAGACCGCGCCGCCCAATTTTGCCCCCTTCAACTTTGCTCCGGTCAGGTTTGCGCTGGACAACTTGACCTTTTCGAGGTTCGCGCCCGAAAGGTCGGCACCTTGAAGGTTGGCGGAAATGAGATTCACACCGGCCAGATTTGCACCGACCAGTTTTGCTCCGGTCAAGTCGGCTCTCTCGAGATTCGCCTGACTGAGATCCGCTTGTTCCAGCCTGGTATTGACAAGAATGGCCCATGAAAGATCTGCGCCGGCGAGGTTCAACCCACTAAGAAGGCATCGTGAGAGATCGCTCGATGATAACAGGGCTCCCGTGAGGTTCGCATCCGTGAAGTTCGCCTTGCTCAGCTTGAGCCTGGCAAGATCGGCATGTTTGAGGTTCGCGCGTGCGAAGTTTACGTTTTCTACTACTGCCTTGGAGAGCTTCGCTGCGGTAAGGTTGCATTCCGACAGATCTGCCTCCCCAAGGCTCGCCCGCGAAAGGTTGACAGCCGTAAGGTCGCACCGGTTCAACGTTGCCTTCTTCAAACACGATCCGGTCAAATTGGCGTTGGACAAATCCGACCCGGTAAGCTCCGCTTCGGTAAGATCGATCTCCGACAGATCCATTGCCCGGAAGTCGGCACCGTACAGCTTGGCCTTGGTGGGCTTTTTGAGCCCAAGCTTGGCAAATACGAGGCCGGACACCGATGCCTCAGCGCCCGGCTGCACCGCGGCCTGCACCAATTCCTTGAAAGACCCGGCTCTTCCGCTGTAGATGATTTCTCCTGTCTTCTTGTGTTTTATCTCAAATTTCGGCACGGCTCGCCCGCTCCTTAGCTGTAGTTTTGGGCTCTATAGCGCACTGTGTCTTCTCGAGGGCATTTTCGCTCGTTCTTCTTTTCAATGCAGGCGTGGGAAAGGCGCCCCATGACCGCCCAGTATTGCTTCTCCGTACATCAGGTCAACGCGTAGCAGTCCAGCCGGCATGAATATAGCACAAGTTCCTGAATTCGTGGACCTCTTCTTGACGACGGACCGTCAAGATCACACCGGGAACGTTCACTCAAGAGATGAAGGGCGTTGCGCTTCACGCGGAGCAGCAGACGAGCTTAACGGGACCGACCCTGGAACCGTATGGCCAGCATGGTCAGATCGTCTGCCTTGTCTGCTCCGTCTTCAAAAGAAGTCACCTGACGCAATACTTCGTCGACGATCCCCTGAACTGTTTTCGATCCAATCCCGTGACACGCGGCCAGCAATCGCTCACGGGAAAATTGATCGTCCCGGCGATTCTGGGCTTCGGTCACGCCGTCGGTGAAGAGAAATATGGTTTCGCCCGGTTTCATTATCCGCGTATGCATCGCGTACGCGACATTCTCTATGACACCTATCACCGGACCGTCCGGCTTTTCAAGCTGAGTTATCTCTCCGGCGGGTCCCAGAATGATTCCCGGTTCGTGGCCTCCGTTAGAATAATGCACCGTACCTGTATCCACCTCGAGAACTCCACATACTACCGTAACGAACATGCAGGAATCGTTGTCCTGAGAGAGCTCTTTGTTGAGCCGGTTAAGGAGCTCCCCAGGGTTCAAGCCTTCCCTGGCCAACCCCCTGATGAGAAAGCGAGTCACCGCCATGAAGAGCGCTGCCGGAACCCCTTTGCCCGAAACGTCTGCAATAGTGAAATAGAGGCGGTTTGGATCCGTGAGGAGGTAGTCGTACAAATCGCCACCCACCTGCTTGGCTGGCTCCATTATGGCAGCCACATCGAATTCGGTACGGCCTGGAAACGCGGGAAACCTCGACGGGAGCATGCTTCGCTGGATGCCGGCGGCGACCGATAATTCGCTCTCGATCCTTTCTTTGGCAGCAGTGGTCACCTGAAGCTGTTGAATATGCTTCTTCAGGTCCACGGTCATCTGGGTAAACGCCGATGCCAGCATACCCACCTCGTCCGAGCTCTTGACTTCCGACAGATCGATATCCAGGTCCCCATGAGCAACCTGGGAAGTGGCCTTGACCATACGGCGAAGGGGACTGGTGACAGTACCAGTCACCGCAAGGCTCGCGAAGAGCAGGAGCACCACCCCTATCGCTGCGAGCATCATGTTGAACGTGTGGAGCCTGCTCACCTCCGCGAATAGTTGACTGCTCGGAAAAACAATTCCCAGCGACCAGCCGGTGGCGGGCAAGTGGACAAAAGCAAGATAGGAATCGGTTCCTCTCAGAGCGGACCCCACATGCACGAACCCTGAAGGTTCCTGCAGCATGCGCACTCCCACGTCGCGAAGCTTGGGCTGTCCGAGCTCGTCAGCCATGTCAAATATGGTCTTTCGCATGACAAGGTCGGCAGACGGAGCTGCAATGAAAGTCCCATCTCGTGCGATGAGAAAGCAGTACCCATGTCTGCAGTCAACCGCTGAGGCGAGCCGCTGGGTGAGCCAGGTTACTGAAACATCCGCGGTCACCACGCCTCTGAACCTGCCGCGGGTTCCATCGGGATTGCGGTCGAAGAAGGGATACGAATAGGTTGTCATGATGATATCCCCTCCGCCCTCATCGAAGTACGGCTGGCTCCACACCGCCTTTCCGCGTTCTCTTGGTTCTACAAACCATGCCTGCTTGAAGTAATTGTACGTGTCGCTTCCCAGTTGTACGAAACGTATTCCCCCATCGCTCTTGTGAAAATAGGGAGCGAATGCTTTCAAGCTCGGCGAAAAGGCATAGGGCTCGAAGGCCACCGTCGATCCGTAAATTTCTCTTTGGTGTTCAACAATGCCTTTAATCAAGGCCAGAAGGGTTTTTTCTTCGACGTGCACGTACGAGAGGTTAAGTGCCTGATTCTCCGTTATCTCCTCAACGGCCCGCAACTCGAGCTCCAGCTCTCTCGCCAGGGATCTTGCCCTATCCTGGGCGGATCGCTCAGCTTCTCCCATGACAAATTGCTTGGAAACCGTATAGTTGAACATGACTATGAAGCCCAGGACGAGCCCTGTGCCCAAGATTACCAGGAGAGTCATCTTCGCGAGAAGGCTGTGCGTGGGGCGGATTCGTTGAGACATCTTGACCCATGTTTCCCGGGGTGCAGGTGGCCGTTGCCGAGACTACGCCGCGTCGGAAAACAAAGCGGTCGTCCGGCAAAGGGACCTTTCTATTGCTTGCCTACGTCATTCAGGGAGTCGTACACAGGTAAAAGGGCGGTAAATCCGGATACATCAAAGACTTTCTTGACCACTCCAGACAGTGAGCAACACGCAAGCACGCCGCCACCAGCTCTGGCAGTCTTTGCGGCAATCATCAGGCACCTCAGTCCCGCGCTGCTGATATAGTCCACGCCCGCGAAATCTATTACAAGCCGTAAATCACCTTGAGAGATGCGTTCCAGCAATCTCTCCTGGAGCTCGGGGGCAGATACGGTATCGATCCGACCTTGAACGGAAAAAACTGCGAAATCTCCCTGGTTCCGGATGTCAATGTTCACGTGGTCCTCCGTGCTGATTAGGAAAAGGGGCGGTAAGCATGGATGATCGCACCTTTTCTAATGCAGGGGGTGCCAGTATGTCAACAGAACTTCCTTCTTACCTTCCCCTGACGGATTTCATGCATTTTCTCCCCCAACCCAGGCCTGTCCCCCTGGCGAGGACCTCTCACGCGTCACGCGGCGCCAATCCTCCTGTACAGCAGCGAGGATTTTTTTTGCCTGGTCGGAGTATAACCGAATCTCCTCGAAATAAGGGGGGCAGAAGAGCTTCTGCATGAGGAGCCCATCCTGATCGAACCAGCGCGGGAGGATTCCTCCGATGAAGTAGCCGTGCTTGTTAAGCGCTTTCACGGCCTGTCCCACCCAGGGACATGAGAGCTTCAGCCATGCCTGGAACACCAGGAAGCCCTTCTCGCGTGCATCGTCCTCTATTTTGGCCAAATGAGATTCCAGATCGGCACCGGCCTGCTCGACCGCTATCCTGGCCACCTGGGCAAAATCGAAGAGCTGGACGCGAGAGACGGTCGACAAGCCCTCGGGGACCTCCTGACTTGACGGCAGCAATTCTCGAGAATCATCCAAGATGCTGTACAGAGAGGAGATGAGCTCCGCGTACGTCTGAGGCACGTACACCGTGTGAGGGCTGGGCTTGAGGCACCGAAAGGCCAGTGTTGTGGCCACTCTCCCGCCGGTGGCCTTCTCTCGCGTGTAGGCTTCGGCAGGCATGAGAGCCACTTCGATCGCTGTCTCCGCAAAACCCTGTGAAGCGCACATCTTCTGCGTGTGGATGTGATAGCACACTTGCTCGCCGAACGCTTCTTCCGTGTCTAGCGTGACGAGAACCCTCTCGACCGCGTACTTCCCGAGAAGATTCGATACCCCGGCCCCCCGATAGTCAGGCAGGGTGAGGCCCACTCCGAATTCGTACAGTTGTTCATAGGGTGCGGAGCGAAAGAAGTTATGCACAGATATGACTCGTCCTTCTGGCAAGCGGGCGACGACAGTGATGTACTGGCCTGTCTTGTTGGCTTCCATGAGGGCCTGAGCATCATAGAACAGGCGGACCGGATACCCGTCACCGTACACGGCTTTGAAAAGCTCGACCACTCCAGGGGCATCCTCAGGACGGAACCGATCCAAAATATACGTCAGCCCTTTGTCGCGATTGGTCACGGCTTCCACGTTTTCCTCCACAGGGTTTCGTTTCGTAAGCGCGTGAGAAACTATTTCAGGACTTGACACTGTCGTCTTCGGATTTCGAGAAATCTACACCCACGACGTGCGCTGACACCCGCCTACCAATATGGGGACAGCAAGGTCGCAGCCAAAACTGCGCAGAGACCGCAGGGGACGAAATGGGCCCCATACCCCCAGGTGCGCAGAGGGAAGCCCCCCGGCATTGAGCACGAGGAAGTCTCTGGTCAGCACCGTGTCCGATGGATACATGGAGCAGCCTCGAGCGGTCAAGTGTCCGCCTCTCCTCGCCGCTCAGTTCGATAGTCGCTCTGACAATTCGGAAAACTCGGCAAACATACTCTGTTCGAATGAAGAAGCGCAAGTCCTGAACGGGCGCAGCGTAACGATTCTTGTCACTGCTTCGATACGATCATCCGCGGCCCGCCCCATTGGCGAGCACCAGCGAAAAGAGCTCCATGTATGACTCGACCCTTCTATCCCACGAGTGGTGCTCTGCCATGAATTGCATGGCTGCCATTCTCGTTTGCGGTTCCGGGGGACGATCCAAGAGGCTATGAACGGACGCGACGAGCTCGGTAATCATCCCGTGGCCGAACACCCTGCCCATTCTGGTTTGGTCGACAAGCCAGTTGTTGACTATAGGATGTTCCGACACGACCGGCAGCCCCCCCCGCAAGTAGCTGAAAATCTTGGATACATCGTTGTCGAAAGGATCGGTGCCTGTGGCGAGAGCGAGCCCCACTGCTGCGTGCATGATGAATGGCCACACCTCGTCTTCTACTTTCTCTCCGTGGTCCATTATGAGCGGATCAAGCATGCAGTCACGGTCTCCGCCGTACATCTGCGCTTTATTCCGACCCACCAGGTGAACCGTCGCGGATCCTCTCAATTGACGGGCGGCCGCGTTGAGCATGTGTACCATTCTGGGAGCTGCCACGCTCCCAAGGAATAGGATCGGGGGGGGACCCGGGGGATAGGGGTTCCCTCCAGCGTCGGGGAGAACAGCCGGACATCCCGTAGGGATTATTCGAGTGAGCTGCGAGTCCCCATACATTTTATGCCACCGTTCCCTGTTCTCTTCGTTGTTGAGCACGACGGCTGAGGACCGGGATCGGATCAGGCTCTGGCAGCGTAATAGTTTCTTGCGAACCTGCTCGTCCCGTTTCGGCAGGCGCTCATCCACAACCCGAACAATGCGTGAGACTATAGGTCCCGCGAAGTCTTCCACCAGCATGATGGAATCGTGATAAGAGGTCTTCACCAGATCATACCGCGCCGGCTCCCGGAGAGCTGGCAAAGGTCGTACCGGAATGGAGCCGTCCAGGACTCGGTCGCGCTCAACAGGAGAAACGATCTCTGTCTCCACGCCGCGCTTTATCAAACCCTGTGCAATTGCCCGAAGCCGGACCAAGTCTATGCCCACGGGATGGGCGCAGGGATTCTTGTGAAAAACAATCGCGACGCGCACGGAGCCTCCCCCGGGTAATGAAAGTTACTCATTGTGCAGCACATAGCGCTCCCGAGTCTACCTTTCCCGCAGCCATGAATTCCGGATTCTTGGAAAATTAAGCGGTTTCGCAGAATTGAATTTTGCGGTACTTGTGTTCGAACTTGATCCCGCAGATAGTAGAATTAGTATAAATATGCAATGGCAGATGAACATGAAACGGATCTCGAAAAGGACATGCCTCGTGTCACCGGAATTCCCGCCCGAACAGTGGGGCGGTCTGGCTAGGACCGCGAACAACGTAGCCTGTCACCTGCGGGACCTTGGGCTGGAGGTGCACGTCGCTCATTTCGCGATTGAGCCCGAAGAAGTGGTCCTTCTCGATGACAATCGGGCCACCCGGGTGCAAGACGATATCACGGTGCATCGAATAGCAGTGGGCAAAGAGCGACTGTCGGACGTACACAGGGAGTTGTGGGATTGCCCCCACACGCTCACCCTTCAAATGATGTACCAATCACTGGAAAAACTGCATTCCGAGGTGGGATTCGACCTGTTTCATTCGTTCTTTCTCTATCCCGTAGGGTTTGTGGTGGGCATGCTGGCCCGGCGCATGGGAGTGCCATCTGTGGCCACGGTCGTGGGAAACGATATCAAGCGGTACATCTTCAGCCCCGAAAAGGTTGCCGTTTGCCGGAGCGGTCTGGAGAACGCTGATATGATAGTGGGGCTGAGCGCGGACCTCATCGAGATGGCCCATGCTTTGACGCCGATTGAACATAAGGCGCGCATAATATACAATTCGGTCCAGCGTTCCGCTGAAGAGTGGACGCCGAGGCCAGACCACAGTCAATTCCGCATCGGATGCGCGGGCATTTTCAAGTACGCCAAGGGGTTACCATATCTCTTCAAGGCCGCGTCTTCGGTGGCCAAACGCCACAAAGTGGTTCTTGAGCTTGTGGGAGTCGTCCGAGAATCGGAGAGAAGCACATATCGCACGATGGTGGAGCGTACCGGATCCGAGGACATCATCAATTTGAGGAATTTCATTGCCCACGAGGATATTCCTGCGTGGCTCAGGTCTCTGGATCTCTTTGTGCTGCCATCGGTCACGGAAGGATGTCCAAACATTCTCATGGAAGCCATGGCAACAGGTGTCCCTTGTGTTGCTACCAGGACCGGCGCAGCGGAAGTGCTTATAGAAAACGGGGTGTCGGGCCTCCTGGTTCCCTGGGGAGACTCGGACGCTCTGGCGGATGCCATGGAGCGAATCCTGTCCGACGGATCCCTGGGCGAGTCCCTGGGCAGACACGCGAGACAGAGAATGGGAGATTTCTCCCCGGAAGAAGAAAGGAAAGCATGGGAGCAGGTCTATCGACATTTTCTCCATTTCTGGTGACCGTGGCTTCCCTGCCATTGTGATCGTCGGCATATGAAATCTGAGAGGAAACAGTATTCAAGAACTCACTGGATCAGGTCCGAGGACGCTGACGCGGCCCTCGGTGCGTACCTGGAGCAGCAAGGCAAGACATATAGCCGGGTAAAGAACGCCTTTGTGAAGGAGCTTCTCGGAGATCTATCCGGAAAGCGTTTTCTTGACTACGGATGCGGTGGAGGCTTGTTCACTGTGCACGCCGCGAAGCAGGGCGCTCTGGAAGTGGTCTGTGTAGATGCTCTGGACACGGCTCTCTCGATCGCCCGAAATCTTGCCAACCTGGAAGGAGTCGAGAGACAGTGCACGTTTATCCGCAGCGACGAATTCCCCGTGCTCAAGCTCAGACCAAAGTTTGACGTTGTTCTCATGAAGGACGTCATCGAGCACGTTCCCGACGATCAGGCCCTCTTGGAAGCAGCAGAGGACTCGTTAGCGCCCGGAGGGCTTCTCGTGCTGAGCACCCAGAATTCCCTTTCCCTGAATTACTTGCTTCAAGGCACGTACAGACGCCACGTGCGGGGCGAGAAAGATTGGTGCGGCTGGGATGAGACTCACCTGAGATTCTATACTCCCATGGCTCTCAGGAAGAAGCTGCACAGAGCCGGACTTCAGACGGAGCGCTGGAGGTCCGTCTATCTCGTTCCGTATAAGTTGCCTGCTCCTGCCGGGTCGAAGAGACAATTCTTGAGGCTTGATGCGTTGAGTTGGCTTGACAAGACTCTGGGGCGGACGTTTCCGTACAACCGACTGGGCTGGAACGTGATCGTCAGCGCGAGATCGTCCAAACTCGTGAAGCGATACGTTCCCTTTGCTTCTCCTCTTCCCATGGAGGTTCCAGGTGCGCCGGTGCTCATGTTGGGGGGATGCAGGGAAGCAAGAGGTCAGGAGGGGTTGTCGGTTCAGAATCCGTGACCTTAATCATGAAATTCTGTACTTTGCCTTAGTGGTCGACGGCACAAATGCGGTACTGTACTTGCACCGCGGTGTAAGTGGTGAGCGCTTCGTTGGCACTGTAGGGGCGGGCCTCGTGCCCGCCCTGGGCACCCACAAGGGGTGCCCCTACGTCGTGGCAGATTACGTGACCGTATTTAGGAAACGGACCACTTGGTGGAGAGATGGTATCAGCGCACTGAATGGGCGTAGCACTCGTGGATCAGTCCCTCGCCCTCTTCACCTGTGCTATATTTGTGACGAACCGGTCCCGTGTTTCCGATGACATAGATCATTTCGTGGGGACATCGGATGCTGATTGCCTGTGCTGGCTCCAATTCCAGTAACAGCCTGAGAATCGCTCGATTTATTCCTGCATGGCCTACGAGTAGTGCTGTTTCGTCTGGAGCCAGGCAATCGAGCAAGTGTTCGAGAAACGGCGAAACCCGATTTTCGCCGTCACGGTAGCTTTCCCCTTTCGGCGGCGAGTCCTCCCAGGTGTTTCTCAGGAGCGGGGAATCCCCTGCTACTTCCCGCCGCAGTCGGCCTTCCCACCTACCGCAGGAAAGCTCACGCATCTCCGATCTGAAGTTCAGTGGGGCTCGGAGAACTTCCGAACAGATAGCCGCAGTGAGAGCGGCCCGTCCTAGCGTACTGGAATAAATGGAGGAGACGCGCTCTTCGACCAGCATCGAAGCCAACAACCGAACGCGCGGTATCGAGTCCGGCAGGAGCAGGGAATCGGTGTGTCCCATAATGAACCCGTCACGATTGTACACCGTTTGTCCGTGCCTGCCGAGAATGATCTTTCCTTTTGGACGCTTCAGATGAACCTCCACGTATCTGCAGCCGTGCCGTAAACGGGGTACCCATCATCGAGCGCGCACACAGGTCCGCGCTCATTTCATGATCTAGACAGGAAACGATCGAGCCCACGTGTGGTCCTCTGGGTACCAGAGCCTTCCACTGCGACGAATCCCACGCATATTCAATGGACACCACTATGAAAGTGGTAGCATGACCTCTATGGCATGCGCAACAGCCGAAGGCATTTCCTTGCAAATCCCCTGATTAGCGGCGAGAAGCCGGCGCTACGGAAATCCCGTGGCACCAATCCGATGGTACGGGCTTCAAACACGCCGTTGCCCCACTGTTGGAAAGGCCCCGAACCCACAAAGGCATCGGTTGATGGCAGAAAGTGCTTGACGCCCGGGGCTCCGCATTCCACTATGCCTCCTTGTTTGGAGCAGTCCGCTATGAATTATGGAAGTCCACGTGTGATGCACGCACGCGGTGGCCGTACCCCGGACGGCACTAGGGTCGGGGTTTTGCCTCCAGGGACAAGAGGAAGCATGCTTTCCATGAATAGCCGACGTGACCGGTTCTATGCTCTGCTCTGTACTGCAGGTGGATTCGGCCTTTCACCGTTCGCACCAGGGACCATTGGAACGATACCGGCAGTGGGGGTGTACCTCTGCATTGCGTGGCTGGCGCCGCCTGAATTGCGCACCATCTTAATAGGAGTGGCCCTTTTACTGAGCTGCCTTCTCTGTGTGGCGCTTGGATCGTGGGCGGAGCGACACTGGCGCACGGCCGATCCAGGTGTCTTTGTGCTGGACGAAGTCGCTGGGTTCCTGGTCTGTGTTCTGCTGTTTCAATCGTCCACTGTTCTTGGGACCGCATTGTGGGCTTTCCTCGCCAGCAGGGCATTCGACGTGATAAAGCCGTGGCCGGTGTACAAGATGGAAGAGCTTCCGGGTGGGGTGGGCATCCTCCTGGATGACCTGCTAGCGTCATTATACGCTGTGATCTTCTTGCACGCCGCGGCGTATTTTTTCCCCATATTCTTTGCGAAGCTGGCTTGAAGTCTTGGGTTCTCAGTACGCCGCAGCGCTGGCGTCTCGCCGGTATTCTTGTCTTGCACTGGCTTTGAACTCTCACGGGGGGGGCAGGCTTCACTTGTTGACGAATCCATGATGACGATGGTGTGTGAATAGGCCACGGGCCTTTTCTAGAGCCATCAGGCAAGTTTAAGAGCTGGCAGGGAGATCAAGAAACAAGACCTGACCCCTTGTCGCGCTCACGATGCACATGAGAATGCACGCCCACGCGAAAACGTCGCCGAACCGCGAGTAGAACGATCCCGCTGGGGTTGTTGAGGGTATGGTTACGACTGCATTGCCCTCTTCCCCCAGGGGGATAGATGCCACCACTCGGCCCGCCGGATCGAACGCGGCACTGATTCCCGTGTTGGCAGCCCGGACCATCCAGACGCGGTTTTCTACGCTCCTCATGCGGGCGAGCTGCACGTGCTGATAGGGTGCTGCGGATCGACCGAACCACGCATCGTTGGTTAGATTCATAAGGAGGGTAGCCCCGTTGCCTATGGCCGCACGGGCTAACTCAGGAAATATAGCTTCATAACAGATGAGAACACCGAATGGCGGGCATCCATCAAGCCGCATCACCGTCATCGAATCACCAGCGGAGAAATCCCCGTCCCGCGCCGCAATCCCCGGCCCCAGGGGTAGAAGCCACGTAAGGGGCATATATTCGCCGAATGGAACAAGGTGAACCTTGTTGTACCGAGCGAGAGGACCATCCCCGTCGATGAGAAAGGCACTGTTGTAGAAATGCTCCTTCCCATCTATTACGTCCAGGGAGGGTGATCCGATCACCATGGGTGTTGCCAGGCGACCTGAAATGGCAACTGCCCGGTCCCAATCGGGATCGCCGCTGCCCAGACATACAGGCACAGCCGTTTCAGGCCAGACGAGCAGATCCGCTCCCTTTTCCCTGGCCAGGCGGCCCAGCCGCTCGTACGTGAGAAACGTGTAATTTCGAACCTGCTTTTCCCATTTGACTTCTTGCGCGATATTCCCCTGGAGAATTCCTATGGAGCACCCCTTGTCCGAACTTGAAGTAATGGGATAGTGGTCTAGCCGTACAGACCCATACAGTACGACGAGAGCCACAGTCAGGGCGCAGGCAGCGGACAGACTCCACCGAGCCTTCCCGTATCCAGTGATCCATTGGGCCAATTCAAAGAGGGCCGAGCTCACGAGGACTACCACGAACGATACCCCGTATACCCCGGTGAGATCGGCGACTTGAATGAGAAGCTCACTGGGCATCTGAGAATAGCCGAGGAGATCCCAGGGAAATCCCGTGAAAAAGACAGACCTCGCGTATTCAATCGCTACCCAGACGAAAGGGGCCGAAATGGCCACAGGCAGGCCTTTCCGGCGCAACAGGTTTGCCACCAGCCCGAAAGATCCCGGAAACAGGGAGAGCGTTGCAACCATGCCGACAAACACCAGGACTGCTGTAGCGGGGTGAAACTGCCCATGCAAGACAAGAGTCCGATACACCCAGGAGACGTCCAGGCCGAAAAAAACTGCTCCGAAGGCCATCCCGTACAGGATGGACCATCCAGGTCGACTCTCCGCGTGTACCGCCCAAAGGAGAGGAATGAGCGCAAACCAAGCAACAACGCTGTAAGAGGCGGGGGGGAAAGCAAGAGCGAGAAGAGCTCCGCCTCCCGCCGCCGCGATAAGGCGAGGGATCATGAGATGGTTTCGGCCTGGGACAAGGGAGAGGTAGTGGCGTCCTCTGATGCCACGGGGGTGACGAGGACTCTCGTTATCCGCTTCTGATCGCCTACGCAGATCTCCATTGCCAGACCGCCGAAGGTGATCTGTTCCCCTTTTGGGGGGACTTTGCCGAGAAGATGAATGATGAATCCGCCAAGAGTGTCGTATCCGCCCCTGGGGAGCTGTACTTTGAAATACTCCTCGAAATCATCCAGGTTTGCCCATGCATTTACGAGTACGGTCCCGTCCTCTTGAGGGATAAAAAAGTCTTCCTCCGCGTCATACTCGTCCTGAATTTCGCCGATAATCTCCTCGATAATGTCCTCAATGGTGACGATTCCGGATGTTCCGCCGTATTCGTCAACGATGACCGCGAGGTGGGATTTCTTGTTTCTCAGCTCGTTGAGCAGGTCCTTGATCCGGACGGTTTCCGGCACGAAATAGGGACTCCTCGCCAACTCTTGGGCATCGAAGCGCTCTTCGTTGTTAAGCCACAACGGAAGCAAGTCCTTGGCATAAATGATCCCCACAATGTGGTCCAAATTTCCTTTGTAAACGGGAATTCTCGAATGTCCGGATTGAATTATCGTGGTGAGCACTTGCTCTCTGGAACAATCGTGTGGAACCGCGACGATGTGAGTCCTCGGAATCATCACTTCGCGAGCGACAGTCTGCTTGAGGTCAAAGATGCCCTCAATCATGTCGCCTTCGTCTTCGTCTATGAGGCCCTGTTCCTCGCTCTCGTCGATGACTTTCTGAATGTCCGACTTGTCCCCGCGTTCCTGCCTTATGCGCCTTTTGAGCCAACGCCAAAGGCCTTCGGGTCTGTCAGGCTGTGTTTCGTCCAAGAAAGTACGCACCCCCTATGCGCTTCCAACCATCGGTTTTCGTTGGGATACCATCCGTGCATGTGGTTGGACGCATGGATTCATAATATTCGAATATCAATGGCACGACTTCCTGTCAAGGAATTCAAGACGGTCCGACTGAGTCTGTCATTCCGAGGTAAAGGACCCTCAGAATCATTTTGTGCTTTAAACGGAATCACGATTCTCCTCAGCCGCGGGGCAGACCCGAACGTCGAGGACGCTGCAGGGCGCACGGCCCTCACGTATGAGCGAGTGTGGGACCGAGACGAGGTGAGCGACCTTCTGAAGGCCGCCGGCGTGCCAGACAAATGACCGCGGAGGCCGTGCGCGGGTCTGGTTCAGGCACCACCCTGGAAGAAAAAACCGGCAAACCGCAATCCGCCAGGACCGCCATGGGCTTGGCAAGCGTCAATACACCTGCCGCAATTGGTACACAGCATGTTGCTCCCCTCTCGAAACGGGGACAGGCCCATGGGACATGCGGCAGAACAATAGTTTCCTTTACAGCAGGGGGCCTTGGGGGTCTTGATCGACGTGGCCACGTGTAACGTGAACGGCGTTCGGAAGACAGCCAGCACCGATCCGGTAGGGCAGAAGAGACGACACCAGAACCGCGGCAGGACGAGAAGCTCAACGACCACGAGAAGCGCAATGAAGCCGATTTCCACGGATACGGTGCGCTCTTTAACGAGAATCATTGCTTCCGTGCTGAGAATACCCGGAGCACTGACGAAATTGAGCACCGGTATTGCCAGTACCCCGGCTGTGAAGGTGCCGACAACGAGAAAGCCGAACCTTGTTACATTGGCCCGAAATGCTGCAACGCCGTCCCACGATGGGGCAGGTGGCTCTCTCCTCGCGACTCTCCTCCGGATCCGGTTCACCGCATCGGCCACAAGGTGGTATGGGCACGCCCATCCACACCAAACCCTGCCGAAGAGGAGCGCAAGCAGCGCGGAGAAGAGACCCGCGGCCACAAGTGAAATCGTCACGTGCCCCGACGCGAAAACTGCCTGAACGATGACCGCCGGGTCTGCAATACTAAGGCCTCCGATGCTTACCGCATAGTATGTTCCTGTTATGAGATAAATCTCGAACAGGTTTAGCGCTGGAATGAGGAACATGAATCCGAACACAATGAGCTGAGTAGCTCTTCTGTACGTTCCGTACTTCATTCCCAACCTTCGATTTTCCTGTCTGGATCGTAAGGAAAAGTGAATTCTGGCGGAGTATCCGATCCCTCGATTCGTGACTTGGTGTCGAGGAGCCGTTGGCCTTTCAGGACAGAATCACGCTCGATCTTCTGCGAACCTCCACGGAAGCGGGCTCTAGCTTTGCGAAAATAGAACCCGGCCTCATCAATCCGTCCCATTCCAGTGGGGGTTACGTTGATGGCACGGCGAGGTCTGGTAGGGCACCGCTCTACGCAGATGCCGCATCCTACGCACCCATCGAGTACTACGGGAAACAAATTGTCTTTCAGCTCGATAGCCGTATCAGGAAACGGGCACACATTGTAGCAGGTATTGCACAGTGCTGCTATCTTGGCTCCCGTGGCATCGGGCAGCACATCGTGCTTGAGGAAGAGATGGCTGTAGCACAAGTCCCTGTCTATGGCCGCCTTTCCTATGGCTACCTTCTCCGGATTCCGCAGATCGGTTCTCAGGGCTCCGGTGGGGCAAAGCCTGCAGCATGCCATGCACAGATAGCATGCCTTTGACTCAGCCAGGATGTAGGGTGTTCCTACCGTGGGGCTCAGGCCGGCGCGGCGTATGGATCCGTATGGGCACACCTCCAAACATCGGTTGCAGCGGATGCACAGGGCCATGAACTGCCTCTCGTCCACGGCGCCGGGAGGCCGCATCCTGTTGATCCTGTAATCACCGACAAAAGGGTTTTCCCCGTGCAAGAAGACCCTTGTGAGGAATCCTCTGAGGCCGTCGCTCAATGCTGATCTCACCGAGGCGCGGAGCCTGGCACGCCTCTTTTCTTATAGTTCACGGTTATCAATGAATTTCGGCTTCTTCAGTCTCCGCTTGTCCTTCTGGCCGAAACAGGCTTCTTCTACCTCTTCCTCGAAGTTCACATAAATGTGAGCTATTTCAACAACCTGAGGGACTTCATCCTTCAGTTGTGCACAGAGATTTTCCAACTCCTCAAGATCTTCGGCCTCCATATTAACTACCAGTTCAGTGCCTGAATCGGAGGACGCGTGATAGGTAACGCGAGGGTACCTTTTCAAGTGTTTCAAAACCGATTCTCGGGATCCTGTCTCAACGAAGAGAGCACTGCCGGTGATCACCATGGTGTAGGCTCCAAGGGGGGACCTGTCGCTTCCCGCTACGAAATCTTTCCAGGGAACGGGTCGTCTACTCGTGAAACGATGGTCATGTCTGCTACGTCCTTTGGATCCGCAAACCGCTCGATCTTCACGGCACAGATTTTGAACTCCGGTTGCTTGGACCCTTCATCGAACGCGTCAATGGTTACACGATTGATCATGCGATCCCAGTTTTGGTCGAACCAAGGGACGAACAGGATCCCCGGTAGTGAGGCCTTTACCACTCTCGCAGGTAAGATGTTGAAGCCACGCCTGCTCGAGATTTTGACCAGGTCCCCGTTCTTGATCCTGTATTCTTCGGCGTCCTTCGGGTTGATTTCGACATACGCATTGGGCTGGGAGCGGGCTATTTCGGGGACTCGCATTGTCATGGTCCCGCTGTGCCACTGCTCGATGACCCTTCCGGTGGTAAGGAAGAACGGGAAGTCTTTGTCGGGTGGCTCTTCTGCCCCTTTGTACGGCCTCAGGAAAACGTTGGCCTTTCCTTCGTGCTTCTGGTCTGCATAGAAATAGATGAGGGCGGTCGGCGGCACCTTAACTATTTCGGGCATGTCCATGATGGGGTCTTTGCCACGAACGTACCGGTGAACGGTGCCGGGGCTGTCAACAGTAGGGCATGGCCACTGGAGGCCCGCTTCGGATTTTTGGAGCCGATCGTACGTAATGCCGTACAGGCTATGCTCGGTCATCTTCACGCACGACCGGTAGTCGTCCCAGGCCTTTCTGTAGTTCTCGGGGGCATTATCGCCGTTCCAGGGAATGAGCTTCTCGAAGCCCATTCTCTTGGCCAACTGAGCTCCGATCCAGAGGTCCGGCTTAGCCTCGCCGGGCGGCTCCACGCACTGTCCCGTGAGCTGGCTTCGTCGCTCCGAACAGCCGTACACACCGCCCTTTTCGTAGATAAACGCCGCTGGGAGGAGCACATCCGCGAACTGGGTGGTGCGGGTGGGGAATATATCCAGCACCACGAGAAAGGCGTCCTGCATGCCTTTGAAGTACTTGTGACAGTTTGGCAATGATTGCGCGGGATTAGTGGTTGTGATGAGCATGGCTTTGATCGGCTTGGAATCGTCCCTCTCTCCGCCGAGAGATGCAAACATTTGCATGGTGTGGAATCCCGGCTTGGGGTCTATTGTTCCGGCGGGGATTCCCCACGCGTGCTCCACTTGTTCCCGGACCTTCGCATCCGCCACCGGTCGGGTGCCAGGAAGCAGGTGGCACAGGGAGCCGGTCTCGCGTACTCCGCCACAGGCGTTCGGCTGGCCGGTGAGAGAGAAAGAATCAGCCCCTTCTTTGCAAATGTTCCCTGTTATCAGGTGGAGGTTGTGAATGAGATTATTGGCCCAGACCCCGCGGGTCCTTTGATTGAGCCCCATGGTCCAGAGGCTCATGGTGGGTCCCTGAGAGCCGAACAGACGCGCAGCCTCGCGAATGTTGGCCGCGGGACAGCGAGTGAGCTTTTCAACTTTCTCTGGAGTAAACTGGTCTACGAACTTGGCATACTCGTCAAAATCCACCACCTCTTTGCCTGTGGTAAATCGGCACAAGTTTTGAATGTACCACTTGTCGATCCAGTTGTTCTTGATCATCTCTCGGGCCATGCAATGGAAGACCGCCAGGTCGGTTCCGGGATCGGCCGGAAGCCAAACATCCGCGATCCTGGCGGTTGCCGTGAGGCGAGGCTCACATACGATCACGTTGATCTCCTCAGGACTTTTCAGCTTCTGCCGCGCGATTCGACGGAAGATGATCGGATGGCATTCCGACATGTTGGAGCCGACGATGAACAGGGTGCGTGCCTTCTCTATGTCAGAGTACGATCCTGCAGGCTCGTCTGTTCCGAACGTCGTGACGTATCCTCCGACCGCAGATGCCATGCAGAGCCTGGGATTGCCTTCCACCATGTTTGAGCGGAACCCGCCTTTCCAGAGCTTATTAAAGGTGTAGCTCTCTTCGGTCATACACTGGCCGGAGCCGTAGTAGGCCACGGAATCCTTTCCATATTTCTGATGAAGCTCCTTGAACTTGTGAGCCACGAGATCGAGCGCCTGATCCCACGTGACTCTCTTGAACGTGCCATCTTCTTGCCGAACCATGGGGTACAGGAGGCGGTCCGGGTGATACATGCTCATATAACCCTTGAAGCCTTTGACGCACAGAAATCCGAAGTTCGTCAGCGCAGCCGGATTTCCCCGCACGCCAACCACCTTGCCTCCGCGAACGCCAATGTACACTCCGCAGCCGGTCCCGCAAAATCTGCATGCCCCTTTAACCCACTTGTCGACCTCTATCTGATCTTCTCCCGTTGCCTCGGTCCTCCCGGCAAACGGAATATTCAGTGCAGCAGCCGCGAATGCTGCGGCGGACAATTTGATCATTTCTCTTCGGGTAACACTCATGGCATCCTCCAGAAAACGGTAACTGCTGCGGCCGGGTCAGAATCCGGGAACCTGAAACCGCTCTTGTGCCTTGGCTGGCGAGAAGCGCTCGTATTTGGGAATGTTGTGGACAGTAAACCAATGGCCTTTGTGGCAGAAAGAACAATTGGTGATTAGCGCGTTTGCCGGCATGTCCCGGACCTGGTTTGAATGACATCCGATGCAGACAACTCTGTCAGGGTGGGCCCTGTAGTTGTTTGCATCGCCGTGACAAACGCCACACTTGACATTATTTATCCCGTGCTTTGACAACAGCCACTGATCGTAGCTCGCGGGTGTATCCTTTTGGTGGCACTCGACACACGTCCTCTTACCGAACTGCACTCGATGACAGTCGGGTAACTGGCCGGGGGCGAGAGGTGGAGCTGCGAATTCCCTCCATCCGGGATCCAGGACGGAGGTCTTTACCGGCCCTTTGGGACAATCCGGGCAGTCCTTGTCTTGGGCCCGGCAGAGGAATGCACTCCCGAGCACCCATGTCAGGATCATCGCGACGCAGGCCGCTTTTTTCATGTTGTTCTCCTCCTGGGCCGGTCTATTGCCAGACACGCAGGCCGCCTTGCCGTATGCCAGGCCAGCACTGCACGCTGTTTGATACTATGCGCACAAGCCTGTACGCTTCACTTGCCTCTCCTGATGGCTTTTACCAGTCCCGGAACCGCGGGAGCCCCAATCTGCTCCAACGTATCTCCGGCCAACTTGGCAGTCCTCGCATTCGGGCTTTCCAGGAGACTGATAAGCATCTCCACGGCTGGCGCACCAATCTTGGCAAGGGCTAGCGACGCGGCCTGGGATGCATCAGGGGTCCCTTTCTCGAGAACCGCTATGATGGATGGCACGCCCGGTGCTCCTATTCTTCCAAGAGCGTCTGCTGCGCTCGACCGCACTGAAGGCTTCTCCGATTCCAGGGACTTGACAAGCGGCCCAACAGAATCGGGTCCGAAACTCGAAAGTGCAAGGACCACAGCGTCTCTGACCCGGCCGCTCTCATCCCCCAAACAAGCAATCAGGGCCGGAATAGCCTTCCTTGAAGGTTGTCCTATGCTAAACAGAGCAAGTGCCGCGGTTTCGCGGACCATCGGATCCTTGTCCCCCAACGCTTCTGAAAGTGCAGGGACAGCGTCCGCTGCATCGGGCCCCATCTCAGACAGGGCCTCGATGATTGTGAGACGAATGATCTCGTTGGGATGGCGCATCGCTTTCGCAAGCGCGGGCACCATGTCGCGGGATAGCTTGCCCTGGGTCTTCAACTCCTGAACAGCCCGAGACGCAGCCAAGGGATCGGTGGTCTCAAGTTGCTCCACGAGTCCTTTCACATCATCTAGCGGGGTGGCTCTCTCTTGCGCTCCCGAAGGCCCTGGCGCCGCGCCTGCAAACGCTGCCGCCGTGACCGTCGCTACAGCGAGTCCGCTCACGATCAGGACGTGAAGCAGTGGCAGGGCAAGATGGAAAATTCTTTGCGGTAGCCGGTTCAGGGGCACCTCTTTTGCAAAGAGCCTCCCGCAAGGTATCGCGTACGGAACCTTAAACTCATGGCAACCTGCGTTCCGTTCGCCAGAAGTCCAGGACAGTCTGCTTTCCATGGTCGTACCTCGTGGCCCCGGTCACGCTGCGACCTGGCGTGCTCGAGTGAACTCCCCCTTTTCAATGGGAATGATGAGCTTAAGGAGCACCGTGAGGATCAGAAGGCCGATGGACCAGATGCCGATAGTTACCAGGACTTCCACCCTCGTAGGAATGTACTCCCAGACTCGACCCAGAGGGGAGGGAATGAAGCCCGGAATGATCAAGCCGATTCCCTTTTCTATCCAAATCCCGAGAATGATGAGGACAGCCCCCAAATTAAGAGTCGTGAAATTCTTCCTGGTAGCGGGGATGAGGAAGATGATGAACGCGACGATGTTGAAGCCCATGGCAGTCCAGATCCACGGTACGAGCAGACCTTTCCCATGAATCCCAACATAGAGATACCGGAGAGGCGAAAGGTGGTGGGTGTCCGAATAAAGCTCCTTGAAGAACTCCGCGCCTGCCAGGAACAGATTGATTGCCATGGCCACTGCAACGATCTCCGCGAGCTTGTGCAGCGCTTCGTCCTTCACGTGAAATCCAGTGTACCGCCGAACAATCTGAAAAATGAGGATGATCAATGCGGGTCCCGAACAGAACGCGGAAGCCAGGAATCGGGGCGCCAAGATAGAGGCATTCCAGAAGGGGCGTGCTGCAAGACCGTTGTAGATGAACGCCGTCACCGTGTGGATGCTCACTGCCCACGGTATGGAAAGGAGAATGAAGGGCAGGATGAATCGCATGTTCACCGGTTCGTTCTGATAGGACCTGAAGAGGATGTAGCCGGGAATAAACAGGTTGAGCATGAGATATCCGTTGAGGACGACAATGTCCCAACCGAGTAAGGACTGAGGTAGATTGAGGATTCCCAAACCCGGTATGAGATGCCAGAGCCGGTCGGGCCTGCCAAGATCCGCGGTAACGAACATCATGCACATGAGCAACGCGCTCACAGCCAAGGCCTCTCCAACAATCACGATTTCTTTGATGGGACCAAAGTCATAGAGGTATGCGGGAATAATCAGGAGCACTGCTGCTGCGGCTACGCCGACGAGAAAGGTGAAATTCCCTATGTAGAATCCCCAGGACACGAAGCTGGTCATCCCCGTGACCACGAGTCCTCGTTGGAGCTGCTCGATGTACTGGGTGATCCCGATGACCGCTGCCACAGTGAGGAGAGCCATCCAGGCGTAGTACACGGGAGGACCCACGAAGAGTCTCCTGACAGCCTCGGACACGAATCCTGAACTTTGCATCACAATTCCTCACCGCTTAGGTTGCGAAGAAGTAGTAGAACTTCGGCTGCGTGTTCAGCTCGGACTTCAGCCGAAAGACCCTTTTGGTACGGATGATTCGGCTGATCTCACTGTCAGGGTCGAGGAGATTCCCGAACTTGCGAGCACCCACCGGACAGGCCTCCACGCACGCAGGGTACTTTCCCACGCGAACTCGCTGTATGCAGAACGTGCATTTTTCGACAACGTTCCTCATGCGAGGCCGGTTGCCAAGATAGTGGGTCTGTGTCGTAATCTCGTCTTTGGGCACAGAGGGATCTCCCCAGTTGAACCATCGGCCCTGGTAAGGGCAGGCTGCCATGCAATATCTGCATCCGATGCACCAGTTGTAGTCGACCACTACGAGCCCGTCCGGCTCGGTCCACGTCGCCCGTACGGGGCAGACCTTGGTACAGGGAGCGTTGGCGCAGTGCTGGCATTGAACCGGCATGTAGTAGTAGCCTTCTTCGGGAACGTCGTCCGGGTTGTAGTAAATCTCGGACTCTTCAAAGTCCATGGTGCCGTCCTTAAATCTAAGCACCCTTATGTACTGAATCTGAGGATCGCGGGAGAGATTGTTCTCGTTCACGCAAGCATATACACAGCGGCGACATCCGATACAGCGTTGGATATCGAGCGCATAGCCAAAGAGCGTTCCGTCGATAGGCCCTTCAGTCCCCACCACGAAGTCTTGGCCGTATTTTTCCCGGTACTGCGCCTTGAGGCGCTCCACGACCTCGTCGATCTCCTTGGCAGTCATCCTCTGGTAATGCTGCTGGAAGAACTCCTGCCACGAGCACGACCCGAGAGCCATCATCCCCAACAGACCCGCGGCTCCGGCCAGAAAAGAGCGACGAGTGGGTCGAGCTGTCGGGAGAGGAGAATTCGGCTCTTCGCGCGCCTCTGCTTTGGTCGCGGTCTGGTCGTCAATTGTCGAGCTCTCCGATTGCACTTTGATGTCGTTACTCATGGCTCGAAACCTTATAGCGTGCGTTCGGCGCTCCCCTTCTCCTGAGGCGTATGCGGCTTCTTGGGGGGCGGCATGGGTTCAATCGGCTTATACTTGGGTGAATGGGGATCGTGGCAGTTCACGCACAGGTAATAGGTTTTCACTCCGTTCCAATAGCCTATCCTCTTGCCGTGTATGCCTTCACGCCAGTCCCTGAACTTCGTTCCATGGCACTTACCGCACAATAAATACGACTTGTCGAAAGGGATGGGCTTTCGGTCACTTAGTGACAGCAGGTGATTGCGGTCCTCGGGATCGTGACAATCGAGACACCAGACGCGCACGCCACCATGGTTGAGCTGTATGTTGCGATGAACCAGCAAAGACTCACGCCTCGTAAAGTCTACGGGAAAGTCCTTCTCTGGACCGTGACAGGCCCGACAAGGCGTGATGGTCTTGGGCAGCGGTTTGTACGGGACAGGGAATTCCTGCTGAGCCAGCTTCCCTTCGGAGCCATGAGTCGATAACCCCTCGTCCAGTGACGTGGGCGTTCCGATCATGGTGCCGGGCTCGGAAGCCCCGATCGGCCCGATCGTCGCCAATGCCGGGAGTAGAGCCACCAGAGCGATCCCAAACATTCGTAGGCTTTGGTTCATGTGTGTGCCCTTGTTCCGTGAAAGGCCCCGAGAAGTCCCAGGACGTTTTACCTGGCCTCTTTGCCGCCGTATCGGTCCTGGTAGAATTGGTGTAGCTTCTTCAGCTCTTCTTTGCTCATTCCCTTGACGTACCAATCGTGCTGGGGATCGCTGAAGACCAGCTCGTTGAGCAGTGGCCTGGCAGCGTCCTTCCCGCCCATGATGCGCTCCACTTCTGGAATGAACTTCTCGTAGAAGTGCTTGGCGACTTCGTACATGCCATGCCACCAGGCGTAATCGGGTCCCATCATGGACGCACCGTGTCGGCCTCTGCGGCCCTCGTGGTGCCACAACTCATAGTATATCCAGTCGAGATGGTCGTCGAAGTCGGCCTTGCTGATCTTGCCCATATCCATGAGACGCTGGCGCACCTTTGTAGCTGGAATGGCGAACTTGTTGTTGTAAAGCTCCACGAGCTGGTCGAACTGCGAGTAGAATCCTTCTACCATGAGGTCGCCGTGGCATTGGCGGCACACGTCCTTCATGTTGTCCCGGCGTTCTTTCCACCGGCTTAGCTTCTTGGACACAGCAGGACGAAGTGTCCAGGAGATGCGCAATCCCACGTCGTGGGAGGCTGGCTGGTTGGGAGTTGCCGATATGTGGCATGTGGCGCAGGTCGCTGTGTCCGCGTAGTCTACCCCGACGACCCACTCGATCCTGTCCATATTCATCTTATCGCGAAAGGCCTGGTACAAGATACCATGCTTGGACTCGTTGTACACCTCGATTTGCGGATGATCGGGACCGAGATGGCACTTGCCGCACGCGTCGGGCCTGCGAGCCTGCTCCCTGGAAAAGCGGTGGCGGGTGTGGCACGCGGAGCAGCTCCCTTTACTCCCGTCGGGATTGATCCTGCCGATCCCAGTATTAGGCCAGGTGCTGGGATCGATCCGACCGTTTGCAAGGACCTTCACATTGGATCCGTGGCACTGGCGGCATCCCGTAGTCTCGCAGGGAGCGCCTCCAACCACGGTCCCCAGGTAATTGTCCAGGGAATTGAGGATGTCCGCGCCCTTCGCATGATGCGACTGTTGTTGTTGATCGAACTGGTCTTTGTGGCAGCGAGAACAGTCTTTTGGGCTGACAATGGTGGCTATCCAGAATCCTCGATGATCGTATCCGTCAGGATCGCCGGCAGCTTTGTCTGTCTTCTTTTCGGCTTTGTGGCAATCGTAGCAGTTCACCCCAGCCTGTCCCATTCGGCCCATCTTCCACATTCTGAAAAGGCCGGGTGTCTTGAGCTCATGGCACTTGATACAGACCTGCCCTTCTGGGGACCCGTATAGCTTGGGATCCACCCTGACCGTGGCTTCTGCCTGGTAGGCGAGCAAGAAAAGTGTCGGTGCGATCAGGAAGAGAATTCTTCTCATGGCTCAACTCCCCATATGATTTTGAGTCTTTTCGAAAATCGGATCCGTCGTCGAGTCTGTTTGTGGCTGCCAATCTTACAGTCTGCCGCGTTGAGCTTCGCGGCAGAAATGAGGGCTGGACCACATCCCGCCCTCACCTTGACATCGTCGACCGGGCCCCAATTCTCAACGCGTGGCACCATCAGTAAGAGGTCGCCCGGCATCTGCCAGAGTAGGTCGGCAAAGCGAGAATCTGTCGACCAGTAACGAAATCGGCACCGTCATGGTCCGTCATCATGAAGTGGCCGGCTATGTCCTGGTCTCTCTGTTTCCGCCTGCCTATCAGTCTCCACTATGGAACATTGCCCGGTAAATGTGTTGTAAAAGGATGTTAAGAAAAGGTAAAATTTTTGCGCACACTGCTTCCGAGAATATTGGCCGGCTCGTGGCCGGCGGGCAAAGGCTCAATGATGTTCTCCTTGCCGAACGCGTTGTCCAGCACAAGAATATCGCTCAAATTTCTCATCAGCATTTCCATAACGATTGCAAGCATCTTCGTTATCCTCTTTTCCTGGTTCTCTCGGCAGCAAGAGCAACACATCATGGATCAGGTGAAGAATCAGGCCATAATTCTGCACAAGCAAATCGTGCTTACCAGGCAATGGGTCTCCGATCATGGGGAAGTCTTGGTGCCGGACAAGGAGGGAGGGTCTGCGAGCCCCTTCCTTTCCGAACCGTACGTGCTGTCGTCCGAGGGCAAGCCGTACGCAAAGATCACCCCGTCGATCATTACGTCCCGTTTGTCAGAACGAGCGCAGGCAGACGGTTTGTATTCGTTCAGATTGGCCAACGACGCACATATCAATCCGGCAAACGCTCCTGACGCAGTGGAGGCGGAGGCTCTGGAGCTTTTCAGGTCTTCGCCTACCCAGGAGGGGATCTTTCGCGCGGAAAAACGAGACGGCAAGAATGTGCTGCGTTATATAGCTCCGCTCTACGTAACGTCCGGATGCGTCAAGTGCCACAAGTCTCAGGGATACCAACAGGGTGAGGTGGGGGGATGCATCAGCGTGATGATCCCCATGGACCAGGCTCAAACGGCAATCGATCGGAACAAGGCCCTCCTGATCGGGGGTGGGGTTGGTTTTGCTTGCTCCCTCGTGGGACTCATTTTCTTGACCACCCGCTATCTTGTTTTCAATCGAATAAGCCAAATAAGGAAATCCTTGGAAAGGATGCCGGTCGGTGAGTTGGACCGAGAATCTGCCGAAAAAGGAGACGAGCTGAAGGAGATTGCCACCATCTGTTATGTGCTCGACGAACAGATGAAAAATCATCACAGGGAGTTGGAAAAGCGGATCGAAGAGGCTACCGCTGACCTGAGCGAGACCAACAAACGCCTGAAAAAAGCCAATGAGGAGTTGGAGAAGCTTTACACGGCGAAAACCCATTTCTTCTCGGACATGTCCCATGAATTGCGAACCCCGCTGACGAGCATCCGAGGCGCGGTAGATATTCTGGATCGGCGAAGCTCCTGCGAGCATTCCGATTACCTGGAGATCATCAAGCGCAATACAGATCATCTCATCAGGATCGTGGTGGACTTTCTCGATTATTCGAGAATCGAGTGCGGACAATTGGAACTGCGTTTGGAGAAAGGCTCTCTCCTGGAAGTGGCGGAAACGGTCATCTTGTCGCAACGAAGTGAGGCCGAGAAGAAGACGGTGCGCCTAGTGCTCGATGCCACGGAAGATTTCGAGTTTGCCTTTGACGAACAGAGGGTCTACCAGATCCTGACGAACCTGGTATCCAACGCTGTACGATTTTCTCCGGAAGGGGGGAAGGTTACGGTCGGCTTTTTCGCCGAGAATGCGCACGCGGTTCGGTTGTATGTCCAGGATGAGGGTCCGGGGATCCCGGAGGAATACAAGTCTTTGATTTTCAAAAGGTTCTTTCAGGTAGACGTCAGGAACGGCAATTCTTCAGGTCATCGCTCCTGGGGCATAGGTCTGACCGTCTCCAAAGGCCTGGTAGAAGCTCACGGCGGACGCATTTGGGTGGAGAACGGACCAAGCGGAGGTAGTCGATTCATCTTCTCGTTGCCTCTTCGGGAGTACCATGCAAGCTCATCGGGTATTGATAGTGGATGATGATCCGGACATTCTTCGGATTATGCAGGACAATTTGGAACTGGACGGGTACCGCGTGATCGTCGCTGCCTCGGGGAGGGCCGCGCTGGAATCCGTCCGAATCCGAGAGCCGGATCTGGTCATACTGGATCTTGCGCTTCCTGATATCGACGGCATACAGGTGTGCAGGTGCATTCGAGACCTGTCGGAGGTACCCATAATTATGCTGACAGCGCGAGATCGCGTCGCGGACAAAGTCTTGGGATTGGAGGCCGGCGCCGACGACTACCTGGTGAAGCCTTTCGACTACTTGGAGCTGGCAGCGAGGATCAAGGCGTGCTTGCGCAGGTACCGCACGTCCCATGGCGCCTCAGACATCGTGGAAGTGGGAGATCTCAAGATTGACGGGAACCAGCGCATTGTGTGGAAAAAGGGTGAGAAGGTCCAGCTCACTCACCGACAGTTTTCCCTTCTTCTGCTTCTCGCCCGAAATGCCGGTAGAGCTTTGAGCAGGTCTGAGATCCGGAGACACCTTTGGCCCGACCAAGGCCTGTACGCGGGGAGCAGAGCCATAGATGTCCATGTCCAGCACCTCCGCTCGAAATTGGAAGAGGATCCGGGAAACCCAGTGAACATCATCACAGTCCAGGGCGTTGGGTACATGTGGTCCGATGCCTATGGGGAATGAACCTAACTGATGCTGAAGGCACGCGGCGATAGGGGTTACGTTGCCTTAGATACACACAACCGTATTGGCGCCGCTGAGTACTTTGCAATCTCTTGACTTCCTCTGAAGGAAAGCACTATAGCAACAATCGAGTTGTGTTCCAGAGCGCAAGAGCCATATGTATCAATGCGTTGAACATCCCTTCGCAGGCAAGCCCAGGAAGGTTTTCGAGGCAGCAAGAAACTTCTTCAAAGTTAGGTACGGAGATACGAGATCCTCTCCCGCCAGCATCCGCGTAAGCGGACTCAATCAACCCGTTCTCATCAATCGGCTGAAAAGGCACTTGGACGCCAAGCCAATTGCAGAAAAGGTGGTTCGATGTCGGCTTCTTCCGTGTGTTCGGGAATTGCTTGAAAAGACTACCGATCTCCCTATCCATGAGACCGACAGCAGTGGGAAGGTGGCTCAAGTCTTCTACGGAGAACCCCCCAACGGATGGAGATTCAAGGTGGTAATAAACGCCGACCAAAATGGGAACCTGCGTTTGATAAGCTGTTATAGAACGAGAATGTAGAAACAAAAAAGCCCGTGTGCTGTCGAGCTTGAAAGCTCAGTGTGAGGGCCTAGGCCTCGCAACACGGACTTCTTGTGGAAGGACATTGCCTTCCGAACCGATTCTCTTTTATTAGACACTTAATTTATGTCAAGTGTTTTGCGACACGCAAAAATACTTCACAATGTGCACGCTTCGCACGGAGCTGACATCAGGCACGATCTATATTTCTTCCTCTTCAGACCCTCGGGGCCCTCGCCTCGCAGCAAACCCAAAACAAGAGGAAAGGCAAGACGCCGGCGCTACAGGAGATTCTCGGCGAAAATCCGTGAAAGTGGCGTGCCTCCAATCGTCCTCACGTTAAGTCGGGTTTCAAACCTGGCCCTCGCCCGAAAATCGTACGCCTCGCGGTCATTCTTCGACAACGCCACTCGATCATTGCCTGTTTGTGCGAAGCGCTGCCACGAGCTCTTTGCTTAAGGGATTCAGTCGTCGAATTCCTTCCTTGGTCGCTATCCGCATGAGGATCCGTCTGAGCTCCTCTACAGACTGAAACCGTTCGTCCGGATCTTTTCTCAGGGCCTTCATCACGACCGCCGAAAGAAGTGGCGGAATTGACGGGTCGATGTGGATGGGGGGAATTGGTTCGTCATAGAGGTGTTTCCGTATTACTTCACGGTAGGTGAGCCCTTCGAACGGTGGAGTTCCGACGAGAGTGTGGTACATGGTGGCAGCAAGAGAATAGATATCCGACCGAATGTCGATATCATGGCCCGCGTGGGCTTGTTCAGGGGACATGTACATGGGAGTGCCCCGAATCAGCTCCCTGGCGTCCTCCTCTGACTGCTTTCTCAGCACCCGTACCAGCCCGAAATCACCCAGCATCGTCTTTCCCGCGTGGGTAATGAGGATGTTCGCAGGCTTGAGGTCTCCATGGACTACCGTCTGCTGGTGAGCAGCGGTCAGCGCGCTACAGAGGTCAACAAATAAGCGGGTAAAATCCGGAAGGCTAAACCGAACATTTTGCGTCAGAAGGTGGTGTAGATTGCCTCCCCGCACGTATTGCATGACGATGAAGTGGTACCCATGCTCCTCTCCTGCGTTCATCACTCCCACCACGTTGGGATGGTTTATACGCGCGATAACTCGCGCTTCCCTCAGGAATCGCCGCAAGATCTCCGACCCCTCCCGCTTCTGCACAGGATGAAAAACCTTGATGGCAACAGGGATGTCCAAGGCAAGATGGTGGGCCTTGTATACCGTTGCTGTGGCTCCTTGTCCGATGATGTCATCCACCCTGCATCCGGCCAGCTTCAGGCCACGCAGAGGATTTTTCCGCGTCGGAGTGTGGTCCGCATAGGGCACCAGAACGGACTCGCCGCAAAGGCATTTGACGCGCTTGCCGCATCCGATTATATCTACCGAGACAATCCTTCCGCAGTTGTCGCAGAGATATCGGATCTTCTCTATCTCCTGTGCTGCATCCTCTTGTTCGGAATGCTGACGCTCGATAAAGGTCCGCAGGACCTCTTCGTGACGATCGTCCATCTTTATGAATCGTACTTCCATTCCCAGCACGCATTCCGGGCTCGATTGTGCACTTTCCTGCCGAATCACCTGACCGATTACTTCGATATTTTCGCGGTCCGGATTTTCGGGAAGCGTGAATCGGAGGAACACGAAGCTGCCCACGGGTACGGGTGAATACGTGATAACGAACATTCCGGAAAGGCTTATGTACGTGTAATAGCCGGTAGACCAATTCGATTGGTCGAAGGAGTATTCGACAGGATTTGATATGGCAATCTTCGTGTGGTTGCTCTGATCTTCGCAATAGTGGCTGAATTTCGACTCCATTGTGGTCGTGTACGCCACTTCCGCCTGGCGAACTGCAGAGATGATGGACGCGGCCAGTTCGGTGTCAGGCCCCTGGCCAGAAGAGCAGATCCCAAGTTGTCTACGGAGCTGGTGAATTTTCCGCAGCAGGGTGGACGCAAACTCCGGACTCTCATGGTAGCTCTGAACCAATCGCTCCAGCGCCGATTCAGGACGATTCATGGCCAGATATACCTCGGCGAGATCCAGAGAGGTCTTGAATCGGTCTTCCCGGGGGATTTCCAGGGCCAGCAAAATCTGGACGAGCACGCGCTCGGCCTCCTCAAACTGCCCCATTTCCATGAGGCATACGGCAATCTGGCGTCCTGCCCGATATTTCAGGACATCATGTGAAAGGGCCTTCCGGAACTCTCTGACCGCTTCTCCCCAAAGGCCCATGTCTTTGTAAGCCAGTCCCTTCTCAAAACAGAGTGCAAGCTCGTCCATCAAACCTGTTCCCGCGCTGTTTCCCCATGAAGAGCAAAAACCACGATTCCGACCTATTCCAATTCCGTCAGCCGTTCTTCGCAGCGAATCCCTCAGGACACGCGCGATGCGGTCATGCGCGGAGCACCAGCTCAAGCGCTTGCGAAGGCGGCTGATCCGGATGATATGATGATATTCTTACGCCATACCCGTAAAGCCCGGTGTGGCTCAGAGGAATAAGACCCGAGAATATAACTTCACCATTGGAATCGGGCGTCTCGAATTGTGGGTGAAGCCTTGTGACGTCGCGCACTTTGAATCTCTCCCACAGGTCGACCGGGCCATGGAGGAGCTCCACTTTTATCTCACTCGCCTTGTGCGCGGCCAAGTTCACCGTGACCGCCATTTCTACGGCTTTTCCCTTTAGGGCTGGCCGTTGATCGCGAATACTCACATCGGTGACCTGGATAGAAGGCCAGTCCTCCCTAATACGCTTCTTCCATGCCACCATTTCCTTGAGGGCCCCATAGTTTTCGGCCTTGAGTCGAGAAACCCTCTCGGCCGCAGGAAGATACGCTGTCTCCACATATTCGGAGAACATTCGCAGGGAGTTGAAGACAGGGCATACGGTCTGGATCGACCGCTTCATCATCCGAACCCATTCTCGCGGCAAGTCGTCCAACCCCCGCTCGTAGAAGAGAGGTTTGACCGTCTGCTCCAGAAGATCGTACAAGGCTCGACTCTCAATCTGGTCCTGGTATTCAGCGTCTTGGTACTCCTCACCGCTTCCGATAGCCCACCCGTTGTCTCCAAGGAATCCCTCGTCCCACCATCCGTCGAGCACGCTGAGATTGAGAGCCCCGTTGGCCGAAGCCTTCATCCCCGAAGTCCCGCACGCCTCGAGAGGCCTCCTCGGCGTATTGAGCCACACATCTGCGCCTTGCACCATATACCTCGCAACGTTGATGTCGTAGTCCTCGATGAAAACAATCCGCTTCCGAAAGGGCTCGTGTTTAATGGCCTCCACGATGCGACGGATCATCTCCTTGCCGAAGTCGTCGTTCGGGTGGGCCTTTCCCGCCATAATGACCTGGAGCGGGCGCTCAGGGTTCGAGACGATTTGCGCGAGGGTATCGGGTTCGCTGAAAAGCAGTGTCGCCCTCTTATACGTTGCGAACCGCCTCCCGAAACAGACTGTCAGCACTTCCGGATCGAGCGCGTTCCGAGCGGCATCCAACTCCTGGGCAGAAGCCCCGCGGTCCAGCAACTGCGTGTAAAGTCGTTGCCTCGCGAAATGGACGAGCCGGGAGCGACATCGTTCGTGGGTACGCCAGAGCTCGGTATCGGGGATGCTTTCCGCTCGCCTCCAGATCTTTTCATTATCCGGATCTTCCGTCCATCCCGGCTCCAGGTATCTGTCGTAGAGTCTTTGGAAGTCGCGGGAAATGTAGGATGGGATATGAACCCCATTGGTAATGGGGCGGATCGGCACCTCCTCCAGGTCCAACAGAGGCCAGACTTCGTGCCACATCTGGCGAGCCACCCTGCAGTGGAGCCTGCTTACCGAGTTGGTCAGTGACGTGAGCCGAAGGCCGAGCACGGTCATACAAAACCCCTCCGCCTCATTGAATGGCTGGCGTCTGCCCAAATTGAGAAAAGTTTCCATGTCGAAACCCAGGCGGGTGACAAAACTACGGAAGTATTTTTCTACCAGCTCCCGAGGAAACACATCGTTACCAGCGGGCACCGGCGTGTGCACAGTGAGGACGCTCTCGCTAGTGGCCATTTGCAGCGCCTCTTCGAGGGAAAGACCTTCTTCTTCCAGATAGCGACGGACCCTTTCCACAAGGGCGAAGGTTACGTGCCCTTCGTTCAGGTGAAAAACCAACGGACGTATCCCCAAGGCAGCCAGGGCCCGACAGCCGCCGATTCCCAGCAGGATCTCCTGTCGGATTCGCATCTCCTGGTCTCCCCCATATAATCGTGCTGTGGTTTGCCTCAGCGCCGGCGGGTTTTCCGCTATGTCCGCGTCGAGGAGGTAGAGAGCGACTCGTCCCACATTGAGCTTGAGCACGCGACTGTACAGCGTTTCCCCGGCAAGATCCACCGAGACAAGCAAAGGAGAGCCGTCAGGACATGTCTGCTTTTCCACCGGCAGTGTGTCGAATTCCGTCCTAGGATAATACTCTTGTTGCCACCCGTCTTTGGACAGCCTCTGATGGAAGTATCCTTCCCTGTACAGCAGCCCCACGCCCACCAAGGGGACGTTTAAATCACTAGCGGATTTCAGATGGTCTCCGGCAAGCAAGCCGAGGCCGCCCGAATAGATTGGTATAGATTCGGTTAGTCCGAATTCGAGGGAGAAATAGGCTGTGACAAAGTCCACAGGGGACTCGAGGTGATAGTCATAAGACGGAACCTTGTTGAGGTAGTCGAGAAATCTCTGCCTCACTCGCTCGGCATGGTCGCCGAAGACATCGTCATCCCGTATTTGATCCAGTCTCTGCCGGGATAGCCCGATGAGGGTTTGCAGCGGATTGTGATTCGTATGCCGCCAGAGACGCTCGTCGAGGTGGTCAAAAAGCTCGACCGCGTCCATATTCCACGTATACCAGAGATTGCCGGCCATTTCTCTCAGGTGTTTGAGAACCCCCTCCATAGGGGGGACCACGACAAATTTCCCTACGGCCATTGTGACCTCATACGTCAGAGTCGGATACTAGGAAAGCCCCGTCAGCGGCGGGAATTGCGCATCAAGTGGGACTCACTGACGAACTATATCACAGTTCCTCTTCTCTTCAATGCTTGGCTATGCGGAGCTCGCACGAATAGGGGATGCGGGACCCACCAAGCGCAGACAGACCGGTGGAGTGTGGCAGCCCTCGTCCACCTGGGACCGCGGCTATGTAACGAAAATCGTTGAGCACACCCAAGACCGGGCAGGCAAGTTCACGTTGCTGTTTTCTAAAGAGTTGACTTCAACCTCTTAGACAGGTAAGCATGAGAGGGTGCGGCAGTGTCATCCCCATCGATATAGCGGGCTCCGATGCTCAGGTGGTGATGCGTGAACCTGAAATCGCGCTTCGTGGAGCGCGTGGGCAGCGGCGCTTGCCGCGCGCCGTCAATGTCGAATTCCGGCCTTGCCAGCGGCCAAAAGAAAAGGATTACCCATGCACGAGTCGGAAATTCTCGAAGGGAAGCTGATCCTGGCAGTGGATGACGAGGAAGACGTCCTCGACATCATAGAGGAGGAACTCTCGGAATACGCCAACGTCACCTTGCACACGGCCACCACATTCGAAAAAGCACAGCAGTATCTGGTGTCTTACACCTATGACCTCGTGATACTGGACATCATGGGAGTTCGCGGGTTCGATCTGCTTCAAATTGCGAATGCCGCACGTTTTCCAGTTGTGATGCTGACGGCTCATGCTTTCACGCCGGAAGCTCTCAAGAAATCCATTGAACTAGGAGCTCGGGCCTACCTACCAAAAGAGAAGCTGGGCTCCCTGGTCCCATTCCTGGAAGACGTGCTGAAGCTCAGCTACCAGTCTACATGGAGAAAGGCCCTCGATCAGGTCGGCACGTTGTTCAACAAGAAATTCGGATCCGATTGGCGCCAGAGTGAAGAGGACTTCTGGGCGGAATTCGAGAAAAAGCTAACGTTAGACGAGGGAGCGATCTTGAAGTGATCGATTCGCCGCGATCTTGGCGTAAAGGCGCGCATCGCTCCGGCCAGGGACAC
The DNA here is from genome assembly GCA_040753915.1 of Thermodesulfobacteriota bacterium. Taxonomy (GTDB): domain Bacteria; phylum Desulfobacterota; class Desulfomonilia; order Desulfomonilales; family Desulfomonilaceae; genus JBFMDN01. The sequence continues at coordinate 36,289 of JBFMDN010000019.1, read as the reverse complement.
GGCTTTTTTCATCGGCTTTGTTAAGGCGACCGGACACACGGTCAGGCGGGGAGGCGTATTGCGTCCGAACCGCGTCTCGATGCGGCACTACCTATCAGGTATGAGGAGATCCTAATGAGTGATGTTGTAATCGTTTCGGCTTGTCGAACCGCCATAGGGACATTTGGTGGGACTCTGCGGGATATGCATGCAGCAAGCATCTCGAGCGTCCCCATGAAGGCAGCGATCGAGCGAGCCGGAATCAAGCCGGACATGATAGACGATGTCCGGTTCGGCTGTTGTCTCAATCCCACGAACGCCATGAACGTAACTCGAATCGGTGCACTCATGGCCGGAATTCCCGAGAGCATCCCGGCCGCCACCATCAATCGAGTATGCATATCAGGGATGGAAGCCACTCTGTCCGGCGCGGCAATGATCAAGGCCGGTGTGGCTGACATCCTGCTCGTAGGCGGAGTCGAGCACATGTCCGGCGTCCCCTTCACCCTCGAACGAGCACGATGGGGAGTACGCATGGGTAACGATACCATAACCGACGCAATGACCATGGGATTGCATTGCGGCTCCCATATATTGCCGTATCCCCAGGACGGTCCGGTAGAGTTTTTCAGGGGTAAGCCTTACATCATGGGCCATACCGCGGAATTCGTGGCGCTGAAGTATGGAATTACCAGAGAAGAACAGGACATTGTAGCCTTGCGCAGCCACAACAACGTGGAGCGGGCCACTCTCGACGGATCCTTCAAAGACGAAATCGTCCCCATCTTGGTCCCCCAGAAAAAAGGAGAACCGAAGATATTCGACAAGGATGAACATTTCCGACCCGGTCTAACCATGGAAGCCCTTGCCAGGCTCAAACCGGTATTCTTTCCGAAGAACGGAACGGTTACAGCCGGCAATGCCAGTGGAATCAACGACGGCGCTGCTGCCATGGTGATCATGTCGGAGGACAGAGCCAAGGCAGAGGGACTTAAACCCTTGGCGAAGATTGTCGCACAGGGAATGGGAGCATGCGATCCGACAGTCATGGGTCTGAGTCCAGTTCCAGCGGTGAAGAACCTCCTGCAGCGCTCGGGAATGAGCCTGGGCGACTTTGAGCTTATCGAGCTCAATGAAGCATTCGCAGCTCAATACCTTGGATGCGAGCGTGAGCTGGGTCTGAACCGGGACATCACGAACGTCAATGGCTCCGGGATCGGCCTGGGACATCCCGTTGGTTGCACAGGAGCCCGTCTCATTGTATCTCTTATCCACAGTCTGAGGAACAGGAACAAAAGCGTTGGGCTGGCCACCCTCTGTGGGGGAGGAGGCGTGTCAATGGCTTGCGCTGTCGAACTGATGTGAGCTTGGAACCTGTGGTGAGTGCGCCAAGTCCTCTGAATCGTGAGCGCTGTGAGTTAGTGGGTTCGTCATTCCGGTGGAGGCGAGAATTCAGTCTCGACGGGAGACCCTGGACCCGAGTCCTCGGCGGGGCGACGAACCGGGAAGACGGGATCCTGTTCAGATCACCAGCGTTGCCGTGAATACGCAACCGTGTTCGCGGTGTACAGTACGAGGTGTGGCGCTCACCACATGCATGATCGTTCGTGCGGTCCGCCGTGACAGGCCGTCAGGAGGTGAAGGACAGGAATCAAGTGCTGACAAGCAGCGTGGGGAGGTACATGGCGTTTCAAGGACATCGGTCAGAGCTTCAGTGACCGGTGCCCTGTGCTGCTCGGACTATCCCCTGGATTTCGGCCGCTGGATGTCGCACCACGGTGGTAAGGGGAGAAGACGCACGAAAAAATCGGATGAGCACATGACCGAGCAAAAAAGCATAAAGAAGATCAACGCAAAGGCCATTATGACCGACCTAAAAGAGGGGCTGAGCGACACGGACCTGATGGCCAAGTACGATCTTTCATTTCAGGCGCTGCAAGATCTATTCGCCAAACTGGTGGAGGCCAGGCTCGCTACAAAGGCGTACTTCGAGAAACGGGCCAAGACCCAGGTAGCCGCACAAGTCAATGAACAGGAAGCCACCACCTGCCCATACTGCGGGTACACGGCTGAAGCCAAATTTGAGAGATGTCCGCGGTGTAACCAAGATACTGCTGAGTGGCTCGACACGGTGGAGCTCACGAAGATACTAACCGGTTCGTTCGATTAGCTCCCGTCCACTATCGCATCCGATCCCATTTTCACTTCCGCGCGTTCTCACTCCCACGTGAAACTATAATAGATCAATCGTAACACTGCGATTGCGAGAAGCAGCAGAGCAACCAACCCCACCATAATGTGAAAATTGCGCCCCAGTTGCCGGATTTGCTCGAAAAAGGATGCCGCTCCGGGAGCCTGGCTGTCGCGGATCGCTCGCAGGAGAAGTGTGAAAACAGCAACAATTAAGACCAAGAAGACGAAGTACTTCACGTGACGTTTTCCTCGGCGCACCTTTCAGCGGAAAGGTACCCCGCAATCTTATGGACCAAACTACGGCTACGGCAATGACGTTCAGGAGAGGGCAGGTTTGAAGAAAGTGTCTCAAAAGCCGGCAGTCCGTGATAATCGTGGCCCCCCCCTCACCCTGACCCTCTTCCCCGAAGCGGGGGAGAGGGCATTCTCCCAGCCCTCTGTCCTTCTGGAAGAGTGTTGGGGTGAGGGTGCCTTTCCACGCATCGACGCTTAATCGTGCTATGATGTTTGGTGTGTCCCGAGTTTTGAGACATTTTCTTCAAACCTGCCCTTGCCGGAACAGAGCCGAAGCAGCGAAGCAAACGTGTCCAGAAAACGTGCAATACACGCTACGCCCCCTCCGGATAGAGCGCATCGAAGATTTGCTGAACCGTCTGCTCCATGGTTCGCTCATCCTGTGGCAATGTGTGATCGTACCCGGCAAGGTGGAGAATTCCGTGGATCAGCAGGAAGATGATCATTTCTTCGTCGGTGTAACCAAGCTCCGCAGCATCGCGGTGCGCCCGCTCCGCCGAGATTACCACATCCCCCCACAGGTGCGGCTCCCCGGGAGCGGACTCCCCTTCCAATTGGGAAAAGGCAAGCACATTGGTTGATCCGGTCCGTTGCCGGTATCTGAAATTGAGATCCGCCATTTCTTCATCATCGACCAGGGAAACAGAAAGCGCTGTGTTCGGATCACAGCCCAAGCCTTCTAATATTTGTTCCGTTTTCCTCCGTACTTCTTCCGGATTTATTTCGATGCCTTTCTGGTTGTTGCTTATGGAAATCTCCATTGGTCTTTTCCTGGGGTTCAGTGGGCCGCGGGTAGTCGATGCGTGTGTGCAAAATCCCTTGCTGAGCCCTGACAAACGACTTGGTGATAGCATGCAAGTCCTTGAGGGTGAGTGTAGACTGGTCGAGCTGTCCCTCTGAAAAGAGTCCCATGATGAGCGTTTGCACTCTCTTCTGGATTCTCGCCGGTGTGGGATCGGCCAATGTCCTGCAGGCTGCCTCCACCACGTCTGCAAGCATGACCAATGCTGCCTCTTTAGTCTGGGGCCTGGGGCCCGCGTACCTGTACTCGTCCTCAGATACAGATACGGGCTGATTGGATCTTGCTGATTTCTCGAGAGCCTTATTATAGAAAAACTTGATGAGGTTCGTCCCGTGATGCTGCTGAATGATGTCGATAATGGGGGCTCCCAACCGGTACTCCCGGGCCTTTTCCACACCGTTCTTCACATGTGAGACCAGGATGAGGGCGCTCATGCTCGGTTCAAGCTTATCGTGAGGATTACATCCGCCTTGCTGGTTCTCGATGAAGTAATAGGGCTTGGTCTTCTTGCCTGCCTTCCCTATATCGTGATAGAGGGCGCCCACGCGGGCCAGAAGGGGATTGGCCCCGATGAGCTCGGCCGCAGTCTCGGCCAGGTTTCCCACCATCATCGAGTGATGATACGTTCCCGGAGCAGCTATTGCCATCTCCTTGAGCAACGGATGGTTGAGATTCGCCAGCTCGAGCAATCGTACATTGGTGATATATCCGAGAGGCTCCAACAGTGGTGCCAAACCGGAAACCAGCAGTCCGCAGATCACGCCCCCCAGAAATCCCAACCCTACTTCATAAAGGTCCACGAGGGTAGTGAGGTCGCCGAGTGCCATTTTGATCGCAAGCACAGAGATAGCATTCACGACAGCTACAAGGAAACCGGCACGAAGTACTGAGGTTCGGTCGGTGATCCTTGTCATTCCATGCAATCCAACGATGCCGGACACAAAATAGAAGATGAACAGGTACACGTCGCCTTCCACTGCAAGCACAGATCCCAGCGAGATGAGAGCTGCAAAGATGAAGGCTATTCTGGCGTCGACCATCAGGGCTGCCAGCATGGGCCCGGTAGCAACCGGTGCAGCGAACAATATCGATTTGGCATCTACCCCTTGGCCCACCGTCGCCGTGAGTGGGGCAAGCGATGAGATGAACCGTACCATCACGACAGTACCGACCAACAGTATGCAGAATAGCAGCAGGTCTTCAGTAGCATGGCGGCTGCGTTCGAGGTACCGTTCGGAAAAGTAGAAAGAGAGACGGAGCAAGAGGATGAGCACAAGCGCTAAACCAGCCAGGATCATGAGGCGGCTGTAAGGAGGATTCGACTTGGCGAGGCCGGCGAGCTTTATCTGGTGGCCCTTGTTTACTGGTTCACCCTCCCGGATTATGGACTCGCCCTTCGCGACCTGGAAGTAGACCGGCTTCACTGAAGCCAGAGCTTTGTCCTTGAGCCTCGCGCTCTCCTCCCTGTTGTACGTGATGTTTACATTTATGAGATCCGTCGCGAGCTGGCGAATCGCCCTCGAGTAGGCCGTGCCCGGAGCTGGGTCGTTCTGCGGCTCGTTGATGAAAGCGATGGCCTCTTTCAAATCATAAATACTCGTCGGATCCTTCAGTGGCTCCAGCTTATCCTTGGTTTTCGTTCGGAGCAGTATCCCCTGTTTGCCGTCACGCATAAGCAGATCTCTGCTTAGCACCACGCCCTGGAGAAAGACCGGAACCACCAAGGAGCTTATATCCCGCTGGATCCGATCGTCGAACGCTCTGCCCTTGAGAAGAGCAAAATCCGATGGCGAGACCTTTGTACCGAGGAGATTGTCGAAGCGCGTACGCAGAGTCTCAGGATCGAGAGGCCGGAAGGCCTTTTCCTCAGCAGCGGTCTGTTCCTGCTGATCTTTCGGGGCCTTGGATTCATCGGCTTCCCGGGACCTGTACGACATTTCCTTGGCCAAATAGTCCTTCATGAAATTGAAAGCGCTCGTGATCCGGGCCTGCACGTCATGAATCATCTCGTCGTCGAAGTCGTACACCGGTCTGACAGACTTCAGAACTTCGTCCCGATTCTTGTTCGTGGCTTCCTCGTCAATCACCTTGAACGTGACAGGGGATATGATGGTTTCAGTGGCAGGCTCTCCTACAGTGATGCTGTAATAGCGCGGGGACTTGGGAGCTATCAAAAAGGCTATTACCAGGGACGTCGCAACGATGAGGGTCCATCGCTGCCACTTGGGCTCCTTTATGCCGTAGGCCCAATGGGGGAGCACCCGTGTGGCTGTCTTCCTGACCTGAAGGCTCAATCTCTTGATCCTTTCGGTCATTTCGGCTGCCTGGCCTGACTTGTTTTTCTCCGCCGGATCGGTCATCTGCCGTCAACTCCGGATTGGTGAACCAGACTCGCGGTTTCGTTCTGCCTTTTCGTATGCCCTAATAATCCTTTGAACCAGAGGATGGCGTACCACGTCCTGATCCGTGAACATGATAATCGCTATTCCTTCTATATCGCTCAGGATTTCCCTAGCCTGCACCAGCCCGGATTTGGTCCCCTCCGGCAGGTCGATCTGAGTAATATCACCGGTGATTACTGCCTTGGAAGAATATCCTAGCCGGGTCAGGAACATCTTCATTTGCTCCGGCGTAGTATTTTGAGCCTCATCCAGTATTACGAAAGAATCATTGAGCGTCCGGCCGCGCATGAACGCGAGGGGCGCAACTTCTATATCTCCCCGTTCAATCAAACGTCCAGCCTTCTCGAGCTCAATCATGTCATGAAGTGCATCGTACAGCGGTCTGAGATAAGGGTTCACCTTCTCATAAAGGTCTCCGGGCAGAAAGCCCAATCGCTCTCCGGCTTCCACCGCGGGTCGAGCAAGTATAATTCTCCGGCATGCCTTCTTGCTCAAAGCTGCCATTGCCATTGCCATTGCCAGATATGTCTTTCCCGTCCCCGCCGGACCTATGCCGAACACGATGTCATGCGTTGCTATCGCTTGCACGTAAAGTTTCTGGGTCAAGGACTTAGGCGTGATCGGCTTTCTCCCGGGCGAAGTGAAAACCGTCTCGCGTAAAACATCCTTGATTTTTGCATCCGGGCTTCCGGTCAAGAGCCGGACACCTTGATCGATGTCCACAAGATGGATTGGATATCCGTCTCGCGCCAAAGGATACAGTTGTTTGAGCAGTCTCTCCGCAATTTCGTCGTTCGGAGATTCACCATAAATCGCTACAGAGTTGCCTTTGACTGAGATATTTACGCCCAGAGTGCTCTCGATGTGTTTGATATTCTTACTTAATTCTCCGACGAGCGCCTGAAACGCCCCGATATTATCAAAACTCACTCGCCGCGGCAACCTTTCACCACGTTCAAGAGGATTGATCTTCACGTATCCTCCCTGGGCCCGAAACCGTCCGAGCATCTGCTCCGCGACACGGATGCGGCTATCTAGGGATTCTCGGCACAGGTACGTGCTCGATTTGCCCACACCTCTGGGCATGCCTCCCGAAATCAACCACATTTTCCTCCTCGCCCGCGGCTGATCATAACACCCTTACTGAGCAAGAATCAAGGCGCCCCTTGAACGACTGAACGCATAGGTATAGACTTCTCTAGGTTTACGGATCGGCATTCCTCGTTCATCGAATCGTCCGACCCGAATATAATGTCCTGGAGAAAGTGCAGACCTATGGCATCATCCGACGATCCGATAGAAACAAGCATAGCCTTTGAACGGCTCCTCACCGTCATCCGAACCCTGCGATCGGAAAACGGGTGCCCGTGGGACCTGAAACAGACCCCGACGACGTTTCATCCGTACATTCTCGAGGAATATCATGAAATGGTACAGGCTCTGAACCAGGGCGATCAAGCGGGGATAGTGGACGAAGCGGGTGACCTCATTTTCCTTGTCATCTTCGTCGCATATATGCTTGAACAACAGGGGCTGGCCACGCTCGCGGACATTGTTGATGGAGCGGTAGAAAAAATGGTGCGCAGGCATCCCCACGTTTTTGGCCAGGCCTCTGCCCACAGCCCTGAGGATGTTGTCCGGAATTGGCGAGCTATCAAAGCTTCCGAGCAGAATATTCGCGATCGAGAATCCCTCCTCGACGGGATTCCTCGTTCATTGCCGGCACTCAGCCGAGCACAGAAACTGGCGGGCAGGGCTGCACGAGTTGGGTTCGACTGGACCAAGCCTGAGGAGGTCTTCAGAAAAATCGATGAGGAGCTTGGAGAGCTCAAGGACGCTGTCTCTTCGGGGTCGCTCGAGAATACCCGCGAAGAGGTGGGCGACCTCCTTTTCGTGATTGTGAACGCGGCCAGGCACCTGAATGTAAACAGCGAGGCCGCGTTGAACGAAACATCCGACAAATTTGAGGCCCGGTTCCGCTATATCGAGAATCAGTTGCGTGCCCGGGGGAGATCCCTGGAAGAGGCGAGCCTGGAAGAGATGGACGCACTCTGGGACGAGGCAAAGACGGCTCAGAGGCAACGGTCGGATGTATCGGATCACAGAGGGTAGTCAGGCGCGGAGGAAAACAGGCGGGAGGCCTGAGGTACAATTGGGATCGCATGAATCCACGCCCTGTGGGGTAGCCTTTCTCGGCTGCCATCTTCCGCAGATGTAGGGTAGCCTTTCTCGGCTGCCATCTTCCGCAGATGTAGGGTAGCCTTTCTCGGCTGCCATCTTCCAAGAATGCAGGCTAGAAAGCCTGCACTACAATGCAGGGTCTATCGGATGGCTTCAGATGCAACAACGGGGGAAGGGGACAGGGAGGAAGACGGCATGAAATCCAAGAGCAGACGGACCCTCATACGCATAGCAGCGGGGGTTGGTTTTGCAGTTGTGCTGTGGTGGTTTATCAGCACGATGGAATCCATCGCCACGGTGCTTATGGTGTCTTTCATCCTGGCTTACATTCTCAACCCTGCGACCACGTACCTGGAATCAAAGGGGCTGAACAGATCGCTCGCGGCTTTTGTCATGGTGTTGTCCTGTTTCTGCGTGCTCGGAGGGATCCTGGTGATTCTGATCCCTGCCATGGTGGGTGAATTGGCCAAATTCGCCAAAGAAGCGCCTGGCTATGGTGAGTCCCTTTCTGGTCTCATAACCCGGCTAGCGGATCGTCTGGAGGTCGCTCTGCCAACAGACTGGGGGCAAGTCACAGATTTTCTGGCCGGAAAAATCAAGGAATCATGGCCAAAGATCGCCCAGTCCGCAGCCTCGATCGGAAAGGCCATTTTCGCATCGATCTTCAAGTCCACTCTTGGCATCATCTCCGTGGCAGTCCATGTTTTCCTCGTTCCGATCATAGCCTACTACCTTCTGGTTTCCTTCGAGCATATCAGAGAAGGCGCTGTTGACTTGATTCCGCCGTACACCCGGGAGCCGCTGCTCACGAAATTGCGCCAAATCGATACGATCCTGGCAAAATTCGTCCGAGGCCAGCTCATGGTAGCGAGCATTCTCGCGGGACTGTACGCTCTGGGGTTTCTCTTGATAGGCCTCGATCTGGCCGTCGTGCTCGGGATTGTTTCCGGATTACTCTGGATCATCCCATATCTCGGGACCCTGATAGCAGTGGTGGCAGGCACGATCATGGCTTTGGCCCAATATGGGGATTTTGTCCACGTTGCGTACGTGTGGGGCTGGCTTGCCGCAGTTCAAATAGTGGAAGGCTATGTCCTCACGCCTCGATTGGTGGGACACGCGGTAGGCCTGCATCCTGTTGTATACATTGTAGCGCTGATCATGGGCGCCAATCTGTTTGGATTCGTGGGAATGCTGCTGGCCATCCCCGTGACTGCCATCCTCAAAGTGCTCCTGATGAGCGCAATTGAGGCGTACCGCAACTCGTACCTCTATTCGGATTCGCCGGGTCAAGAGCCCCAACCCTGACATCCTCCGGGACCGGGCATACGTGTCGAGCACCTGAAGCAGCCCGAGTGATACATGGTGGAGAGGGCAATGAAGGAATCCAGCCGCGAGAGGCAAACGTCAGAAGGAATTCTCTACGTGGTCGCAACACCGATAGGGAATCTCGAGGACATAACCTTTCGCGCAGTGCGGACCCTGAGGGAGGTGGACGCAATCGCATGTGAAGACACGCGAACGAGCCGAGTCCTCCTGAAGAAGCTTGATATTTCCACAGAGCTCATAAGTCTTCACAAGTTTTCCGAAGCCAGAAAAACGCACGCGATACTGGAACGACTAAAGCAAGGGGAACAGGTGGCGCTGATCACGGACGCTGGTACCCCTGCCATATCCGATCCGGGAGCCCGGATAGTCAGGGCAGCCCTGGAGGCTGGATTCCGAGTCTCACCCGTTCCCGGACCGTCCGTGATCGCGGCAGCTCTTTCCGTTGCGGGAGTGGAAGCCTCGTCCTTTTCTTACCATGGCTTCGCACCCCGAAAGGACCACGAGAGGAGCGCTCTGTTTCAACGGATTCTGGAAGAGGGACACACTGCCGTGTTTCTGGATTCTCCCCAAAGACTTCGGGACACGCTGGCCGTTGCAGCGAAGGATCTAACCAACGCGCGCATCGTGGTCTTGCGCGAGCTTACAAAGATCCACGAAGAAATTCTCGAGGGGTCCGCCGACACGATTCTGGCTGCCCTTGAATCACGAGGTCCCATTAAGGGCGAAATAGCGGTCGTGCTGGAGCCTCCGCGCCTGACCCACTACGCGCCCAACATGGAAGACATAGTCCGCATGCTCGTGGCCGAAGGCCTTTCCGGCAAGAAATTAGCCGACGAAGCGCGACGTCGGTTCGGGGTTAAAAAAACGGACGCGTACGACGCTTACTTGAGACTGTACTGCCACGCACTGAATATGCGCGGCAGTCATCGCAAGTGAAAGCCAATGAGCCTTCGATCCACCCGTGGTCATGCGAAAGGTCAAGACACGCATCAACGGCGCGCGTCACTCAGTGCCGGATTCCTATACGACGTTCGGGGAGGTGGTCATGAAACTGTTCCTCGTCCAGCATGGAAAGCAGAACCCCAAAGAAAAGGACCCGGAACAGGGCTTGTCTGAAAAGGGCATCTCAGACGTGCAACGGGTCGCCGAATTCCTCAGTCCCCACGGCATTCATGTGTCGGCTCTCTGGCATAGCGGCAAGAGGAGGGCCGCCCAATCCGCGGAAATCCTCGCACGGTCGATTACGTCTCGCGAGGGAGTTGTGAGCCGCGAGGGATTGAGCCCCTTGGATCCCATCGAGCCGGTGTTCGATGCCATAGGATCGCGGTCGGACGATCTCATGATCGTGGGACATCTGCCTTTCCTGAGTAAGCTGCTTTCTCGGCTGGTTGCTGGTTCGGAGACCTCTGAGGTTGTAGCATTCCAGCAGGGAGGAATCGTATGCCTGGAGCGCGATGCCGAGGGAGTGTGGCGGATTCGCTGGTTCGTTGTTCCGGACCTTCTTCCCTGAAGATCCGGGTGTTCCATCGCGCGTTCGGCCGATGGTGACCCAGTCAGGGCCCTGGGTGCGAGGTACAGATTTCAGCAAGTCATCCGATTTGGATCCCAACGGATTGAGATTGTTGCTGGATGACTTACATTCATGTATCCTTCACCAAATACATAGAAATCGCGAAATCACCTGATCCTTGTCGCGAAGAAAAGCAACAGATAACCGGGAAATGTTCGTTTTTTGCTTGACACACACGGCGTGGCGTAGTACCGACCCTGACGCGTTTTATTTGGTTATCTGTGTATGATGCTGCTATAAAAGGAGGATCAGGTGAAAGGGTGTCGTCGTGGCTGGGTGCTTGCCCTCTCAGTCTCAATCTTCAGTCTTGTCACACCGCTCACCGTCTTGGCAGGAGATGGTGCTTCCTCTTCGGTTTCACGCACATTGTACAGGGGAATGGTAGGAATCCCCTCCCCCGGCGTAGATGAAAAGCTTTCTCCCGTTCTTCCCCTTGCCGCTATTTTCAAGCGTCAGAACGAGTACCAGATTAAGCTGGCGTACGGCCGAACGTTCGGAACCTCCACAGAGCTAGACTATGCCACCCTGGAAGTCAACAGATCACTGGTGAGAAGCCTTTCCGGCTTCCCCCTGGGAGCGGTTGCCACGACTGAGCTCCAACTGGCTCTCTTGGCCTCCTACGTGGTCTATTACGAGGGGGTCATCGAGCGCGTGAAGAGGCTCAATTTTCAGGATGGTTACGAGCTCGCATGGCTACCGAAGACCAAGATCTCCCTCCCAGTCAGCCTCCTCAACGTCATTCCTTACATGGAAGGGGGCGCGGGTATGAGTTATGTCTCCGAGACATACCGCAATTCCGGCTCCCGCTGGAACTGGTCCCTTCTAGGAGCCATGGGGTTCGAGAAGAGCCTTTCCCACGGGGTGGTCTCCCTCGGATTCCAGTGGAGGCACCTGTCGAATGGCAACATGTGGGGCAAAGGAGACGAGCTGCACAATTCCAATTCAGGCACGGACATGATCCAGGGCATTGCCACGTTTGTGCAGCGCTTTTAGAGCCGTGTTTTGGGCGTACCCCCTCGCCGCCGCGGGAAAACCCTTGAAAAAGCGATGATATCCACGGTAGGATATCGAGCCGACGGGACCGACGTTAGCCATCGCTACGGCTTGGGACCGAATATCCCGGCTCCGGGCACCTGAGGATCTAGCCGGGGCAAAGCGGAGGAGAACGGTCGTGATGCTGTTCAAATACATTGGGATGTTGCTCGGTTTTCTGGTGATCGCTGCAGGGGGGCAGGCATACGGAAAAAGTCTCTCGTGCGACGAATGCAGAGAGTTCGACAGAGAGAGGGCTCAGATTCACATCGAGATAGCGAAGAAGGAGCGCGAGATGGAGCGAGCCTTCAAAAGAAAAGAATTCCGTTCAGTTGCGGATCTTCGCACCGAGATAAATGAGTTGAGGCGGAAGCATCTCACGCTTAAGGGAAAAGAGTCCGAGTGCAAGAAAGCATGCAGGCCGGACGTCATCAAGGAAGTCGAATGCGCAAAGATTATTACCGAGCTGGTAGGCCTGGACAAAGGAGGCAACATCTCTGAATCGGATCTAAAGAAAATCGACGACCGGTACAAAGAGTTGGTCATCTGTAACCGGGAGCTGAAGAAGCTCCGCGAAATTCATGAACGGGGCGACCACTAGCGTGGATTCTGGTCGCCCGGTACCAGAAGGAAAGTAGCTTTTTCCCCTCCACTGTTTGTCTTTCCGAGTTGAGCCATCCTTTATCGAACAGGGCTCGAGCCGTGTGCTCCTGCGGCCGACTGCTGCCCATCTGCACGCGGGGCGCCCGTCTTCGGCACTCGGTTGAGGGCTGAGGTGATCGCTGCCCTGGCTCGTTCATCCTGTTCGGCAGCCAGCGCGGCCTCAAGGAGCTTGGTCACTTCTTCAGGGTGGTCACGGCCGACGTATCCAAGCTGTACGGCAGTTATCGTGCGAACGGATGCATTTTGATCCTTAAGGCACCGTTCGAATGCTGCCAGTGCCTCGGCTGGCAACGGCTTCAAAGCCCCAACGGCCCCGATGGCGGCCTTTCGGACTCGAAAATCGGGATCCTGCACCAACTCAACGAGCCTGCCCACAGCCTTAGGAGTCTGATGTCCGGAGCCTCTCACGATCCCTATCGCCAGAAGCTTGACCTCGACATCCCCATCTTTGAGAAGGTCTGCAACCGGATCCATGAACTCATCAGCCTTGTTGCGATATTTCATCAACCCAAGAAGCGCTTCTTTTCTGTCCATGGGATCGGGTGCCTTGAGCAGCTTGATCAGCACGGGAATCGCGTGATCACCGGTCCTGTCAATCGCCACTACTGCGTCCATGATGTCGAGCCGAGTCGCCGCATCGGCCCCGTCGTACAGAGACGTAATGGCGGGGAGCGCATCCTTCGCCGCTTCGCGCATTGTCCGCAGGACCCGCAGAGCATGCTCCGGCCCCGGTCCTTCCTTCTTCTTAAGATACTCAATCATGCTGGGAAGAACTCGATCCGGACTCTTTTTCCCCAATGTCCCCAGAGCCCCAACGGCAGCTTTTGCTGTGGCCTTCTCCTTGCTACCCAAGGCCTCCACGAGAAGGGGGGCCACCGTATCGTCGGCTTTGCCGATGGAGGCCAGGGCTATGACCGCATTGACCCGCGTCAGCTCGTCAGGATCCTTGGTGAGCGCTCTGAGATCGGTCTCCACTTTCGGGGAAGCTTCGCCGATTCGTCCGAGCGATAGGATTGCCGCTCGACGCACCTCCACATGGTCGTCCTTCAGGACCTCAAGCAACCTGGGAACAGCGTCCTTACGGGCTGACGAGAAAAATCCCAAAGACTCTGCAGCGTTCCTACGAACCTTCCATTCAGGATCTTTCAGCGCTTCTATGAGAGGCGGAACTGCCCCCGCAGGCTTGTTTCACCCGCATCCCAGCTCGTACGCGGCTTTTGCCCGGACGTCCGGGTCGCTGCTCTTCAGGTCCTGAATATGTTTGTCTACGCTTCCTCCGGCCCAGAGGACCCCGGCCGATAATGCCACGAACACCGCTGCAGCCAGAATCGCAAAGGATCTCGTTCTCATAACTGCACCTTGCATTCGCGAATCTCACGTGCTTTCTTTAGAAGATACTCTCGATCGATCTTGAGAAAGCCCTTGTCGCCGAACATGGTGAAACGAAGCCACTGGCTCCCGAAATAGAGCAAGGCCACGTCATCCTCGCGAATTTGGTCGATAATATCTTCATCAACGTGAAATTTTGTCAGAAAACTGCTCTTGAATACAAACTCTCGAAAGCGATCGGGATCGTAGAGCGTCATGAGGATCATGTCCTGCATCCGCGGGTCCTGAATCTTGTCCTCCCAAAGCTGGTCGGGATTCATCACGTCTTTCAGATTATGATCCAAGTCATCGTAGTCGTGAAGCCCTTGTTCCCGTCTCCACTGCTCCACCGTCCATTCGGCCCCTTCGAGTAGTCCTTTGCAGCGTGAGCTGTCAACAAGAAATTTGAACTCGACACCTTCTTCCGTATCTAGGGGGTACAAACGACAGGAGTACGGACGACACTCGTACACGCTGCATCCCTCGGACCTGACGAACGGGCACTTCTTGTCCTCATCCGAGGTCATTCTCAACACTACAGCCGGGACCCCGGACAAGGGAGAAACGACGATATCCGTATAGCGGGCGAGGAATTCCGTGGACGAAATCCCAAGGAACCGCCTCATTCGCGCGACGTCCAGAGGATTGAGGAAGATAGTGACGTCTCTACAGCAGGAATTATAGCATTCAACGCCAGGATGGCACCGGAAGTGGAACGTGTCGTCCCACGTCATAAGGCGCTCGGCGCCCTCGGCTTGTTTCTTCAGCTTCATGGAAGGTCCTTTCTCATTTCTCGAACAGCAGAGCGCCCCTGAACGATCGCCTGCACCCGCGCCCTGTTCTCGCGGGCCTGTTTGTTGTCCGGATCGAGCTCGAGGGTTCTCTCCCAACACTTGAGAGCATTTTCTCGGTCCCCGATGAGCTCGTATGCAACGCCCTTCTGGTGATGGGCTCCTATATAGTCAGGTCGTATGGCTGAAGCTCTCTCAAAGCAATTGAGAGCCCGGGAGAAATCTCGCTGCCTGATCAGAAAAATCTGACCCATGTTATACCATGCTTCGGCGTACTCGGGACGCAAGTCTACGGCCCGGCCGAACTGGTCGAGCGCATCGTCCTCTCTCTTTAAAAATGTATAGACAACCCCGAGGTTGTAAAAGATCGCGGGATTGTCCGGCTCGATGGAGGCTATGGTTTCCAGTTTCGCCGCTGCCGACTCGAATCGCTCGTCCTCCATATCCGTAAAGGCTCTCTGGAACAAGACCTGGACTTGGAACAAGCGTGGGTCGGCCGTGCCTGCCAAGACATCCTCCACAGTGCGGAGCAAGTCTCGGATCTTTTCGCTCTCGTTGTGGCCCAGTATCTGGATGCAAGAGCGGAATGCTTCGGCAGCCTTTTCCATGCGCATTGCGCAGGCTCGTGCTATGCCAAGATGGTACCAGAGATCGGCCTTCTTGGACTGGGGACAGACTTTGAGTGCCTTTTCGTAGTATTCGGCAGCGGAAAGGTATTCGTTGCGTCCCTCGTAGCAGGAGGCCACTGCTGCGAGCAGCGTGTGATCTGCGGGTCGGGCCTCGAGCAGAGTTTTGAAAAGGGATATCGCTTCGGTCCAATTCTGGTCGGCCATCTGCTTGTAAGCGTTAGCCCGGAGCTGGGCGTGTGGATCTGTCTCTTGGGGAGGACGCACGGAATTCAGACAGCATTTCTTGTACTTGATGCCGCTGCCGCAGGGGCACGGGTCGTTTCTTTTCGGTTGTATCATGTGGGGAGCTCCGTAGAATCGGAGAAATTCAAACGCGTGATTCTAGCATGGGGTATGCCGATTCTCAAGGTACTCTGGAACAATTTTCGGGCGGAAATTTTGGGAATTTCACGAGAAAAACTTCTTGACAACCCGGGAAGGATTTGATTCAATTCGACATTCCTTTGTACCTGTTCTGGTTCCGGAATGGGCCGGGGCGGGGTTCCGCGAGAATGAAATACAAGGACCACAACTGTCCGAATTTGGGTTGGGATGGATTTAGGATTCTCACGCGTGTTCAGGATTGCAGCCCTTGAGGACGAGCCCCCCAACTTCTACGGGAGGCAGTGTTTCCATGGCAGGGGCGCGGATCGCAAGCCCTTGTTGGGGGCAGCCAGTAGTCGTTTTCCGGCGAGCTTGAAGACGATCCGCTCAAGGAGGCCGTGACGAACACATAGAGAAAGGAGGAGGCGTCAAACACCTCGCGTCCGCGCGACGCACAGCAATCGACGAGTTCGATAACTCTATCAAAGCGCAAAGTATCTTAGGAGGTCGCTTCATGCCAAGTTATGTTATCTTGGAAAAGTGTGATGGCTGCAAGGGTCAGGACAAGACCGCCTGCATGTACATCTGCCCCAACGATCTGATGGTTCTCGATAAGGAGAAGATGAAAGCCTGGAACAGGGCTCCCGAGATGTGCTGGGAGTGCTACAACTGCGTAAAGATCTGTCCGCAGCAGGCCATTGACGTGAGAGGCTATGCGGATTTCGTTCCCATGGGCGCTTCCGTCGTTCCGTTGAGAGGTTCCGAGGATATCATGTGGACCGTCAAGTTCCGGAGCGGTCAGGTGAAACGGTTCAAGTTCCCCATCCGGACAACTGCTGAAGGTTCTGCAGTGCCTGACGGTGGGTACGGCGAAGTGACCACGGACCTGGCAAGCCAGTGTCTGTACAACGAGCCCGCGGCCCTGAAGCTTGATGCACTGCCCACGGTCAAGAAGTAATCCTTTTAGGAGGTAGGACGATATGGCGAATTTCGAGACTGTCGAAGTAACCACTGATATTCTTATCTGCGGTGGCGGCATGGCTGCATGCGGAGCCGCAGTGGAAGCCTCATATTGGGCCAACAAGAACGGCCTGAAGGTGACCTTGGTCGACAAGGCTGCCATGGACCGTTCCGGCGCCGTAGCCATGGGACTCTCCGCAATTAACCAGTACGTTGACATCAACAGCGGCAACAACACTTGCGAGGATTACGTTCGGTACGTCCGGAATGACCTTATGGGCATTACCCGTGAAGACCTCGTCTACGATATAGCCCGCCACGTGGATTCTACTGTTCACCTGTTCGAAAAATGGGGCCTTCCCATCTGGCTGGACGAAGAAGGCAAGTACGTCCATGAAGGCCGCTGGCAGCTCATGATCAACGGCGAGTCCTACAAAGTGATCGTGGCCGAAGCAGCAAAGAACGCTCTCACCCAGAGGGGCGGCGAGTACTTCGAGCGTGTTTTCATCACTAATCCGCTCATGGATGGGGATCGGATCGCCGGAGCGGTGGGATTCAGCACCAGAGAAGAGAAGTTCTACGTGTTCAAAGCCAAGGCAGTCCTGGCGGCCATGGGCGGCGCGGTTCACGTCTTCAAGCCCAGAAGCGCGGGCGAAGGTCTCGGCCGTGCGTGGTATCCGCCCTGGAACTCCGGCTCCAGCTTGGCCTTCACTCTGTTGGCCGGCGCAGAGCAGACGTGCCAGGAAGTACGCTTCATCCCCGTGCGCTTCAAGGACGCCTACGGACCGGTCGGCGCATGGTTCCTCCTTTTCAAGTCTCGTGCGACCAACGCGTTCGGTGGCGAGTACATGGTGGAGCGCACCGACGAGCTGAAGAAGTGGGGCTCTTACGGATCCGTAAAACCGATCCCCGCCAACCTTCGTAACTGGCTCGGCATGCTGGACGAATTCGAAGGCAAGGGCCCGATCTTCATGAGAACTGAAGAGGCCATTCAGAAGATCGCGGATCAGTACAAAGATGATCCCAAGGCCTACAAGAAGAAGATGAAGGAGCTCGAGGCTGAGGCATGGGAAGACTTCCTCGACATGACGATCTCCCAGGCCATTCTGTGGGCTGGCACCAACGTCGAGCCCGAAGTGAAGCCGTCCGAGATCGCGGCTGCTGAGCCGTACTTCATCGGTTCTCACTCCGGCGCATCCGGCGCGTGGGTCAGCGGTCCGAAGGACCTTGCTCCGCCTGAGTATTTCTGGGGCTACGAGTACATGTCCACGGTGAAGGGCCTGTTCTGTGCAGGCGACGCTTCCGGTGCTTCCAGCCACAAGTTCTCCTCGGGCTCCCATGCCGAGGGTCGTGCGGCCGGCAAGTCCATGGTCCGCTTCGTGCTGGACAACAACACCCAGCCCAACGTGGATGCAGCGAAGGTAGAGGAGCTGAAGAAGGAAATCCTGAAGCCTCTCGACATCTTCGCAGAATTCGGACCCAAGAGCAGCGATCCGGACATCAACCCCGAGTTCATCAAGCCGAAGATGTTCATGTTCCGCTTGCAGAAGATCATGGACGAATATGCGGGCGGCGTGACCGCGGGCTTCAAGACCAACAAGCCGAAGCTGGACAGGGCACTCGAGCTCCTCACCTGGCTCAAGGAAGACTCTGCGAAGCTGGCTGCCGAGAACCTGCACGAGCTGATGCGTTGCCATGAGAACGTTCAGAGACTGTGGCAGGCGGAAGCCCACGTCCGGACCATTCTCTTCCGCGAGGAGACCCGCTGGCCCGGCTACTATTTCCGGTCTGACTTCCCGTCTCTCGACGAAGAAAACTGGAAGTGCTTCGTGAACCTGACCTACAAGGACGGGAATTGGGAAATGAAGAAGGTGCCCGTCATCTCCATCGTTGACTAACCTTTCGTCCGACATACTAAGCTCCGGGTGCCCAGTGTAGGGGCCCGGAGTTTTGTTCGAGAATGAGGAGGTGGCGTGAGGGGGCAGAGATGCCCCCTCACAGCCCTTTTTAGGGAGGAAGCATGGCTGGAGATAAGACTGTTTTGGTCGTCGGGGGCGGAATTAGCGGGATCACCGCCGCGTTGGAAGCTGCAGAAGCCGGGTGCAAGGCCATCTTGGTTGAGAAGGAGCCGTATCTGGGGGGCCGAGTAGCCCGGATGAATAAGTACTTTCCGAAGCTGTGTCCTCCCAATTGCGGCCTCGAGATCAATTTCAGAAGATTAAGAAAGAATCCCGATGTTACCGTGTACACCCTTGCGACCGTAGAATCCATCACTGGAGCCCCCGGGGCGTATACCGCTACCATTAAGATCTCCCCCCGCTATGTCCGGGACCACACTGCCACGAGCAAGTGTGTGGAAGATTGTCCCGCTGAAATACCCAATGATTTTAATTACGGCATGGACAAGGTGCATGCCGTACGGCTTCCTTATGAAATGGCCTATCCCATGAGCCTCGTAGCTGATGCCCAGGCTCTGAAGAAAGTGGAAGGAACCGCGGAGTACAAGGCCTTCGTCGAATCGTGCAAGGCTAAAGGGATCGAGCTCGATCTGGATGCGCAGCCGGAAACCATAGAGGTTAAGGCGAGCTCAGTCGTCTGGGCTACCGGCTGGCGTCCTTACGATCCCACAAAGCTTGACAAGTTGGGCTTCGGCACCTGCGCCAACGTGATCACCAATGTAATGATGGAACGGCTTGCAGCAGCCAATGGCCCAACCAAAGGCGAGATCGTGCGACCATCGGATGGCAAGAAAGTGAACAACGTCGCGTTTGTCCAGTGCGCCGGCTCGAGGGATCGGAATCATTTGCCGTACTGCTCATCTATCTGCTGCCTTGCCTCGTTAAAGCAGGCTGTGTACGTCCGAGAGTACAATCCGGATGCGCGTGCCCACATCTTCTACATTGACCTGCGAGCTTACGGGAGATTTGAATTCTTTTACGAAAAGGTCAGGGAAGACGAGAATATCCTCTTCACCAAGGGCAAGATTGTCAACATTACCGAAGACCCCAAGACCAAAGACGTAATTCTGGAAGGGGAAGACATTCTGTCCGGTGAGAAGATTCGGCGCACGTTCGACATGGCTGTGCTGGCAACTGGGATGCAGCCGAATACGAGCATAGAGAAGATTCCTGCAGCGGGAGTCAGCTATGACGAATTCGGATTTGTGATCTCGGATCAAGGGATCCACGCCACAGGTGTGACCAAGAGACCTATGGACGTGGGAACGTGCATGCAGGATGCGACTGGGGCAGCCGTTAAAGCCCTTCAGGATACGGTGGGGAGGTGAAGTCCATGGATCACAAGATTGGAGTATACATCGACACTGGGTATGGGATCGGTGAAGCCCTGGACATTGAGGCTCTTTCTGCCGTAGCCACGGGTGAATTCAAGGTTGCTGTGTGCAAGGCCGAGCCGTATTGGAACGAACCTGAAAAGCTGGCCATCATCCGAAACGACATAGCGAACGAGAGCCTCACAGCGGTGATTATTGCTGGCCCGTCTCCCCGGGTGTTCCAGCAGGAATTCTCTTTCGGCGAGGTGATTACCGAGCGGGTAAACCTGCGGGAGCATGTTGTCTGGTCGCACCCAGCTAATGACGAAGATACCCAGATGCTGGCCGAAGACTACCTCCGAATGGGCATCATCAAGACGTCCAAGTACGTCGACAGGGAGCCGTTCATGGAGGAAACCGACAAATCGATTCTCGTGATCGGCGGGGGTGTCACTGGCATGACGGCTGCTTTGGAGGCGGCCAAGGCTGGATACCAGGTCTACCTGGTGGAAAAAGAGCCACGACTCGGTGGATGGGCAAATTCGTTCCACAAGGTGTTTACGGGGCAGCCCCCGTATGACGAGATCAAGGATTCACCTATCCAAGAAAAAATTAAGGCTGTCAACGACCACGACAAGATCAAGGTTTTCACGGGAAATCGTGTCTTCAGCATCTCAGGCGCTCCAGGAATGTTCGACGTGATCATTCGTCCCGATGGACCATGGATCGAGAAGCTGGTAAAGGAGCAGAACGAGTGGCTTGCAGCGAAAAAGGCAAAGGAGGCCGCTGGGGGAGAGGAAGCAGAGACTCCCAAGACGGCCGAGCCTGCTGCCGCGGCTGAAGAAGAACCCCCGGAAGAAATCGACTTCGCCCACGAGACCGTACGAGTGGGCGCTATCATCCTGGCCGCGGGCTGGCGGCCGGAAGATGTCTCGAACCGAAAGAATCTCGGATATGGCCAGTATCCTGATGTGGTAACCAGCGTAGAGTTTGAAGAAATAGCCACAAAAGGAAAGATATCGAGACCCTCCGACGGCAAGCCGGTAAACTCCATCGCATTTGTCGAAGCCATTGATGACGAGGTCAAGCACCCTCTCCAGTATGCCTCGTCCGTCGGGTCCTTGGTGGCCTTGAAACAGGCCCATTACCTGCGGTCAACCAACCCGGAGGGAAAGGCCTTCATATTCTACGAGAATATGCGGACGCCGGGTCAGTACGAGAAGTTCTATCAGACAATGCAAGACGACCCGGGAGTGTTTATGTCCAGGGGCGTGCCTGTAGCAGTTGGCAACGGAACTGCGGGCTTGACCGTGGAGCTCAAGGATACGCTGCTGGGTGAGCAGATGAAGATCGGAGTGGACATGGTGGTGATATCCACCGGTATGGTCCCTGCAACGAAAGATTCGGCCATCCTGAATCTCAAGTATCGTCAGGGCCCGTTTCTGCCCGAGAATCCCTACGGGTTCACAGACTCCCACTTCATCTGCTTCCCGTACGAAACGCAGCGCACGGGCATTTATGTGGCAGGCTGCGTGCGAATGCCCTTGGACTTCCAAAGCTGCGAGCTTGATGCGGCAGGCGCCGCGCTCAAGGCTATCCAGTGCGTCGAGCTCGTCGCGCAGGGGAAGGCGGTGCATCCGCGGGCAGGCGATCAGTCGTATCCCGAGCTCATGATTACCCGGTGCACCCAGTGCAAGCGATGCACCGAAGAGTGTCCCTTCGGGATGTACGACGAGAAGCCGGACGGGACTCCCTTGCCGAACCCCACCCGGTGTAGAAGGTGCGCTATCTGTATGGGCTCGTGCCCCGAGCGGATCATATCGTTCAGGGACCATTCCGTGGACATGATTGGGTCCATGGTGAAGGGCATGCACGTTCCGGACGAGTACTCAGAGAAACCGAGAGTGGTCGTGTTTGTGTGCGAGAACGATGCGTACCCGGCCGTTGATATGGCTGGCATCAACCGGTTGCAGTATAGCTCTTTCGTGCGGTTTATTCCGCTCCGATGCCTGGGCAACATCAATATGGTCTGGATAGCCGACGCTCTATCCAAGGGTATTGACGGGATCATGCTGATCGGCTGCAAGTACGGCGATGATTATCAATGTCACTTCGTCAAGGGTAGCGAGCTCGCTCAGTATCGGATGAGCAAGATCTCCGAAACGCTCCAACGACTGGTACTGGAATCCGAGCGGATCGAGGTCCATCAGTTGTCCATCGACGAGTACCACCGGATTCCCGAGATCGTAGACGCGTTCATGGAGACCCTGTCCGGTTTCGATCCCAATCCGTATAAAGGCTTCTAAGGAGGATCCCCATGGCGAAGGAATTTGTTGCCCAACCCGATCTTCAGTTCACCAAGGACCTTATAGCGGCCGGTGCCACGGACCTCAAGAAGTGCTATCAGTGTGCGACCTGCTCGGTGGCGTGCCGCATATCCCCCGATAACAGACCGTTCCCCCGCAAAGAGATGATCTGGGGCCAGTGGGGTCTCAAAGAACGCCTGCTCAACGATCCTGACGTGTGGCTCTGCCACCAGTGCAACGACTGCTCAGTCCAATGCCCGAGGGGAGCCAATCCCGCGGACGTGCTGAAGGCTGCACGGAAGATGAATATCCAAAACCACTCGTGGCCCAGCTTCATGGGATCGCTCGTGGGTGAATCCTCTCTTTTTGTGTTGGCCGTAGGCATTCCCGTGATCATTGTGCTCTTGATCGTCTATGCCAGTGGCTGGAGCTTCCCCGAGGGCCCCGTAGTAAAGTACACAGCCCATCATCTGCCTCCGGAACGAGACGGCTTCATCTGGGTCCGTTTTATCCAGGTTGTGTTCACCCTTGCCCTCCTCTTCGGGATAGCGTCTCTGGTCATCAGCTTGAAACGGTACTGGAACAGCCTCGAGACGTACAACCCTGTCGTGGAGGGAGGCCCTCGCCGAGATTTCTGGACTAGCCTTGTCGAGGCTCTCAAAGAGGTGTTCACTCACGTTACGTTCAAGGACTGTGAGGCGAACAACATCCGGTACTCGGCACACTTGCTGGTCTTCTACGGCATGATCGGCCTGGCCGTGACCACGGCTATTGTCGCGTTCAACTTCGATATACTCGGACTCAAACCGCCTTCGCTCAACGGCCCGGGAACAGTCCCCATCAAAGTCCTGGGCAATGTGAGTGCTATTGCGTTTGTGGTGGGTCTCGGGATCATGCTGGTACGGCGCCTCACGGTACCCGACCAGGCGGGAGGCAGCTCGTATTTTGACTGGCTGTTCATCTTCTTTATCTTCGGGACCGGTGCTACGGGGTTGCTCACTGAGCTCATTCGCTGGGCTGGAGGCGTGGGGTCAGCGTACGTGCTGTACACCATTCATCTCATGTTTGTGCTGGCTCTACTGCTCTACCTGCCTTTCTCGAAATTTGCTCATCTGGGCTACAGGACGATAGCCATCGCGTGGTCCAAGGCAGCAGGAAGAAAGATCGATTTGGGAGTGAAGCCCAACTACACTCCCCCGGCGAAGTCCGCTGAATAGAGTTGTTACCTTCTCATTTCGGAAGACGGGATGAGAGACAGAGAGAGTGCACGAAGCAAATCCCCCTCTCACCTTTGCAGCAAAGGCGGGAAGGGGATTTGCTTATCTTCCGACCTGGGGTCAGGTCTTGTTTCTTGACTCATCTATTGATGACAAAGGTCTGTCTAAAGGCCACTAGCTTTTTTAGACCGAGCAGGCGAGTTTAAGAGGTGACAGGAAGATCAAGAAACAAGACCTGACCCCTTGTCCCGCGGAGAGTTAGCACGAGATCCGTTGCTCGAAACGATCCCACAATACCGACGCGATTTCCTCGCCCACCTCACCATCTCCATCCTCGGTAATCAAATACTTGGCGAGGTCCTGCGACCACTTGGATTTGTCTGAATCCATGTAATGCTTCAAGAAATTGTTGTACAGACCTTCGTAGAAGTACGGAGTAACCCTCTCCAGATCGCGCACAATCCTCTCCGCTCGCTCCGCAGATTTCATGCTGGTTCTCCTCTTGGACCACAGTCACGGTGAAGTTTCGATGACTTTGCTTCCGCCTATTCATTTAGATGCCTATGTCACCGCGAGAGTTCGCAAAAAAATGATTTCCCCCCTTTATCGGTTGCTAAGGGTTTGGAAGAAGAAGGAGAGAAGGAATTTTGATCTTTTCAACCGGGGCCTTCCCGTGATATCGTTGGTGCAAAAGAGTGTCTTGAATTCATGTGATACGTTGTCAATCACTTCCAGGCCGTGGGAGGTTGGGCCTGGCAGTGGAATCGATAGAAAGAGCTACGGAGGGGACTTCGGGGGCGCGGAAACGAAGGGGGCGCGCGGTCGCCGGGCACAGCGTCGCAATGCGATGCAAAATGGGCCTGTGGTCTAATATTACGTCCTTATTCTCACAGGGATGGCCGGCACAGCAAGAATCAAGACCACGTTTTCCTATTCCGCCTTTTGTCTTGGGCGGGTATGGGGGCATGGGAAGTCTCTGTCGGCTGGTCACGAATGCTCGTTTCGCAGCCCGCCGCTCTGACACTCGCATCAAGTAGCAAGAGGGGACCTCAGAGTGATTGAGCGCTACACCCGTAACGAAATGGGCAAGATCTGGGAACCGGCAAATCGGTACCGGAAGTGGTTGGACATCGAGCTGGCCGTGTGTGAGGCCTGGACTGAGAGGGGCGTCATTGCGCCGGATTGCATGGCAAGAATCAGGAGCCGGGCCAATTTCGATGTTTCGCGCATTGACGAAATCGAAAAGATTACCCGACATGACGTGATTGCATTTACCACGTCAGTCGCTGAATTTGTCGGTGAAGACGCCCGGTTTATCCACAGAGGCCTGACATCGTATGATGTTGTGGACACCGCACTGTCGCTACTCCTCAAGGAAGCTGGAGAAATCATTCGTACAGACCTGGAGGCGCTCCTGGAGGCGCTCAAAGAGCGCGCCATGGAGCACAAGCACACCGTCATGGTGGGACGGTCACACGGCATTCACGCTGAGCCCATAACCTTTGGGCTCAAGCTGGCTATCTTCTACAGCGAGTTTACCAGGCACCTCAAACGATGGTGCGCCGAGTTGGAAAACATTTCCGTGGGGAAGATCTCGGGGGCTGTCGGCACGTACGCTCATCTGAGCCCGGAAATGGAGACAGCGATCCTCGCCAGGCTCGGTCTGCGTCCGGCTCCTGTGTCGAACCAGGTCTTGCAGCGAGACCGGCACGCAGCCTACTTCACTGCTCTCGCGCTCATAGCGTCGAGCATCGAGAAGATCGCAGTGGAAATCCGGCACCTGCAGAGAACCGAGGTTGGAGAGGCAGAGGAATTCTTCCACAAAGGCCAGAAAGGATCCTCTGCTATGCCCCATAAGCGGAATCCGGTCCTGACAGAGAACCTCTCCGGACTGGCCAGGGTAGTGCGCGGCCATGCTCTGGCGGCAATGGAGAACGTGCCTCTCTGGCACGAACGGGACATTTCCCATTCGTCAGTCGAACGAATCATAGCACCGGATTCCACCATTCTCGTCGACTTCATGCTGGACCGATTGACGTCGGTAGTCCGCAATCTGGTTGTCTATCCCGAAAAGATGCTCGAGAACCTCATGAGGAGCAAGGGATTGATTTTCTCGGAAGCTGTCCTCCTGCGGTTGGTAGACAAGGGGCTGACTCGGGAAGAAGCATACGCTATCGTCCAGAGGAACGCCATGAAGGCATGGGACCAAGGGGCTGAGTTTATGCCCTTCCTGCTCGCTGATCCGGATGTGCTCGCCTGTCTGACGCGCGAGGAGGTAGAGAGCGCGTTTGACGTGGGCTACTCGGTTCGATGGGTCGACGCCATCTTTGAGCGGGTCTTTTTCTGATTTGTTTCAATTGGTTGTGAAGAAAATCTCATGTGAAACTTCTTGACTTTTTCTCAGGGTCCTTGTAAAGAAACGCCATGTCTGTGTCGCTGATTCGAAACCAACTCCCCTGCGCTCCCCGTTCGGTTATCTCCGTGAGTCTGTTCGCGCTTCTCGCCCTCTTGGTCTTTCCGGAAAGCGGCGTCGCGTCAGAACCCCAATATCCAGCCTGTCTGATGAACTGGATGGTAGAGGGGACTTTCCACGCGCTCATAGTGAACAAATCGGAGCAACAGCTTACGGTGTGGACGATACGGGATGGGGTCCCTTCACTTGTGGAGACGTTCCCTTGCTCTACCGGCGAGCGGGATGGTGACAAGTGGATCAGGGGGGACATGAAGACTCCTGAAGGAGTGTATTTCTTCTGTTCCGTTATCGATGGGAAGACTCTTCCCCCCAAGTATGGCCTGTGGGCGTTCACTACCGACTATCCCAATTTCGTGGACAGGCGGCGGGGCAAGAGTGGAGACGGCATTTGGCTGCATGGTCGCGACAAGCCCCTCGGTTCAAAGCCCGATTCCAACGGCTGCGTCGCATTGGAGAATCAGGATTTGGCCAGGGTTTCCAAATACATTCGTCTGCAGGGAACTCCCCTGATCGTGCTGGATAAGATGAGGATGGCCCCGAGATCCGAAATCCTGGAGGAGGAGAGACAGGTTCGGGACTTCATCGAGGGATGGCGTCAATCCTGGGAGGCGGGGGATCTTGATGCGTACATGGGGCGATATTCACGGAATTTTCAGAGCGCCTGGCTTGATTACGATTCGTGGAAAGAAAAGAAGCGCCAGCTCTACCAGCGGTACAAGAGGATTCGCGTCAAGCTGGGGCCACCGTATCTTTACAAGCAGAACGGCATGGTCACAGCGATCTTCACTCAGGAGTACACCTCCGATCAGTACAAAAGCTCGGGCATCAAGATCCTGTACCTGATTCGTGATCCTTCGTACAAGATCTATGCCGAAGACTACCACAAGCCTGTGGACGATCCTTTCCCGGTGGCCCCGCTTCTCGCCAGCCTGGGCATGGACCCCGGTGTCAGACAGTCCGAAAACAGGGAGTTTAGCATTCGTCTGGTGTCCACGGACGAACCGGAAGCACGAACAAGTGATGACCTCGAAGAACCGCAACATACTCCCCCCTCGAGAGCAGTGGTATTGGAAAGGATGACAGAGAAACCCACTGCAGCGGCGCCGCCGCTGGAGCGGAATGAACGGACCCCCGCTACCCAGCTCGACCGCCTCGTGGTGGCCAGAGTCCTGCCGGCTCTGACCGAGATAGGTAGTGTTCCTGTCCCAGAGGCTCTGTCGACGCGGGCCCTTCGTGGCAAAGTTCTCCCCCGCGAGGAAGGGAAATCCGAGACGCTCCCCGTTTTGGCGGAGAAAAAGGAGGTGCAGCCTTCTCCAAAAGCGGGACTGCCCGCTCCAGACTCTGATGATCCACAAACCCTGAATCAATCCAAAGACCTATCGCTCTCCGAGCAGAATCCGCCGATCACCAGTGCGAAAGAACGTGCCAAAGTTCAAAGTTTTTTGAACCTCTGGAAAGAGGCCTGGGAAGAAAAGAACCTTGACAGGTTCGAAAAAATGTATCATCCAAAATTCAGTGGTGGTAACTTGGATTACGCTAATTTTGTCAAGTCAAAAAAGAGGTTCTTTCGCAAGTATCGAACCATCCGGGTCAAGATGGACCGGGTACAGATCATGAAGCTGGGGGACAAGATAATCGTCAGGTTCCTCCAATCCTTCGAGGGAGATGATTACCGTGACCAAGGTTGGAAGCGTATGGTCCTGGCTGGTGACAAAGCTGAGGGGTTCCGCATCGTCAGAGAGGAATGGTCCCCCCGTTAGGCAAATTCCGGATATCCCCGAACCCAAGACACGTGAGAGATCGCCGTACCGAGTTGTTATCATCAATGATACCGGCAGGTCTCGGCAGATCGAGCTCACGCCGTTCAGACTGCGCGCAGGATTGGCCGGACTCGTGGGGGCAGTAGCCCTCATTGTCGTGGCTACCCTGGGCGTCAGTGCGCTCCTTACGGGCAAGAGCTCCTCGGACGGGCAAGATACTGCCCTTCGCGACAAGCTGAAGATATTAGAGGAAGAGCTTCACAAGAAAGAGCTCGCCCTCGCCGTCCAGGAGAAGCAGCTCCAACAAGTGCGCGGATTGTCCTCGGTCTCTGGCTCCGTGCTTCCACAATCCGGGGAGCTCTCAGATGACACTGAGCTGCGGGAGACATCCCGCTCAGATGAGTCCGGGCCTCTGACCGCAATGCAACAATCCTCTGCTGAACGGTCCACGGATAGATCGCTGACGGAAGAGGAAGATATGAAGCCCCAGGCAGGGATGCCGCCTCTCGATTCCGACCTCCAGAAATCCCGATCGACGGAGGAAGCGACACCGTCCCGCACTGGGGAGACGGACAAAGCTGCGCGTGCACCGATCGTGAACTTCAACGCGGAAGATGTGACCGCAGTTTCTGACGGCGAGAATACTGGCACGCTTAGATTTCGACTTGTGAAGGACCGTCCGGAGGTCAGGTTCGCCGGCTATCTCTTCGTGTACGTGGAAATGGTGGACGAACGCGGGGAGAATAAGCTGTACGTATATCCTCAGCAGGCGAGCCGCGGAGAGGGTGATCTTCCCAAGGACTATCGCGAAGGAGAGAGCATAGCCTTTAAGTATAATTCCAAAGTCGAGCTCCCGTACGGCGATGTACGGCCTAGCGCAAAGCTCGCGGGTGTGTCTATCCTCCTCTACGGCGAGAATGGAAAGATCGTGTTTCAGCGGGGCTTCCATCATCGCGAGTTGAAAGTCGTGGACGCCAGAGGGAAGAAGTTGGAAGGAGTCACGACTCGAAGCACAACGAGGAGGCGGGCTCTCTGACGATGCAGGATGCACGGTGACTTGTCGGCTGCCAGGGTGTCTTGCCTGGCATCTTCCCATGCCTACCGGTGGGGAACAAGAATCGGATAGGACTGTATTTTGATTACCGGGTATTTCCCGGCGAGACGTCCCTTTATTCTTTGCATTTGAATCACGGATACGGGTTTGGCTCGTAATGGCCGGAAATTCGGCCTCAGAGCGGTCGCGAATGCTTTCATCTGTCTTCTCCCATATTGCCCCCATCTGCCCCGCGTCGGCTTATGGAGCACGCCGAAGTCTTTTGCTTACGGCGATCCTCCTCGTGCTTATGGTCCTGTGTACCCCTGGGGAGTCTGTACTCGCCGAGACCTCTCACAAAGTCTATTTTCGAGGCACAGATTCGGAGCTTTCCGTATATTTCATCAAGGGCGATGCTCCCGGCCCCACCCTGTTGCTGTTGGGCGGCATACAGGGAGACGAGCCGGGAGGGTACCTCGCCGCTGACCTCTATGCGGATCTGACTCTGAAACGGGGCAATCTCATTGTGGTGCCACGGGCGAATTTCTTCTCCATTGTCAACAATAGTAGGGGAGTCGAGGGAGATATGAATCGGAAGTTCGCGGAGCCCCAAAAGCGATCGGACAGGGATCTTGCGATCGTGGGGATTATTAAGGACCTAATGAACCAGAGCGACTTCTTTCTTAATCTTCACGACGGCTCGGGATTTTATTCCCCCAAATGGGAATCGCCGACCTGCAATCCGTCGAGGTTTGGTCAGTCGATCATCATTGATGCGGAGACGCACGAGAGCCCCAAAGGATCGGTCATCCAGATGGGTGAGATGGTCCGGCGGGTCCTTGCGAGAGTGAATCCTCAGATTTCCGACGCCCTGCACCTCTTCCGTTTGAACAATCACCGGACCCTGAAGCCCGATACGCAGCACAAGGAACAGCGTCTGTCTGCCACATTCCATGCGGTGACGCGGGTGGGGATACCGGCGTTCGGCATCGAGACATCAAAGGATATCAAGGACTACCGGCTCCGGGTGCGATACCAAACCATGGTAATAAATGCGTTTCTCGAGGAGTTCGGAATTGTTCCTCACACTCCCCGCATGTACCTCGATAACCCGCAGCTAAAGTATCTCATCGTCTCCATCAACGGCCAGACTCCCATCGTGCTAAGCTCCCCCGACGTGCTCAAGGTTCAGAAAGGGGATACGGTTCGCATAGTCCACATCGAGGCGAATTATTCCCGCGGATTGACCGCACGCATCAACGGCTTGGGGGGCCCTTTCAACGACTTGGACAAGGAAGTTCAAGTGACGCAGAATTCTTTGATCCAGGTTAGAAAGGACCGTTTCCTCATAGCGGAGATTCCGGTGGAGATAGTCACCGAGGGCTCGCCAAGAGCTGCAGGGCTCCGCTTCGAACCGAACGTGCGCCATTTCTGCGTTCGGGTAAACAACAAGACGTTTCTCGTGCAACCGGGGGAAGCCCTCAAAGTCACCCGGGGAGACACGGTGGTCATTCTCGATCCTATTGCCAATCTGCCTTCGGAGGAGGACGTTCGAGCAGTTCGGATAGACCTGCGCGGCTTTCAGGCTTCAGCTTCTCCCTATCCATTGGAAGACCGTGGACACCACATCAACACAGCGGAGCTTCAGGAAAAATATGGCAAGCGCTCGGGGAATTCCGTTCTCTATGCACTGCAGGCAAAGTTCAGAAACAAGGTCTTCGCTGAGTGCTTTCTCGCTGTGGTCGAACCGAAGCTCGAATACTTGGTCCTTCGGGAGCCTCGCGGGGGGACATTTGTCGTGTACGCGGGGGAGGAGCTTCAGATTCCTGGGGATGCAATGTTCAAGATAATGGATGTAAGAACAACCGTGCCCGAAGCTGAAACGCTCTGCCTCACCATGTCGGGCACTACCGTGAGATGGCAGCAGTCAGGATCGGCGGGTATCGACGCTTCCAAGCTCGCGGCAAGCGAGAAGGTCCCGCTGGATGTCATTGTTGCCGGCCGGAGCGTAGGTCGGATCTGGATAAGAAAAGGTAAAGATCTCAGAATTGCGGGCCCAGGAGACGGACCCCGGCTGCCCCTTTATCCCGTCCGCTATTGACACACAGGTTGTCAGGCAACCCTCATGATGCGGTTCGCACCGTCTACAAACACATTGATCGCCTGATGTGTCTTGCATTCCGTATCGTCGAGCCCCACGTACGTGCAGATGATGATCAAGTCCTTGACCAGCACTTTCCGGGCAGCAGCACCGTTGAGGCAGATGACCCCAGAGCCGCGGTCCCCAGGGATGGCATACGTTGTGAACCGTTCTCCATTGTTGATGTTGTAAATATCCACCTGTTCGTATTCGAGGATATTTGCAGCGTCGAGCAGGTCAGGGTCAACAGTGACGCTTCCTTCGTAGTCGAGACAGGCTTCTGTTACGGTAGCTCGATGTATCTTGGACTTGAGCATCGTGCGTGTCATGAAATTCCTCCACGTGTGCCCACGGGTAGAGTGCTCGGATTCGAATGGGTGCCGGATGCGCAATCCGGATTCTCCTCACCGGGAATTGCGTCTCCGAGAAGCATGTTGTCAATAAGTCTTGTCTTTCCTATGCGGACTGCCATGATTGCGAGCGCTTCTTCGGACACGGACTCCAGCTCCGAGAGCGTCCGAGGGTTCACCAGCTTGACGTAATCTACGACCGCGTCGGGCTCCCTGTTGATGCGATCGACCATGGCATTGAGGTAGATTGCCGGGTTATTCTCGCCCGATCGGTACAGCATCTTTGCCTCTGTCAGGGCCTCGTAAAGGCACAGGGCCTGTTTTCTCTGGTCCCGGGAGAGGTACGCGTTTCGAGAGCTCATAGCCAGACCGTCACGCTCCCGTACGGTCTCGCAGGCGATAATGTCTATGTCGACGTTCAAATCTCGCACCATAGTCCGTATCACCTGGAGCTGCTGGAAATCCTTCATTCCGAAATATGCTCTGGTGGGACCGACCATGTTGAACAGCTTCAGCACCACGGTGGCCACCCCTCTGAAGTGACCCGGCCGAGAAGCTCCGCATAACGGCTTTGAGACATCCTCTACCGTAACGTAGGTCTGGAAGCCTTCACCGTAAACCTCACCTGCCTCCGGCACGAAGAGGATATCAACCCCTGTCCGCCTACACTTCTCCGCGTCTCCCTCCGGGTCACGGGGGTACGTGGCTAGGTCCTCGTGGGGTCCGAACTGCGTGGGATTGACGAAGATGGTAGTGACGAGAAAATCGTTTTCGGAACGAGCTCTTCTCATGAGGCTGAGATGGCCTTCATGCAGGTACCCCATGGTGGGAACGAGACCGACGGATTTGCCTTCGTTCCGACGGCTTCTGGACCAACCTCTAACTTGATCGACTGAGCTGAGGATTTCCATCGAGAATTTCTGATCTGCCTGGAGAAGGACCGTGGAGCACGCGCTGTGGACGCAGCCAACAAAAAAAGCCTCCCGAGGGAAGGCTCTGCGATCTCTGGTTTCTGCGTCCTTCCGTCCCGGTCATTTCCGATCCAGGCGGTCTTGCAAATTCGGTAAGAGTCTTATTCCATACCAGGGTTCCAGGCCGCACGCGGCTCCAGACTCCTTCACACACTATAGCGGAAACAGTCGGCCCGTCAAGAACAAAAAGCCCAGCATGGCAAGCATTCACTTATGCGCGGCGGACAGAACAAAATCGTCAATGATTTCTGCTAATCGATCCTCTCCTCCCGCTTAAGAGTGAATGCTTACCCAGCAGGGAGGATCTTTACCCGGGGGAGCAAGACGTGCTAAAGGGAGAATATGAAATCCGTCGTCTCTCTTCGGGAATGCAAGTCCTACGATCCGGCAGTGTTGAGCCGGACTCTCGAGTCAGTCATCGCCGACGTTGGCGGCTGGCAAACTTCAATCAAGCCGGGCGCGCGAGTGCTTTTGAAGCCGAACTTGCTTATGTCCGCAGCTCCCGATCGCGCTGTGGTTACGCATCCGGCCTTTGTCGAAGCCGTTGCCACCATGGTAGTGGATTCGGGTGCAACCCCTTTTCTCGGGGATAGTCCTCCTCTTGGCAAGCTGAATAGGGTTCTCTCAAAATCCGGATACGATCCCTTCATGGAGAGGCTTGGAGTCAAGGCAGTACCGTTCACCGAAACTGTATCCGTAGAGTACGGGGAGGATCGCGTGTTCAGGCGCATAGAGCTCGCAAAGGAAGTCTTCCAATTCGACGCGATCCTCAATCTGCCCAAGCTCAAGACCCATGGCCAGATGGTTATGACCCTGGCGGTCAAGAACTTGTTTGGTCTCATTGTGGGGGCGGACAAGGCCTCCTGGCACTTGCGGGCGGGAAAAGACTTTGACAGTTTCGCGACGGTTCTCGTCCAGATTTTTGATCGGGTGAGGCCCGCTATCTCTCTCGTCGATGGGATTCTTGGGATGGAGGGAAACGGTCCAAACAACGGGTCGCCTCGCTCTATCGGCCTTGTGGGAGCATCGTCGGACGCGATAGCTCTCGATGCGGAGCTATGTCGTGCCGTGGGTATTCCCCCGGAGCAAGTGCGGACTTGTGTCATAGGAGAGCGCCTGGGTGTGGGCAATGTTCGGCCGGACTTCATCGATCGAGTGGGGGATTCGCTCGCAGGCTTTCCGTTGAGAGACTTTCGGCCACCCAAGTCTATGACAATGACGTGGAACCTGAGCTCGACCAATCCTCTGAGGAAGTTTCTCGAGAACCACCTCATCACGAGACCGGACATTGACCCATCGGTTTGTCAGGTCTGTGGAATCTGCATGGGCCATTGCCCTCCTCAGGCAATCTCGAACAGGAATGGCACAATGGTTATCGACCGGAGCCAGTGCATTTCCTGCTTCTGTTGCCAGGAGCTCTGCCCTCACGACGCGGTCCGTGTGGTAGAGCCTCTTCTCGGAAGGTGTCTGCGGGCAATCAGCCGGTGATTTCAAAGTCGTAAAGCCTGCTCCCCGTTTCGCTGAACCGGTGCCACATGTCTATGGATTTGGCGGTCCTGCAAGCTGTAGCACGAGAGCTCGACGAAGAGCTGCGGGGAGGCTTCATCAACAAGATATATCAGCCGCTTCCCCGAGATATCGTGCTGGCCGTCCGCCTTTCAGGAGGCGGAGGCCGGAAGCTTGTCTTGAGCGCCGATCCTCGCTTGGGTCGCATTCATCTGACCACGCTCAGGATTCCCAATCCCCCGCGACCGCCGCGGTTGTGCGCATTTCTTCGAGCACACGTGCAGGGAGGGCGTATCTGTGAGATACGTGCAGCTCCGACGGACAGGGTGGTGAGGATCTCCACCGTCCGAGGCCAATCTCCGACAAGGTCGGAACACGACATAGTGCTCGAGCTGCTTGGAAGGGACTCCAATATCCTTGTGGTAGATCGGTCCTCCAATCTCATCGTCGAATGCCTCCACAGAATACCCTGGAAGGAGACGGGGAGTAGAGCCGTGATGCCGGGCATTGAATATAGCAGTCCTCCCGGGCGTCCGGACCCTACGCTCATATCTCGCGTACAAGATCGAGAGTCGGCGCCAGCCCCGGGGATCACCAGGGATCCCCAAGGCAGGAAGCGGCTGACTGACAGGGCCGTGGCCGGTCGAGATATGATTTTCTCTTCCATGAACGAAGCTGCCGATTCCTTGTACGGCGAGAAGGTCGAGAAATTGCTTCTGGAAGCTGCGAGAAGAGAAGCCGCTTCTCCCCTGAAAGCGCGAATCCGCAGTTTAGACCGTCGTCTCGAAAAGATAGAGGCTGACGAGCGCCGCCTGGAGGTGTTCGCGGCATACGAACACGAAGGAGAGTTGCTGAAGGGAAACTTGCACCGGATGAAAAAGGGGATAGACCGAATCGAGGTCGAAGACTGGAGTACCGGCCGTCCCCTATCCATCGCGCTCGATCCGAGGCTCAGTCCGGTTGAAAACATGGAGCATATGTTCAGGAAGGCTGCCAAAGCCAGGCGTGGGAGATCAAGAGTAAAGCAGCGACTGGAGGAGACTAAGGAAGAAAAGCGGGCATTGGAGGAGCTCCTTTACTTCGTGGAACGGGCCGTCGACCATGAGGAGCTGGAGGATATCGCGGCGCTCGCCGGCCCTCGAAAAAACGAAACGGGCCGGCATCGAGAGTCCCGTCCCAAAGAAGCCGGCCCTGCGCCTGAGCCTTTCTACACCTTCCGGAGCCCCTCCGGAAAATCGGTTCTTGTGGGAAAGAGCGCCCGCGGGAATGATTTTCTGCTGCGAAAGAAGGCATCTAAAGAAGACCTATGGCTCCACGTGAACAACCTTCCCGGCGCGCATGTCCTTCTTCGGACCGACGGCAGGGAAGAATCTCCCGAGGACATCGCCTACTGCGCGAGACTCGCGGTGGAGCATTCAAAGGCGAGAGGGAAAGGCAAGACCGACGTGATTGTTGCCAGAGTCAAGGATTTGGAACGGCCTAAAGGTGCACTGCCCGGCCAGGTACGAGTAAAACACTATCGGACGATAGTCGCCGAAGCATCGGAAGGGTAGCGCATCCCCGGAGACTGGGGGGCAGGTCTTGTTTCTTGAACTTCCTGTCACGTCTTAAAGTCGCCTGCTCGGTGTAGAACAGGCCAGTTGGCTATTGACAGGCCATCGTCACCAAAGATTCGTCAAGAAACAAGACCTGACCCCACGTGCACCTTATTTTTCCTTTATGCCGTTGATGATCTCTTCTGCGTCCTTGTCGTACCCTAATTTCCCATATTCATCGAGAACCCGCTGTGCAGCCATCTTGGCAGCCTTATATTTACCCATGCTTATGTACGTGCGGGCCTTGTCAAGCTCCTTTTCTGCGAGCTTTTTCATGCACTCATCGTATTTCTCTTCCGCCTTCTTGGCCCATTCTCCGGCATCCGGAGAGTCTTTCAGGGCTTTGAACGCCTCAGCGGCAGTGTGAACAATACGATTGTCCAGGTCGGCTGCTTTGATCTGCTGGAAATAGCTCATAGCAACGTAGTACTTGGCCTTTGGCACGTCTTCGTGAGCCGGATGAAGCTCGGCGAACTGGAGATACCGTGAAATAGCTTTTTCATATTGGCCTTTTTCGTAAAAGGCTTCTGCGGCCTTTAGATAGGTCTGGGGGATCTTTTCGAAGTCGGGATGAGCGGAACGGACTTTTTCGTAGAGTGATATAGCCTTGTCGTAATCCTTGTTGCTAAAGGCTGCTTCAGCGTCCTTGAAGAGATCTTCGGCGCTTTCGACCTCCCCCTGAGAGACCGTTCTGAACAACGAGGGACAGCCTGTCAGCAGACCGCCGACAACCAAGACGACGAAGATGTAGGCTGCTCTTCTCACGCTTCCTACTCCCTGTGGTGATATGAAACCCGCTGGGGCTATTTGTCGGTCCCGCTAAGCGGGGGGCTACCCCGCAAGATGGGGCTTCATGCGACCCCATTGTAGTGCAGGCTTTCCAGCCTGCATCTTAAGATTTGGCAGCCTAGAAAGGCTACCCCACAAGATGTGGCTTCATGCGACCCCATTGTAGTGCAGGCTTTCCAGCCTGCATCCTAAGATTTGGCAGCCTAGAAAGGCTACCCCACAAGATGGGGCTTCATACGACCCCATTGTAGTGCAGGCTTTCCAGCCTGCATCCTAAGATTTGGCAGCCTAGAAAGGCTACCCCACAAGATGGGGCTTCATA
>JBFMDN010000018.1:0-91957 GCA_040753915.1 Thermodesulfobacteriota bacterium | reverse complement strand
GGACCAAGAGGGTGCGCAGCAGGGCGTCGACATCGGGAAACGCGCGGCGACGTTGCAGAGCACCCAGCTCTTTTGCTTTCTCGCGCCATCCCTCGGGCAAGAAGCTAACCAAGATCGACCAATCATCTTCAGAAACCGCGACATAATTATTCATAGACGTTCCCTCCGGGAACGTGCTATACAACAAAGCCGTACAAAACGCGACATAAAAGTTAACGCCTATGCCCGAAGCGGGAGAGAGGGGATTCCTCCTGCTCCCTCTCCATCTGGGAGAGGAATGGGGGTGAGGGTGCCTTTCCACGCATCGACGCCCAATCGTGCTACGATGTTTGGTGTGTCCCGCGTTTTGAGACATTTTCAGACGCCCGTCCCACCTGTCTGCGAACCTCCCATAAATGTTCTCGGCATATGGGAAGCGGAAAGACCTTTTGGCATCGGGTATAACTGTGCCTTGCCCTCATTAGGGCAAGGGGCGACATAACGCAGCGCGCCGTTGATCCATCCAGGAGCGGACCTGATGCGGTGTTTGGGTCCTTTGATTGGATCTTCCGAGCGGCGAGTCCCGGCTGTCCCGGGAGCTTCTTCTCAAAAAGGTCCCCACCTGCCTGTCTTCGCAAGGGGGGAGAGGCTCAATGCATTCCTCTTTTCCCCGTCATGGCATGATCAGATGCGGGCTTCTCGACAGTCACACGTGTGCAGAACATCCTGTCTCTCATCCGAAAAAGGACTTGACAGATCCGCGCGATAAATAATACGCTGCATAAGAACGTGCCACCAAGTGAGCAGCCAGAGACAATCTGTCCGATACCCCAATCGAGTCAATACATTTCAAGAAGTTGGGCGTTCGGCAGGTTCCCAGGGGGAATGCTGGAGAGGATCCCCTTGGCTTCCGCGGCAACGGAAGCCAAGGGCACGCGGGAATACGGTCTGTCATCCCCGTTTCCCGCCATCTTCCATCTTTCGGTGATTCCCGTCAAGAGGCTTGTATTGGGCAGATAAATCAGCTCGACCCCGGAAGCCGGGTTTGCGGCTGGGGGGCGAGGCGGTCTGTCTGCCTGTTGGGTTGGATCTATTTCTGAAATGCAGTGATGGAGGATTATGTCATGGTTCGTGTTGCCCTGACCTTCGGGTTAGTACTTATGCTTGCGAGCATTTCACCGGGATTTTGCCAGGGAATGCCCGGCTGCTATCCGCCACCCCTTCCGGCAATGAAGCCCTGCGCACCAAGTCGTCCCGCCCCAATTTCCCGGACGGTGCAGGTAGATGTTCCCGTGCCCTGTGGGCCTATGAGTTGCGGTCCAGCCGCGGCGTGCCGGCCACATCCCTGTGCTCCGCCCGTTTGCGCGCCTCCACCCCCGACGCGTCCCGTGCAGGTGAGAGTGGACGTTGTGGTGCGTCCTGAGGGACCCAAGCCGTGCCCGCCGCCAAAAATTTGTTGCGAAAATCCGCCAGTTTTTGAGCCTTTCTTCTACCAGGCTGCCGGAATGATCAGATCGCTGATACTGGCCCCCCTTGGCCTCGGCGAAAGGCTCCTTGGCCACGGTGGCCCAATGTGCCGCCCGATGATGCATCCGTGTCCCCCTCCGGTCCCTGTGTGCGGCACGGGTTTTCCGGCGGTACCTCGGCACGTGACGAAATGCCAACCACCAACCGTCCAATGTGCGACTCCGCTGCCCGGCGGACCGATCCCGGTCCGCGCATTTCCGGCGCAGGGTGTGTTCGCGAGGTGACGGAGAGCGTTCGGCCGTCGACCAAAAGGAACCGAAGAATGTTTTTCTGCGGAGAGTGAGGTTACTCTCATTTGTTCACGGCAAGTCATAAGTTGCCGTCATGCAAGGATATGTGTCATGCGTGCGTCTTCTTCAGAATATTGGATTCTTCTCCATGTGTTCCTTATTACCACAGGATTGGCAATGGTTGCCGATATCTCGGCAATCTCCCAAGAAACGGAACCTTCCCGGCAACTGGAGCGGGTCGAGATAGAGGCGCCCCAGCGCCGTCCCGCTCCGAGAGCCACGACCACCCCCGCATCGGGTTCCGATTACGATCAACCCCCTCCGGCGGAATCTCCGTCGTCTACGGACCGAGGAGATCGATCGCAGATATTCTCGGGAACCGGTATGCCTGCGTCCGCCCTTTCCCTGGTTGAGGGAAAATCCCAGGTGTCCTTAGGGGCTGCGTCTCTGCCTGCTCAGGTTCAGACAGTGACGAGCCAAGACATACAGCAGCTCAATGTGCGCGGGGACTATGCAAACCTTTTCGGAAGGACCGCGGGAGTCAAGGCGATCAATTATGGTCAAGGACAGATAGGTACAGCGATTTCCATGAGGGGATTTACGAGCTCGGTAGGCCAGGAGGTCGGTGTTTTTGTCGATGGAGTGCCACAGAACATGCCTTCAGCAGTCCAGACCACAGGCAAAACCGAGCTCTCATGGCTCAACCCTGATGTCATTGAGCGAATAGAAATTATCAAAGGGCCCGTTTCGGCCATGTACGGTAATTTCGCCCTAGCTGGCGTAGTGAACATAGTGACGAAGAAAAGCGAGCCGTCTCCCAGTGTGAGCTCCTATGGAGGCAGCTTCGGGGCCTTCCGAGCCTTTGGTGTGGTGAGTGACCAAACATGGGTTCCCACCCCGTATCTGGCACATGAATATTACACTATCGACGGATACAGGGACAATTCACAGCTCAAACAGTGGAGTCCCTTCAACAAAGTTTCGGTCCCGATTCTGGGAGGGATCGCGTCTCTGAGATACAACTATTTCGAGTCCGATTGGGGGGCGCCGGGCTACTGGCCCATTGATTGGGTCAAGGCTGGCCTTGTAGACAGAAAACGCGCATACAACACATCGGACGGCGGCAAACAATGGCGATACGAGGTAGTGGCGAATTATGCGCCTCAGTGCGGAGAGCGAGGAGTATATGCGGATCTTTACGTGGG
Source organism: Thermodesulfobacteriota bacterium (assembly GCA_040753915.1). GTDB lineage: Bacteria > Desulfobacterota > Desulfomonilia > Desulfomonilales > Desulfomonilaceae > JBFMDN01. The sequence continues at coordinate 89,016 of JBFMDN010000018.1, read as the reverse complement.
CAATTATCACGCGACGAGGTACGCCTCGTTTCTCCCCCCTACCAGTAGTCAGTTCGCTCGCCAAGATGACAGAACGTATTGGGGCGGCCGAGCGTACTACAATATGGTGTTCGGCGATATGGGATCACTCGCTGTGGGCACCGAAGCTCGGCGAGACAGCGGTGAGGCTCAGCAATACAGCACAGTCGACAGACAAAGGACAACAACGACCTATGATTATGACCTGAACTTGACCAGTTGGGCGCTATTCCTGCAAGGACAGATCAAGCCTGTCGAGTACTTCAAGATCGTCGGGGGAGTGAGATGGGATTACTTTTGGCAGGATGTCGCTAATCTCGGGCGCCCCGAAAACTCCGGGAAAGGGGCTTCGTTCGTCAGGTCTCCCAAGATCGGGTTTGTCATAACCCCCACAACGAATTTCAACATCTTCGGAAACGTTGCAAACGGCTTCCGTTCTCCTTCAAACCTTGAAATGTCGCCGTACAGGGCGAACACCCACAGGGATTTCGGTCTAGAGCCTGCAATAGTCCAGACGTACGATCTCGGCTTCAATGCCGGTCTCTTTGGCAACCTATACGTGGCTGCGGACTACTACCACACGTACATGCAGCGAGAAATCAGGATGGTAAACAATAACCCGGTGGTCATAGGGGACACGGTGCGTAAAGGCTATGAGCTTGAGGCTAAGTTCTTCCCCACCACCTGCGGAGAGTTTAGCTTTTTCGGCTCATACGCCTGGGTAGACGCCAAGGTGATAGATCCCGCAACTCCCGGACAAATCCTTGTGCCGGACATCTCCGAGCACAACATCAAAGCAGGGGTGAGCATGCAGAGGCGCTTTGGCCCAGCTACGGAAGTACTCGCAGATCTGTACTACCAATATACCAGTGGAGCACCGTACTACCGAAGCAGTGGGACCGCCATTGAGCTTGCCACACCGGTGTACGGACCTGACTACGACGTGTACAATTTCAAGCTCACATACAAGGGCGACGGGTGGTCATCCTTCTTTTCCGCGCGATGCAAGCCAAGGGAATTCTCAGCGGATTACACGTGGGTATCGAACAACCTTCTCGTCTATGACCCTCAGCCCCAATGGGATCTCGCTGCGGGGCTCACGTATTCGTTTTGGTGAGCCTCAGCATCGATCTGAGGTTCAACAGAAATGGTTTTTGGTTCATCGTATTTCTTTGCCTTAGCGCAATGAATGGTGTGGAGCCGGCGCACGAATCAACCTTTCCCTGATTCGGAGATAATACGGCATATAAAATCAATAACAGATCAACATTGGAGGAAATATGTTTAAGAGAGTGGCTTTAGCGGTTGTTGTCACGTTGATCGCCGGCCAGTCGGTACTGGCCCATGATACCTGGATCGAGAAGCGTAACGGAGAGTTGTTCGTTCTTCGGGGACATGGCGGAGAAGTGGAAGCGTATGACGCTACTCTGGTCAAGGAGCCCAAAGCATTGGATGCCAACGGCCAGGTTGTTGAAATGGAAATAGTGAAAAACAAGGAGAACGCCTCCCTCGCGCCAAAGGGCAAGCCGGTGGTGATCGGCGCACTCTATGACTCAGGTTATTGGCTCAAAACCACGGACGGCTGGAAAAAGGCCACCAAGAGAGAAGGGAAAGGGAAGTACGATATTGTGGAATCCCTCAAGAGCAAGCAGTGGTGCAAGAGCTTCCTGGCTGCGAGCGCGGGAAACGCCAAGCCCCTTGGCCAAGGCTTTGAAGTCGTTCCCCAGAAGGATCCAATGACACTCAAAGTGGGAGACAAGCTTTCCATAAAAGTCGTCTTCGATGGTAAGCCGGTGACGGGCGCAATCATTGCACCCGGCGGTGGGCATGGCACGGACCTAAAGAATCCGATTAAGACCGATCAAGATGGAGTGGCCAGTGTGACGATAGAAAAACCCGGCCTGCAAATGGTAAAGGCAGAGCACAAGATTCCCGTCAAGGACGATCCTGACGCAGATGTGCTTCACGTAGCTTCAACGATAACCTTCGAGGTCCAATGACCTTCAGACAAAAAGACCAATGGCGTGGCCGAACGACCACCATCTTTCGGAGGTCAGGCCAAGAAGCGCACTCGCAGCACAGTCTGCAACGCGGCTGTCTTCGTTCTGAAAACCCATGTATATGAGGCCAACTGATGGCGAGATTACTTTGCCCGATGTTGCTTCCGCTCCTGATAGTCTCCTGGGCGGAAGCCCACTCAATCGAGTACCATGTGGAGAACACCGGAGTCAGTGCACGGTTCTTCTTCTTGCCCAACGATCCTGCGAGCTATTCACCGTACGAGATCTTCGGGCCCGGAGATACGGTCCCTCACCAGAAGGGGCGGACCGACAAGAATGGGGTCGTCTCTTTCTTGCCTGACCGTGCCGGGAAATGGTCGATCAAAGTGGTCGCTGAGTCCGAGCACGGGGGGCATGCAGCTACTGTGGACGTTGCAGTTGAGGAAGGCCTTCTGATGGAGTCATTCAGCAAACCCCTGGTAGCGTCTTACGCCAAGTTTTTCGTGGGTGCCGGCGTTCTGCTTGGCGTTTTTGGAATATGGGCCATGTGGTCAGCTCGTAAGAGATATCCCAACCCCGAAAAACACGCTCGGGGCGGGTAGACGGATCCCGTGCCCAGCCTCCATTGAGGGCACGGCGGTACATGAAGGGGCACGCCACCGATCCTTCCAGGAACGTGACCTGATGTGGTGTTTGGCTCCCTTGGTTGCATTTTCCGGGCAGCGAGTCCCGGCTACCCGGGAGGTTTTCTTAAGAGGGATCGAACGTGTCTGTCTTCGCACAGACGGACAAGCAATTGCTGCTGTCACTCCCTGCCCCCATGCGTGGTCGGGCCTCAAGGTTTTGAGGGAGCTGTCCGCGAACGTAACCGAGTCCACGACTTCAGCACAAAGACGTTGACATGAGAAGCCGGCTCCCGTAACATGGGTCCCGGCTTCGTAACAAATGTAGACAGACCGGATTGTGAGGGGAAAACGGTGAAAGGCCGTCGCTGCCCCGCATCTGTAACCGTGGACGAAATCCGCAAGTAGCCACTGGAGATTCTTCTCTGGGAAGGCGCGGAAAGTAGGAAGAAACGGGAGCCAGAATACCCTGACGATCCGAGTGCCCTGTGTTCCTCGCGCGGGCGAGAGAGGGTGCAGCTCCAATTGACCCTCGAGCCTTCAGGCGGGAGGGTTTTTGTTGTTCTGGCAGAGAATTACCTCTCCCTCGGCTTCCGCGTACGGCCGCAATCCCTGTTCTCTCAATGTCCAAGGAAGGCTCGAACGTTTCCTTCACGGTCCGTTAACGACAGCACGTGACAAAAATGATGAAAGGAGCTCCTCATGCATATTTCAGAAGGTGTTCTCAGTGCCCCGGTATTGCTTACAGGAGCGGGACTTACCGCGGTGGGGACAGCTATCGGACTCAAGAAGATCGACTATGACCAGCTTCCCGCGGTAGCGCTCTTCGCCTCGGTGTTCTTTGTAGCTTCGCTGATACACGTGCCCTTGGGGCCTTCGTCCGTTCATCTCATACTCAATGGAGTTTGCGGGCTGCTGTTAGGCTGGACCGCCTTTCCGGCCATTTTGGTCGGCCTAACCCTTCAGGCCATTCTTTTCCAATTCGGTGGACTGACAGTGTTGGGCGTGAACACCTTTAACGTCGCGTTCCCGGCTGTTCTTCTCGGAGGCGTCTGTCGGACCTGCCTGTATTCGGACCGTTCGCTGGCGCGTACCCTGTGCGTTTTTGCTTGCGGGGCATGCTCGGTGCTGCTGACAGCAGTCTGTGTTGCGGTCTGCCTGACCGCCACAGGAGAATCTTTTTCTTCTGCAGCCATCCTCGTGATTATGGCCCACCTGCCGGTAGCAGTAATCGAAGGGATTATGACCGCCATGTGTGTGGAGTTTCTCCGGAAGGTGAGACCAGAGATGTTACCCACCCAGACGGCCATCAGAGCCAAGGCCCTGGGCATTGGAGCACTTTTCGCCTTAAGATGAGTCTCAGAGCGATCGTTGGAGCCTTTCCAGGGTCCCCCGGCCGGCGTCGAGTTGCGACATGACCCTCGCTCGGCCTTTCCGCGGCTGTCCCTGGACGCTTGCACTGCCAAAAGTTCTGTCCGCTTCCAGTGCGTCGCATAGATTCATTGGAGGATCGTAGACCAGTGGGACGGGCGTCTGGCCCGTCATTGTCGAACAGGGGGGAACGGACATTATTCTTGGCAACCTCTACAAAGGGTTCTTTGCCTTAACCCCACCGCTTTTATGTACGGAAGTCCTCTGGTGGAACGGTCGAAGCACCGCACCAGCAGCGTTGCACCAATTTGGCATACAATGCTGAGCACTGAAAGTACCATGGTGTCGCGCCCAAATGGCACGAGATGATACATGGCATGTCTCTTGATAGCGAGTTTCTGTCCCAAGATGCTGTGCCTTTTTGTCGCGAATGTGGCATATAACACGGAAATGGGTTGCGCCCGTCACGCGTCGAATGAGGAAAAATCGGCTCTCAGATTTGTTAAGATAAAGCTCCTTTGCGAGGAAGCTGTCCCTCATCGTGCTAACAAAGCAAAATGTGCTTGCAATTCTCGCATGAACATTCTATTTTTCCAAATTCAAAGGTCCATTTTGTCATTCTCTTGACCCGCTCAGGACGGGTTCTGAATTATGAGCTCAGCGCATAGGGTGCTCGACCTACGGGGCAGGCTGAGACGAAGCGTATAGGCATGCCCGTGAGGGATCCGTCTTCGCCTGAGTCCGGCGTACAAGAGTGGGGGTATGAGCATCACCGTTTCCGATTTGACGTGTCAGGTCAGTTTCACGCTGCACGACTCTACCTAGGAGGCAAGAGCGCACAATGTGGGAAATGAGGAAGATATTACCAATCGGGCTATTGAGCCTGTTCATTGTCCTGATACTTACGGTCCCGAGTTGGGCTCAAACGCCCCCGGGGTCACCGGAGTCTGCTGCCGCGTACCCATGGTGGATGTGGCCTCTAGTGCTATTGGTTGTTACGTTCGTCCTCGGGGTAGCCGCGGTCCTTGGAGGAGTTGGCGGGGGAGTTCTGTTTGTGCCGATAATCAGCGGATTCTTCCCCTTTCATCTGGATTTCGTTCGCGGAGCCGGGTTGCTGGTAGCTCTTGCGGGTGCTCTGGCAGCGGGTCCAGGACTGCTAAAATTGAATCTTGCGAGTCTCAGGCTTGCTATACCGGTCGCTCTTATTGCATCGACGTTTGCCATCGTCGGGGCTATGGCCGGTCTGGCGCTCCCCACGCACATAATTCAAATCGCTCTGGGGTGCACCATTCTCTTTATATGTGTGCTCATGCTTACCGCGAAGAAATCCACCTTCCCCGAGGTCAAACAGGCGGACAAGCTGTCCTCAGTGCTGCGAATCTATGGTGTGTACCAGGAAGCGAGCACAGGCGAAACCATTGACTGGAAAGTCCACCGCACTCCCCAAGGTCTGATCCTTTTCGTGGTCATCGGCATAATGGCAGGTATGTTCGGGCTGGGAGCTGGATGGGCTAATGTCCCTGTGCTCAATCTCCTTATGGGCGTGCCGTTGAAGATAAGCGTTGCCACGAGCAAGTTCCTGCTTTCCATCACGGACACTTCCGCCGCGTGGGTATACCTCAATCAGGGTTGTGTCATTCCCATGATCGTGATTCCCTCCGTAGTCGGTATCATGATCGGCAGCTTCGTCGGCGTGCGATTGCTCAATGTTGCGAAACCGTCCTTGGTGAGGTGGATCGTCATCATCATGCTGGGATTTGCCGGAATACGGGCCCTGATGAAGGGCCTCGGGATCTGATCGCACGACGGGAAGCCGGCCCAGTGAGACACAATCCGCAGGAGGAAAGAAGTTATGGATAGCGCTGACAAATCACTGCAAGCGAGCCCGGAACAGTTGACCTACGCCAATCTTCTAGAGAAGGGCATGTTCGTCGGTTTAGGGTTAGTCCTCGTGACGTTTGCCATATATGTGCTCGGAATCGTAAGTCCGTATATTCCCGTTGATGAAATACCCAAATACTGGCATCTCAGTGTCGAAAAGTACCTCGAAGCCGCGAATGTCCACGCCGGCTGGAGCTGGCTCGGTATGCTCGGATATGGGGACTACCTCAATTTTGTGGGAATCGCCATTCTGGCGGGCGTAACCATTCTCTGTTACCTTGCGATAGTCCCGATCCTTTGGCGCAACGATGATAAGATGTACGCGGTTCTTGCGCTCTTGGAAGCTATTATTCTCTGCGTCGCCGCAAGTGGAATTCTCGGCGCAGGCGGACACTAGCAAGATGATCGACCTGTGCACCCATGAAGGTCGCCCCGGAGCCCCGCGGCCGGAAGCAAGGCTTGCGGACGCCCGAAGCTCTGAACAGTGAGAGGAGAATTCCCTAATGCCTATAGCCAAAAAAGTCCGCGACATAATGGTTCCGATCAGTGACTATGCGCTGGTGAAGGAAAACCAGCCCCTCAGAGACGCTGTGCTGACACTGCAGAAGGTATACTGCGAGGTGGAGGACGGTGCGTGCACGGAGGCCGGACACAGGACGGTGCTCGTAATGAACGAGCGAGGGGATCTCGTTGGAATTCTGTCGTTTTCTGCAATCTTGGCAATTCTCATCCCGGAGATTTCAGGAGGGTTAAGCGCGAAAGTGGAAGCGCTGGGGGTCACCATAGCCTTTGCTCAGGCCGGCGCGGTGGATCTTGATGAGGCGAGAGCCGGATTCAGGGCCCGCGTTCTCAGGAATGCGGAGACCCCTGTGAAACATGCGATGTTGAAGCTCAGGGGGACCATATCAGCGGACGCAGATCTTCTGGAAGGTCTGAAACTGATGTACCAGAACAAGCTGGTGGTGCTCCCGGTTTTTGAGGGCGACAAGCTGGTCGGTGTGCTTAGAGACTCCGATCTCTTCCTCACTGTCGCGAGCATACTGTCTGAATGACCGTCACCGGACTTGAGTTGTGCCGTGCTCCTGAACACATATGTGAAAACAGGTGCACCAGCCCCGCGACGGCTGCCAAACGAGTCTAGGTACGAAAAGAGCCCGGCCACCAAGGGTCCGGGCTCCATCTTTGCCGAAAATGGGACGAATCTTACCGCATAGTGTCGTCCAACGTGCTCTGTTGCGGCCGCATGACTGAATTGGTGGGAGCGAAGAACTCCTTGAGGGCAGACCACAAACCGCCGCCACCACTTTGTTGTTCCTGCCCGGTCACGTGGAGCGGTGTCGGCTGACCCTGTGGCACTCCATAGGGAGATTGCCCTTGAGGAGCTCCCATTGTGCCGGCTGGATACCCTTGAGGCTGCTGGACTGCGGAACCGTACGCTTGTGCTTGTTGGGGATACTGCATTTGCTGCTGAGGGTACTGAGCTCCGGGCGCTGCAGCCGATGGCTGCTGCTGCGGACCTTGCTGGGCACCCGCTCCGCTCTCCTGGGATACCCCCATCAGGTCATAATACTTCTGCTGTGCCATGCGAAGCGCCTCGTACGCCTCTGCCACCGATTTCTTGTGGTATTCTTCTTGGAGGGCTCGTTGGCGCTGTTCTTGCTCCTGGAGCTTACGTTGGGCACCCTCGTACATCCGCTGTGTTTGCTGAAGCTCCTGGAGCGCTGCCTGTTGCTGCGCCGCCAATTCCGCTGCACGTTGCCGGGCCACGGCACGCTCGTAGGCTTGTCTTTGAGCTTCCCTCACCATGGGATCCCCACTGAATTGCCCCTCCACTTGGGCCTCCTGCTGCTGGGGATAAGCCCGCTGGTACGCGCCCTGCTGCTGAGGATAGGCTTGCTGCTGAGGATAGGCTTGTTGCTGCGGATAGGCTTGTTGCTGAGGATAGGCTTGTTGCTGCGGATAGGCCTGTTGGGCCGCATAGGCCTGAGGTTGCTGATACTGGGACGGCTGTTGTTGGGTGGCTGCGCGCAACTGTGCCCACGCATTCCTTTGCGCCTCGAAAGACTGTTGCGTCGGTGCCGGACTTTGCTGGGTCTGTTTGGCGCTCAGGTGCCGTTTCTTGGTGGCCGCACGGGTAGGCTCGGAGCTCTGGGCCGGCTGCTGATACTGGCTTGGCTGCGGCTGCGCCTGATATTGTTGATACTGCTGCGCCTGCGGGCCCTGTTGCGACTGCACATTGTAGTATTCGGAAGGGCTGTAGTAAAGATTCGATTGCCCGCCACCAGCTTGCGCCTGGGCACTCAACTCGTCCGACGCGGGATAGTAACTCGTAATGGGCATCGCAGAATTGGGATAGTTACCAGTCACTGAATAGTAGCCGCCCTGTTGCTGGAGTTTGTCCAGGTAGTTGTGCCAGTAGGCTTCGTAGGCCTGAGGCATTTGGTTCTGACCGTAGGCGGAGCCAGGTTGCAGGAAAGTCGAGCCTTCGTAGCCGCCATAGTAATTCTGGCCGCTCGACCATTGCCCCTGGGCGGAGACCGCGCTCAACACGGCTGCCACGACAACGGCCCCCAGCACGCTCCATCTCTTTGCCATAGCGTTTCTCCTTTCGGCACAAGCAGTCCGGCAGCACGTATTCGGACGCACCGAAGTAGCTTCACGTCTTTTTCACTTGGGTTAGCGGACTAAGCGCACCCAAGATGTCACCCATTACATTATACGTTTATTTCTAAGAAAATCAAGGCGAAAAAAAGTTCCTGCCAGGATGAAACACTCACGATGTCGGGCAGATGGGTGGACTTAGTGAATAACATTCGAGTAAAAGAATCTCATTTGACTATTTTAAGAAAACTTCTGGACGGTCTCGTTGGCTCCGAAGGTCGGCTCCCCTTGACTTTCTCGTTAAAAATTTTGTTCTTGACCCGAACGGAATTTATGAGGAAATACACGACTATTGCTCGCTCCCATTCGCGGGTGGGGGAGAAATCCGAGACCTTTTTGAGATACGTTTCTTGTAGTTGGGCGAGAGAGGCCTCGTCAAAATCCAATATCCGATCCGCTAAGCCCAACAAAGCATCTTCTATCCCCAAGGGTTCCTCCTTGATTGCTTTTGTCCAGATTAGGACTTTGCGGAAGCAACGTCAAGGCCTGAGTAGCGAATCTACCCGCCACAGGCACCTCTGTCGGGCCTTCCCGCTGTTACGGCCGGCCGTTGGTCGGACGACGGCCAGCCCCAAAGCCAGCCTCAAAGGCCCTCACGTTGGACTCACGAATCTGGGTCCTCCGATCCTTTTCTATGTGACTGCGAATATCATCCGCGGAGAAAGGAAAGCCATCGATCGTCGCGGCAAAACCAAGAAGCACCACATTCTCGAGTTGCACTCGACCGAATTTCCTCGCCAATCCGGCAGCATCGACACGGAAAGTGCCGGGCTCGTCCGACAAGGGAGAATTCTCGATGATGATTCCGTGCGGCTTGAGATAGTGCCTGTTATTGGATGTCTCAGACGAGTCGAGAGAGAGGAGAAAATCCGCGTGCCCCGGCCGAATCAATGGCGACCGAAAAGCTCCTATGCGCACGTGGCTATTGATGGATCCTCCCCGGACTGCCATGCCGTGGGTCTCCGATGAGATAACGTCCAAGCCCTTCCCGGCAGCGATCTCGCCAATCTGCCGGGTGAGAAAGACAATTCCTTGGCCGCCTCTGCCGCACAAGACAAGCTCGGTCATGATGAGACACCTCCCGAGACAATGGCCTGGGAAGGGCAGACGCGAACGCAGAAGCCGCATCCAAAACAGAGGTCTTTGTCGATAGCCATGCGCTTTTCTCCCTTGACGTAATGAATGGCTGGGCACTCGAGATCTTTGACGCAATTCATGCATAGGTCGCATCGGTCGCTTATGGAAAACTCCCGAGGCATGGCTTTCACGTTGGGAGCCCTGACGCACGGACGCCTCGTGACGACCACCGACACCCCGAGACCGTCTTCGTACGTGTAACGTTTGGCTCGCTCCAGCGCCTCCTCCAAAGCGTCATGATCGTAGGGGTCTACTATCTCCACATGCTCCACTCCGCATCCGCGCACGAGTGTCTCCATGTCCACCCGTGTTGCGGGCGAGCCATCCGCAAGAAAATCGTCGGCAGGTGTCGGTTGGCCGCCGGTCATTGCGGTGAGGCTGTTGTCCATGATCACGAGCACGAAAGATGCTCGCGTGTGCACCGCGTTGATGAGCGGAGGGATCCCGGCATGGTAAAAGGTCGAGTCCCCAATGGTAGCTACCACACGGGTGTTCCCCGTAGAGTCAGGGCCACGGGTGAGTCCTCCGGCCATGCCCACCGACGCGCCCATGCACAGGCATGTATCCACAGCACCCATATTGATTCCGAGGGTGTAACAACCGATGTCGCTCGAATAGACGGCGCCATCGAAGATCTTCTTGATCATATAGAACGCAGGCCTGTGGGGACAACCAGCGCAGAGAGTCGGCTTGCGGGGCTTAATTGCAGGGAGCTGCCGGACCTCGGGCTCGAACCCCACCGCCTTGAGAGCTATTTGTTCCACCAGCTCGGGGATGAGCTCTCCCTGAGGCGGCACATGACCCGACATACGCCCCAGGACGCGTCTGCGATCCGCAAGATGAAGTTCCATCACGGGTTGGGTCTCTTCTATTACGAGAGTTTTCTCGTGCGCGTCGACTATCTGCTGGAGCGCCTCAGCATTTACGGGGAACGGCATGTCCACCTTGTACACGTTCATGCAGGAAAGCCGTTCGTCGTCTGCCACAATGTCCAGCACGTGCGAAGATACCGACCCGGAGGTTATGACGGCCCAGGAGCTCCCCGAGCCTTGCCAGACAAGACGGGGGCGAGCTTCCGGCTCTTGTGAGGTCATGGTAGCGAGCTTTTCGTTGAGCTCTCCGTGGAGAACCAATCTGTACCGCGGAATGGCAGCCCATCGCGTCCAGTTTCTCTTGAAGGGGCCTACGTCCACGGGGTCGGAAGGAGGCGAAACAACTACATTCTGGCGCGCATGGCACACTCTCAAACATGGCCGAAGGATGACTGGCACCCCGTATGTTTCGGACAGCTCGAAAGCACGAATGGCCATTTCCAGGGCTTCTGCCGGGGTCCCGGGGTCCAGCACAGGGATCTTTGCCCACCATGCGAAGAAACGGCTATCTTGCTCTGTCTGACTCGAATGAGGCCCGGGATCGTCCGCCACCACGAGCACTAGCCCGCCGCGAACTCCAAGGTAAGCCGCGCTCAGTACCGGGTCAGATGCCACATTCAGGCCCACCATCTTCATCGCCGCAGCAGAGCGCGCGCCGGCCAACGATGCCCCGTACGCCACCTCGAACGCCACCTTCTCATTGACTGACCATTCCAGGTAAATTGGATGGTCAAGCTCCTTCTTCCATCGGACGAGCGATTCGAGGATTTCTGAAGAGGGGGTGCCGGGATATGCTGCGGCCACCGAGCAGCCGGCCTGGATGATCCCCCGCCCTATGGCTTCGTTGCCCATGAGGAATCGGACATCAGCACTTTTCTGTAGTCTCATCAGCTCTTCTTACCTCGCAGATTCTGGTCTGTCAATTCCTGCCGAGACCTGCTTGACACTGCTCTTGACCCATCGGAGCTGTGCTCTCTCCCGAGCCAGGCTTTTTTTCCATAGGGAACCGCTTGTCTCTCCCGAGTGGGAGATGAGACGCGCTAACAACGCCTTGACGACAGGTACCATTTATATCATGATCTGATTCAATTCCGCGAAAAGGATTGGTGCGTTGAGGACAAAGGTTGTCGGTTGCACCTTGGCAGCAGCCATGACATGGTTGTTTTCACCATGTGTAGCGGATGACGCTGCAAGACTGCTGGACAGGGGAATGGCGTTGCGCGTGGAGGGCAAGAGCCGAGAAGCCGCAGAAGCCTTGGTTGAAGCGCTGAGCCGAGCCAAAGGGAACGGAGAGGTCCTTGTTCAACTCGGTGCAACTCTTGAAGATCTAGGCAAAGCGCCGGATGCCGTCAGGTGTTACAAGGATGCTCTTGCCGCGGACCCGAAAAACGCTATTGCCCGCAGAAATTTGGAGCAACTTGAGGCAGCTCGAGTCCTTGCGGATTCTCAGTCAACGGCAAACCCCGCGAGAGAAGCGCTGTTGCGCAAAGGGCTGGCAGCATTAAGCAGGCGTGATTTCCACCAAGCATCCACGTGTTTTCGTGTGAGTCGTGGTCTCCTGGAGAGAGATCCCAGGCCGCTGTTCTATTCTGCGGTCAGCCTCGAGCACCAGGGACGAATGAAGGAGGCAATCGCGAGGTACGAACGCACGGTGGAGGCGTTTCCCGACTACGCTCCCGGATGGATTCATCTCATAATCGCACTGGTTAACGGCGGAGACGAAAAAGCGGCGGCTGTTGCATGTCAGAAGGCCAGACAGGCCGTCCCTTCTGACCGCCGCATACAGTGGTTGGCCGAGCACATGATTGCTGACGCTCGATGAGGTGCGCTGTAGGGCATGAGAAGAGCTATCGAGGCTATGGGCCCCTGCTTCCTTTTCCCACTGGTCCTCTTTGTGTTGTTGTACTACCCCGTCCTGGACGAGGAGGTCCGAAAACGGGTACCTCTGCTCTGCGCCTACGATATAGCCCAACAATTGGAGGCCGAAATCGTTCACGCGTCCTCGATCTGTCCGGAGCTCCCCCCCAATTTCGGCCGGATTCTCGATGAGTATGGCATTCTTGCCACCAGTGAGAGCTTCCTCTCATTGGGGAGCGTGTCTGCCCGAAAATCTTTCCTGCCCTCGGAGATCACGCTGATCCGATTCATTGCATGGAAATGGGCCGTTCCCCCCGAACTCGTCACATCCGATCCGGTTGGGCAAGTCCTCGATCGTCTCGAACACCTAGCAAAGAGGGAAGCCCAGTCCGCGCAACGACGAGACGAGCTGCTCAAGGCGCACGCCTTGCACTGTCTCAAATTCGATCCTTCCCCTCAGACAAGGCCGCCTTCCCCAAGGGTCGGCCTGCCGCCCGAGCTACTGCAGCGGGGGATGACCTTCTGTGATGAATCGATTCCCCTGGAACGAGACGATGTCCGCAGGAGAGTCGAGTACCAGATCAATTACCTCCTCACAGATTTTCGCGCTACCACAGAGGTGTGGCTCAAGAGAAAGGATCGGTACGGCGGGATCGTCAAAACGATCCTCCTTCAAGAAGGGGTGCCTGCAGAATTCAACATGTTGCCTGCCCTCGAGTCAGGATACAGCTCTTCTATTGTCTCGCCTTCCATGGCAGCAGGGTGGTGGCAGTTCCTGAAAACTACTGCGGCCGGCGAGCCATCCAGTGACAAGGACTATGACTGGGGGCTTACCGTGGATCAGGGGATTGACGAACGAAAGGACCTTGTTCTCTCAACCAGGTCGGCTGCTCGGTATTTGAAATGGATTCGATCACGGCTTTCTATCAACGGGAAGCCATGCGGCTGGCTCATGAGCGCTGCTGCGTACAATGCGGGGCTTGCAGAAACCGCTTATAGAATCGGTGCCTACAATACGGTCAACTATTGGGATGTGAAGTTACCCCGTGAGACGGAAGACTACATCCCAAGATGGCTGGCCCTGTGGATAATAGACAAGCACCGTTCGTTCTATGATATGAACTTGCCGCGTGTGCCTTCGGTGGAGATCGAGTCCCTGGAAGGAATCAGACTTGTACGTGACGTGCCAGCCAGCCTGTTGGCTGCGATTGCAGGGTCATCTTTGCGGCTCATCAGGGAGATAAATGGAACGCTCACGAAAGGGACCCCCGCGTTCAAGGCAAGAAAAGGTGGGGGGGTGGACCGCCCCCACACCATCCACGTGCCCAGGGGGACCGGACAGGCAATCATGAAGGCCCTGCGAGCCCAAGGATACGTCAAAGACGGCAGTTAAACCCTCTCGCGACCATCGTTGTAAAGACTCCAGTCAATCATCTGACAAGGAACCTATTAGATGACGTGTGCAGCGCTCATCACGGCCGCAGGATACGGGAGCAGAATGGGTGCGGACCGCCCGAAGCAGTACCTGGATCTGGGAGGATCTCCTCTTCTCGCTCGGACTGTCAAAGCCTTTGATGAACATCCTCTCATCGATGTTATCGTGATCACAGTCCCTCCTGGAGACGAGACATTCTGTCGGTCAGTGGTCCTCGAGCCGTACGGGTTTTCTAAGATCGAAAGGATCGTGCCTGGAGGAGCGACCCGCCAGCAATCCGTTTTTAACGGCCTAGTAACCTTGGATCGCACAGATATCGTTGCTATCCACGACGGGGCCAGACCCCTGGTATCTGAGGCCACCATCACAAAGACTATCGAAGCGGCCAGAGCAACAGGAGCCGCTTTGGCGTGCGCGCCCGTAAAGGATACGGTCAAAAGAAAAGAAGGTCGACACCTGCTCACCCTGAGCCGGACTGAGCTGTGGCTTGCCCACACTCCGCAAACATTTCTAACCAGACTGATCCTGGAGGCTCACCGAGCGGCCGAGCAGGAGGGCTTCTCGGGGACCGACGACGCCTGTCTCGTAGAGCGCCTCGGCTTGCCTGTGGCCGTCGTCGAAGACTCCCCCTACAATATAAAGATCACCACTCCGGAAGACCTGCAACTGGCCAGACTGCTCGTGTTGGGATGAAGCCATGAGCAGCGCCCGGGCTCATTTCATTGCCAGTGCGTGGCACTAAGGGGCGCGCACTCGAGAATTTCTTTGCTGAATTCGTCAGTGATCCTGACCGGATATTGCCCGGTGAAACAGGCCGCACAGAAATGTTTGGAACCTACCGGCATGGCCTTGAACATACCATCGAGGCTCAAGTACTCGAGGGAATCGGCTCCTATAAAATCGCATATCTGCTGCACTGTGTTCGAGCAGGCAATGAGATCTCCCTTGCTGGAGAAATCGATGCCATAGAAACAGGGGAAGCGGATTGGCGGGCAACTGATGCGCATATGAATCTCTTCAGCGCCAGCTTCTCGCAACGTGCGCGTCCTGAGCTTGCTAGTGGTTCCGCGAACAATCGAGTCGTCGACCACGACGACTTTCTTGCCTTCCAGTACATCCCGAACCGGATTGAGTTTCAGCCGCACACCCAGGTCTCGAATCGCGGGAGACGGCTGAATAAACGTTCTGCCGACATAGTGATTTCGGATTACTCCATATTCGAGGGGCAAGCCGCTCCCCTGCGCAAAGCCCAGAGCCGCATAATTCCCTGAGGCAGGCATCGGCACGACGATATCCGCACCCTCGACAGGGCTTTCCAAGGCCAATTGCAGCCCCAACTGCTTCCGTACCTGGTACACCCCGTGTCCGAAGATCCGGGAATCAGGACGCGAGAAATAGATGTACTCGAACACGCACATGGCGGAATGAGACTTCCGTGGTCCTTGAATCGATTCTATGCCGTTGTGATCCACCCTGACGATCTCTCCAGGCTCAACGTCGCGAACGTACTCTGCTCCAATGATGTCCAGGGCGCAGGTCTCAGAAGCAAGGACAATTGCATCGCCCTTGCGTCCCAAACACAAGGGTCTGATTCCGTACGGGTCGCGTGCTCCGAGAATACCCTGGCGAGTAAGAAGGATCACTGACCAGGCCCCCTTCAGTTCTTCGAACGACTTCACCAGGCGCTCTTCGAGGCTACCCTTCTTATGGAGAATCAGGTGGACCATCAATTCAGAATCGGTCGTAGTTTGAAAGATTGCTCCCTTGTGCTCCAGTTTTCTTCTGAGCTTTGCAACATTGACCACGTTCCCGTTATGGGCCAGTGCTAAGACGCGATCGATCTGCTCCACAAGAAATGGCTGAGCATTCCGCAGCATGGAGCTGCCTGTCGTGGAGTACCGCACATGGCCTATTCCCATGTGACCTTTGAGGATCTGGAGGTCGCTTTCCTTGAAGACGTCAGCGACGAGCCCCATCCCCTTCTGGACCTGCACATTGACACCGTTACTGGTGACTATTCCAGCGGATTCCTGTCCTCGATGCTGGAGCGCATACAGCCCCAGGTATGTGAGACGCGCCGGATCTTCCGTGCCGTAAATACCGAAAATTCCGCACTCCTCTTTTTTGGAGGATGAATCAAAATACATGGCCTCTATTCCTGCATGGACTCCGGACTCCTTGCCGCCTGCAATACACGCTCGGATTCACCCAGCGAAGAGCTTGGATTGCGGATCGATAAGTATGTTCCCTGTGATCGAAATCGTGGCGGACGAAACCAGCTAACCGGATCTCCAGGAAAGATTTTCACGAACGCTTATGTGCCACCTGTCTCCCTCCAGAGTTGCGTTCGCAAATGGGAGTCTCCCTCAGGTTGACCCTCATAGGGTATCCTACGATGATGGACGCGTCAAGGGCGATGAGTCTCGAGATGCCGGTCCTTGCCTAACAGGGCTATCTTGTGCTAGGTGAAGTAAGTACGTAGCTACCCTACAGGGCTTCTCATCTCGTCTTTTCGACTTGCGGGTGCGAGTTTCACGCATAGGAATGCTACAGGATTCGGCATCATACTTGAAGTAGACTGGCCTAACCGATGAGCCTTCGCTCGAAAATGGCGCTCAGCTTTGGAATTCTTTCAACTGTGGTGCTAATAGCGGTTAGCCTCACGAGGACGTTCGGAATTCCTTTCACATCCGATCTGGGCTCCTTTGGAGAGGCACGGTTGGAGGCAGTCCGGAGTCTCACCCTAGTTGCCGATCTCATGAAAGATCGGGTCACCGACTGGCTCAGTGAGCGCAGCTCGGACGCTCGAGCCATTTCCGAAACCGTGCTCATAGCATCCCTGACCGCGGGCATGACTAATCAAATGTTGAAGAGCAGCACCGATACTGAGACGATCCATGGCTTCGTGAAAGCCCAGCCGGAATTCCAGAGTCTCAGCCAACAGTTGAAAGACATGCTACGGAGCTACAAGCGCTATGAAGCGATTCTGGTCGCTGAAGCCAACTCGGGTGTCGTAATCGGGTCCACCGATGACCGTCAAGTCGGTACGTCTCTCGATAAAGCGCTGCTGAGGCGGCTATCTGATCTTGACTCCGAAACGTTCTTTGTAATCGACCCTATCCATGCGGATCAGTCCGCCCATCTACTGACAGTGAGGCGGTTTGGCTCCGCAGGTTCAGCCAATCCATGCTTTCTCGTCATGACAGTGGATCTGGAAAGGGTGCTCAAGCCATTGCTCCACGTGGGGGCAGGGCTCGGGCGCAGCGGCGAGGTTGTCTTGGTGGATCAAGACTCCAAGCTCCTGCTCAAGCCGTCCCAAGCGCCGGCAGGAATGTCCCCACCAGGCTTTCTGAGATCTCGGATCGAAACAAAACCGGCCGGTCTTGCGGCCGCAGGCAAAGAAGGTGTTGTCGCAGCGAAAGACTACCGGGGAGAAGAGGTGCTGGCCGCCTATCGCTCGGTGGAGCTTTCGGGGAAGCAACGAATAGGTATTGTGGTAAAACGGGACATCGCTGAAGTGTTCGGTCCGTTAGACAAGCGTGTGCTGGCAGCCTCTTTGATTAGCCTGCTCGGCATCCTCTGTGCCTCCGGGATGGGGTTCTGGATCGCGGGGAAAATAGCCGGTCCTGTAGACAGCTTGACCCGGGTCGCCAGAGAGGTTGCTGGAGGAAATCTCGATGCACGGGTGGGGGCCAGGGTCCCCGGAGAGCTCGGAATATTGACCGACACGTTCGATGCCATGGTGGACCGGATTCGCCGCTGGCAAGAAGACCTCGAGAGCCAAGTGAAGGAGCGTACCGCGGAGCTCACAGCGGAAATTGCCGAGCGCGAGCGAGTGGAAGACGCTCTCAGGGCCAGCGAGGAACGCTTCGAGCTGGCCGTAAAGGGAGCCAATGACGGACTTTGGGACTGGTTCGACATGGGCAGAGATTTGGCATGGTTTTCGCCTCGCTTTACCGAGATGGTGGGGTGGCCTGATCGAGATCGCATAGGGAGCCTCTCTCACCTCCAGAGCCTTGTGCATCCGAAGGATCGAGGCAAGGTGATGTCTGCCATTCGCGGCCACGTGGATCGGGATGAGCCCCTGGATTTCGAATGCCGTGTGCGCACACCATCAGGCGAGTACCGCTGGTTTCGCTGGAGAGGAGAGGCATTGAGAAATTCGGAAGGGGTACCGACTCGCATGGCCGGCTCGCTCCAAGACGTTACGGACCGTAAGATGGCAGAAGAGGAGCTAGAGAGGCTTATCGCTGAGCTGGAAGCAAAGAATGCCGAATTGGAGCGCTTTACCTACACCGTATCTCACGACCTGAGCAGCCCTTTGATAACCATCAAAACCTTTGTAGGATTTGTCCAGGAAGACTTGAGACAAGGCAATCCGGCGAGCGTGAACGAGGATCTCGACAGGATTAGCCGAGCGGCAGAAAAGATGTCCGTCTTGCTCGATCAGCTCCTCGAGCTTTCCCGCATCGGCCGAATCGTGAACGTTCCCACAGAAGTCCCTCTCCACGAATTGGCCGAAGAGACGGTCGATCTCCTTGCTGCCCGTATCGCAGAGCGTCAGGTGGTTGTAGATATCGCATTGGATCTCCCGACTGTGTTCGGGGACAGGGCTCGGCTCATGGAAGTCATGCAAAACCTCGTGGAAAATGCGATAAAATTCATGGGAGATCAGCCGAATCCGCGCATTCGTATCTCAGCGGAAATGAAGGGAAATGAGGTCATTGTCTCCGTGAGCGACAATGGGATGGGAGTGGATCTCGCGTATCAGGAGAAAATCTTTGGGCTCTTCGAAAAGCTCGATCCCGCTTGTCAGGGAACAGGAATAGGGTTGGCTCTGGCAAAAAGGATCGTAGAAGTCCACGGCGGTCGGCTGTGGGTAAAGTCGGAAGGACCGGGACAGGGCTCTACCTTTTCCTTCTCACTGCCGACCGGACAAGAAGCAGCCCTTTTGTCTTCAGGGGGCGATCATGAGGGGTGAGCCATTGAGGATTCTGCTGGTGGAAGACAACGAGGATCACGCAGAAGCCGTCAAACGAAGCTTCCGCAAGCACAAACTAAAGAATCACATCGTGCACTTAACCGACGGAGAGAGTGCTTTGGATTTCTTGCTCGGCCGCGGCGAACATGAGTGGTCAAAGACGCGACTACGTCCTCACCTCGTCATCTTGGATCTGAGGCTGCCGCGAGTGGACGGTCTGGAAGTGTTGCGGGTTATCAAAGAAACCGATGAGCTAAGACGTATGCCGGTGATTATCCTCACCAGCTCGAAAGCTGAAACAGATATTGCTCGTGCATACGACTATCGCGCGAATAGCTACGTGGTCAAGCCACTGGACTTCGAGAAGTTCGTCGGCTTGATGAAGGATCTAGGATTTTACTGGTTGGCCTGGAACGTCAACCCCTATCCGGAGACATGATGAGCACTCTCCCAGGAATGAGCGTTGATAAGCGTATTCGTATCCTCCTCGTAGAAGACGAAGACGCTCACGCGGAGGCAGTAAGAAGGTCCTTTCGCTCGTTCGAAGGCTCCGTGACTCTGGCCGTGGCCCCCACGGTGCGCGAAGCCCGCGTCAGTCTTGGGCGATCCAAGCCCGACCTAATTATTGCGGACTGGATACTTCCCGACGGCCGCGGCACCGATCTGCTCGCCACGGAGGAGGGGGAGGAGCCAGTGCCGCTGATAGTCCTGACGAGCCGTGGAAGTGAAGCCCTTGCTGTGGAGGCGCTTAAGGGGGGCGCGGTCGACTACCTGGTTAAGTCTCCAGAATCCTTTTCCGACATGCCCCACATCGTTCAACGGGTACTGCGGGAATTGGAGCACCTCAAGGCTCGCAAGAGCGCCGAACAGGCACTCCAGAGAAGGTCGGAAGAGCTTGCCAAGCGAGTCAAAGAGTTGAACTGCCTTTTCGAAATCTCCAGGCTCACAGAGAATAAAGATCTTAGCCTGGAACAGACAGTTCAAGCGATCGTTGAGCTTATTCCTCACGCGCTCCAATATCCGGAAATCGGTTGCGCCCAGGTAACCTTGGGATCGGAAGTATTCCAGTGCCCCAATTTTCGACAAACTATTTGGAGACTTGAGACAGACATCGTTGTTCACGGGAGTGCCATCGGCAAAGTGGAGGTCTGCTATATTCGTCAACGGGGCTCAGGAAGAGAGGCACCCTTTCTCAAGGAGGAGCGACACCTTCTCGAGGCGATCGCTGAGCGGCTAGGGCGTATCGTCGAGAACAAGCGGGGGGAAGAAGCACTGCGAGAAAGTGAGGAGCGCTTCCGCACCGTGGTGGATGCAGCCATGGATTGTATTTACATCAAGGACCTTTCCTACAGTTACACCCACGTGAATCCTGCGGTCGAGCGACTTCTGGAAACCCCCGCGTCCGGGATCTTGGGGAAGAAGCCCTGGGATTTGTTTGGGGAGCAAGAAGGAAGACGGATAGCGGAAGTTGCAGAGCGTGCAGCAAATGGGGAATTGGTAGAGGAGGAGCAGACTCGCCTTGTGAGAGGGGAATTCCTGACATTCCACGATGTTACCGTTCCGCTGCGCAACTCGAAAGGGGAAACGGTGGGGACATGCACGATTTCCCGTAATATAACCGAGCGTAGCAAGGCCAGAACTCCGCCCATAGCTGTGGCAACGGATTACCGATCCGCAGCCATGAGAGCAGCCCTGGAGAAGGCCCGTTTTGCCGCTGCTTCCGACGTTATCGTGCTTCTTCAGGGGGAGAGCGGTAGTGGAAAGGATTATCTTGCCAGATGGATTCACGATAATTCCAGACGCGCTACAGGCCCGTTCCTTCCCGTGAACTGTGCAGCCATAGCCCACGAGCTGGCCGAATCGGAGCTGTTCGGCCATGAGCCCGGGGCCTTTACCGGCGCTCAGGGAAGAAAACGCGGGCTCCTGGAATTGGCGGAAGGCGGGACCCTTTTACTCAACGAGATAGGCGAGCTCTCCCTATCTCTCCAATCCAAGCTCTTGACGTTTCTAGACTCCCGATCTTTTTTCCGTGTCGGCGGGCAGAAGCCCATTCACATAGACGCGCGTATCATAGCGGCTTCCCACCGCGATCTGGAAGAAGAGGCGGCCGAAGGCAGATTCCTACGACCTCTTCTCTACCGGCTCGATGTCTTCACCGTGTGCGTTCCCCCCCTTCGAGAGAGAAAGGAGGATTTGCCCCGACTTGTGGCCCAGATCATGGAGCAGCTCGCTGTTGAAATGCAACTGCAGCATGTCCCTGAGTGCAGTCAGGCAGATATCGCTGTACTCGCCGGGTATGACTGGCCGGGGAACGTCCGTGAGCTTCGCAATGTCCTCGAGAGGTCCCTGATGGTTTGGCAAGGAGGCCCACTCGACTTCAATCTTCCCAGACGACAGGAGAAGCGCAAACAGAGGGCTGCCACGGGTCTATCGACGGGGAAGGGGTTGCGAGAGGCTCTCGACGAAGTTGCGTTGGGTTTGGTAGAAGAGGCGCTTGATCTCGCAGGAGGCAACAAGAAAGAGGCTGCTCAAATATTGGGGATATCCCGTGCAGCGCTGTATCGTCACATGGAACGTCTCGGGATGGTGGTCGCTGACGATACAGATTGATTGGGCGTGTCCGACATCGATACAGCTCTTGGCCGTGAATCTTTAGCAATTTCAAGGGATGGACTTGTAGTGTCCGATTTCGCGCAACCCGCGTGCACGAGTGTGACGCGTTGTTCGCTTGCCCAGCAACCCAACTCGGCTAATCACCTAACATCATTACCCTTCACCTCGTGGCCCTCCCATGGAAATTTGGCATGAAAGCTGCTTAGCTTACAATAGGGCCTGTTACGGCCGTGGCCAGTGCGCGCCGGGAACAGAGCGGCAATGAATGCAGACACGAGGATCTCACCTCGCCGTTGTCTTACTGCACCGGGCGTGGCGTCCATCACGTGCCGCAGCGTCCGGAGAGATTCGGATATGGCAGACGAGCCACGAAAAGACGGGTTTTCCAAGAGCGGCAAGGGCTTTGGGGTGAGGTTTCCTCGCCGTCCATCGGAAGGCGTCGAGACGCGACTGGCACGCAGACTCTCAGTGATTCGACACCGGATAGCAGTCATCAGCGGGAAGGGAGGCGTGGGAAAAACGACGGTTGCCGTTAACGTCGCAGCAACTCTCGCTGCATGGGGCAGACGCGTGGGAATTCTCGACGGAGACATTCACGGTCCCGACGTGCCGGAAATGTTCGGTCTGGAGGGTTTGAATCCGGAGTCAGGCCCTGATGGTTTAATGCCGCTTGTCACTGGTGGGAAGATAAAGGTCATGTCTATGGCTTTTCTCATTGGGAGCAAAGATACCCCCGTTTCATGGCGCGGTCCGTTGAAGCACTCTCTGTTCCAACAGTTTCTTGCTGATGTACAATGGGGAGAGCTGGACTACCTGATCGTCGATCTACCTTCCGGGACAGGAGATGAGCCGGCTAGCATTGCCCAACTACTCGGGAAGCCACTTTGGATCCTGGTTGTGACCACTCCCCAGGAAGTGGCCCTCCTGGATTCCAGAAAGGCGGTCATTTTCAGCAAGACTCTCAACACTGAGATCCTGGGAATTTTGGAGAACATGAGCGGTCTGGAGTGTCCAAAATGCAGAGAAACCATTAACCTCTTCAAATCGGGTGGAGGTGAGAAAGCCGCCGAAGAACTGGGGGTTCCGTTTCTAGGACGTATACCGATCGATCCACAGATCGTATCAAGCGGAGATGCCGGGGTTCCAATCGTGTTCGCAGATCCGGATTCTCGTGCATCGAAGGCCTTTGAACAGGTAGCTTTGACGGTGGACAGATTTGTCACGGGAACGCACTCGTGAGTAGACGGGCCTTGTGCGAGATAGGTCAGTGAGTCTGAGCGGGACAAAAGGTATGGCGGGCGGTCTGCGCAGAGGTGAATCGTGTCGGAGATCGTTCGGAAGCGGCTCAAACATCGATCTCACATTGTATCCTTCGGACACGTCCGTGGGCGGAGAAGATGCAACTCATCCCGAAAGGAGCATCCCATGTTTCTGCCAAAGATCGACGTCTTCAAGGACTTGCGTCAGGATGCGGTGGACGACATATCGAAAATCGCCATCGAAGAGCGACACGACAAAGGAGCCACTCTCTTTTCGGCCGGCGATCCAGCAGAAAACTTCTACGTCCTTGTGGAAGGCAGGGTAGGTCTAGCCATAGGAGATGTGGCGGCGATCCATTATACGGTCAGCAAGATTGGAGAATCATTCGGATGGTCGAGCGTTGTAGGTCGACCGGCGTACTCGGCGAGTGCGGAGTGCCTGGAGCCTACCCGGCTCCTGAGGATTCCACGAGACCAGCTTGAGAGGGTGTTCGACAATCATGCGCGTAGCGGACGGCAGTTCTTCAGACGTCTGGCCTTAGCGCTAGGGGATCGTTGGCTGGACCTTCAGCGGTCAATGATGGCCCAGATGTCAGAGCAGGGTGCGGCATCGTACGGGACGGGTCAAATCTTGGGAGGCAAAGAGGACTGAGCGCTGGTGGTCAGGTCACATCTCGGTTTCAATCGTGGTCGAACTAGGTCTAACAACCACTGGTCAAGACGATGCAGCGGGACTTCGGAGGCAAAGGCAAGTCTTCGGCGGCGCCTCCTGGAACCGCTGCAGGGTTTGTCTTCACGTGAGCGCCACCATGTGAGCGAGGTGTAATGTCCAGGAAAAAGAAAGGATCTACATATGAAAGAGGAGAGAGTGTTCTACAATCCGTTTCGCATGCTCAGCCCCAGGCTCGAGGAAGAAGCTTCGCGGATCGAGCAGTTGCATGAGGAGCCGGTCCAAGACTCGCTATCACTCGAGCAAGGCCTCCTCATGATGATCAGCAAGGCCATCGAGATCACGCGACTCCTTTCGAAAAGCGTTCTGTTGACGTCGCCCGAGACCCTACAAAAGTGCGAAGCCCTCGCCAAAGATGTCCATGAGCAGGAGAAAATCCTGACGAGAAATCTTGTGACTTCCGACATACGGGGGGAAGTCATGAAAGGACTCATCCGCTTTCCGTACAGATTGGAGCGCATTGGAGATCTGCTGGAGAGCATTCTGAACTGTTTCCGCGTTCGGACACGTGACAACGTCCAGTTCGGGGACAAGGCAGCCGCGGAATTGGATCAAATGTTCGACGTGCTTCTGGAGATGATGGTGAACCTGAGGGACGCATTTCAACTCCCCAACAAGATTATCCTGAATCAGGTAGTGGCCGATGGCAACAAGCTCAGCGAGATGACGGAAGAATTCAAGCTAGCGCATTGGGAACGGCTGGAAGGAGGCTTTGTCGCTGTTGAAGCGTCATCCCTCTATCGGGATATCCTCGATTCCGTGAAGGACATAAGTGAATACCTCGTCAAGATGGCAAAGACATTGCTCGAGCTAGGCGATCGCTCGCAGGCTAGATAAAAGTATGATCTTGCGCCGCCGCCATACCCGTGGGCTTAGGGTCATGGTGCGGGATGTTGCGGTCGGAGAAAGGAGGCGCGTCTCATGCTACCGAAGAAGGTGTTATTCTGCACTGATTTCTCTGAAAACTCGGAGGAGGCGCAAAGGCATGCTCTTGAGTATGCCAATGCCCTCGATGCGGAATTGATCGTCCTGCATGTGTTGGACTTGTGGGCAGGCGTGCCCACCTATGACGAAGGCCTCTACGTGTACGTGAGAGACGCTGTGGGCCGTCTGGAGGAGGCAGCGCGGTCTAAGCTAGAAGAACTTGGCAATACGTGCAGCGCTTCGGTGAAGAAAGTGACCACCCTGTGCGTGATGGGAACACCCGCAGAGGAGATCGTGCGGGTCGCCAATGACCAGGGGGCGGGATTGATCGTCATGGGCACGCACGGATGGACGGGACTGAGGCACATGCTATTGGGAAGCGTGGCGGAAAAGGTGCTGCGCACCGCTCGTTCTCCCGTGATGATCGTAAGATCCGGGTGACAGTCGTGTCTTTGGGCTGAATTTCTTCTGCGGCCCGAAGAACAAGGAGAAGCCGACTGTTCGAGCCAAGGAGGCCAGACAATGAGCTTGAAAGGATTGATAGTGAATCCCTTCAGCGTGTTTAGTCCCGCTGTCAACTTGGAGGTGCTTCGACTTGAGGAGCTCCACAGACAGCGCGTTTCCGAGTCTTCAACTCTGCAGGAAGGCGTGCTGATCATGGTCAGCAAGCTTGCGGAAATCATCAGGCTAATTCCCGAATGCTTGGCAGGCCGGGAGCCATCCCAGATGGATCGCTGCAAAGCCATGATTCACGAGCTAGACGGTGAAGAAAAGATCCTCACCCGGTTCTTGGTCTCCTCCGGTCTTAGTGGACACATGTGGAAAGGTGTGATCCGATTTCCGTACCGATTGAAGAGAATTGGCGACATGCTCGAAAGTGTCCTGCGGTGTGCACGGATCAAGGAAGAGAAGAAAATCCCGTTCAGCGATGCAGCTTCGCAGGAATTGGAACAAATGTTTTCTGAGCTCCACGAGATGGTGGTCGATCTCAGGGAGGCATTTCGCAATCCCACCAAGGAGTTGCTGGATAGGGTGGAATCAAGAGCAGCAACGTTGAGCACGATGGTCGACCAATTCCGAACAGCCCACTGGGAGCGACTCGAGACAGGAAAGTGTCTGCCCGAGGCCTCCTCTATGTATCGAGACATTCTCGACTCCGTCCGACTAGCGGGAGAGTATCTGGAAAAGATGGCTCGATCGATGATCGAAATGGGTGAGGAAAAAACGGGCTGAATCGACTCGTTTGTGGAACGATACGAGGTCGGTGCCCGTACCGATATATCGACACTCGATGTCCGAATCAGTGGGTGAGGAAGGTGACACTATGCTGGTCAATGACTGGATGAGCTCCCCGGCGATAACCGTAGGAGTCGACGAAAGCATGCAACGAGCCGTGGAGCTGATGACAGAAAGCAGAGTCGGCATGCTTCCGGTGATGGCCAACGGCAAGCTGGTCGGCGTGGTGACCGATCGTGACCTCAAGAAAGCGGCTCCATCATCCGTGGTGTTGATCGACGTAAAGCAGGTCCTCTATCACCTGACTCACGTCAAAATTGGAGCCATTATGACAAATAATCCGGTCACCGTTTTTCCGGATCAGACGGTCGAAGAGGTGGCTCAGCTCCTACTTGACCGGAATATCTCGGGGTGTCCGGTAGTGGACCATGGAGGCAATCTGGTTGGGATCATTACAAAAAACGATATCTTCAGAGCTTTGGTGTCAGTGAGCGGGCTCAGGAAGAAGGGTGTTCAATTCGGCCTCTTGCTCGAAGACAGACCGGGCTCGATCAAGGAGGTCACTGACATAATCCGCAGGCATCAGTGCCGACTCGTCAGCATCATGACAACCTACGACAGGGCACCTGAAGGGTTCCGCTTCGCATATATTCGCGCCTTTGACGTCGACCGGGATCGGTTGAGTGAGATCAAAGCAGAGCTTGCGGATACCGCAAAGCTCCTCTATGTGGCGGACCTAAGAGAGGGGATACGAGAGACGTATGGAGACCCATATTAGACAAGGAAGTTGAGGCTTGACCACGCGTTGCGCACCCCCCAGGAGCTGCAGTTTTGGCTCTGTTCGGCGTCGAATACAGCGAGTGATTCCAGTGACTTGTATGAGGCAATGGAATGTGGTGCTCAGCGGGGACCTATTGAAGAGGGTTTCCTACGGTTCCTGGCAGCGAGGGTAGGCGGATATGCAACGTGGGGTTTCTTCCATAAGTGTGGAATGTGAGGGCTGTAATGCGCCGGCCAGAGTCGTGTGCAGAAAGAAAAACACTGCCGGCCAACCCGGCAGTGTTTTCCCGCCATTCGATCGTACTCATCTTGTCGCGAACCGGCATGACAGTGTTCTCGATCAGGCGGCGTCCTTTTCCCTGAGTGCCCTCAGGACCTTTTCTGGGGTTGCCGGCATGGATGTCATCCAAATCCCCACGGCGTCATGGATTGCGTTCACAATGGCCGGGGCCTGGGCGTTTGCAGACATTTCTCCGATGGCTCTTGCTCCATAGGGGCCGCCGTCGGAAGGGATCTCGATGAAGCCGATTTCAAGCGGAGGCACATCCATGGCGGTGGGAATCATATATTCATAGAAGGATTCGGGAGAATATGTCATCTTCGGATAATCCGGTATCCGGTTCTCCATGAGGGCAGCGCCGAGCCCCATCGCCGCGCCGCCTTCGGCTTGCCCTTCCGCAAGGGCTGGGTTGATCACCCGACCGGCATCGTACACACAGATCAACTTGAGCACGTCAACAACGCCCGTCTCGGTGTCCACGTCCACCTCGGCATACACTGCCGCATAGGACATAGTATAGCAGGGCTCGCATGCGCCGGTTTCCGGATCTCCTCCCGACGGCGGCTTCATGCTGGCCCCCCGGCCGACTACCGGCACGCCGTCGGCAAAGGTCGCCTTTCCTACTGCGTCGGGAATGCTGATGCAGCGATCGGGGTCTGCCTTGACCCGAATGATTCCCCTCGCCACCTCCAACTCTTCGGGAGAAGCGTTCAGATTGGCACATACCGACTTTAACAGCACCTCTTTCACTTCCTTGGCCGCATTGATGACTGCGTTGCCGGCAATGTAGGTCACTCGGCTGGCGAAACTCCCCATGCAGAAGGGTCCGGTGTCCGTGTCGGTGTTGTGTACGTTCACCTGCTCGTAGCCAATGCCCAACTCCTCGGCTGCGATCTGTGCCAGGACGGTGCGGCAGCCTTGTCCGATGTCAACAGACCCGATTGTCAGGTCCGCCGTGCCGTCCGGCTTCATCTTGATGATAGCTTGGCTGGGATCGCCGCCGCCTGACAGCCCGATGGGATAGAACCCAACCGCAAAACCTTTTCCGCGTTTTTTCATGGTCATATCCTCTGATTGCTTTCGGAGGTCATCCGCATCAAATGATCAGGTAGGGTCACGCCGGCCCTCTTCGCCAAAGCCTGCATAGTCTCAACGAGTGACGGGTCCTTCATCACTTGCCTGGTAACCAGTTGATCTCCTTTGAGGATTGCGTTCTTGAATCTCAGCTCCCACGGATCCATGCCGAGCTTTTCCGCTATCTTGTGCATTTGCACTTCCACCGCGAAGGTCCCAGGAGCCACGGCAAACCCGCGCATGGTGCTCGCAACGGGCTTGTTGGTGAAAACACAGTAGCCCTCGCACCGGAGATTCGGCACATAGTACGGCCCATTGACAAAATAGCTGAATTTGCCTGCCGCGTAGGCGTTAAACCCAATGTATGCTCCTCCGTCGTGAATGCTCTTCACATACCGGGCAATGATGCGACCATCATTCATGACACCATCTTTGATGGTCACATACCAGGGACCCCGATGGGTTGAGTAGAGAAGCTCTTCTTCCCTTGTCCAGCGCCATTTGCAGGGCCGTGCCGTCTTCAAGGCCAACAGAGCGGTGATGTGGTCTGCGTGCAGCTCATTCTTGCCGCCGAACCCTCCGCCGACCGCATACCCCTCCAGCCGTACCCGGTTCATGCCGGTCTTGCCGCGCCAACTGCTGCGGGTCTTTCCCGACCATTCGTTGATGCATTCGCACTGAAGCGCATCTCCCCCGAGCTTCAAGATGCCGGCCAACATGCCCAAATGGAAATTCCGGGCCTGCGAAACAGTATAGATGGTGAGTTTCCCCATAGCCTCCGGAACCGCCAGGCTCACCTGAGTCTCCAGTGCCGAATGCTCCATGTCGGGATAGAAATAGGTTTCCTCGATGATGTGATCCGCCTTGCGGAATCCTTCGTCAATATCGCCAATGTAGACCTTCTTGAACGGCTCGGAGCCGAACATGTACACATTTCCCTCCGGCCTGACCTTCGGTGCATCCGGCTCCATGGCTTTCAGCGGATCGAAGACCGGCTCTTCTTCCTCGATGTCCACCACGATCCGGTCAAGTGCCGCGTACGCGACCTTTTCATTGATTGCTGCAACCGCGGCAATGGGTTCACCTTTGTAGCGAATGTCCTTCTCTACGAGCACCGGCTGATCAGGTTCCATGCCGTAAGCATTGTGAGGAACGTCCCGGTAGGTGATCACACCTGCCACGCCCGGCATATTTTCGGCCTTCGATGTATCGATGCTTTTCATACGACCCTTGTGCACGGGGCTTCGAAATGCCTTTACCGTCAGGGTACCAGGGATGAGGATGTCATCCACATACCGGGATTGCCCGGTAATGTGAGACATGCCGTCATATTTGAGTGCGCGTTTTCCCACAACTTCCAGTGCCATTGTCCTACTCCTCTCGCCCGGTTATGACCCGGATGCGGGATTATCCGCAGACGCCGCCATGACCGACTCCACGATCTTCTTGTACCCCGTGCATCTGCACAGATTCCCTGACAGAGCCTTCTTGATTTGCGGTTCGGTGGGTTTGGGGTTTTCGTCCAGGAGAGCCTTGGCGGCCATAATCATCCCTGGAGTGCAGAACCCGCATTGGGTCGCGTGATTGTCTTGAAAGGCCTTCTGGAGCGGATGCAATTCGCCGGATGCGGAAATCCCTTCCAGCGTAATGACTTCCTTGCCACTTGCGACCATGGCCGGAGTAATACAGGAATGAACGAGCATTCCATCCAGAATGACCGAGCACGCGCCACAGTCTCCGGTATTGCAGCCCATCTTGGGGCTGAGGATCATCAGTTTTTCCCGCAAGACTTCCAGAAGCGAGGTCGTATGCTCCACAAGTACCTGGCAATCATTCCCGTTGACTTTCAGTTCGAGCACAGGCATCACAATCCTCCTTCATTTCGTTGCCGCGGTCAGAATACGTTTCACCAGGACGCCACAGATCTGTTTGCGGTACCATGCAGATCCTCTGGCATCGTCGATGGGGGATGTCTCATCCGCGGCAGCTTGAGCTACTTCTGAGATCAGGCTCTCGTCTGCGGTCCGGCCTTCCAGCATGGCGGACGCCTTTGCCGCAAAAAGCGGGGTGGGCGCCACGGCCCCCAGAGCTATCCTCACGTCACGGCATGTGCCGTGTTCAAGCCTCAGGCTCACTGCCGCTGTCGCGATGCCGATTACGTCCGCCTTGCGCTGCCCTACTTTCAACCAGCCCCACCTGCTGTCGCCCTTGGTGAGGGGGAGGATGATTTCTTTGAGCAGCTCATCCGGTTGTAGGACCGTTTCACCCGGTCCGGTGAAGAAGTCTTTCAACGCAATGGCACGCTCTCCATGCGCAGAGACCAGTTTGACTTCTGCGCCCAATGCCAGAAGGGCCGTGGCAGCGTCGGCTGCCGGCGAGGCGTTGCAGATGTTGCCCCCGATGGTCCCGATATTCCGAATTGCCTTTGAGCCGATGGAGCAGCATGCGTCTACCAACAGGCCCGCATGGTCCTTCACTGCCTTCGATTGAATGACAGCGGTGTGGGTGGCGGCAGCCCCGATGACAAGGTGCCCATCTTTGACTTCAATCGCATCCATACCGCTTTGTCCGATGTAGATTAACTTGTGGGGGAATAATCGTCTTCGGTTGATAGCCACCATCAGATCAGTGCCGCCGGCCAGGATGTGAGCCTCTTTTCCCGATTGCGACAATCGCGTGCACGCCTCATGAATATCCCGTGCTGCGAAGAAATCACTGTTCGTCATAGTAGTGCCTCCTTCCTCTTGCTGCGAGCATGGTTATCGAGCGGTAGAAACCGGAGAAACAACTTTTCCCTGAAGAATCACCGTGCGGACATCGTTTAAGGGTTCCATGTCGGTCAAGGGATTGGATTTGACTCCTATCATGTCTGCGGACTTTCCGAGCTCGATAGTGCCTGTTATCCTCTCCAGCCCGCAGAGCTGGGCTCCCATGAGCGTGGCCGCAGAAAGCGCGACCGCTGGGGATGCGCCCAAATCCAGGAGACAAGAAATCTCTGCTGCCAGCGCGCCCCGCCCATGAACACCGTCCGTGCCGACGGCAAACGGAATTCCGGCATCAATGATTGCCGACATGGTTGACCTGGCAGCAGGAGCAGCTTCCAGATGCGGCTTGATCAGATGCCCCGGAAGGGTATTGATTCGTTGCTCCGACAGGTAGAAGCCCGGGGTCAGGACTAGGCGCGAGCGGGATTTGCCGAGCCTTTCAATTTGTCCATTGCCCAAAAAGTATCCGTGCTCGATCACATCCACCCCGGCGTCGAGGCACCAGTCGAACCCAACCCCGCCGATACAGTGGGCAGCGGTTTTGCACCCCAACCTCCCAGCCTCGCTGACAATAAGATTGACCTCCTCCCTGGAAAGAAAACATGGGATCGTGCCTTTGACTGGAATCGTTCCTGTCACGTAGAATTTGATAATATCCACTCCGCGACTGACGTTTTCACGGACCGCCTGCCGAACGGCCTCCGGGCCGTCAAAGGCATAGCCTACAAAGCCGTGCCCCGCGCTGGAACGAATGCCTTTTCCTGCCACGACAAGCCTCGGTCCCCTGATGTAGCCCGATTCGACAGCTTTACGGCATTCAATGTCCAGGAATTCCTTGTCGCCAAGGCATCGGATGGTCGTGACACCCGCGAGAAGATCTTCTTGCATGGTTGTGACCGCTCGAATGGTCAACGCAGGGACGGGATCGGTCATCCGTTCCAGGTAGCGATCCAAACGGGAATCCAAAGAGAGGTGATTATGGGAGTCGATGAGACCGGGAAGCAGGATCTGATCCGAACAGTCAATCACATCACCGGGAGGGCTGCCTCTCCAATACGGTTCGGGCACGATCTCCCGGATAAGGCCATCCTGAACCACAATAGCTGCGTGCTCCTGAATGCAAAGATCATCGCCCCTCAGCAGCGCCCTCGCTCGAATAATTGTTGTCCCGGTTGCATTCATTGGGGAGCGGTCCTCCAGCTATCGCACCCGGCTCGCTAGGGTGCCGTCCAAACGGTCAAATCCGACATCTCGTTCCAGTTTCTTCTTTACGTCCTTAATGTGACTTTCCATTGCATCTCTTGCCTTGGAAGCATCTCGATCTCGTATCGCCTCGAATATGCTTTGGTGATACTCAATGGTTTGTGCCAACGTTTGTTCCAATTGGTCGCGGTTCGTATCAAGGACGCTGGCCACCAGTTGATGGAGAAGGCTGCGTAAGATGTTCACCACTTGAATCATGATCCGGTTCCTCGTGCCTTCGGCAACAAGCAGGTGAAACCGTACATCCAAGTCGATGAATGTTCTCACATCGTAGTCCGCAGCCGCTCTCTTCATCCCTTCAAGGGCATCCTTCATTGCCTCGATATCATCGTGAGTGGCCTTTTGAGCCGCCAGAGCGGTTGCCGAACCTTCTAGATAGAGCCGGGCCTCGAGCAATTCCACTGCCGTGTCCCTATCAATGGGCAGGAATCCCATAAGCGGATTCATAAAGTCTTCCGGTTGCACGGTCTTCACAAACGTCCCCCGTCCGTGTTTGGATTCAATCAATCCCATCAATTCCAATCGGCGGAGCGCCTCTCGCAGGGACGTCCGGCTCACTTCCATTGCCTTCGCCATCTCATCCTGTGATTGAAGCATGTCCCCGTCTCTCAGCTCACCCTTGAGAATCTTGGCCTTTATCTCCTCAACAATTTGGTCGATAAGACTCACTCTATCCACGCTCAACCTCCTCGAGAATTATCGTGAAGCTTTCGGCCCGCAATACCAATGCGTTCAGAAACAGGTAAAATTCGGCATGACAGGTTCGGGTCGGTGCGTTCCGCTACTGCAGCCGAGACTGAACTTCGCTCTACGGACCGAGCCAGACCTGAGAAATCAATCGTACTCTGTTGACGGCACATTGGTATGATTCCGTGCTCGATATCTGTTCTTTCGCCTCCCGGGACCACGGGGCGTACGCCATGCCTATCGCTCCCAACTCACCGAGACATGGTTCAGCCATTCCAGGGCGGCCTTGGTATCGCCCAAAGGGATATATTCCAGACCTAACCAGCCTTGGTAACCGAGCTGGTCCAGGGTATTGAGAAAAAACGGAAAATCTATCTTCCCGGTTCCCGGTTGATGTCGACCGGGAACATCGCCGATTTGAATGTGAGCGATTTGGCTGAAGTACTCCCGTACCCGCGATGTCACGTTTCCTTCCATCTTTTGGGTGTGGTACGTGTCAATTTGGATGAAAAAGTTGGACCTATTCACCGCTTCGACCAAAGCGCCTGCATCGGAGACCCTGGTGAGGAAGAAATCCGGGTGATCGTGGTCGTTGAAGACCTCCACCAGAAGGTTTATTGCCATTGACTGGATACGATCGGCAGCATACTGTAGGTTATCCACGAGGATCTTCCATTGATCGGAATGTGCAATACCCGGGATCCTTTTGCCCACAAGGCACGTGAGGTGTTTCGGCCGCAGTGCGGAAGCGTATTCCACAGCCCTTTCAAGACCGTCCCGAAACGTCCGGACAGCAGTCGGGTCAGCAGCGCTACCTCGACCACCAGCGTCCCAATCATCTACAGGAAGATCGAAAAGAATCAGATCCAGTCGGTTGTCCAGGAGAAGAGCTCGCAGAAGTCTGGGCTCATAGGCATAGGGAAAAGGAAATTCCACATAGTGGAAGCCCGCCGAACGACACGCTGCAAAGCGTTCAAGAAAGGGCAGCTCCGGAAAAAGCATCCCGATATTGGCGCAAAACTTGAGCATTCCGAATCCCTCTCTGAAAGCCATCAACCTTTCGGCCGGCGGGAAGCGGCCCTCTCGGCAATCGCTCGACGGGTGGGTCGAGTGGATGTGGAGCGGTCCTGCCGGCATCGCCGGAAAGGATTATTCCGACCGCCCGGAAGAAGATCTCGCACTCGGACCCTCTCACACCGATGCGTTGCCAAAACAGGTAACATTCGGCTTCACGGGCCTGGGTTGGCCCCTTCTGCTACGGTAGTGGGTGCCAAAAGAAATGTCCGAAGTCCGGCCATGCTTTTGACCCCTCACAGCAAGGAGCCATTCGGTCAAACCCCTTGGCATTCGCCATAGTGGCAAAATGCGTCGTGACCGCATCTTGCGTGTGGGAGTCTTGCTCCAATTTCCCGTCCTGGTGGGGCACAGCCCGGAACAGGCGAACCAATCAATAGCCACAGGTTTCAGCCCGCTGACTGGCTCCATTTGCGAGGTCCGGCCACCGTGCACCTTTTCCGGCACGCTTTGCCCTAGGCACCCCGCAACTCACGAGCGCTCTCTTATCCAATGTCGCTGTCCGGACCGTATTCCAGGCTCCTTTCCCAACGACACATCTCCCTGTTGTCAGGATACATGTACCGGCGGCCGTCATTATCGGTCGGATGGATGTACCGGGCACCCGGGAGCAAAGAGACCACACTCATGGAAGGGTGTCGCTTCTCTGCGTTTTTCCACCTGACGATCTCTTCCAGGTACCGCGGGTCTTCAAAACAGTTTGCCCAGTTGTCGTGGTGCATGGGCAGAATTACCTTGGCGTTCAAGGCCTCTGCAACCCGCCACAAATCCCAGGGAGACATCTTGTCAGTATACCCTGGTGCATTGTTGCCCATGGCCATAGAAACCACATCCACCCGGTACTTCTCGCCAACCATGCGGTACCCGTTGTGGTAGAGCGAATCGCCCAGAAACGCGAAATTGCCCCCCTGGGTGTTGAAAATGAAGCCGACGGCAACCTCCGAATAGGGCACCGGTTTGTCGAAGCCTGTCTTGGTCGCGATGACGTCGAAATTGGGCGCGAATTCGATCTTCATGTCCTTTATTTGCACACTGTCTCCCACATGGGCCACGATGAGCCTATCTTCCGGCACGCCCATATTATTTTTCATGCGTCTGGCCGCCTCAGGTGGCGCGATGAACTTGCAGTCTGTGGTCTGGAGCGCGGCGCTGATCGTGTAATAATCCATGTGATCCTGGTGGTGGTGGGTTACGCATACCGCATCCAGACGCTTGAACTTCCAGGGATCGATAACCATGGGATGTGTTCTCATCCAGTAAAGCTTTTCCGCACCGCTGGTCTTGCACACCCCACAATAGCTTATGTCAGTGAAAATACTGGGGCCCGAGTAAAGATCTACGGTGAAGACAGCCCCTTCCTGGCTCTTGAGCACACAGCTCATAGCGCCCAG
Source organism: Thermodesulfobacteriota bacterium (assembly GCA_040753915.1). Taxonomy (GTDB): domain Bacteria; phylum Desulfobacterota; class Desulfomonilia; order Desulfomonilales; family Desulfomonilaceae; genus JBFMDN01. Next base: position 54,104 of record JBFMDN010000018.1, on the reverse strand, counting down.
GTACCAGAGTGCACCCGTTCCTGAAGGCACTTGGAATTGATCGATTTCATGGTTGAGATAGGTGCCCCATTCGGGAAAGACCTCTTTGAGCCAGATGTCCCTATTCATCTCGCGGGGCAAACCCATCGTGCCACCATCCATAACGCCCCGTTCGTCATACTTCACCACATTATCGTCGCCCATCTTGTTTCTCCTTGTGCCGTATCGACATCCCGAACGTGCCGTGTTGGGCAGAGCATTCTGCCGGTGAAATCGCCGATTTCCCTCGTTGACCGTCCACGTATTCCCCGCGGACCGACGTATAGGCGGTCCGGTTGCGTCTCTGACACCCCGATCCGGGAAAGGCTGTTCCGACGAGAATGATTACTCGCGTTCCACCATGCGCTCCAGAACCTCCATTAAGAGGGCACTGTCCTCGCAGGCCAGACCCTGGGCAACCGCCATGTTGAAGTACTGAGCAGCAGAGCTGACCACTAGTAGTGGCAGGTTATGGGCACGGGCTGACGTGACAGCGATGTTCACATCCTTCCAGAGCTGCCCCATGCCACCCGGACTGGTGGTGTGTTCCAGGATCGCCTTGGAGAGCAAGCGGAAATAATCATTACCAGCAATGCCGCTGCCGACAACTTCGCACACCAAATGGGGATCCACTCCTGTCCTTCGTGCCAGCATGATGAGCTCAATGGTCGCAGCATGAATGGTGGTTACCAGCAACTGGTTGCAGTGCTTGATTGCCTGCCCCATCCCCGGAACCTGACCGGCATAGGTGATCCGGCCGATGATCTCCAGCACGGGCCTCACCGGCTCAAGAACATGCTCTGGTGCAGCCGCAATGAGGGTCAAGGTGCCCAACCCAATGCGGGCCGGACCGCCGGTGAAGGGGCAGTCCACAAACCTGACTCCTTTGTCCCGGCAGGCGGAGTACATCGCTGTCAGATTGTCACGGTTGATAGTGCTCATGCAAATGATAGTGGAATCGGGGCCGGCCGTTTTCAGGAGCCCTTTTTCGCCGCTGATTACTTCGATGACCTGCTCGTCATTGAGAACCATCACGATGACTGTCGACGTGCGAAGTGCCAGCTCGGAAGGGGCCGGCAGGTGCTCTCCTCCCATCTGTTCGAATTCCCAGATTACTTCAGGTCGCCGGGCACACCCGTAGACCGTGTATCCGTTGTCGAGGTATCTCCGCGCGGCCGGCATGCCGCATCGGCCGAGACCTACGATCCCGATTGTCATGTCCATCGGACAACTCCTTCGATGACGATCTACGATTCCGCTGCAAGACGGGTGAGCAGTTTCGCTGCGCGATGGGGGTTGAAGATCCCGCACATGCAGGGTTTGAAGAGCTCTTCCGCTGCCTTTTCAGCCGTCATCTTCCCTGTTTTTACTCGATCGATCATCGTCCGGATCAAATTCACCGAAACCATTCCGTGGCCGCACATGGTGTGGACTTCCAGCACACCGCCGGCGGGCAGCTTGTGGGTGGCTCCCCATCTCCCTAGGGACTGGTTGATGGAATGCGGCTTCAATCCGGATTCCTGACAGCATTCCGCAACATCGTCGAAGAGGCCCGATACCACTACCGACATTCCCAGGTCCGCTTCTTTCAGACTCTTCAGAACCCTGATGAGGGACTCGCGGTCTTTGAAGACAGCGTGAACGACGGCCCGGTCTTCCACATTTTCCAGGATCCGGTCCACACCGCCCTGGTAATATTCGTTTCCACCGCGGCAATCCCCTATTTTGATGGCCCCGGCTTCCAGGGCCAACTGGAAAAACCTCCGCAATTTCGGGCCGGACCCAACATGGTTGATGTCCTTGGAGGGCATCACCAAAACCACGAAATCCTCTTTGAGCAACGAAATATCGGTGCCCAGTCTGTGTAATGTGTGCGTCATGCCAGTACGTCCTATTCCGCCAAAGGTCTTCCCAGACCGACATTGGTTTTGCCGTTGGGCGCCACCCACAGCCCGGAGGCTTCAATATAGGGAGCGGTCGGATTGGAGCCGTCCGGATCTAATCGACAGGCAATGTCCAGACTGAAAACCGAATCGATCTCTCGACTGGATTTCTCCAGGATATTAAACAGATCCGGAAGCTGTTCGGTCTTGATGCCGAACTCCACGATGGCTGAAAGTACCTTCTCGTTCAAAAGTTCATCCTTGAATTTACCTCTCTTGGCATCGGCCATCATGCTGGTCACCGGATTGCACGGCTCAAATTCCACATCAAGCGCCGAGACGGCCATGGCAATCTTTTCCACATCGAACAACCTGGTCCCGGTTATCGGCCTTCCTACCTCGATGGCAACGCCGACCATCCCCCGCTTGAAACGCCCGGTAACCTCATTGGTCTTCATCTCCTCCGTGCCCCTTCCGGAAATCTGGGACTCTTCGGCAATGGTCAATACATCACTCATGAGGCTTCTGATCGTGCGCGGGTACCTCAGCTCCTGCTGGAAAATGGCGCCGGCGGGACATCGGGCAGATCGCAGGCACACCCCGCATTCCGCGCACGCATCCAAGTCGATAACGGAAACCTTCGTTCGCTCTTTTCCCTGAATCACTACAGGCTTCTCGCGGTTCTTCATGCTTATGGCCTCAACGGGGCAGTACACGAGGCAACGACCACACCCGGTGCATTTTTCGCTATCGATTTCCATGGTCCAGCATCTCCTCTGTTGCGCGATCCGGCATTTCGGGCCGCACGCCTGGTGACGTATTCATTGAAAAGGATGGGACGTTGCCGGCTCTGCAGCCCAGGCGTCATACCAACCCGTTGCCGCAGACAACGTGCAGCCATGTTTCCCGGAGGCTATGGCAGCCTTTGCTTGAGCTTTTCCAGCTCTCCTTCCACCATGCGGTACGTATGCTCCGGTGCAGGGAAGGCTCCGCTGCGCACTTCCTCGATGTATTCCGTAAAAGCATCTTCCATAGCTTGTCCCAGGTTGGCGTATTTCTTGACGAATTTGGGAGTGAACGCCTGGAAGATCCCAAGCAGGTCGCTCACTATCATGAGCTGTCCATCCGCTTCAGCGCCGGCACCGATGCTGTAGACCGGTATGCTTAGCGCATCCCGTATGATGCCGCACACTTCCGGGGGGACGGCTTCCACGAGCAGAGCAAAGGCACCCGCGGTCTCAATCGCCTTGGCGTCGTCGAGCAACTCAAGGGCAGTTTCTGCAGTCCGGCCTTGCGCCTTGAATCCACCGAGTTGACCTGAGCTCTGCGGGGTCAAGCCGATGTGCCCCATAACCAGCATGCCTCCATCCGCGATCGCCTGGATCTGTGGCACCACGCGGCGTCCTCCTTCCAGTTTCACGGCATCCACGTCCGCTTCCTTGTGGAAGCGGCCCGCGTTGAATACCGCGTCCGGAACGGTGGTCTGGTACGAAAGAAAGGGCATGTCTCCGATGACAAAGGTGTTGGGAGCGGCACGGCGAACAGCCTCACTATGGACAATGCACTGCTCCATGGTCACCGGCATGGTCCCCCGATAGCCGTAAACGCACATGCCCAGGGAATCTCCCACCAGAATCAAGTCCATGCCGGCTTTTTCAGCCAACAGGGCGGTGGGGTAATCGTATGCAGTTATCCATGCGGCCTTCTCCCCGGCCTGCTTCATCCGTTGAAGATCGAATCTGGTCTTTTTCATTCTTATTTCTCCGGAACGGGCATCGACTATTTGGGCACCAATGCCACCACGCCCGGGTTGTCGGGATCCTTGTCCTTCTTGAGGTGAACACCCTTGATTACTTCAATGAAGAGCTCCACTAGGTAACACACCTCGCAGCCGTGCTCGATGTGCCCGGTGGAGCACTCACCCGTTTCACAATTATTAAAGGTGATATGAAGGTGGGGCTCTCCGCCGACGATCATTCCCTGAATACCGCCTATCTCTATGGGGCCTTCGATATCGTAGAATCGATCTTTAGGCGGCATTCCGGTCCAGGTGATCGTGTGGTACCGGAACTTCCGAAAGGACCCGATTCCCGAGGTTACAACAGCGGTATCGATGTTCTCCGCCTTTATGATCTCTTCAAGGCTTTCCAGGAAAAGATCCCCGGGGGTCAAAGAAACGATGATTACCCGATCAACAGTGCCACCAGTGAAATATCTCATGATTCTCTCCGCTGAGTGATGGTGCATCCGCCGACTAATCGGCACGTCACAATCCGGCGCTCGGCGGCGGAAATGTGTGACGGTTCGCAAGAGGTGCGAGGACACTGCCGGCAATACCGCCCCGGCACCATCCTTCCTTGAAGGAGTGCCGTAATTCTGAGGTCGCATTTCTGACAACATGCACCCGGTGCGCCACATGTGGAGTGGGCCAAGGGTGCCGAGGTTCATGGGGGTCATTCTGACAGGGTGTGACAGGGGGGGCGCCAGCACATCGTGTCAGATGGTCATCCAGTCATCGTATGAGGTGAAGAGTACCGCGGCCCTTCAATGATGTCAAGAAAAATCAGTCGCTCAATACAATCATTCACTCCATGGGGCTCAACGGCAAATCGATCCTCAGGGTGGGCCAGCGCGGCCCACAGAGCGAAGTTATGGTCTTTGCTGAAAGTCCTGTCTCGTGTTCCGCACCCCCAGGAGCTGCGGTCTTGGCATTTCTCGGTGTTGCATAAAAAGAGTGATTCCAACTGAACGGCACTCTATCCATGAGGTACGAACGGGGAGTCGCTGCGGTGAAGTGGTGATCGGAAAGGGGCAGGGGACCTTGTCAGCCTTGCATCCGACAGTGATAGAAGCGGTTGCTCACGAGAGACTCCCATTGGTCTATGGTCGTTTCGTGACCCGCTTCGCAAAGGAGAGGGGTGAGGGCGTCTCTCGCCAGGGTCAGATAAGGAACCGCAACCAGGATGCATCCGAGGCGGTTTTCCTCCACATGGAGTGCGCGGGCCCCCACATAGATCGCTGCAAATTGGATATCGTGGTTCGCACCGATCTCCAGGACAGACCAAAGCAATTCCGTCAGAATTCTTTGCTTTTCGAGGGCTACCTCCTTCTGAGGGGCAAGGCCCGGCGTGCTCCCCACATATTCCATGAAAAGCGCGGCAGATGTCCTGTTTTCTGCGGGCACGCCGATGGCGAGTCCGCCAAACAGGGTCGCAGGACCCATTTCGCTCAAACTCTTGTATGCTGCAGGCACCAGAGATCCGGGAATGATCGGGAACCTCTTTTCCCTGGCCGTGCCAAGGAGTCTCTTGCCCGCCTCGAGAAGTGGTTCCACTTCAAATACAGAATGAAACCCGGGGGGGCGATTCTCTCCCAATGCGGGAACTACTTGTGGGTCGGAGTGTGCCACATCGTGCCCCCAAATGAGTCCGTTAGGCCCACAGAATGACGAAATCTGGAACAAGTTGATCTGGCCTATGTACGCGCCTTCCGCCTCCGCGGTGTCAAAGGCCTGAATTTGTTCGAGAACAAGAGAGTGATTTCGGGAGCCGTCTACCCTTGTCATTCCCGCAGCAATGATCGGGGTCGTAATGTAGCAGCCCTTCGAATCATTGTTCCCAAATCCCTCGCAGTAGAAATCATAAGGACTTCTTGCATCTGCCAGTATTCTCTTGAGATCGTCCGTGCTCTTAAGACTCCGAAACAATCTCGGGACCTCCTGAATGGCCTACTTGTGAAGTGAGAGTCGGCAGACAGAAGCAAAACGTGCAGCCTTTGCCGGGCTCCGATTCGACCCAAACCTTTCCTCGATGGGCCTCAACGATTTCTTTGACAATTGATAGTCCCAATCCGGAACCTTCGCCATTTTCCCGAGGCAAAACGCGGAAATAGGGCTCATAGATTCTTTGCTGGAACTCCGGTGCGACGCCCACACCATTGTCGGAAACCGAGGCAAGCACGAGCTCACCGTTATCAACTATCCTAACCTCAATAGCGGGGTCCACACGGTTGTTCATATGGTTTATCGCGTTGGCCACGAGGTTGTCGAGGGCCTGCTTGAGCCTCTGTTTTCTCCCGAGAACCATCCCGCCTGAACCGGTAGCCTGCAACCGCACAGTTATGCCCCGCTCTTCCAAGTCTTCCTGGTGCTGCTGGATTACCTCACGTGCGAGCTGGTCAAGGCCGATAGGTTCATAGTCAGCGGGTGTGGGGCCCTTGACGAGCGTTCTCTTCGAATCAGCAATGAAATCTTCGAGAGAAAGACAGACCTTCTCGAGACTGTGGATTGTTGCCTCCCGCTGTGGGTCCTCTGGCAGGCTTGAAAGGAGTCTTCTTAACCGGTTGACGAATCCACGTATAGCGATGAGAGGCGACTTAAAATCGTGGAGAAACATCTGGGTTCGGCATTCAAGCCTGCTTAAAGATTCCAGCGCCCGTACTTTTGAGTCACGGAGTTGGCTTACCTCGCGCTTGAGCTCAACCCATTTGGTGACCTTCCACTTGAGGAGGGAAGGGGGAGTGGACCTGTCTATGCAGTCAACAACCGGACCTGGCATGCGTTCGGGACAGACGGGTGCGTGGACAGGGTCATCCGTCACCAGAATCACAGGAAGGCCCAGTGAAATCTCACCGGCCAAAGCACGGACCGACTCTCGAATTCCGGGTGTCAGGCAGTCCGGGTGGCACAAAACGAGGTCCGGTGGGTTCTCCTCGAGTCGAGACACTGCGTCCGTGGGATCACTGGAAACGTAGACAAAGAACCCCTTTCTGAGGACACCTTCCAAGAATCGACCGATTCTGATGTTCCAGTGAAGAATGAAGATCTTGCCTCTGCCGGTGCTTTGAGCAACCATGTGCCAGTCCTTGTCTTTGGTGGCCGCCGGTTTGCTGTAGCCACGCCGTGCGATGCAGTCGTCGCACTCCTCCGCTCCCGTGCCGGAAGATACGAGATCCGTTTTCTCTCCATGTTGATCTACGGGGGGCCCTCGCCCCTCCGTAGAATTCGGGCTTCACCGAGGGAGCGGCCATCACGGCACGGCCATCCGGGCTGCCGTGAGTACTCCGACTCCGGCCAGAATGTCGATTGCCTCGGCGCGCACAATGCGAGTCTTGAAATAATGGGTATAGTGGTGATCTTTGCCGAACAGGACCGCGAGACAATCGATAGCTCTCTGCCTCCACATCAGGAAAGCCCTTTCGTCGAACCCCCTCTGCAGTGCATTCCGCCCTGCTTCGATCAACGATTCAATCTGTTTCTTTAATTCCACAACTCTCACCTCGTTGCGAAATCAGAAAGTTGAGAGATTTCCCTCTAGGGTTTGATCCCACGTAACTTGGTCTAAAACGTCCAGCCTTTCGGCACATTAACCCTGCACGGGTCGGTGCCGAATCCCGATGCTGTCGTCTTCCTCACTGAGTTGATGAAGGATTTCCCGGCTGCCCAACCATGCGACGACACTGCCAAAGGATTAGCAATTCCTATGCCACGGATAACCGACGTCCGAGAATAATAAGCGAAGCGAATTACGAGTACTTACAGGCCGATTTCTCGCGAGAATCGAGGGACGCGCGCCCATCATCCGCTGTCCGTGCGCGATTCCGCGACACATTCTTCCCTAACACGGTTGCCACGATCCAGACCGGGTTTCCCGTGTCTCGATTGCGCGCGATCCTGTGTCCGGTCAGCATACTCGATCCCGACCCGCTTCAAATACCGGTAAAACGCTCCCCGAGAAATGCCGAGCATTTCCGCAGCCTCCGTCTTGTTACCTCCTGCCTTCGCAAGCGCCTGTTTGCATGCCAAGGTTATGGCATCGTTGACAATGTCCTCCAAGTTCCTCCTGTTTTCCGTTAAGAGCATGGGAGCTACCTCTTCCTGTGACTCAATCGTTGTGGGCAGAGCGAGATGGAATCTCCCCCCTTCCCACAAGATGAGAGAACGCTCCAAGACGTTGCGCAGCTCTCGAATGTTACCAGGCCAGTGGTACCGGGCTAGGGCGGCAATATGGCCGGAGTCGATTTCCGGAATAGAAGAAAGCTGCATGTCTGACGCAAGTCCGGAAAGAATGTCTCGAACAAGGACAGGTAGGTCCTCGATCCGCTCCCGAAGAGGAGGAACCTGGATGGGGAATACGCTGAGCCGGTAGAAGAGCGGTCGCAGGAAGCGCCCCTCTTCTACTTCCACGTGGAGATCTCTGTGACTCGCGGCGATCAGGCGCGCGTTCACCCGCACGTGCTTCTCTCCACCAACGCGCAGAAAGGATCTCGTGTCGAGAAATGCTAAGAGCTTCGATTGGACGGAGAGGTCGAGCTCGCCGATTTCGTTAAGCAAGATCGTTCCGCCCTCTGCCAACTCGAGGAGACCCCTCTTCTGGCTGTTGGCACCTGTGAACGCCCCTCTTTCGTGTCCGAACAGCTCGGATTCGGCCAGCTCTTTGGCTACTGCGGCACAGTTTATGGCGAAGAAGGGGCCTGCCGCACGTGGAGAGTGGTCGTGAGTCCATCTAGCCAGATAGTCCTTCCCGCTCCCGCTCTCTCCCTGAAGAAGAACAATGCTGTCGGTTTCAGCAGCAATGCGTGCCTTTTCCAGCGTCCTGTGCATCGCGGGGGATGGATAGTCCTCTGCTGTTGCCGTATGTGGCTCTCTAACAAGTTTCTTTCGTTCGGTGACGTTTCGCATTATCCCGCACAATCCAACGATCTCTCCCCGCGCGTTACGCAAAGGAGCTCGGACTTGGTGCAGGATGAGGGGCTCTCCTCGAATGGGGACAATGCGCTCCTCCTCGACGGTTTCCCCTCCGAGCACCCTCATATCTATCTGGTTCAGGTAGAGAGCTGTCTCTTGGTCAAAGATGTCTTCCGAGCGACGTCCGACGATTTCCGACGCTTTCATTCCGAAGAGCCGTTCCGTGGCCTGATTAACCAGGGTGAACCGGAGATGAGGATCCTTGAGAAACATGCATTCCATAGCGGTCTCGAAGATCGTTCGAAACCGTTCTTCACTCTCTTTGAGCTCGATCCGGGCCCTAAATTGCTCAATGATTCTTCCCAATCGTTCGGCAATGGCATCCAATAGCTGCTGCTCTTCTTTGCTGAACGGGCCTCGATCGGCCTCTGGTCTTTCTTCCAGATACCGTACTTGGACGACTCCTTCGCTTTTCCCGTTGACTTCAACGAGACTTTGCAGCTCCCAGGGGGAATCCTGAAACGTCTCCGAAATGAACTCAGCTCCGTCAATTTTGATTCGGGCGCACGCAACATCGGGGTAACGAAATCCAGTGGGGATGAGATTGGCAATCTCTTGGAGAATACGATGCTGGGGAGCGTTTGGATCCTCCACTATCTTGGAGATCCCGTACAGACAATTGAGCTCCTTAACTCGCTCGGAAAGCTCTCTTGAACGGTCAGCGAGCAATTCTTGCGCGTGCTTGCGCTCCGTGACATCGTGTTGAGTACCCGTCATTCGCACGGGCCAACCATGCTCGTCCCGCTCCACGATTTTGCCGCGACTCAGGAACCACTTCCATTCGCCGCCCTTGGTCCGGAGACGGTGCTCGCTTTCAAAGATCGGCGTGGCTCCGAGAAGGTGGTCCTTTAGTGCAGACACGACTTCTGGAACGTCGTCAGGATGGATACGATACATCCATGCCCCAACGCTGGCTTCGAGCTCTTCTGGGGAATAGCCCAACATTTTAGCCCATTGATGATCGAAGACCGCCGTGCCCGATCGGAGATCGCAATCCCAGGATCCCAAGTCGGCTCCCATCAGCACCAATTCGAGCCTTTCCTCTCCCTGTCGGAGGGCTCGCTCTGCGTTCTTTCGTTCGGTTATGTCTCGAACAACCGTCTGGAATGCAGGTAGTCCGTCGTACACGATTGAAACCGAGCCGACCTCGACGTCAACGGTCGAACCGTCGAACCTGACCCATTTCTCTTCAACGAAAGACGGGATGGTGCCAATCTCGAGCGCTTCCTGCATTCGCTTTATCTCTATTTCCTTGCTATCCTGAGAAACCAAGTCAGAAATGGGGATTCCCAGCATGCCGTCAGGAGTGCAACGGAGTATTTCGCAGGCGGCCGGATTGGAAAAGATGATGATGCCCTTTTCATCGTACACAATAATGCCGTCGGGGGAGAGGTCCACGAGAGAGCGGTACCGTTCTTCACTTTCGTGCAATGCTCTTTGGGTTCGACGGAAATGAGTCACGTCCGAAATTGCGATATGACACTGACTGTATTTTCCTTCCGCATCGAGGGATCGTCTGCTGTCCAGCAGGACGAGGGGGTTACCATCGGACAGGAGGCGAATTTCGCACAGTTCTCTCTCCCCTGATTCCATGGCTCTCTTCAAATGGTTGACATACGTCTCTCTATCGTCGGGACATACGAAAGCAGAAAGGCTCTCACCGACCAGCAGATCACGTTCGGCGCCAAGGATTCGGGCTCCTGCGAGATTCCCCTCCAAGATTACCCCTTCACGGTTTAGCGTAAGGAACCCCACTGGGGGATTGTCATAAAGATCTGCATATCGGGCGGCCCATTTCTCCAGCTCGCTGTGGGATTTGCGGAGCTCTTCCCGCTGAGCCTCGAGCTCTGCCTGGCGCAATTGCAGCTCGTGGATCAATCGGTCTCGGTCTCTTTCAGAGCGGAGCTTCTCACTCAGGACGCGTCTCTTTTCGAGCGCTTGATGGATAACCGACGGCAGAAGCTCGAGGTAGCCGGCCTCCGTGTCTTTGATCAGGTAGTCGGCAGCTCCGAGACTGAGAGCCTCCACCGCCACTTTTTCATTCCCCGCCCCGCTGATCATGATCATGGTAGGAAGCGGTTCCCGCGCGGCGAGGCTCTTGATCACTTCGAGACCGTCTTTGCGCGGTATGTCGTAGTCCACGGTGACGAGGTCGTAGCGATGCGCGTCCCACATCGAAACTGCCTCCTCCCCATCTGTGGCTACATGGACTTCATAGCCGATTCTCTCGAGGTGTCTTTGGATGAGCCGGGCGCAACCGGGATCGTCTTCAACGCAAAGAATCCGCAAGGGAGCTTGCGCACACGGTTTTCGCCCGGACGCGCCCTGACCTTTCCGGACATTTGCGGGCCCGCCACTCTTGTTCCTGTTTGCCAAGGTCCTGGTCAAATCTCCGCTCGTCTCCAAGAGCCGGCTCATGGCCGATCGTCCTTAGTCTAGACGTGGCGTGTAGGCAAACTGTACTTCTGCAATTCGAAACAGTCGTAGTATACCACACTGGTGGTCCTTTGTTCAATCCGAGCTATGAGCGCCATGTGGGCGGGGAAAATAGGCAAAAGGAAGGCTCCGAGAGCCATTGATTGGTCGGAATCGACCGCACTCGTAGACGTGAATTGTGTCCTGGATCTCTCGAACTGAGAAATGGGGTGGGGGAGCCTAGAAAGGAATGTTTCGTCCCTTGACTTGCGCAAGGCACGTGACCAAGATTTCTTCGTTTGATATATTTCACGCTCGATGAGGTGGTTATGGCAGATTGGGTTCAGTGGACGCCTGATTTGACTGTGCATGTGGAGAAGATCGATCAGCAGCACATGGAGTTGATCAGGCAAGTCAACTTACTGGGAGAAGCCGTTTGGGATGGGAAAGGAAAGGCAGCTATAGGTGAGATCCTTCGTTTTCTTTTACAGTATACCTCGGATCATTTCAGAGCAGAGGAAGAGCTGATGAGGATTCATGGATATCCCAAATATAGCCTTCACAAGCAGATTCACGACGACTTTGTGAAAGAGTGCGAAAAGTATGCAAGGGACTTCGAATCAGGGGAAGTGGATTCTGCCCTTGTGATTTCGGTGGTGACCCGATTGGGGGAATGGATCCGAGGTCATATTCGCGCTGTGGACGTAGAGCTGGGGCGGCACCTCACGGCTCACGGCTTATAGCGTTGAGCTAACCGGCTCGGAGATGTGTGCAAAGGGATCAGGACCAATCCCTTTGCACGATCGACATCTCAGAGTCTGTAGAATACCTTTTGGAGAATTTTCGGCGTATACCCTTCCATGTCCAGATACAAGGTAATACCACCGTTGAAGAATGGCCATCCCGCTCCGAGAATCATAGCGGTGTCGATGTCTTTTGGATCGCTCACGACTTTTTCCTTGAGAATAAGCTCTACCTCGTGAGTGATATTCGTCAGGATCCTGTCGAGGATTTCTTCCTTCACGAACTCCTTGTCACCTCGATCTTTCCACAGCTCTTCCACACGCGGATCTATGGTGCGCGCAGGTCCCATGCCCTGGAACAATGATGGTATCTTCGCGTCAACCATTTTCTTCAGACGGTCGTTGATAATAAACCTGTCGGGCCAGGCCCTGTGCAGGGTCTCCAGGACGTGGAACGCGACGGCAGGGCCGACTAGCGTTAGTAGATCAAAGGGTGCCATCGGAAGTCCCAGCCCGAGGACGGCCTCGTCGACCTGGTCGAATGTGGCTCCTTCCTCCACAATCTGGAAACAATCGCTGAGCATCCTGGTGAGGAGCCTGTTAACGAGGAAGCCGGGGGAGTCTTTGACCAAGATGGCGGTTTTCCCTATTTTCTTCGCGCACTCAAACGCAGTGGCCAGCGTGGGGTCGTCCGTCTTTTCTCCCTTGATGATCTCCAGCAGTGGTAGGACTGCGACAGGGTTGAAGAAGTGGAATCCCACTACCCGTTCCGGATGCACCAGCTTGGACGCCATTTCTGAGATAGAAAGACTCGATGTATTCGTGGCGAGAATACACTCTGGGGATACCACGGCCTCTGCCTCTGCAAACACTGCCTGTTTAATAGGCATTTCCTCGAAGACCGCTTCGATGACGAAATCGCAATCCTTGAAATCACCCCACTCGAGGGTCCCGATGAGAATATGGTACAGATGGTCTGCCTTGGCCTGGCTCATCTTGCCCTTGCTCACTTGAGCGGCCAGCTCTCCTTTCACGTACCCCAACCCTTTGTCCAGAAACTCCTGCTTGATGTCTTTCATGACCACGGGCACCCCGTACCGTCTCAGAAAGAGCAGAGCAAGCTGCGAAGCCATGAGTCCGGCTCCGATGATGCCGATCTTGTTAATCTTTCGGGGAGAGACATCCGCAGGCCTGCCAACGGGTTTCTTGGCTCGCCGTTGAATCAGGTCGAAGCTGTATACCCCGGCCTTGCACTGCCTGCTCTTGACCAAGTCTCCCAGGGCTCTGTCCTCTTCCGCGAAGCACTCTTCGATGCTCTTGCTCAGGTCGCACGCGTGCTCAATGAGATCGAGGGCCCTGTACGGAGCAGGCGCGGCACCGTGAACTTTCATGTCCACAAAAGATCGTGCAGCACTGATTTGGGCCTTGAGCTTTGACATGTCTGGGGGCTTTCGGTCGATCTTCTCTTTCCCTGCGATAATGTCTTCGAGAAGCTTGAGGGACTCGTCAAAGAACTCGACGGACTCGAAGAGCCTATCCGCGAGTCCCATCTGAAATGCCGTAGCCCCGTTGATCATGCGGTTCTGATTGAGGGGATTGTAAACAATGAGCTCAATGGCCTTCTCCGGCCCAATCAGCCGGGGAGTCAGTGACGAGCCGCCCCATCCAGGAATGAGGCCGAGAAAGCATTCGGGGAATGCTATTGCCGTTACGGCCCGTGACACCGTTCTGTAGTCACAATAGAGAGCGATTTCTAAACCGCCTCCCAGAGCAGCACCATTGATGGCAGCCAAGGTGGGGATCTTGAGATCCATGATGCGCTTCATGGCCGCATGACCTGCGGCGCCGCCTTGTCTTCCCTGCTCGAAGGTGTTGATAAAGGGAACCTGCTCGAGATCCGCTCCTGCCGCAAAGATATAGTGCTTTCCGCAGAGCATCATTCCCTTCAGATCTTTTTGTGCTTCGATCGTGTCCATGGCTCGATGGAGCGATTCCAGAGCCTTGTCGCCGAATGTGTTCGGGACCTTATAGTCCGCCCCATTGTCCATCGTCACGATGGCAATCTTGCCCACACGCGACTGATAGACATTTGTATGGAATAGAGTCGGTGGTGTCGCCATTACCATTCCTTTCCATTGCTCAATCCAGTGATAACGACGCCTCCAGCGCGGCGTCGATCAGTTTTCCTTGAAGTCGATTTGGGTCTTTCCTGGATGCCTTCATCCATGCCGGGGATCTCCCAATGGGGTGCTTTCAATCCTTCTTCTTGTCCTTCGATTCCTTTTCTTCTTTATCCTTGGACTTTTCTTCCTTCTTCTTCCCTTCGCGCATCATGTTCTTCCAAATTACCGCTCCTCCTTGACCCAATCCGACGCACATAGTTGTCAGGCCGTACTTCACGTCCGGCCGCTCCGCAAAGGCATGCATCAGGTGACAGGCAAGCCGCACACCCGAAGACGCAAGGGGATGGCCGAATGCTATGGCTCCACCGTACGGGTTCAGCCGTGGGTCATCGGGAAATTGCATACCGAACTCGTTCATAAATGCTACTGCCTGCACCGCGAATGCTTCGTTCAATTCCACAAGTCCGATGTCCTCAAACTTCAGCCCCGCAACCGCAAGGGCCTTCTTCGTGGCAGGAATAGGGCCTATGCCCATGACCTCCGGTTTGACTCCCGCGTATGCGAAAGAGACGAGGCTCATCTTTGGCTGGATACCGAGCTCTTCAGCCTTATCTTCGCTCATGAGCAAGGCCCCAGCGGCTCCGTCATTGAGGCCCGAAGAGTTACCGGCCGTTACCTTTCCCATGACGCGAAAGGGGGTTCGGAGCGAAGCGAGACCCTCCAACGTGGTCTCTGGCCGAGGCTGTTCATCCCTGTCCGCAACTACCCATCCGTTTTTCGTGTACACGGTCATGGGCACAATCATCTCTGCTATCTTTCCCGATTGAATCGCTGCTGCCGCCTTCTTCTGGCACAAGAGCGAATATTCGTCGGTCATTTCCTTCGTAATCTCCGGGAACATGTCGTGAAGGTTCTCTGCTGTCATGCCCATGGACATTGCGCTCTCGTCCACGAGCTTGTCAGTCAGGAAGCGAGGGTTGGGGTCCGCGGTTGCACCCATGGGATGATGCCCCATATGCTCGACACCGCCAGCTATGGCGACGTCGCAGGCTCCAAGAGCTATTTCCCCTGCAGCGGCTGTCAGCGCGCTCATGCCTCCTGCACACATGCGGTCGATGGAAAAACCCGCGCACGAATCTGGCAACCCGGCCAGAATCACGGACGTCCTCCCAAGGGTCAGTCCCTGATCCCCTTCCTGACAGAATACTCCCCAGGCATTTTCCTCGACCATTTCAGGCTTGACCTGTGGATTGCGCCTCATGAGCTCTCGAATAACCTTCACGACCATGTCATCTGCGCGCGTGTGCCAAAACAGCCCCTTTTCGCCCGCTCTGCCGAATGCGGTCCTGATTGCGTCAACTAGTACAACTTTTCTCGCTTTCATATGGTAAACTCCATAAAAGATTAGAATAGTGCAAAGGATTCCTCGGGGAGCTCGATGGCGGAGCGCTCGCCGCTCATGATCGCCCGGGCCTTGCCCTTGGCCAGTGAGAGAACTGTATTTGCAAAGAACTGCGCAGAGGCCATCTTGCCCCTGTAAAAAGCCGCACTCCTGTTGGTTTTGACCAACTCGCTCTTTTTCTCTGCCGTGTCCGCTTTGGCGTCACTATACAGTTCTTCCAGACGACGATCCGCTATGACCGCCTGCCACAGAAGCATGAATCCAACGGCAACGTCTCCAAAGAGCTCAAGGTACGGGGTTGCATAAAGGATAGGTGTCTTGAAATCCTCGGTGATGCTCTTGAGCCCGAAATACTTCGTAACTTCGATGAGCTGGGTTCGAGCGGCGTCAAAAGGCTCCACGATGTCTTTAAGGCGATAGTTCTTTTTCGCGTTCTTGAGCAAATTCCCTGTTTCTTCGACGATACTCTTGAACAGGATTCCCTGCTTGTACCCAAGCTTACGACCTACCAGGTCAAGGGCTTGGATTCCATTGGTGCCTTCGTAGATGGACGCGATCTTGCAATCGCGAAGGTACTGCTCAACCGGATACTCGCGACAGTACCCGTAACCACCATGTACTTGAACTGCTAGCTCGGTACACCTGAACCCCATGTCAGAGCTGTACGCTTTGCAGATCGGAATGAGGATATCTAGGAACCCCTGGTACTTGGCTGCCTCCTCGACGGACTTTGCCGTCTTGACCCTGTCTTCGCAGTAGCCGGCATAGTAGAGAAGCCCGCGAATTCCCTCGGTCATGCTCTTCATCCACATGAGCATGCGGCGCACATCCGGGTGCTGGATGATCGGAACCTTGGGGGCGAGGGGATCCCGCATGGTGGCGATGTCGGGTCCCTGGTAGCGCTCCTTGGCGTAACGGAGGGCCTGCATGTAGGCCGCGCTTGCCTGGGCAAGTCCCTGAAACCCGACGGCCAGCCGGGCTTCATTCATCATGTTGAACATGATGCGCATCCCTTCGTTTTCTTGGCCGAGGAGGTATCCGATACAGTCGTCCTTTTCACCGAAGTTCAGCGCACAGGTGGCGGAGCCGTGGATTCCCATCTTCTTCTCCGCTGCCATGGTAATCACGTCATTGGGGACCAATCCCCCATTTTCCAGCCTGAACTTTGGCACGATAAAGATGCTTATGCCTTTCGTCCCGGCCGGCGCACCTTCTACCCGGGCAAGGACCATGTGGATGATATTTTCAGTGAGATCGTGATCGCCCGCGGAAATGAAGATCTTGTTGCCGGAAATGTTGTACGCACCGTCGGGCCTGCGAATGGCTTTCGTGCGGAGCGCTCCGACATCGGACCCAGCCTGAGGCTCGGTGAGACACATGGTCCCACCCCAGATTCCCGAATACATGTTGTCCATGTACGTTCGTTTCTGGTCCTCGGTGCCGTATTTTTCGATCAATCGAGCAGATCCGATGGTGAGACCCGGGTACATCAGGAGCGCCTGATTGGCCGCGCCAAATAACTCGATGGTCGCGCAGTATATAACGTTGGGGAATCCCTGTCCTCCCTCATTGGGATCCACTGCGAGAGTGGACCAGCCGCCTTCGCAGTAGAGCTGGTATGCCTTGTGGAAAGACTCCGGGACCCTCACCTGTCCTCCTTCGAGGACAACCCCTTCGGCGTCACCATCCGCATTGGTGGGAGCCAGCTCCTTTTCCGCAAGCTTGGTGGCAGCCTCCAGGACCATGTCGAACATCTCCCTGGAGAACTCCGAGTAAATCTCCGACTCGCACAGCTCCTCAATGTTGAGCTGTTCATAAAGCACGAATTTGATATCGCGCTCATCGACAAGAAGATTTGCCATTCTTCGTACCCCTCCTTGGTTTTCCTGACGCAGCCACGCAGTGGCAGTCACGCGACTGCTGGTGATTCATTTCAGCGAAGTATGGACTGTTTCAGCTCAGGATTGTTTGTCGAGTCTCCTCGTAAGGTTGCGAATGTTTGGAGGTCGACAATACATGGTTCATTTATGATTTAACAACGTCCTGGAGGGAATCTCAAGAGAAAAGTTTGCTTATCAAATCAGTAGGAAATGAGAAAGTCTCTACTTCCGCCTTTTCTACGAAAAAAAATTGACTGACTCTTCTCGACGCACCGGCAAGAAAGAGAAAAGACTTCTGTCCAGCTAGACTTCAGTAGGGTGAACTGCCGTGTCAGTCACCGTAGTTTTCTGAATAGACCGGTCAGGTCTCACTTCCTCCCAGAAGCGACGCATGCCCCGGGTGAACCAGCATTGACACGCAGCCGCATGTTGTTGACACCGGATCTCCTCATGCATACGTACTTATTGTATATGGATGGTGCCGCCGGCCGACATGCAGCACGGGGTAGTCTGCTCCTTGCCTTCTGCCTTCCCAGATCGGAGAACAGCGCAGACAGCCAGGAGGACAGGCAGAACAGGGTGAAGGAGTGAAAACAATGTGGGATGAGCTGAACAAGAAGGCTATTGACCTTTTCCAGTCAGGCAAGATCGACGAGGCCATAGAAACGGGAAACAAGGCACTGGAAGTTGCTGAAACGGAATTCGGACCGCATGATGCCCGAGTGGCGCGATCGCTTAACAATCTGGCAGAGATGTATAGAGCAAGGGCTCGATACGACAAGGCTATCCCTCTCTGGGAGCGAGCCCTGGCAATTCGAGAGAAAGCGCTCGGTAGCGATCATCCCGACGTTGCCACGTCCTTGAACAACCTGGCAGGAGCCTATTTCGAGCAAGGCAGGTTTGAGGATGCGCAGCCATTGTTCAACCGATCTCTGAAGGTTCTCGAAAAATCGCTGGGATCGGATCATCCTGACGTTGCCACGTGTCTGGACAACCTTGCCGCATTGCATAGAGCTCTTGAGAGATACCCGGCTGCGAAACCTCTATACGAACGGGCTTTGAACATCCGAGAGAAAGCCTTTGGCCCGGATCACCCGGAAGTGGGAGTCGCTCTCAAC
Organism: Thermodesulfobacteriota bacterium; assembly: GCA_040753915.1. Classification (GTDB taxonomy): domain Bacteria; phylum Desulfobacterota; class Desulfomonilia; order Desulfomonilales; family Desulfomonilaceae; genus JBFMDN01. The sequence continues at coordinate 35,777 of JBFMDN010000018.1, read as the reverse complement.
AATCTGGCAGGCCTGTACGAAGTTCTCGAACGGTATGCGGATGCGGAGCCACTGTACAGAAGATCCCTCGGAATTGCGGAAAAAGCGTTCGGTCCGGATCATCCACACGTGGCCTCCACCCATGGCAATCTTGCTGGAACGCTCGTGGGTCTTCGAAAGTACGACGAAGCGGAAGAGCTTTTCGTCCGCGCCAGGACAATCATAGGACAGATATTTGGAGAGAGCCATCCGTTTTACGTCTCCGCGTTGGACAACCTCATTGAATTTTACGAAGGGGTGGGAAAGCAGGGGGAAGCTGAAAAGCTGAGACATCGAGCTGCCGAGATCCGGAGCGCGTGGTCGTCACACTTCCATTGAGAAGAATGCATGCGCGCTGCAACCGCGTCCTGTCCACGGTCGGCTCGCCGCAAAAGGCCTTATTGGTTCACTTGATTAGTGAGACGAGTTGCTATCGGGTAAAGCTCGCTCTATAATGAAAGGCTCAAGGAACCGAAAGGCTCCCAGGCACATGTTCGGCACCCGAGCCGCGCCTAAGCAGGGCAGGGTGTCACACGGGATCTGCGGGCGTAACCGAGGGAATCGAGGTCGCACAAAATGGGGCTACGAGTTCGGTCCAAAATTTGGATCGAGAATGAGGAAGGGAAGCTCGTCATCGGAACGGGCAGGTTGCGGATTCTCAAGGCGATCCAAGAGGTCGGCTCTATGAACAAGGCGGCGCAACTACTGAACCAGCCGTTCCGAGCTGTGTGGGGCAAGATTCGAGCTACGGAAGAGCGGTGTGGCTTCACTCTCGTGGAACGGACTGCGGGGGGCTCAGCCCTGACGGAGCGGGGCCGCCAACTCCTGGATTCGTACATCCAGCTTCGAGAAGGCTGTGAGAGCTATGCTGATGCTCGATTCCACGAATTGTTCGAGGACCGAGGGGTCGGATCCAGCGCCGATGACGCGGGCAAATCGGGCTCACAGACCGCTTCTGATCAATGAGTCTCCCGGGGTATACGACATGGCCACACATCAGTCCAATTCGCGGCCATTAATGGTTGAATATTCGGCGCTTCGTTACGATCGAGGCCTCCTAGAAAAACGATCGATCCCACTCGCTCACGAAGTGCCATACACCCTCTTTGTTAACGATCGAGAGATTCTCTCCATTGCTACACTCCCTAGCAATCTTGCCGAGCTCTTCGTCGGATTCCTCGTCGCCGAGGGTGTGCTTACCTCGCGTGATGAGATCGAGGAATATGCCGTGGATCATGGCAGCATGATTGTGAGAATTGAGCTGGATGTGCCGGAGGAGCGGCTGCAGAAAATGCGGAACAAAGGGATGCTGACCTCCGGGTGCGCAGGCGGCTTGGTGTTCTCCACAGGGCCTGGTGCTGCTCCCACGCGACAAGGGCCGACCATATCGGTTTCTGCTTCCACGATCTTGCAAAGGATGCTTGAGCTCGACACGTACAAAGGGGTCTACAGTGTAACCCGGGGGGTACATGCTGCGTCACTCGCGGATGAGTCCGGGACGCTTATGATCCTTGAAGATCTTGGCAGGCATAATGCGGTGGACAAGATCGTTGGCTACTGCTTTCTCTCGGGCATCGCGACCGGTGACAAGATTCTCCTGACAACGGGCAGGATCACCTCCGAAGTGCTCATCAAAGCAGCCAGGGGCGGATTCCCCCTCGTGATATCTCGCTCGAGCGCCAGTGCTCTGGCCATGAAAATGGCATCACAGTCGGGTATAGATCTCGTGACCTATGTACGGGGACGCAGGTTCAACTATTTTTCTCATGGCGCGTGCAATCTTATCAATAATTGAGGAATGATTCCCCTGACACAGTTGCCTCGATGCTATCAGCCACAATGGCGGCCGGGGCACTTCTGCCGCAGACTCAAAGCGCCCGACCGCACGTGTCAGGGCAGGTTTCAAACCTGCCCTTTCTGAACTGCACTGAGGCCACTGCGCAACCGTATTTCGGAAAACGTGGATTATGCCCGATGCGAAAAGTTCTTTCCGCTTCCCATATGCCGAGAACATTCATGGGAGGTTCGTAGACCGGTGCGACGAGCGTCTGAAAGTGTCTCAAAACTCGGGACACACCAAACATCGTAGCACGATTGGGCATCGATGCGTGGAAAGGCACCCTCACCCCAACCCTCTCCCAGAGTGAGAGGGAGCAGGAAGAATCCCCTCTCCTCCGCTTCGGGGGAGAGGGTCAGGGTGAGGGGGTGTGCCACGATTATCACGGACTGCCGGCTTTTGAGACACTTTCGTCTCGCCCGTCAGTGGTGAGGAGGAGAAACGGAAATTATTATTGGCAACCGCTCTAAGGGGTTGGCCCTGCGCGACCGCCTTCACTTCTTGCGTTGCAGCGGTAGCTTTGCCTCTGCGCTCTTGAGGGCGTACGTCCTCCAGAATGAAGGTTATTTCTCCAGCACATCTTCCCGTCAATGGGGGTGCGCCATTTTCTCCGGCCGCACGATCGAATCGAATTCTTCCTCACTCAAGTAGCCGAGCGCGACTGCTGCTTCTTTCACTGTAGTTTTCTCCGTGTGGGCCTTCTTGGCTATCTCTGCAGACTTGTCGTAGCCGAGTGTGGGATTCAGGGCTGTTACCAACATCAGAGACTGTCTGACAAGATGGTTGATCCTTTCCCGGTCGGCTTGAAGCCCTTTGACCGCATGCTCGGAAAATGAAGTACAGGTGTCGGTGAGCAGCGTAATTGATTGGACGAGGTTGAATATCATCATGGGCTTGTACACGTTGAGCTCAAAATTGCCCTGAGAGCCGCCAATGGCAATAGCAGCGTCGTTGCCGATGACTTGGGCTGCCACCATGGTCATGGCCTCGCATTGGGTTGGGTTGACCTTTCCCGGCATGATGGAGGACCCCGGCTCGTTCGCGGGAAGTATGAGCTCGCCTATGCCGGATCGTGGTCCGGAAGCGAGCCACCGAATATCGTTGGCTATCTTCATCAAGGAGCACGCCAAGGTCTTGAGACTCCCACTGGCCATGACAATGGCATCGTGAGCCGCAAGCGCTGCGAACTTGTTGGGCGCAGAAACGAAAGGCAATCCAGTGAGCGAGCTGATGTAGGACGCTGCGCGCTCGCCGAATTCAGGGTGAGCGTTCAGACCAGTCCCCACGGCCGTCCCCCCGATGGCAAGCTCGTACAGGTCCGGCAGGACTGCCTCCAGCCGCTTGATATCGGCATCCAACTGAGCCACGTACCCAGAGAGTTCCTGACCTAGTGAAAGTGGCACCGCATCCTGAAGGTGCGTTCGACCGATCTTCACGATGTCACTGAACTCCACTGCCTTTTCATTTAGAGCATCACGCAGTCTTCGAACCGCGGGCAAGAGGTCAGCGGTTATCAGCCGTGCGGCTGAAATATGCATAGCTGTAGGAAAGGTGTCGTTCGATGACTGCGACATGTTCACATGGTCGTTGGGATGGATAGGGTCTTTGCTTCCAAGAACCCCTCCTGCAAGCTCTATGGCACGGTTGGCTATGACTTCGTTGACGTTCATGTTGGTTTGCGTGCCGCTGCCTGTCTGCCAAACTCGCAAGGGAAAGTTTCCGTCCAGCTTTCCAGCGAGCAGCTCATCCACTGACCTGATGATCAGGTCTGCCTTGTCGGGAGCAAGCTTTCCCAAGTCCCTGTTGGCCATGGCTGCAGCTTTCTTCAGAATTGCCATGGCTTCGATTACTTGATTCGGCATCACGTCCCAGCCGATTCGGAAATATTTCAGAGAGCGCTCCGTCTGAGCCCCCCAGTACCTGTCCGCGGGTACCTCGATACTTCCCATGCTGTCGTGTTCCGTTCGCGTCCGAACAACTTTTGGCTCGGTCATGAAATCCTCCTACATTTCTTGAAGGTGGAAATGAATAGGCGAAATCCATCCCATATCAGGCTGCATTCAATTGCTCAAAGAGGGCGTGACGTATGACCAAATCCTTGCTTTTGCCCGATCTTCGCCCAAAATGAGCGAATGCGGCATGCAGTGCAGCACAAGGTGATTCAGTGAGTAGAAGGCTCGTGTGGAGGGCAACCATTTCTCGCAGAGCGCGCTGCCTTAGTGGAATCGGTACGACACTTCCAATTATGAACACACTATTGAAAAGAGCACTGAAGATGGCTCTGGACCCGTGACCCCGGATCGAGCTAGCAGCACGGCGTGAAGACTCTGTCTGCACTCCACTATGGCTTTCAACCGTTGACTGCCACGCATATCAAATGCGTGGCAGTATAGCGTTGGCTGGGCTGCCTCAATTGGTTGGCCCCGCTCAGGTTCCTTCCCGGGGAAGCTCGAATATGAATCCTAATGGACCCAACTTTCGGACGCGACCATACTATCCCGTGGCGCTCGCTGCGGCTGGTTCTGTGCCGACCTTTTCTACTCGCACTGCACACACTTTGTACTCGGGAATCTTGCAGATTGGATCGAGCGCTGGATTGGTAAGGACGTTCGCGTTCGCCTCCATAAAATGGAAGCTCATGAAAACAGTACCTGGTTGAAGATCAGGAGTGAGAAGCACTTTGGTGACGACCTCACCCCGTCTGGACACCAGGCGTACCATGTCATTGTTTCTGATGTCCAATTTCGCAGCATCCTCCGGATGCATCTCCACAACTCCTTCCGGCATCTCCCGGTGCAGAGCTGGGGAGTTCCTCGTCATAGTGCCCGTATGGTAATGGGGGAAGAATCGTCCCGTGGTGAGCTGGAGGGGAAACTCCTCGTCGACCAGCTCGTCCGGCGCCCTATACTCTATTGCATGGAATAATCCCTTCCCTCGCGTGAATCGTCCTTTGTGGAGAACTGTGGTCCCTGGGTGATCCTTCGTCGGACAGGGCCATGGGATCCCTCCGTGCTCGAGCCTTTCGTAGCTTAGCCCACCGTAACTCGGAGTTACGGATGCTATCTCATCGAAAATCTCGCTCGGGGAATCGTACTTCATGGGCAATCCAAATCGAGTGGAGAGATCGGCAATAATCTGCCAATCGGCACGCGACTCTCCGACCGGCTCGACAGCCTTGCGCACCCGCAGAACATTCCTCTCCGTATTGGAGAACGTCCCATCCTTTTCGGCAAAGGATACGCCCGGAAGCACCACGTGAGCCAGCTTTGCCGTATCTGTGAGGAAAATGTCAATGACTACAAGCAATTCCGCGCACGCGAGCGCATGCTTGACGTGGTTGGCATCGGGGTCGCTCCCCACCGGGTTTTCTCCGAGAATTACCATGGCCTTGACCGATCCGTCCTCAAGGCCGTGCATCATTTCCATGATTGTGTAGCCGACCCTGGATGAGAGCTGGGCCTGCCACGCATCCTCGAATTTCTTCTTGTTGCTTTCGTCGGTTACGGCCTGATACGCAGGATAGACGTTGGGAAGTCCTCCCATATCGCACGCACCCTGCACGTTGTTCTGACCTCGCAGCGGGTTTACGCCTGCAGATTCCTTTCCCAGGTTGCCCGTCATCATGGCCAGGTTCGCTAGGCTTTTGACGTTGTCCACCCCATGGGTGTGCTGGGTAATTCCCATGGCATACAGGATGGATGCGTTGCCCGCAGTCGCATACATTTTCGCCATGGCGACAATATCCTCTGCCGGCACGCCACTGATCTCGGCGGCTTTCTCCGGGGGATAGTTCTTGATCACCTCGGCGAAGGATTCGAATCCCTCCGTTCGCTCTTTGATGAATTCCTTATCGTGCCAGCCGTTTGCCAGAATCACGTTCATCATACCGTTCAGCAGAGCCACGTCGGAACCGAGCTTCTGTTTGACATGTAGGTCCGCTATGGACGCCATATGAATGCGTCTCGGGTCTGCGACGATGATCTTGGCTCCCTTGGCTTTTGCCTTGTACACCCGGTGGGCAACGAGCGGATGCGCGACGCTCGTGTTCGAGCCGATAATGAAGATGCAGTCAGCGTCTTCGATCTCAGGAATGGAATTCGTCATGGCACCACTCCCAAACGCGGCGGCAAGACCTGCCACCGTCGAGGAGTGTCAGAGACGCGCACAATGATCGATGTTGTTGGTGGAGAATCCTACTCGGCAGAACTTCTGAAGAAGGTAGTTCTCCTCGTTGGTGCATTTGGCAGAGGTAAGAAAAGCCACCGCGTCGCCGCCATGAGCCTCCTTGATTTCTCGAAGCTTTGACGCCGCGTATTCCAGAGCCTCATCCCACGAAGCCTCTACCAACAAGCCGTTCTTCCGAACAAGCGGTTTGGTCAATCGTTCCGGGCTGTGCACAAATTCGTGGGCATTCCATCCCTTGATACACAGCTTGCCCTCGTTCATGGGATTCGATTTCGAGGGAAGGGTCCCGACAAGCTTTCCGTCCATGGTCTCGAGCAGCATTTCGCAGCCGCATCCGCAGTAAGGACAGGTGGTTCGGACGAATCCAAGATCCATTGCATTCTCCTGGCGGGAAAAGAGAGAGCCTCGTTCCCACATCACGTTCGTTTGCCGCGCCCAAACAAATGAAGAGCACGCGGTCTGGCTAAACGATAGGTCTGTCGAGCGGGGGTCCGTCGTCCAGACGGCATCTGCTAAACTTTAGCACTGCGAAGACGCGGAATCAAGATGCTAGAAAGCCTCAGAGTGCATGGTCAAATGCAGGGAGATGCGTTGTGGGGTTCAGTCGTCTTTTGGATTAGTGGCCAGAATTTGCATGGCCTCATTGACCAGAGCGAAAAGAACTGCCTCCCCTTTGTTCTTGACTCCAGGACGCTCCAAATAGCCGCGAGCCAGGATGTTGGTCACCAGTACAGCAAGACCTTCACGATTCACGCCTGTCAGGTCCAGATCGGTGATCATCTCGGGGTCGCGCACGTGCACTGGGTCGAAGCCTGGTAGCAGTTCCCTTGCCGGCCCCGCAACAGCGAAGATCCCGTCCGGGGTCACTGACCAATACACGAGAATCCTGTCCTGGGCCTCCTCCGGACGATTCTCTATCGTCCCGCGGTAGAACTGCACCCTGATCTCTGAGTCGCCGCAAACGGCCTCGTGTTGAGCGCTGCCTTCCCGCAAGCTCGTTTCCCGTCTCCTATCATTCGGGGGTTGCATGTGCGTTTCCTCACTTCTACGAGGAAGCCACCGCATCAAATCGAACAACGCCTTGCCTTGTCCCAAGAATCACGCCAGCCCATGTTTTCTGATCTTGCTATACAAGGTGCTCCTACTGATTCCCATCAATTTTGCAGCACGGTATTTGTTCCAGCCGCATTTTTCGAGGACAGATCGCACATGGTCCCGTTCCAGTTGGTCGAGGCTAGTATCCCGAGCTCCGGGCGGGGGGCCGGATTTCTGGTTGACCAGATCTTCGGGCAAGTCGGAAGGCTTGATGTACTCGTCTTTGGTTAGTACCATGGCCCTTTCGACCGCATTTTCCAGTTCTCGCACATTTCCCGGCCAATCGTGGGCGAAGATAAGGTTCATCACTTCCGGGTAGAACGACCGAATCCTCTTGTCCATTCGCTCGTTATATCGCTGAATGAAATTGGTCACCAGTTGGGGAATATCTTCCTTGCGTTCCCTGAGAGGGGGCACATGGATGGAAATAACGTTGAGTCTCCAGTAGAGATCCTCACGAAAGGATCCGTCTGCCATTGCCTTCTTGAGGTCCTTGTTGGTTGCAGCAATGATCCGAGCATCCGTGGGCAGAGTCTGCTCGCCACCCACCCGTTCGAAACAACGATTCTGAATCACGCGGAGCAGAACGACCTGCGTGGGCAGGCTTATCTCTCCAATTTCGTCCAGGAAGATGGTACCTCCCGAGGCCTGCTCAAATCGTCCCGGCTTCCTGCGGATGGCGCCGGTAAACGCGCCTTTCTCATGACCGAATAGCTCCGACTGAAGCAATGTCTCAGCGTATGCCGCACAGTTAACCACGACGAAAGGGCCGCGGCTACGCTTGCTTTCCTCATGAATCGTTCGTGCGATGACCTCCTTTCCCGTCCCTGACTCACCTTGAATGAGCACCGTACTGTCGCTTTCAGATATGTCAAGTATCAATCGGCAGATGGATCGCATCGCCGGGGACCGCCCGAGGAGGTCGCTGAGGCGCTCCCATCGGTCGCGGGAGAGGGTTAATCGCTTGTTTTCGCGCCGTTCTTCCCGCAGGCTCCGATAAAGGCCTCGTATCCGGAGCATCGCGTTCACACGGGCAATGAGCTCATCGGGATCGTACGGTTTCGTCAGGTAATCATCACCTCCCTGGTTGAGCCCTTCAATTTTGCTCTCCAGGGAGTCGTGAACGGTGAAAATGATGATCGGGATGTACTGGAATTCCGGATGGGCTTTCAGCTTGTGGGCCAACTCAAGACCGTCCATACCGGGAAGATTCACGTCGAGAAGGATCATGTCGGGCCCGTCTTGGCCGCGCTGTTCCAAGAGGGAGAGCCCGTCTTCAGCGGAAACCACCAGATCTGCCCGAAATCCGGCCGACTGGAGCAGTTGCTGCGTGAAGGGGCCGTTGTATGGATCGTCCTCGATGATCAAGACGTTTCCGGGAGCAAACGCTTCATCCATCATTCCAGCCTCAGCCTGGGACATGAACGACACTCGCCGACGGGTGCGGCCGTCCGATCAGGAACGATCCTGGTCCTCGTGTCCCGATCCAGACGGGAGGTTTGCAGTACAGATCTACCTGAATCGCTTGCCGAGGGTAACTGAGTCCCGTGTGCATTTCACATTTCCGAAGGAATCCGCCCCCCGTACTAATCGATTGTGGATCCGCACAATATGGAGAAAATTCCGCAAGAGCAGGCCCCCGTCCGGCTTGCTCTCCAAATAGTACTCGGTGTGCGCCTGCACGCCATACGCAGGCTTTGTAGGATGACGAATTATCTGGTACGGACACATCCTATTCTTCGCCAAACAGATGAACCCGGGCGGGAGTCTTTTCACCTCCTCGAAATGGTTTTGGACTAGGTTCAAGGTGTTGCCCATACCGAGAAACAGGGGATCAGCGTGTACCACCGATACGTTGTGACGTCCCCGCTCTGTGGGGGGCTTCCGGTATGGCAGACAATCATCCTCTCCGCCCTTGATAGGGCCGACCTTACCACCGAAAGCAAGCGCCAGCGCCTGATGACCGCCGCAGACTCCAATTACCGGGATTTGCATGTCTTCGACGATGACTCGGAGAGACTTCAAAAATCGCTCCAAGTCGTCTCCGTTTTTCCCGCTGTATTTGCACCAAGGTGTCCCGTTGGGACTCAACGCCAGGAAAGCCGGTCTCAGCTTTTTGATGTTGTCGACTGTCACATCCCGATAGGGCAGAATGATCCCCTGGCCCTCAGCCCCCAACTTCTCCAAGGCGTCCCGAACCTTGACCGCCTGTCTCGATGTTGGGCCGGTGAACAAATTCACCACGATCCAGAGGGAGGACGGCGGCACAGGTTGGATCCTCTCGGGCGGAAGCTGGTCGGCAGAAGGCCGAGAGCTCGTTGCCCACGCTATCGAGCAGCCAAGAAGCACAAGAGAAACCCAAAATAAGATCAAAAGGATGCGACCACGCATTCGATTCAACCTCTCTAAATCATCAGACGACTCTCTCCATGCGGGCAATTGACATGAAATCAAATAAAAGTAAAGAGAAAAACTCGCGATTTGTTCCACAAAATAAAACCCGGGTTATGGTAAGCGGATAACAATTCGGGATAACGAAGATACCAGCATGTTGGATTGAATAGGAGTCCCCTGTACATCATTCGTGCGTATCAATCGGCCAGGAATTCCACTGCTCGAGTCTCGGACCAGTATTCGCCCCGGCGATTAAATGCGACGAATCCCACGTGGCCGCCGTGATCTGGGATCTCGAGATGGAGGAACGGGCTCTGGAGAGCTTCTTGCCTGGGGTAGCATTCCTCGGTGAGAAACGGGTCGTCCGCGGCATTGACGAGGAGTGTAGGAACTGAAATTCCGGACAAAAACTGTTTGCATGAACATTTTTTCCAGTAGTCGAATGCGTCTTTGAAGCCATGAATGGGCGCTGTGTAGCGGTCGTCGTAGTCTTGAAACGTCTTGAGAGCCTCAAATCCGAAATCGTTTATCTTGTCAGGCATGATCGCCATTTTCGCGCGTACTTTCTTGCGGAGCATCCGCATGAATCGCTTCAGATAAAGTCGGTTTGAGGGGTGGGATATCTTGAGGGCACAGGCTTTGAGATCGCAGGGAACGGAGAAAACTACGGCTTTTCGCACAAGAGGATGGCGATCCTCGCCCGATTCACCCAGGTATTTGAGGATCACGTTTCCACCCAGGCTGAATCCCACCAACGCTATCTCCTTATACTGGTTGCTGCCCGAGACGTGCGACAGTACGAGCCGGAGGTCGTCCGTTTCGCCGCTGTGGTAGAAACGGAGCTGCCTGTTACACTCGCCACTGCAAGAGCGAAAATTCATGGCTGTAGCATCCCAGCCCGAGCGGTTGAGCGCCTTAACCATACCCATCACATAATGCCTATGAGCATCGCCCTCCAATCCGTGGAGCACCACGGCTATGCGATCGAACCCTTTCTGCGAGAAATCGAGATCCAGAAAATCGCCGTCGGAAGTTTCAATGCGCTCGCGCCGGTACACTACTCTGGAAACTCGGCGCAATAGCGAGGGGAATACAGTTTGAAGGTGGCAATTGGAAAAACAAAGTGGGGCACGATACGAAGATTCTGGCAGCAATGGCACGACGCCTTCCTTCCTTGCCCATGCGTCGAAATAGGGATAAACGACACAGCTCGTTTCTTATCCCTTTCTTACCGTACCGACGGGTGTCCGGCAAGGTGCCGAACATCCCATTTGAATCCATCATCTGGCTTGGTGCACCCGAGATCCGCGGTATGGGCCTTCTTTCACAGAGGTCATAGGGGCACGTGCAGGAAGACAGAATGATCTGGCGAAGTCTGAGCACGTGAATTATACTGGAGGCGTTGCCGGAAGCTCGCTCAGTAGACACCAGCGAAATCGGGGGCTACACTGTCAGTCGTGCTCGATTCCGGATTTCCGAGCCCCGTGCAACCGTTGGAGCTCTCGCTAGGCTAGTTCGGTTTTCAGAACGGGGGGCGGCAGTCCTAATTTGCAGTGCTGAGGCATAGCATGGAAAAGAAGCGCCAGGGGGGTGGTTTCGGATATGGCCAGGATTCCTGCTAGGGAAATATTGAACGACATCAGAAGCGGAATGGGTGATGATGAACTGACGGAAAAGTACCAATTGTCAATGAAAGGCCTGAAGCGCGTTATTGATAGGCTAGTGGAAAGGAAAGCCATAGGCTACTGGGAACTCTACGAGAAATCCCCCCTATACAGGAAGATCCTTGACCGACTGGCAGCGCGGGAGTCCCCTCGTACGCGTGTTCTTCGTCCAGTGCGAGTTTACCATGGCGAAACGTCCCAGAAAGGTTTTCTTCGAGACATCTCCAACAATGGAGTTCGAGTAGCTGGAATCAAAGCAAATGTTGGCGAAGTCATCAATCTGCGCTTCCCGCTGGACGAAGTGGATGCGTCAGAACCAGTTGAATTCATGGCTGAATGTCGATGGGCGAAGGTTCAGGGAAAACGGAAGAAATACGTGATGTGTGGCTTCAAGATCACTGAGATTTCAGAGAAAGCGAGAATCCGGTTTGAAGAGTTGAATGCTCTGCTCAGGGCTGAAGGTCGCCAGCCTGATCTGTCGCTAGAAAGCGTTTCCCACGAGTGGATAGCGGGAGAGGGTGACACCACGCCGGTTGGAGAAACGCGTCCTCGGAAATTCTCAGGAAGGGTTGACGACGTTGACATCTTAGATGTGGTTCAATTTCTGTTGCTGATTGGAAAGACGACGGTGCTCAGAATTGTCTCGCGGCAGGGAGTGGAATCGCGGCTATATCTCAAGGAGGGCAGGTTGGTCCACGCCGATCTGGGCAGTCTTCGCGGAGAGGCAGCTTTCTTTGAGTGCATGAATTTGGTCTCGGGAGAATTTGTGCTCGATCCCTGGTGCGAGCCGACCGATCACACAATTCGCGAGCTTGGAGAGTTCTTGCTCGTGGAAGCAGCGCGTAGGCGAGATGAATCGTAACAATAGGCGGAGAATCAGGCCTAGCCTCGTCCGTGTGCCTCGAAAAGGTTCAACATCCGAAATAGGGGTGCACGATCGCTTGCCCCGACAAGGCCGCCAGTGCACTCCTCAAGTGCGGTCTAGTCGATGATTTTCAATCCCTCCTTGTCCTCCACAAACGCCTTCATGATCTGCGAATCCCTAATCGTCGATCGCTCTGCGAGCTGGCTTGCAGAGACAAATCCCCTTCGCAGGAGCTCGCCCAAGACTTTGGTCAGATTGGCTTCCGACAGATGATATTTCTTCATCAGGCCGGGATCGCCGAGACCTGACCGCATGTCCTCCAGGAATTCCGCGACCTTCACCGGGCGTTGCTGACTTTTTCGAGCCATGCGCACCGTCCCGCGAGCAGGTGTGCTCGTGTAAACACTATAGCAGTAATTTCCCAGACGTGGAACGTTGTATTTCGGGAAGCGGGTGGTGCCGGCTGAGACGCGATGGGTGACCAGTGCGCGCATGACTCCACGCAGTCGCAGGGGATTACCTGAAACCTTTGCGCTTTTCCAGGCTGTCATTCGGAAACGATGCCAGACGAAGAGGTCTTGCAGCTACCTTCAGGCTCGACGGGACAGGACTGACCCCAGTGGTCCGAAAACTTCCTCCATTTTTTCATAGACCGGCTTCTCCAGCAGAAAGGAGTACATCTCATCGCCCTTTTCCTGACCTCAATACCTGAGAATCGTTCCGGATGTAAGATCTTGCCTACCGCGTACGTATCTGTCATGGCCGTGTCGATGTTGGCAACGTAATTGTTGAAAGGAAGAATCACATATACCTTCTTTTTCCGGAACGCCTTAAATCCATTGTAAAAGTGAAGACTTGTCTGCTTGGGAATTCCTGGGAGAGACATTCTTCGTCATGTGGAGAAAAGTCTTGACAACTCCGCGACGGACTTGCTACGCTTTCGAGAAACGTACTACTATATCCGGTAACAAGGATCTTCGGCTGCCAATCCCCCTGCTACCGGACTATGGGAAGAGGATCGGGCTTCCTGCCCCGTATGGATCTCCGCCTTGCCAGGCAGACAATAGAAAGTCTCGATTTGGATACCTTGCGTTATCGAAGCACTGGACAGGTTCCAGGAGCGTGTTCCTATCGAGAGGGGTTGATGAGTCAATTGGAACAAACATCCATGACCTGCCACTCACAACGGACCACGAAACCTCCCGGAATTTCGCGGGACCCGTGACGGCCGCCACGGGCCTTGGCACTCCTGTCTTCGTGGCGCCGGCGTCTCGCCGGCAATCAGTGGACTTTCAGGTAAATTACAGCAACAGCCATTTCCCCTTACCTGTCAGCAGTCCGATCTGACATGTGAAGTATTTCAACGGCTTTCAGGCCGGCCCTGATGCATCTCAGCTCGCTCTCTTCGGAGCTTGACCACGTCCCGTCAATTCTGTTGCAAAGGACCACGGTCACTCCGCCTGCTCTCAGATTGTACGATGAGACGGCGGCAAGAGTGAGAAAGACCGACATCTCCATCTCCACGTTCGACACGCCCCATGACCTGAGCCGCTCGACCTTGTCCCGGTCGCGAACGGGAAATCCGTCTATTTTTCTCGCTTGGCCAGCGAAGAAGTCGGAGGTAGTACATGTGGTACCTGTGTGGTAACGAAAATGCAGGCTTTCGGCAGCCTTCACCAGCGCGGCGAGCACTTCCGGGTGTGCTCTGACTACGAGATCGGGGCTTGCATAGTGGTGCGTAGTGTTCTCCTCCCGGACACATTCGTCGGTGATGACCAGATCTCCAGGCCTGATTCCAGGCTGCAAAGCTCCGCATGTCCCGATTCGTATGAAAGTCGCAGTCGGCTGGCACTGGGCCGCCTCCACAACGGCTATAGCAGTTGCCGGCGCCCCGATTCCTGTCCCCATCACTGACACAGGAATCCCTCTGTACTCTCCCGTGTATACCACATATTCCCGATTCCTTCCCTTGAGTTCCCTTTCATCGAGGAAGTTAGCTATGAGATGCGCTCGACCGGGATTCGCGCATGCTAGCACGTAGGGAGCTACATCGCCCGGACGACAGTCGATGTGATAAAATCTGCCCTGATCATTTAGGGGAAGGTCGCAGGCACTGGGCAATATTGCTCTCCCTTTAGGCCGCTAACATCCGAGGACGTTGGGCGCCTGAAATGGCAAGGTCCTATGAGCATGTTACCGAAAAGGGCTCTTACACGCAACCTGCAGAGGTCGCCCGCCGCCGCGAGCGCTCCACCGTGACGGCTCGCCAGTCGGATCGATAAAGACGTTCTCGACTCTGAGATGGCCTCCGCCGGGATGAGGACCAGGCAGAGGCTTCCTCAAAGGTGGGAAGCCACCGGCGAGGCATAATCGCACCTTCCATGTGCCCCACCATTGCCGAAGCATTCACCACGCCGACGCATCAGCCGTCGGAGCGAGACGCGCATTCATCCAGCACTTCTTCAGGAATCAACCAGAGAGCAATAAGAATTAGCCCCGGCACTATGACAATATCATCCAGGTGCCCCAGCACGGGAATAAAATCGGGAATGAGATCAATGGGGCACATGACGTAGGCGAGGGCCAACCACAAGAGCACCTTTGAAATCAATGGCGTACGGGGATGGCTGCAAACCATTCGGTAGTAACCGAGCTTGCTCTTTAGGTTTTGAGCTATCGCGCCAAGAGTGGATTTCACGGAATGGTCACCACGTTGCTGCCGCATCTAGAGGAATCTCAACCGGGTACATAAATCAATATTGCACGTGTTGGGGATCAGACCAAGTGGGATGATGGAGGGACGGCGCGAAATCCTTGACACCCTCTGTGGGCGGTCCCTAATATACGTTGGCGTGATTTTGGGTCTTCTCATTAATTTGCCCCTTGACGGAAAGCCGCTGATGGCTCTTTCCTTCATGTCTTCTTCAAGATCGCCACAGAGAAGTGGAAGAATCACGTTTTCCCAAGCGGTCATTCGCGGCAGAATTCGATGTGGTTTGGCCGATCGCTGTTCTGCAATGAGGCCTCCTCTAGAGCGAATCTGAGAATCCACACCCCCATATAAGTCCTCGCGAAATTGGAATTGGGAGACAAACGGCAGTATTCGTCGAACCGTTGCTTTTGGAGGGGATGGAATGCCAGTGCTTCATGGGAGTCGTCGATCCAGCGGTACAAGGCCTCCAGGTCGTCGATGTCAAGGTTCTCACCCTCGGCAATCAGTCTGAGTAGTTGATCCTTCTCTTCATGCGAAATTCTCACAGGTTCCCCCCCAATGGACCATGGTGTGATCCGTAGACTGCATCCACTGTTTCAGAATGATTGAAAAGCCTGAAAGCAACTCACCGATGCAATGGGCAATGCATGGAAACGCAACGGAGCAGTAACGGAATTGTTCATTGAACCCTCATTCTGTTATGATGCTAGATTCACGCGGGTGAGAGCTACAGCGGCCAGCATGACCTGGGACTTCGCTTATCTAGGAAAAGTCTAGGCGGTTAATGTGGAAAAGATATGGAGGACCTGTGCGAACATTGTGGAATGTACGAGATGATGAGCGAGAGGCAGGAGGCGGGAGCGAGACCTTCATCAGGCTCCAAAATGTTTCACTCTTTTCCAGAAGCTACGCTGCGGAATTGGAGGCGTTTGCAGTAGTGGAGCGCATTGACAATAGGTCCTAGCCCAATTCGAGAACTGCCCCAGAGACGACCGCGTGAAAACACTGTCCGCTCTCCACTATCTTGTTGGCCATAACCCAGGAGCTCCACAGGCGCGGTTCGGCGACCTCGATCTCTGTTGTCACGAAGTGTCCATCGAAAGCTCACTGGCACTCAACTATGATGATTGCCACGCTCATTCAATGCGTGGCAGCATAGAACGGTAACTGGTGTTCGTCATCCGATCTGCGTGAAGTCTATGAGCAGGATCATCGCGGCGGTGACGAGGCGGAGATCCACCTCCGGTGCTTCAGGGACAAATCGCACGACCCAGTCCGACGGCGTCACAAAAGCCTTAAGAAAGGCACGGATGCCTCTCTTTGTTACGGCTTCGCGTGGCTCCATGCTGGTGGTAGCGATCAATAGGTCACCCTGCACGAGCCAGTACGCTGAAGACACGCCGCCGAAAACGGCTCTTCCGACCCTGTCAACGGCTTGCTCTGCATCGACGATCCGGAAAACCTCTCTGTCGGCTGAGTCCGTAGCTGCCCAAACGCCTTTTCCCAGGATTTTCTGAGTAATCCGACCAACGGGCTGACCTTTCGCATCGGTCACAGGCCAAGCGGTCGGCATGATCTTACGGTTGGGCCTCATCGAGAAGACGTGCTCGTTGGAATGCGTGCAGAAAATAAGCTGGTGGGAAGTAACGTGGCCGACTACGTCGCAGCGGAAGAGGGTTCCACCGTCATCGACGTGCACTACGGAGTATGTGTGACGATAGTCTTTCGGTTTGCCCTCGTACTCTCGCTCGCGCTGCATGCGGACTGCTTTAACGGATGTTTTCGAGGAATGTGGCTCGGTGAGAGGATTTTTCATCGTCGAATAACCTTGCGGAATCATGAGTTGAAATTGTGCAACGATCTCGCCATACTTAGAACGGCTACCCCCGAATCCGGTCGCGTGGCCCTGTCCCCGGCCGCATGAGGACCGCAACAGGCTCGCCAGGTGGCTGACGAGGCTCCCAATATGCCGTGCCTGAACGTACCCCACCACATGCCTCCCCGTCAAACAGAATATCTGTGTAACTGGGTGCTTGCTCGGATATTTAAAAAAAAGCTTGACAGGAGCGAATACTGGTCGATAATTGACTTACTATATCGTGCAACCTGGTGGTGGCCCTTTCGGGCATAATAGGGAATCCGGTGAGAATCCGGGACGGACCCGCCGCTGTAATCGGGGACGAAGCCCGCTCCTTGGTCGTTAGCCCAATAGAGCGCTGATGACCGGGTGAAGGCCACTGCTCGGAGCTCAGCTCTCGCGTCGGTGTGCACTGTACTTCGAAGCCTGCGTGTTTACTGAACAGTGCATGCCGATGAGTGCAACAAAGGAGCCGAGCCCGGGTGGGAAGGCGTGGGCAGAGGTCGATCCGAGAGTCAGAAGACCTGCCATCACGGTTCATGTTTGCGGAGAAGGCAAATCCTCAAGCAATAGTTGCTTGGGGATTTTTTATTTTGGGCCGACACAAGAGAGGAGGAACGCGTTATGGAGCTCACGCAGGTCGAATGTGCTGTGAAGGGGATCACGACCCCGGAAATGGAGAGCATTGCCGCCATGGAAGGCCTGTCTCCAGACCTGATTCGCCAACGCATCGCAGAAGGGCAGATCGTAGTGCCTTTGAACAAGGGCATAAAGTGCTCTGTGGTGGGAATCGGCATGGGGCTTTCTACAAAGATCAACGCCTCCATCGGGACGTCGACGGAGATCGTAGACATTGATGCCGAAGTCCGCAAGGCCATTGCGGCTAAGAAGGCCGGGGCGAACACCCTGATGGAGCTCTCCGTCGGTGGGGACCTCGACAGGATCAGGAGAGAAGTCATAGCGGCCGTAGATCTACCTGTCGGGAATGTTCCGCTTTACCAGGCCTTCTGCGAGGCGACCCGCAAATGGGGAGACCCCAATCGGCTCGACGAGGAGATGCTGTTCGACCTTATCGAGCGTCAGTGCGAGGATGGCATAACGTTTATGGCCATCCACTGCGGAATCAACCTGTACACGATCGAACGTCTGGAAAGGCAGGGTTACCGCTACGGAGGCCTTGTGAGCAAAGGCGGCACGTCCATGGTGGCTTGGATGAAGGCAAATCAGAGAGAAAATCCTTTGTATGAGAAGTTCGATCGCGTGGTGGGAATCCTCAAGAAATACGACGTAGTACTTTCTCTGGGGAACGGGCTTCGTGCAGGTGCGATCGCAGATTCCTTCGACCGAGCTATGATTCAGGAATTGTTAATAAACTGCGAATTGGCAGAAGAGGGCAGACGAATGGGGTGCCAGATGATGGTAGAAGGGCCCGGTCACGTGCCCATGGACGAGATCGAAGCCAATATCATCCTCCAAAAGCGCATGAGCAACCATGCCCCCTACTATATGCTCGGGCCCTTGCCTACAGACATCGGTGCTGCCTACGACCATGTAGTCGCAGCCATTGGAGCCGCGCAGTCGGCACGATTTGGGGCCGATTTGATCTGTTACATTACTCCATCGGAACACCTGGCACTTCCCAACGAGCAGGACGTCATCGAAGGGGTCAAGGTGGCCAAGGTGGCAGCTCATATCGGGGACCTCTCGAAGCTGCCCGAAAGGACCCGCGTGCGTGACGTTATTATGAGCAAGGCGCGACGTGATTCTGACTGGGACGGACAATTCGCCAACGCGCTCTTTCCAGAAGACGCGAGGAGGATTCGCGACGATCGTTCTCCCTCCGACTCCAAGGTCTGCACCATGTGCGGAGAGTTCTGTGCAAACAGGGCTTCAGCGCTTCTTTTTGAGGAGACGCTCAGCAAGAGTTGCAAGGCGTAGTGGAGATATAACATGCTGGAGAGCACTATCAGCAGTATCGGCGGCCTCGACGAGGCCGCCATGGACGCCGCAGCACGCTACCAGGACTTGTTGGCCATTCCTCGTGGAAGTCTGGGGCGGCTCCATGAGTTCTGTGTTCAATTGGCAGGGATCAAAAGAGAGCCAAGACCGGAGATCAGGGACCTCGCGGTGATCACCATGGCGGGAGACCATGGCGTCGCCAGCCAAGGGGTAAGCCTCTTCCCCCAGAAAGTGACGAGGGAGATGGTTGCGAACTTCGCTCGAGGTGGCGCTGCCATAAACGTGCTTGCCCGGCATATCGGTGCCCGCCTCACCGTAGTTGACATGGGCATAGCGGGGCCGCTCGAGAAGGTTTCCGTGGAGGAAGACGGTTTCGTTAGATTGGTTCACCGTAGAATCGCTGACGGAACCGCGGACATTTCCCGGGGGCCAGCCATGTCCCGGGAAGAAGCCATACGTTCGCTGGAAGCAGGAATCCAGGTGCTTGAGGAAGAGAGATCGCGCGGACTCCATGCCGTGGGCACGGGCGACATGGGGATAGGAAACACGACACCTTCCTCGGCCATAGCCGCGATCCTTCTGAGGCGTGACCCTATCGAGGTGGTCAACCAGGGAACCGGCATCGATGCAGACTCCCTGCGCAAAAAAGTGAAGGTAGTTGAGCGCTCCCTGGAGGTGAATCGGCCTGATCCAGGCGACCCACTGGACGTGCTCGCGAAAGTCGGGGGCTTCGAGATTGGAGGGATCGCAGGCGTAATTCTGGCTGCGTGCGCCGCGAGGATCCCTGTGGTGGTAGACGGCTTCATTTCTACGGCCGCCGCTCTCCTGGCTTCTCGTTTTCATCCTGAAGTCAAGCGCTATCTGTTCTCAGGCCACCAGTCCGCTGTGATCGGTCACAAGCTGATGTTGGACGATCTCGGTCTGAGGCCCATTGTGGATCTGGGAATGCGGTTGGGTGAAGGGACCGGCGCTGCTTTCGGACTTTCGATTCTCGCGGCGGCTTCGCAGATTTCGCGAGAAATGCTCACGTTCGAAGAGGCCGACGTGTCCGGCCCTCAATCAGGGAAACAATCCTAAGGAGACCAATGAGATTGCCCTTTCAGGACGCCGATCCTGCGCATTCGGACTTCCAATATCTGGAAGACTTGGCGACAGCGTACTGGTATTCGGAGGTCTTGTTTGCCGCGCTGGAATTGAAGCTCTTCGATTTGCTCGAACAGGGGTGCTGCCGGCTGGACGACCTTGCCGCCGCCGCTGGCTGTGACAAACACAACCTGCATCGGTTGTTGGACACGCTGGAACGTCTGGAGCTTGTCCACAACGGAGGAGGGGAGTGGTTCAACAGCCAAGTTGCTCGGCTGTATTTGGCCACTGGCAACTCATCGTACATGGGGGACTTCCTGCTGTATCGTCGCTACATGCAGCCGAGATGGATGGATCTTGTGCAAAGTGTCTCAGCAGAAAGGGGCAACGCTGTCCACCTTGCGTCCAAGGACGATGACTACGAAATCCGGACGCTGCGCTACGTTCGAGCATTGGATCAACTGGCCAGACAGAAGGCTCAAGAGATCGCTGCGTTATTGACCGAGGAGGGCTGGAGCCCTCCTCTCCTGGACATAGGTGGAGGCGCGGGAGCGCTTAGCCGGGCGCTGATAGGTACGAGAGAGCAGGGATATGCCACCGTCCTCGATCTGCCGGAGGTGATCGCTGCTGCACAGGTAGTGTACCCCGACAAGGCCGCGTGGGATCGGATCCGCACGATTTCGGGAGATTTTCGTACCCATGAGCTGCAAGCCGAAGCCCGTTTCGGCTTGGTGGTCCTGAGCAATTTTCTGCACGCCTACGGTGCGGCCGAAGCCCGCGGGTTGCTTCGGAAGAGCGTGGGGCTTCTCGCGAACGACGGTCTGATGCTGATTCACGATTATTTTCCTGATCGTCTCGGGCGATCCCCCGGGAAAGGAGCCCTTTACGATTTGAACATGCTGCTCAACACCTATGACGGCACGTGTCACAAGGCACATCAGGTTATGGGGTGGCTGCGCGATGAGGGCATGGGCAGGGTTCAAGTTCGGGATCTTGCCACGGATTCTTCGATCATCTTGGCCGGGAGGAAACAAACTGACAGTGGAGGTAAGACTGATCTGGAGGAGTGGGTATACCTGGCCCGTACCGAGGGATTCCGCCGCGGCGTCCTTGTGCCTGGAGAGAAAATCGTTACAGCCCCATGGGCTCGAATGAAATGTGCATGGGGCTGCTCTATGTATGGACAGAATCTACAATGTCCCCCGCGCGGGCTGGAAAGCTGTGCCACAAGACAAATGTTGGAATCGTACACCTGGGCTCTTCTCTTGGAGGGGGCGCCGCCCAGCCGTGATTTCCACCGGAAGCTCCTCCGAATGGAGAGAAGGGCATTCTTGGCTGGCTTCCACAAGGCATTCGTCCTGGGAGCCGGTCCCTGTCCTCTATGCGAGAAATGTCCCGAAGACGGAATCTGCAGGCATCCCGATCAGGCTCGTCCTTCCATGGAGGGATCGGGAATCGACGTGTACACCACGGCCCGGGCCGCAGGCATACGTGTGAAGCCCGTGACGGAAAGGGACCGGTACGTGAAATACATCGGTTTGCTGCTTCTGGAGTGATGTTCATGCGAATCCTGTTCGTTCAGACCCCGACATCTCACTTGGCAGCGGGGGAACGGGTTTATCCGTTGGGGCTCTCAAGATTATCCAGCCTCGTGCCGCGTAGGCACGAAAAATGGGGCCTTGACATGAACCTGTCCGCAGATCCGTGGCCGGAATTAAAACGTACCTTGCTCGATGTGAAGCCTGATGTTGTAGCCCTTTCGTTTAGAAATCTGGACCCTCTTGCAGGACTCTACGCTTCGTACCTCCCATCGTTGAAGACTTCGGCCCGTATGGCCCGTCTGCTGGCTCCCCGCGCGCAAATATGGGCTGGTGGCCCTGCGTTCTCGCTATTCGGCAAACGCCTCATGCAGGAAATTCCCGAAATTGACTGCGGCCTCATTGGGGAAGGGGAGTCAGCATTTCGACAGATGCTCTCATTGTCCGTCAACGTCGCGTCCGTACCTGGAGTCATCTTCAGAAACGGCGATCGTCTTGCGCGCAATCCCTCCGGGCCGTTCCTCGCGATGGATGCAGCGCCAGAAATGGACGTAGGTCTGTTTTGTCCTGAGGAGTATGGACGGGGGAACAAATATGTAGCTGCTGTAGGGATTGAAGGCAAACGAGGGTGTGATTTGCAGTGTGGCTACTGCGTGTATCCACGCTTGGGGGGGCGGATTATGCGGTTACGCAGTCCAGGAAAGATCGTTGACGAAATGGAGTTTCTCCACAGGGAGCACGGTCTCGACTTGTTCCATTTCACGGATTCCGTGCTGAATCGGCCGGTGGATCATTTTGAGGCCGTGTGCCAAGAGATCCTCCGAAGAAGACTCAAAGTGAGGTGGACCGGCTTCTTCCGGGAAGACAGCCTCACGGCGCACACGTCTTGTCTGGCCATAGAAGCAGGACTTGCAGCCTTCTATTTTTCCGCGGACGCATTAACCGATCACGGGCTGAGAATCTTATCCAAGCGTATCACGAGAGAAGACATCCTTCGTGCGGCTCGAATCACGGCCAAGAGCGGCATCCTCGCGGTATATCACTTTCTCGTCAATTTGCCGGGAGAGACGGCTGCACACGTCGTCGAAGCCAGGAGACTACTTAACGAGATTCTGGAAATCCACGGACCCGTAGGAAACCTGGGAGCTGTCATATTCAACAATGTGCGACTGTACCCCGGCGCCCCTCTGACCCGGAGGCTGTGGACGATGGGACTTCTGGATGAACATGTCGATCTGCTCTACCCGGTATACTACAACCCCGTTGAGCTCTCGCACGTGTCCCATGAACTGGAGGCTCAATGTCACGCAGCCGGCGTATTTTCGCGGCTGGGGATGCAACTGGATAAGGAGAATTGCTCATGAAAGTGGTCGTCCTGGAACATCCCCGAATACGTTCCGAAAAACGGTTCAATGATATTGCGAACACTCCGTTGTGGTCCTGCCTGATGGGAGGCTATGCAGCATCCGCCCTAAAACAGGAAGACCATGAGACTTATTTTCTCGACGCAATAATAAGAGGTTGGGATCTTGCTCGGACTGAGCGCGAGGTCCTGGGTCATGCTCCTTCGATGCTCGCGATAAATACTGTCTATTTTTGGGAGCACACACCGCGGCTGTTCAGTTTTCTCTCGCGACTGAGATCAGCCGGCTTTGTAGGACACGTGAACCTCTTCGGTTTTTTTCCTACCCTGGCTTACCGGGCGATCCTCACCGAGGCGCCGGAGGTGGATTCCATCGTTATAGGTGAGTGCGAGAACACGTTGGTCGAGCTAGCGGGCCGCTTGAGCAAAGGGCAGGATTGGAGAGATGTGCCGGGATTGGCATATCGGGCTTCGGGCAACGTCAGGACGAGTACTCCTCGAATCCCGGAAGTGAATCTGGACAGGTTCCCGTTCCCGCTTCGTCAGGGGGAAATCGAAGGCACCGTGAGCATCTTGGCAAGCCGAGGATGCTACAACCATTGCAGTTTCTGTCCCATACCGGCCTTTTATGGCAAAGGACCATTGTGGCGAGGCAGGTCAGCGGAGAATGTCTTGGACGAGCTGACCCAGCTTGTGGACCGCGGAGCGCGGGATTTCTATTTTGTGGACCCCAACCTTGTCGGGCCTGGGAAAACGGGGAGGGACCGTATCCGGCATTTGGCTCGACTGATTCAACCGTTGGGAATCACTTTCGGCATGGAAACCAGGCCAAACGACTTGGACAAAGATCTGTTGGAATGCCTCGTTTCCGCCGGCTTAAGGAGCCTTCTCCTCGGCATTGAGAGCGGGTCCCGGTCGGTGCTCGGGCGGTTGCACAAGAGCGCTTCCCGCGACGCGTCCGAACGGGCCATCGCCCTTTGCCGCTCTGTGGGAATAGAGCCGGAAGTGGGATTCATCATGTTCGTGCCGGATAGCACGATTGAAGACCTGGAGCACAACCTGGAATTCTTGAAAAGGAACAGACTACTGGACCGACTGGACAGAACGGCAAATCTCCTGTGTCACAGTCAAATTGTGCTAATGGGAACCAGCGATTACCTCCGTTTCAGTGAGCAGGGCAGATTCACAGCGACAGGCCCCTTTGGCTTTGAAGGGCAGGTCTCCTTTCTGGACGACCGCGTTCGATTGATCTCGGAACAGGTGGGGAACGCCTGCCTTTCCGTGCTGCGAGAAATGTCCCGAATCGACTCCCCCCTATACTGGAGCACCTGCAGAGACAGTAGCGAGTCCGCGGCAGTGAATGATTATCTGGTGCATCTCTTCGATCGGTTGCTGAAGCAGGTGCGAACGACGAGTCCGCTCCCGCCCGTCGACGTCCTGAAGCGTGACATTGAAAGGGAGCTCCTGGAAAGATTCGCACACACTGGACCGGGATCAGCCTTTGCCCCTTGACGCTTTCTTTTCCTGCTGAACTATCTTGCTGACTGCAGAAGAAAAGCTTCTTCACTGGCCGTGCCGCCTCCAGGCAGCAGCCCTTCATCGCATGCCGAAGGTTTGGGCAAAGAAAGTCCGTCGGTCAGGCTCGGCAACAAAATGGACGATGTTGGTAAGGACACACCTCGGAATGATGGCCAGCCTACACACAGGAATTTTTTCACCCTGCATCCCGAGATACGCTCGGCAAGCCACCACCGATTGAAGCACGTTTATATAGCGAGACAACGGTCGACCGCATCGTGCTCATACCGGGACTGAAATGTGGGAATAACAAGCCTTGGGGCGATGCGATGAGAGAGCAGCCCAATGGCCAGCAACAAATCGGTGTTGTGTTCCCCGAAGTTTCCGTTGAGCACGGTCAAATTCAGTGGGCCGGAATTTCCTGCGGAGTGTGCAAGAACTGGAGGACAACCTCTCTCACGGTAAAGGAGAGTTGGCCAAGAGCAATGGGGAGCAGGTGGCTAAGATGGTCCGCATTGTGAGGGAGCTCGGACGCGAACCCGCGACCGCGGATGAGGCGGGGACCATCCTCGGCCTGAAAGGGATTGACAAGACAGGCTACTAGTGAGCACTGGGCAGGTGTTGTTTCTTGACTCTCCAATTGCGCGTTGATGCATAAGCCCACAGAAATATGAAGCGAGGATCGAGGGCAATATCTTTGGGTCAGAATGATCACGCAAGTGAGCGGACAGGCCCTTTCTTAAGGCTGCGAGACGACAAAGCGATCCCGGCGGCTTGGTTCAAAGTGGTCCAGTAGCGAGCCACGAGTGCCCTGAAATGGCTCAAGAAACAAGCCTGACCCCATTTCTACTTAAGTAAGACCAACCCGTGATTCTTGAAGCTTCGCTTCAACAACCACCGTGGCCAGATTCGTTTCGCCACTGTCAACAGAATTCCTCTGTGTCGTTGGCCCACGGCTCCTTGAAGTAAGTCCCCATGGCCAAGTTGGATCCGAATGGTGACGTGCGCGAATCTGTCGAACATCAAACGAGCATCATCGGCAGAATAGGCCTTTGTGCCAGGGCTTTCAAGATGACTGGCATAAATGTCAGTTAGCGACCGAAACGGTCGTCCCGCCAATAGTCCGTACCGTGCCCACAGCATGTATCCGGTGAGAGACCATTTGTGGTAGATCATTATGCGTGCCGTGCCGCCGGCACGCAGTACACGAAACACCTCATCCACTGCCTTTGCGTGTCGGGGGTATGATGTAGTACGCCCCAGAAATAGACTAAGTCAAATGATCCTTCGCCGAAAGGCAGTGCCTCCGCATCGCCCACACGAACATCTGATTTGAAGCCGTATAGTGCGAGTCTCCTTCTTGTGTGTTCGATTGCTCGCTGGCTCCGATCAATACCAGTCAGCGAGCGTGGTCCTGATTTCGCCCACTCAATGTGATCCGCTCCCATTCCAACTCCGATTTCAAGCACGTCCTTCCCAGCCCCTTCCTGGAATTTCGCGAAATCGTGAAGGTAAGGCTCCAAGCCATATCGACTCCTTCTGTGCGATTCATAGTAATCCGTTTCCTGCTCTCCAATCGCATAGCCTTCGCCACAACTCTTGGCGTCCCAAAAATCTCTTACCTGAGCTTTCAACGAACCTTCTTCTTTCATCAAGTCCCCCCTCCTCTGAATTATGCATTCGGACTAGCCATTCGTTGGTCTTCGTAGAGATGATAGGCCGCCGGATTGGCCGTGGTTCCCCTTGTTATTGATTGTATTCGTCTCTGTCCCTAATTCAAACAGAATTCTTCCGGTAGCCGCTTAGGCGCACACTGAGGGCGGGGGGACAGGCTTTTGTCTTGACTACCCCTTTCTCGGGGGACTCCTTTCTCTGTTGGCGGCACACCGCGAGGACGGAGAGCAATATCTTTGGGGCAACACCATCACGGAAGTGAGCAGACCGTGCATCCCCTCGGGCTGTCAGATGGTGTAAAGCCTTCGCGGATGCCCGGTTCTCAGCCGTATCGTCATCAGCTATCCTCCCCGCGCCCTTCAGCAAGGAACAAGCCTGACCCGAGTCTGCCTCACCCACTGGAAGTGGAATGTCCAGCAGGAATGAGTGACGATTTTGGTCGTTTCTCCGCCCGTGTACGATAAGGATTCCGGGAGATCATTTTTTTGTCTTGACAAGCGGGTCCGTGTCGAGTTATGTCTTAGGGGACATAAGTGACGGTCAGAAGCTGCCCTAAACCGAACATCACAGAGAGGAAAGTCTGGTGGCTATTCGGTGGGTGCGGTAGCGTGGACGAGTATTTCTCATGTCGACCGTAAGGGGTAAACAAGATGAGGTACGCTGAGACAGGGTATCACCTGGAAATCGATCTATCGAGAGGAAACATCGAACGGGTAGAAACCGACCCTAAACTAACGGAACTCCACCTTGGAGGGCTGGGCACGAGCGTCAAGGCCCATTGGGATCGCGTCCCTCCGGAGGTCAATGCATTTGATCCGGAGAACTTGCTGATTGTAAGCTCCGGTTTGCTCAACGGTACCCCGGCTTATAGCGCCAACCGAACCCTCTTCACCTTCATTTCTCCCCAGTCGGGACTGCTCGCCTATCCGATGATGGGAGGGTTCTTCGGGGCGGAACTGAAGTACGCCGGATATGACAAGATCATCCTTCGCAACAAGTCTCCCAAGCTTGTCTACATCTGGATACACAACGACAAGGTGGAAATCCGTGATGCCTCCCATCTAAAGGGAAAAGGCGCGTTGGAAACTCAAGACCTCATACGAGAGGAACTGAAAGAGCCGAGAGCCCAGGTGGCCGCGATCGGACTGGCCGGTGAAAACCGGGTCTTTACGGCTTCTATCGAACAGGCTCGGTCAAGCGCCAGCAGGCTCGGGGGGGGCGCCGTAATGGGAGACAAGAACGTTAAGGCGATCGCCGTCCGAGGAACCAAAGACCTTTACCTGGCCCGTGGCGAAGAATTCATGAAGCTTATGGACGAGGTGACCGAATATATCAATTTCCGAAATGCGAACCCCATTCCAGACGTGATGACTATCTTGTCAGGAATCGGCTCCCCCCAAGAAATGAAGCACACTGATGAGAAGTGGCACACCGAGAACTTCATGTGGGGCAATGCTCGCACTCGGAGAAGGGATTTCTGGAGCAAGGAGAATGAAGAGAATTGGACGACAGCTCAATTGAATGCGATTCAGCGGTTAATTAGCTGTTTCAATTGCCCCCAGCAATGCGGCGCACTGGTTTCGTCGGAGGCTGTAGGTGGCAAGAAATACATGATGAAATGCTTCGGAAAGCTCACGTATTCCATGGCCGGGTATGTGGACGACCTTCGCTTCAATTTCAAGATTCTTCAACGGGCCACCGAGTATGGGGTGGATTCATTCTCTACTCCTCAGATTCTGGCATTCGCTGTTGAGTTGTATGAGGCTGGCATTCTTACTGACAAGGACTTCGACGGGTGTCCGTCCGACAAGGAAGGGCGATTCTTCTGGTTACTTGACAGAGTGGCTCACAGAGAAGGAATCGGCGACGTTCTTGCTGACGGCGTTTACCATGCCGCGAGGAAGATAGGCAACGGAGCAGAAAAATTCGACCACAATACGATCAAGAAGCACGAACAACTCCCCTTGAAGCTGGGAATGTTGGATCCGATCTATTACCTTATGTATTCCACCAACGAGAAGATCAGCATCACACAGATCGAAGGGAATTTCCCCCAGGCGGCTTTTCCCACCCGTGAGCAAAGAGAAGCGTTCGTGAGGGATTGGATCCAGGTGCCCGACGAAAGATTCAAACAATACGTTATCGAGTGGGAACCCAGGGGAGACAAGTCGATACCATATTTCCCGACTCCCGACATGTGCAGCGAGATCGTGGATTGGATGGAAATGCTCCACAACATCGATGACGCTCTGGGACTGTGTGCTGGCATGGGGTCGTTTTGCCTGAAGCCACCCTATCATATTCACAATTACCCGAAGCTAATCTCCGCTGCAACCGGAATGGACATGGACGAAGCCGGACTCAAGAAGATCGTCAACCGGAGTCGGAACCTGCACCGGGCATTCAACAACAGACGGGGTATGACGAGGGCTGACGAGAAGCCGCCTGAAGACCATTGGAAGAGAAGGTTCCCGGAGCTCGAGGAAAACTTGCTATCCACGTATTACAGGTTCAAGGGGTGGAATATGAACGGAGTTCCGACGAGGAAAAGGTTGGAAGAACTGGATCTTGGTTATGTTGCTGACGACTTGGAAAAGCGAGGTATATTGAAAGATGGCCAAGACTAAGAAGATCGTCAAGACTATCCGTGTGGACGCAGATAAATGCAATGGTTGCCGAGCTTGTGAAATCATCTGCTCCGCGTTTCACGCCACCCCCAAATATAGCAGCGTTAACCCCGCAAGGGCCCGCGTCCATGTGATCAGTCAACGGCTGAAGAACATCTGGGTTCCGGTATTTGCCGGTGAGTATACGCCCGCGGAGTGCATGGGCAGAAACAAGTACGTCATTGACGGAAAGGAATACGACGACTGCGCCTTTTGCCGGGCGGCATGTCCTTCAAGGGACTTGTTCAAGGAACCCGACTCCGGTCTCCCTCTGAAATGCGACATGTGCGAGAGCGACCCGTCGCTGACTAAGCCCAAGTGTGTTGAGAAATGCCTCAATAATGTCCTGGTATACGAAGAACGGGAAGAGGAAGTGGACGAAGAAGAAATCAGGCCGGCAGACATTGAGATCGGGATAGGAACCATGATTGACAAGTACGGCTTGGACCAGGTCTTGGACACTGTTGCCCGGATCTCAGCGTCGAAGAGAGGCTGAAACGCTACATCCTCAAGGGTGAGACATTATGAGAGGAGGAGGTGGCCATGGGCGCCAGGGCTGTTAGTGCCCGTCACGAGATGCAGCCATCCGAATGGCACCTTCTCTGGGACAGAGAGAGAATTGAAGTGGTAACGCGAATCAGGACCAATCTCTGGCAGGTGGGCGGAAGAGGACTCACGGATCCCTCTGACGCAGCGGTGTATCTGGTGCAATTCGACGAAAAAGCAGCCCTTATCGACGCCGGAACCGGACGGGATCATCAGCAATTGACGAGAAACATCGCCCAATGCCTGGGAACGGGCGTCCGGCTCGAGTACCTTCTGCTCACGCACTGCCATTTCGATCATGCCGGAGGAGCCCGGCTTCTGAGGGATCAATTCGGTTGTCGCATCGTGGCTCATGAGCTGGATGCGGGGTTCCTCGAATCGGGAGACAATCGCGTGACCGGAGCGTCCCAGTATGGGGCACGTCTCAAACCATGCGCCGTAGATATAAGATTGCAGGGCCAGGAATCGACCATTGATCTTGGTGCCGGCACCATTCGGGCCCTTCATAGTCCTGGACACTCGCCCGGTTCAGTGGTGTACGTGACGGAGATTGACGGTGAGCTTGTACTTTTCGGCCAAGACCTTCAGGGGCCTCTGCATTCGGATTTCCTGTCTGATGAGCAGCGGTATCTGGATTCTTTGGCTAGGCTCTTGAATCTGCAGGCCGATGTTCTCCTCGAAGGGCATTTCGGCGTGATTGAACCAAGGGAAGAGGTACAGGACTTCATTCAGTCGTGCATAACGCCGCGTCCTCAACCATGCCGGTGTTAATGACAAACGAGGTCCTTTGAAGCACCACGATTCGGTTTGGTTGGCCGAAAGGGAATGACAGGTCCGCTGAAAGGAGTTGTATGTGTTTGAAGTAAGCGACGAAGCATCGGAAAAGATCAAGGAGTTCTTGGACGGACATGAAGGTCCTCAGATCATCAGGATTTGGATGACCGAAGGCGGGTGGAGAGGTCCGTATCTCGTGATGGCTTTGGATGAGCAGAAGGAAGATGATGAGGTTTTCACAGAGAGAGGCGTTACCTTTGTAATAGAAAAATCACTTTTTGAAAGGGTTAGACCCGTACGAATTGGTTATACTCACTCGACCTTGGGTTCAGGTTATACGCTGCAATCAGAACTCATGAAGGGTATTAAGGATGTGAGCATCGGATGTCACGACATTTTCAACACTTGCAGTACGGTCACGCGATGAATGTGGACTTCGGCGTAGGACGGCTCCGCTAACCTGATAAGTGGGGGTTGCCTTGACATCCGTGAATATCCCGAACGGATGATTTCCTCGGTTGTGAAGGGCTCTGAAGTGGCGATTCTGCGCCATTGCGCTTTTCATTTCCTTCCGAACACGCTCCCGCTGGGTCAGTTGACGAGAACGCTCGGGACTCATTCCCGTGAGAGGGCACTGCTATGAACCTGCCAACCGCAGTAAGATTATCTACGCGTGGCCATCGGATTGGACAAGTCTCGTATCCGACCTGAACGCTAGCCAAGGGACTGGCTTATTTGCACTGGACAAGTAGGAGAGATGCGTGATCATAAGAATCAGGGATAGCCTCTGGCAAGTGGGCGGATTGGAACTGACCCATCCTTCGGACGCTGCCGTTTACCTTGTCCGGTTCGGGGAAAAGGCCGCACTGATCGGTGCGGGTACTGGTCGAGGTCATGCCAGGCTCAGAGAGAACATCGCCGAATGCCTGAAATCCGAGGCACAACTTGATTATCTCCTGCTCACGCATTGTCACGTCGATCACACCGGTGGGGCCCAAGCGGTAAGAGAGGAATATGGCTGCCGCATCGTGGCACATGAGCTCGATGCTGCTTATCTTGAATCGGGCGATAACCGTGTGGTCGGCTCGACCTGGCACGGAATGCGTTTGGCACCGCTGGCCGTGGACATCAGATTGCAAAGTCCGGACTCCACTCTGTCCATCGGCAACGGGACGGTGAGAGCGATCCACTGCCCGGGTCATTCCCCGGGTTCGGTTGTCTACACAACGAAAATCGACGGTGAGCTTATACTGTTCGGTCAAGATGTCCATGGACCCCTCCATTCCGATTTCCTGTCCGACGAGAGACAATATCTGGATTCAATGACCAGACTTCTTGCCATGGAGGCTGACGTTCTCCTGGAGGGCCATTTCGGTGTTATAGAGCCCAAGGAAGAGGTTCGAGCATTTATTAAGTATTGGAGATCACCGATTGGAGTCTCGCATTATGCTATTTTGTACGCTCCTGACGATTGGAGACTGAACGACGAGAGTGCCCGTGATTCGGACCGACCGCCCGAACGAGTCGAGATGGAAGGACACTGAGCTGGGGGGTATCTTTCCCGTGAGGTTCTTGTGACGACGGTAGTGAAGAACACCGAGTTTGAGAGGAAGCGACGCGTCTTGTGCGGTATCTGTCCTGCTGGCTGTTGGGTCAAAGTAACCTATGACAGCGAGGGAAGGATCTCCAAGGTTCATCCAGATGATGAATCGGAACTTGGAATGATCTGCGACCTCGGCCGACAGTCGCCTCAGATAGTATATTCACCGGATCGGCTGCGAGTTCCGTTGCTCAGGACCGGCCCAAAAGGGCAGTATGAGTTCACGCGCATTACGTGGGACGAGGCGTTCGACATAATGGTCGCCAGGCTCAACTCCATCAGAGAAACGTACGGGCCGGAAGCTGCAGCCATATACACGGGAAGAGGTAGTTTCGAGCAGTCCGAGTGCGATGTGTTCCAACCGCAGGGGGTGGCGGTATCCTCCGCGTCGAGCGTGCTGTTTCCGTTTGGATCGCCGAACACCCTCGGCGTGGGAGCCCTCTGCTACGTATCCTTTGCTATGATCGCTCCTCACGTAACAGCAGGCGGCATGATGATCAATATGTTTTCGGACCTCGAGAATGCTGATCTCATTGTCGTCTGGGGGGCGAACCCCGCGACCGACTGCCCGCCACTGGACTTTGCACGCATAATGAAGGCGAGTGGGAGGGGCGCTGAGGTCGTGGTTATCGATCCTCGACGTACCGGCACCGCAATTGCCGCAGATGCCCAGTGGATCCCCATCAGGCCGGGCACTGACGGGGCACTTGCGCTTGGCATGTGCCAGGTCCTCATCGAAGAAGAGCTCTATGACGAGCGCTTTGTTCAGGATTGGACCCATGGTTTTGACGATTTCGCGAGGTACTGTCAGCACTTTCGTCCGGAGGTGGTGGAGACGATCACTGGCGTTCCTGCCGATGCGATCCGGCGGCTGGCCAGACGCATAGCCTCAGCAAGGGGAGCCTCCCCGGTCATGTACAGCGGGCTGGAATACAGCGACAGCGGGGTGCAGGCGATTCGGGCCGCTATAACCCTCTGGGCGCTGGCTGGCCAGCTTGACGTTCCGGGCGGCCGCTGTTTCACGATGCGTGAGAACCAATTTCCCATGAATCGGGAGGGGCATTTGCCAAACCCGGATGTGAGAAAGGCCCTCGGACGCGATCGGTTCCCCGTGTACAGCGCATACCGTGGAGAATCTCACGCTATTTGCCTTCCGGACGCAGTCTTGCGCGGGAAACCGTATCCGATCAGGTCGCTCATTATTGAAGGTGGCTCCATACTCACTGCGTGGCCTCAGCCCCACATCTGGCGCAAGACCCTGGCGGCCCTGGAATTCCTCGTATGCATAGACCGTTTTTTCACTGCCGACGCTGCCTATGCCGACCTGGTGCTCCCCGCAACGACATACTATGAAATTGAATCATACGTGGTGTACGGCCCCCTCTTCAGAATCCGAGAACGCGTGATCGAGCCCGAAGGTCAGGCGCGCCACGGCTTCTTCATTCTTGCCGAATTGGCCAACCGCCTGGGCTATGGGGATCTCTATCCTCAGAGCGAGGAAGCGGTGCTGAGGCATGCATTGAAGCCTTCGGGCTTTACTCTCGAACAGGTGCGGGCCGCGGGAGGCATGGCGCGGGTTCCCACAGTGATGATGGAGTACCGTAAGTGGGAGAAAGGCCGGCTGCGTATCGATGGCCGGCCGGGCTTCGAGACACCGACAGGGAAATTCGAGATCGCGTCAACCATCCTAGAAGAACACGGCTACGACCCGCTTCCGGTGTACACTGAGCCGAAAGAAGGCCCCCTGGCAAGACCGGACTTGACCGAACAGTTTCCACTCGTGTTTGGTTCAGGATCTCGGGTCACCACCGATTTTCGTTCCCAGTTTCACAATGTGCCCGACCTTGTGAAGGAGCAGCCCGAACCGACGGCCACCATGAATTCCCGGGATGCAGCAAGCCGCAACATTTCCACCGGTGACCTCGTGGAGGTGGTCACCCCCAGGGGTAGCGTCCGGTTCAGGGCGTACATTACTGACAACATCATGCAGGGAGTAGTTGACGCAAGCATGGGTGGCGGGGGGCCTGTGGGGCCCCAAGCATGGCGAGACTGTAATGTCAACGATCTGACCGACCTGCAACACTACGATCCTATTTCCGGATTCCCCGTATATAAGGCTCTGCTGTGCGAAGTGGTCAAGGTTGGCGAAGCCGCACCAATAACTATCCGCGGCCGTTCTGAGAAACTTGGGGCACGTACGCAGGTAAAGGGTGGATCGCGAGTGGCCGACCCGAAGCTGCGCATCTATCTGGACCACAATGCTACCACGCCGCTGGACCCTGAAGTCGCAAAAGCAGTGGCCGAATGCACGGAGCAATTCTTCGGCAACCCGTCGAGCATTCATGCACCCGGCAATGAAGCCCGCTTCATCGTGGAGTCAGCTCGGCGGCAAGTGGCGCAATTGCTGAACTGCACAGCCCGGAGAATCGTGTTCACCGGGGGAGGGTCCGAATCGGACAACCTGGCGATCAAAGGGGTCGCCTTTGCTCGCCGCAAGATGGGCAATCATATCATTACAACGACCATAGAGCATCCCGCCGTGTTGGGAGCATGCAAATGGTTGGAAGACCAGGGCTTCCTGGTAACGAGGCTTCCGGTGAGCAGGGAAGGGCTGGTAGCTCCAGGTGATCTGGAAGCCGCGTTGAGTCCTGACACCATACTGGTGAGTGTCATGGCCGCGAATAACGAAACGGGAGTCTTGCAGCCGATAGCCGAGCTCGCGCATGTGACCCACAGGCAGGGGGTACTGTTCCACACTGACGCTGTGCAAGCTGTCGGCAAGATTCCCATCGATGTCCGGCAGTGGGAGGTGGACCTTCTCACGCTTTCCGGACACAAGATCCATGGCCCTAAGGGCGTTGGAGTCCTCTAAATTCGTCCGGGGGTCGCGCTCGATCCCCTGGTTCATGGCGGCAAACAAGAGCACGGCTTGCGGGGGGGAACCGAAAATGTGCCGGGTATCGCCGGGGTCGGAAAGGCTGCCGAGCTCGCGATTCAAAGACTCCCTGAAATGGACAAGATACGGAATTTGCGGGACCGGCTGGAGCAGGGAATTATGAGAATTGTCCCGGACGCCAAACGAAACGGGTCGCTTGATCAACGACTCCCAAACACCGTTAACGTGACATTGCCTGGGATGCGGGGCGAGTCGGTAGTTCTCGCCCTGGATCGCCTCGGTGTGGCTCTCTCCTCGGGATCTGCGTGCAGAGCGGGAGCGCCGGAACCGTCACATGCCCTGCTCGCGATGGGATTGTCAGCAGAAGAGGCCCATTGCGCGCTCAGGTTCTCCCTGGGCTGGGGCAATACCGAGGAAGAAATCGATCGTACGCTTTCCTTGTTGGAAGAGATGATTAATGTAACTGCCGAGACGGTTCGCTTCGTAGCTTGTCGTTAGTCAGTGAGCCGGTGGTGATAAACAGGAGCTCTCGGAGCAGGGTTCAAGGTCGGACCCGGGGAAAGGAGCGCATTTGTTATGCATGCATCTTCTGCTTTAGCCAAATCCGCTGTCCGAAACCGCTTTGAACAAGACGCAACGGACACGATGGCTCAGGATGTGCTGAAGGGACTTATGGCTGATCAGAAACATTTACCGAGCAAGTACTTCTACGACGCTCGTGGATCGAAGCTCTTCGCAATGATATGTGATCTTCCGGAGTATTATCCGACTCGAACCGAGCTGCAGTTACTCTCCGCTCACGCCAAGGACATCGTGCGGGGCTTCCGACAGGGCGATCTCATAGAATTGGGCGCCGGCGCCAGTCGGAAGATTCGGACTTTGCTCGACGTCCTGGGTCCGTTGCCTAGATCAAATGTCCGCTACGTTCCGGTAGACGTCTGTTGCCCCGCGTTGTTGGAATCCGCGGCTCAATTGGCAGCGGCGTACCCGGAAGTAAGGGTCAACGGAATTGTGGCGGATTTCACCAGCGACCTGCATTGTCTTCAATCGGATCGCCCCAAGCTCGTTCTGTTCTTGGGCAGTACCATTGGGAACCTGGACGAGCAAGAGGCGTCTTCTTTTCTCCAGGATGTGGCGGCGATCCTCAATCCGGGCGATCGCTTTCTCCTCGGGCTGGACATGGTTAAGCCGGTCGAAATCCTTGAGGCCGCTTACAACGATTCCGGAGGCGTGACCGCCGAGTTCAACAGGAACATATTGCTTGTCATCAATCGCCAGTTGCGTGCCAATTTCAACCCGCATGCCTTTGAACATGTTGCATTCTACAATGATGAAGAGGAGCGCGTCGAAATGCATCTTCGAGCCAGAAGAGACATTTGGGTCGACGTCAAGGCAATCGCTGCTCCAGAATCCACGGTCTACGATGACGTGTGGGTCGTGTGGACCCTGTAATGTTCTCATGCAAGCGTCTGTGGCCTACGCATGAGGTCGTTTTTGGGTCGTGTGGCACTCCCCCTCCAAACGTATGTCT
>JBFMDN010000017.1:0-94081 GCA_040753915.1 Thermodesulfobacteriota bacterium | reverse complement strand
TTCCGGCGAAAGCCGGAATCCAGTCTTTCCAATATGTTATGGACCCCGGCTTTCGCCGGGGTGACGGGGTCCTTGTTAAGTCAACTGACTGAAATCACGTGATGCCATCCACGAAGTTAACGCCTATGCTCTTCGGGGGAGAGGGTCAGGGTAAGGGGGGGGCCACGATTATCACGGACTGCAGGCTTTTGAGACATTTTCGGAAGCCCGTCCCGCCGGTCTGCGAACCTCCCACCAATGTTCTCGGCATATGGGAAGCGGAAAAAACTCATGGCATCGGGTATATGTTCCGTTGTGACCGCGAGGTCATGGATGTTTACTTGAGCTCTCTCACCACGGGCCTTTCCCCGGTGCAATTGTTCGATCGCCTTTTTCCGAGAAGCGCGCTTGGAAGAAAACTTTCCCCCGGTGCGCGCTATCACGACACCACGCAACCTCGAATCGGCATCCCCTCGCCGCAGCTATCGCAGGACGCGCAGGACAATCGCTGGAGCTGGCTGAGGTCGGATTGGAATGCCGGTCCGAGGTACTCGGGCTCGCTCGCGAGACACACGGGGCACTGTTTAGGGGCATTCTCGGGGTTGATAAAGATTTTTGCAAACTCTTTTCCACATTCTCGGCATCTGTATTTTGGTATGGGCATGGTAACCCTCCTGATCTCGCGTTCAAGCTGGAGATTTCTCTCCGTTGCCTTCAGTTGCTCCGGAAGCACCCTCCGGCTGTTGCTCCCCCCGGAGAGCAGCGACCTCCAGTTCATGTCGGGCGGTTATTCTCAAACGTTTCTTCCACTGGGGATCTTCCTCGTACACATCCATGTTCGCGGCGAACCTCATGAGCGTATCGGGGTCCGGCCTGCCAAGCTTCTCCCACAGCGCCGAGTTAATGAGCTCCCATGCTCTGATACCCCTGGTTATTGCCACTTCGTGGGCCATGGCGAGGAGATAGGGATTCATGGTCATTTTGACGGAGATGATCCCTTCAGGCCAGTTCTTCGATTCATCCGTCTGAGTTACCGAGCATTGAGTACAATTCGAGACGTCCGTCATAATCAGGCTCTCCTCTTTGTTGATTCTTCTAGACCAATAGATGCGCACGGCTGGAGAAAAGTTCAACAAATATTGCGTTCTTGTCTGTGAGAGGATCGAGGGGCGGCAGAGATATCGGGCTTAGCCGGGCAATGCGGGGTTGAAATCGAGCCCCCCTTCGCAGGGGAGACTCCAATTATTGCAGGAGGCGTACTAATTGGGCGAAATTCGTAATCGTTTGGACGTACTGCTCCATGAAGATTCTCAGATCACGAACATACGTCTTGGGTACGAAAATCACGTCGTACGGCTTGACGAGGATCGCGGAGCTCATGTCCCCTACGTCGAGAGTCTTTTTCAGATCCAGTCGCCGGCCTATGGGCTTGCCGTTGATATCTTTCGAGATGAGGATTACGCTCGTCAGGTCCGCGGTATCAGGCAAATGTCCACCGGCAAGCGCGACAGCGTGGAGCGCGCTGATCGGCTGGGTGAGCGTATACGCGCCGGGATTTCTGACCTGGCCAAGGATGTAGACCTTGCGAGATCTGGCTTCCAAGAGGGAAAGGGAAACCACCACGTGCTCCAGTGGCCCTGCCCGATACAAGCGGTTAACCGATTCCTCCACCTCTCGCACCGTGTGGCCCACTGCAAGCACCCTGTCTTTGAGCAGGGGAAAATCCATGGTGCCGTCCGGGTTGATGGGGACGCGGGTCTCCTGGCCGCCGGTCAGAGTGGTGAGGGATTGAACGAGCTGATGAACCTTTTGATAGAACTTGTTCACGGTGACCGTGACCAGCCTGTATTTCTTTACCTCGTCCTGGGTGTCTTCCTTACTGAAAATGTTCGCCCTGCGGTACGCTTCCTCGACCTTGTCAGCCAACTCTTCTCTCGTCAGACCTGCTGCCTGAACATCCCCGATGCCCGGCAAGGTGATCATGCCATCCGGATTGATTGTTCGGGTCACATTGAGCTGCGGATCGAGTATGAAATCAATGCTGATCTCATCGAGGGTGTCCAGCTTGAAGCTTCCCGGGGGGACGGACCATTCGGTCTGATACAGCACTCGCAGGATATCATCCGGTCCCAGCCGATAGTTTCTGCATACGAAATCAAAGGCCTGGGCAAGATCGTGCGTGGTGGGAGTTTTCTGAGGTCCTGGAGACGGCCGGAATGGCGAAGGCATCAGCCCTACGCATCCGGACAGCAGGATGCACACCCAAACGGCCACCATCAGCGCGCGACAAAGGTAAATTCCCACGACCATACCCACAAATAATAAAATGCAATCTTTTCAATAGACTATGATAGCAGTCCCCGTATACCACATATAAGTGCACAAGGTAAAGGAAAAAAGCGGTGTTTTTTTTCTGATTCATTCCCATGGACTTGAGTCCGTTTTACTGGGGGATGTGGACGGAGCATCCCGTCCTCATGGGGAGGTAAGCGCTGGCCTGTCTTTGCGATTCGTTCAGCCCTTTATTTCGCTTGCAATCGTTGTTTTTTGTCGGTAGCATCAAAGAAATTTGTATCCGCGGGGGGCAGCGAAATACTTCCACGAACGGGAGCCGTAATTGCATTCCGAGCTGAGGGGGGCAGTGATCTATGAATGGAAAGAGGGAAGTTGGGAAGGCAGAATTCGTGCGAGATTTGCGCGCAGGATTGAGTGACGACGACTTGATGAGGAAATATGAATTGTCGCCACGTGATCTGTATCGGCTTCTCGTCCAAGCACTCGGAATGGGGATTGTCAGCTCATCCGAGGTCCCTGCTGTTTTAGGAGAGGTCTCGGATGGAATCGCATGGTCGGATTTTCGCGCACGGCCTCGAACTCCTGTGCATTCTGAAGTCCTAATTCGAGATGTGAAGACACGGCAAGAGGGGTTTCTGAGAAACATCTGTGATCGTGGACTGCTTGTCAGAGGTTTGAAATCTCGGGTCAGGGAATCGAAGAGTCTGGAGATAGTGTGCGACTGGAATAAGGTGGATTCCGCGGTCCAAGTGGACGCTGTGTGCCGCTGGCACTCACCTGCTGAGGACAGCGTTGACTGGAAGGCCGGATACGAAATCGTATCGGTGAAGAGGGGTGATTTCCTGCAACTCTGCGAGGACCTCTCGTGTGTGGCTGTTCTGGCTCCTGACAACCAGCCGGTAGCCTCTCCCTTCACGAACAAGAGTCAAGGATTTGGGTACCCCACCCCTGCCCCTTCCGGCTACAGCCTTGGCGGTCTGCTCAATCAGCCGGCAATGAGCCGCGTGGACTTCTTCCGGTTTCTCAATCTCTTGCCCACCCCGTGCCTCGTCTTGAACGATTCCGAGCAGGTGACATTTCTTAACAAAGACTCGGCAACTCTCGGTGAAGCCATTTTCCAGATTCGTGGCAGACCGATCGCGGAGCTTTTTGTAGAAAAGGATGCCGGAGCCATGGCCATGGAGACGGCACGTCACGTGCGGCTCGCCCGAGGATTGGGAGAGCTGGAAGGTCACCTGAGGATAGGAGCCGATCCTGTCTTTTGTCAGATAAGGATGTACCGAGTCGCAGGGCACGAGCCTGCTCCGCTTCTGATGTTCATCGTCGAGAAAGAACGGATGCATGGCTCCACGATTCCTGGGCCGGAGTCGGCCACTTCTCACGAAGTCGAGTCTCCAGGGGGGAATCCCGTCCTTCAGCCGCCGAAAGAGCAGCCGGCTCTTGACGCGGAGAAGGATAAGCACGTTCCAGAACGGCATGTTCGTTTGGAGGTTTCGGAGGCCCCCATTGTCTTGCGTGAGGGAAACGGAAGCGGCCAAAAGGATCTTATCACCAAGCCCTGGGAAGACGAGCCGGCATTTCAGTCAGAGGCCATGCGGGAGGTCATCGCAAAATGCCAGATGGCTGCGCGCTCTGAAGGCGTCGTGCTTCTGCTTGGAGAGAGCGGTAGCGGAAAGGATTTTCTCGCCCGGTACATCCACACACGGTCTCCTAGAGCCTCAAAGGGATACCGGAGCATAAACTGCGCGGCAATCCCGGAGGGCCTGGCAGAATCTGAGTTTTTCGGTCACGAGTCAGGGGCCTTCACGGGCGCGACGTCCCAGAAGAAGGGGTTGCTCGAGCTAGTCCCGGGCGGAACGGTACTTCTAAATGAAATAGGAGAGCTTCCTGCCTTCCTCCAGCCCAAGTTGCTCTCGTTCTTGGACACCAAGCGCTTTTGGCGCGTAGGCGGACAAACTGAGCTCACTGCAGATGTCAGGATCTTTGCCGCCACAAACAGAGACCTGGAAAAGGAGGTGGCTCGAGGTCGATTCCGCAAAGACCTGTTCTATCGATTGAACGTCCTTCCCATCAGTGTCCCTCCCTTGAGGGACAGAATGGAGGACTTGCCGGTTCTCATCGAGGAGCTCATTACACGAATATCCGGGGAGCTCCGAGTGAAGTGCCGCGCCGAGGTGGACACCAGAACCATGGCTCTGCTGCAAGGTTACAGTTGGCCCGGAAATATCCGAGAGCTCCGCAACAGACTGGAGAGATCGATAGCGCTTTCCGGGGGAAAGAAGATATCCTTCGCCCTGATGTTCGACGGGAAGCCGCGCGAAAAGTGGTCCTTTAGTCTGGAGTTCCCTCCGGGAGGGAACCTTAACGATTTCACTCAGGAGGCCAGACGTCGACTGGTAATGGAGGCCCTCAAGCGCGCGCAGGGGAAGCGTCAGCTTGCCGCCAAGCTTCTGGGAATTACTCGATACTCTCTTAAACGACATATGACGAACCTCGGACTCATGGCTGGCGAAGAATGATGCGCGTCCACGGAGCCGAGATGTTCTTCGGCAGGGAGTTGGCTGCTGTGGCAGTCGTCGCGGTCGAAAGCTGTAGTGGAGCACGGACAGCGTTTGCACACGATCGTTTTGCGGCTCAGTTCATGAATTGTGACATGGGAATTAAGAGGAAGCGGGATTCTGGCGCGAATTTCCCGTAGCGCCAGCATCTTGCCAGTGATTATTAACCCTCGCGAAGATACCGCGCAGACGCCGGCGCACGAAATCACGATATTTGCTAGACACTCGGGCTCCGAATCTGTCGTTTTCCCCAAGACATTGTTACCGGGGAGGCGGATAGCTGATAGTAATCCTCGCCCAATCTATGCCAGTTTTCATACGCGTTGCTCACAGAAGACTCGGGCTCGCCCCTCTGCTTCGGTGGAAGGGCCGTCTCGCCCGTTGATTTTTGAGGATGACGGGCAAGATGCCCCTTGATTAAGGCCCACTCACGGCAACGGCTAAACCCGATCTGACCCACATAGAGTCCACTGAAAAGACAGTGTGGTCGGAAAATGTCCATTGGGGAAAATTGGTCTCAGCCTGTTATCGCGGCCCATCTTCATCCTCTCGCGAGCGATTTGGGCCCAAACCACCATTTGGGTTTGAAAGCAAATGGATGCCAATGCGCATTATTAGTGGGGTCATTTCAGCATCATGTCGGTATTTGGTTGCCCTGAGAGCAATTTGGCACACCGATTGCTTTATAGTATGCGAAAAGTGGATATGGCAAAAATTAGTTCGTGCAGGAGGAATCGTAATAGAGAGGGGCGTGGCAAACAGAGGGCGAATTTCACCCTTCATGAGAAAGCAAGTTGCGCCATTTCTGTGAAATGGTGGCTGCCAAATTTCTTGAAGTTTGCCAGATTTCCCAATTAGGCATTACGGTGTTGAAAGCTTAAGCATGCGTAGATAATCAGGCATGGGAGAGGGGGATTAGGGTCCGAGTGCTCCCCAGGGGGGGCGTGGCTTGGAGGGCGTTTCTGCAACTGCAGACTCCTCGAAGCCACGATTCATTTGTCAATCAATTTGTTAAGCCAGGTACAAGCTGGGGGCACCATCCACGGGGAGACAGGCGTGCGACCTGTCTTCATAGGGTACGTGTGTCAATGGCATTTCAGTTCGGCTCCACTGAGTCTCGAATCGGTGGATTCATGGGTGAACGAGCGGGCGATAGAGTATTTGTTCGGCCTGAGCCGGCTCGTTCTGCAGCCAACAGTAGGTAACGAAAACCAACAAGGTCTGGAATGTGACGTGATTTTCGGCCCTTATTGCGATAAGGCGAATGCGAAGCTGTTGACCGATCATAGCGAACCTCATGAGGAACAGTCATGGAAGAGGTGAAGGACTCATTGTTGCTGAAAATGCCGATAACAAATGCCGATTCTGATGACCGTGAAAAGCAGTTGAAGCCGCGGACGGACGTAGATGACTTCGACTACTTGTTCGGATCACAGTCTCTTCTGATCGGTTCCCCACTCAGAGATCTTCTTCAGTTGATTCCCAATCCAGCAATTCTCGTCGATCGACACCACAAGATACGATTCGTGAATCAAGCCACGATAAAGATGAGTAGCGATTGCCGAGGGCTGGAGGGCGAAGACCTTATGGTGCTCTTTCCGGAGCGCAGCGACTACCTAGCCGTGCTCGGATTGATGGCAAGTTTAGTTTACACGGGACATGCACATATAAGGGAAGGAGAGGTGCGCTTCGGGCACGAGAGGCTGAGCTGCCATATCTATCTCGGAACGCTTGTGCTCTTGAAGGAGAATTTCACTCTCTTACTCATCCAGGACAAGGCTGCTCACCGTAGGGCAGAGTTGATCCATGATTCGTACAACATGCTGGTGAGAGTGATTCCCGCGGCCGCGGCTCGATTCGAGCTCAATACACCATCCAGCCCAAAGGATTCCCTTAGTTCGACAATGGCTTGCATCATGAGCTCGCAATTGATTGAAGGAAATGAGGAATTCGCAACTTTTCACGGGTTCGCCACGCTCAGCGAGCTTCACGGGGCAAGATTCTCCGAATTCACTCGCCCTGGTGGGAGGCTTGAAAGCGCTGTGCGGGATTGGCTTGAGAGCCGAACGGGAATCCATCGGGTCATGATAGAAGAGTCGGTTGGGCGAGAATCTGTACCTGTCGAAACCGTGTTTGCGGCAAACGTACAGGACAGTTGCTTAGTCTCCTTTTGGATAATTAAACGGAGCGAACGGTTTCTCCATCAGGCTCAAGCGGCCCTGCGCAAGGCAGAGGGATGTTTTCGAACAGTTGCCGACCACGTGCATGACCTGATCCTCATCAAGGATTTGCATTTTCGCTACACCCGTGTAAATCCTGCTGCCGAACGTGTCATAGGGTTGAGTAGTGACAGGATCGTCGGTAAGACCGCTGAAGAGGTATGGGACCCAGAGGTCGGCCAGAGGATGAGGAACGGCGATCTTCTCGCTCTGGAGGGAAAGACATCCGAATTCATTTTCACGAAAAGCACAGGTGGTCAAAACTGCACACTCCATCTGGTGATCACGCCG
Source organism: Thermodesulfobacteriota bacterium (assembly GCA_040753915.1). GTDB lineage: Bacteria > Desulfobacterota > Desulfomonilia > Desulfomonilales > Desulfomonilaceae > JBFMDN01. The sequence goes on along the minus strand of JBFMDN010000017.1, from coordinate 86,739 downwards.
ATTCGCGACTATGACGGCCGGGTCCTGGGATTGCTGGAACTGGGTCACAAGGTTCCCGGTCGCAGGCAGGCCGAGCGAAATCTCACGAACGACTACAAGCCCGCGTTTCGCCGCCCCGTCTGTTATTCGGAATCCATGCGCAAGACCCTTGAACAGTTGTGGATTGCAGCAAAGACCGAGGGAATGATCCTCATAACCGGGGAGACCGGTGCAGGGAAAGATTTCCTCGCCCGTTGCATCCACGAGAATTCCAACAGCTCTGCAGGGCCGTTCTTGAGCATTAACTGTGCTGCCGTCCCGCTGGAGATTGCGGAATCGGAGCTGTTCGGCCACGAGCCCGGTGCTTTTACCGGAGCCAACAAGCGCAAACGGGGTCTGTTGGAGCTCGCTGAAGGTGGGACGCTTCTGTTGAACGAAATCGGTGACTTGCCTCTACCTCTCCAGGCAAAGTTGCTGACGTTTCTCGATACCAGGTCATTCACGAGGGTTGGAGGCGAAAAACAGATCACTGTTGACGTGCGCCTTCTGGCAGCCACCAACCGGGACCTTGCAAAGGACGTCGAAACGGGAAGATTCAGAAGGGATCTATTTTTCAGGCTCAACGTACTTCGTGTTCATGTTCCCCCTTTACGGGAGCGAAAGGAAGACCTGCCCTCACTCATCGCAGAAATCCTGGCGGAATTGGCCCACCAAAACAAGCTCTCGTCCGTGCCCCGCCTGGATGTTGAGGTGATGAATGCTCTCAAAGAATATGACTGGCCCGGGAACATTCGTGAGCTGAGAAGCGTCCTTCAACGAGCGGTAATTCTTGCTGACAGAGATCAGATCACATTGGATTGTTTGGGGCTCCGCGAAAGAGGCAAAAAGTGGGCACTTTCAGTACCTTTCCCTGAAGGTTCGTCCCTCAACGACGTGCTCGACTATGTAAAGCACTCGCTGATAGACGAAGCACTTAGCCGAGCTGGTGGTAGGCGTCAGGAGGCAGCAAAACTTCTCGGCATATCCAGGAATTCTCTCAAGCACCACATGCGGTGTCAGGCAGGAGACAAGCATTGTGAAACGAGCAAGAGCGGGGAACATGCCGTTGATAGAGATCCCAGTCCTGAAGCATCTCGGGAAAATGTATGTTTTTCAGATAACCTCAATTTTTCTTGACATGAGCTTGCAGTAAAGGAGTGCAAAGATGTGCGGAATTGTTGGGTACGTTGGTCCGGACCCTGCGTGCGGACTGCTGGTGGATGGCTTAAAGAGGCTCGAATACCGGGGATATGATTCGGCCGGCATTGCCGTGCTCCATAACGGTACCGCTGAGATTTGCAAGATCCAGGGAAAGATCGGCTCGCTTGAGAATCTCCTCAGCTCCACTGCCATGCCTGTCGGCCATGCCGGCATAGGCCACACGAGGTGGGCCACCCACGGCAAGCCTTCCACCGAGAACGCTCACCCGCACAAGGCAGGTAGAGCGATAGTGGTCCACAATGGAATTATCGAGAACTACTCGGAAGTGAAGAGTAAGCTGATCGCAGAGGGCAGCGTGTTTTTCTCCGACACCGACACAGAGGTAATAGCTCACCTGATCGATCGCAATCTTAGGCTGGGGGAGACGCCTCTTCAAGCTGTGCAGAATGCATGCAAGGTGCTTGTCGGATCGTTTGCCGCAGGAATCCTGATCGAAGGAGACACGGACACCCTGTACGCGGTCCGGAAGGAAAGTCCTCTCATCGTCGGTCTTGGCGAACAGCGGGCGTTCATAGCGTCTGACGTTCCGGCCTTGCTCCAGCATACGAGGCGAATGGTCTTTATGGATGACGGTGAGATCGCCATATTGCGGGCAGGCGAAGTCGCGTTCATGGATTTTGATGGCAACCCCCTGGAGAAAGTCGTGCAGGAAATCGCGCTGGACCCGGTATTGGCCGTCAAGGGTGGCTACAAACACTTCATGCTCAAGGAAATTTTCGAGCAGCCTGACGGCGTGGCAAATACGTGCCGCGGCAGGATTGTTGCGGACACTGGGGAGGTGAAGCTCGATGGGTTGCGGCTTTCCGATGCTCAACTTCGTAACCTGGAAAAGATAGTCATCGTGGCCTGCGGCACCTCGTATCATGCCGGGTTAGTGGCCAGAAGAATGATCGAGGACTTGACGCGGATTCCAGTGGAAGTTGACATTGCCAGTGAGTTCCGATACCGGAACCCCATCATAGGACCGCATACTCTGCTCGTCAGTATTAGCCAATCGGGCGAGACCGCAGACACGCTGGCAGCATCAAAAGAGGCTCTTCGACGGGGAGCCAAGATGATTGCCATCTGCAACGTCATCGAATCGAGTCTCGCTCGCCTCGCTCAACACGGCGTCATCTATACGCAGGCCGGCCCTGAGATCGGGGTGGCCTCCACGAAGGCTTTTACTACGCAATTGACGATTCTCTATGCACTGGCAGTGCATCTCGCTTCCAAGAGAAATTCCGTTTCCAGAGAAACTCGAAGACGTCTCATCTCAGACTTGCTCAGCCTCCCTGCCATGATGGAGCAGACGCTGGCACTCTCCGATCAGATATCTCAGGTGGCGGCACAGTTCAGAGACTACAGCAGTTTTCTTTTCCTCGGCAGAGGAGTCAATACGCCGATCGCGTATGAAGGTGCGCTCAAACTAAAGGAGATCTCCTACATCCACGCAGAAGCGTACGCCGGGGGAGAGATGAAACACGGGCCGATCGCCTTGATCAGCCCCGAGATGCCCGTTGTGGTCTTGCTATCACACGATTCTGTTTACGAGAAAATGTTGGGAAACATGGAGGAAGTTCACAGTCGAGGAGGAACAATTATTGTGGTTGTTGCCGGAGCGCCTGACGAACGGATACGGAAGCTGGCCCATTCCGTGATTTCCGTTCCTGAAACGAACGAGTATCTGGGCACCATTCTTCTCACCATTCCACTACAATTGTTCGCTTACCATGTCGCGGACCTCAGGGGCAACGACGTGGACAGACCACGCAATCTTGCCAAGAGCGTAACTGTTGAATAGCAAGCGTGGAGCGTTTCGTAGGATACCGGAGGACGACAAAATGAAGGGAAGACTCTTTGGCACCGACGGAATCCGAGGAAGGGCAAACGTGGAGCCAATAACAGCGGAGACTGCCCTGAAGCTGGGGCGTGCCCTGGCTCACGAGATCTCTAAGTTTCCGAGAGGCACAAACAGGGTGCTCGTGGGCAAAGATACCCGGGCATCAGGATACATGCTCGAATATGCCTTTGCTTCGGGAATCTGCTCGATGGGAACCGACGTCCTTCTTGTCGGCCCTATGCCCACCCCAGGGACCGCGTTTCTGACGACCAGCATGCGATGTGATGCTGGAGCGGTCATATCAGCATCACACAACCCTCCTGACGACAATGGGATAAAATTCTTCTGCCGCCAAGGCTTCAAGCTGTCCGATGAGATGGAGCTCGCCATGGAGCGGTCGGTCATGCTGGACTGCATAAACGGCCATCGACCTCTGGGGGCAGCATTGGGAAAGATAACCCGTATCGATGACGCGTTGGGCCGATATGTGGTTTTCACGAAGAACACGTTTCCCAAAGATATGACGCTCAACGGCATGAAGATTGTCGTCGATTGCGCTAACGGAGCTGCATATCGCGCTGGACCTGTTGTCTTCGATGAGCTGGGCGCGGATGTGAAGCCTTTGGCTGTCCAGCCGAACGGTCTCAACATAAACGACAAGTGTGGCGCCCTTTATCCTCGAGGAATTTGCGACGCTGTTCGCAGCACTGGCGCAGACATCGGCATAGCGTTCGACGGCGATGCAGACCGAGTTGTCTTCTGCGATGAGCGCGGCGAAGAAGTCGATGGTGACCAGATCATGGGCCTAATAGCCAAAGATATGATCTCTGAACAAAGACTTCTCCAAAACACCCTGGTCGTGACAATCATGAGCAACGCCGGCCTGGATGTGTCTTTGAGCGAAATAGGAGGCACTGTCGTCAGGACGCCAGTAGGAGATCGCTATGTGGTAGAGGAGATGCGCCGAGGAGGGTACAATTTCGGCGGCGAACAATCCGGCCACCTAATATTCCTCGATCACTCCACATCGGGAGATGGCATTATTGCTGCCCTCCAGATTCTCAAGGTCATGACCAAGACAGGGAAACCATTGTCGGAGCTTACTTCCTGGGTGAAGAAGTTGCCGCAGGTTTTGCAAAATGTAGAAGTGAGCAGGAAAATTGACTTCGAGGAAATACCGGAATTGCGCAAGCTGATGCAGCATGGTCGCGAACGTCTCAAGAAGAACGGGAGGCTCCTTGTGCGGCACTCGGGGACTCAGCCGGTCTGTCGAGTAATGGCTGAAGGTGAAGACGCCTCCGAAGTGGCAAGTGTAGTTCGTATTCTGTGTGAGGCAATCCGAAAGTACGCCTAGAAAACATACCGTTGAGAAGTGGTTACAAGACCTCATTACCACGTGCAGCGGCCGCCGGATTTTGCCGGGGCAGCTCCCGAATCGCTCGGAATCCGGGCGCATCTCGAGGCACCCCTTCCGCGACTGTGCCAAACCAGGGGACTCTGGAACACCATGCAGGCCCCAATCAATACAACAAACGATAAAGGTGTGCAATGAGAGCCGTCATACTTGCAGGTGGAAAAGGGACCAGACTGAGGCCCTATACCACGGTCTTGCCCAAACCGTTGATGCCGATAGGGCAGCAGCCGATTGTGGAAGTGGTAATACGCCAACTTCATCACTACGGGTTCGATCGTATCACGCTGGCTCTTGGCCATCTGGCGCATCTAATAAAGGCTGTGCTGGAAAACGGCCATCATCCCGGTGTCCAAGTAGACTATTCCCTTGAAGAGGGACCTCTTGGCACGACAGGACCGCTTGCTCTGATAAAGGATCTTGATGACACATTCCTTGTGATGAATGGAGATGTCCTGACGGACCTGAATTTCAGAGATATCATCCACTTTCATCACGATCAGCAGGCAATTGCAACGATAGTGATTCATCGCAGGACTGTCCGCATCGATTACGGAGTTCTTCAGAGGAGCGGATTCAAGCTACTGAACTATCAGGAGAAGCCGTCTATCGATTACGAGGTGAGCACCGGAATCTACGTGTTTTCGCGAAAGATCCTGGATTATGTGCCCCCTTATGCGTTCCTGGATTTCCCGGACTTGGTAAAAACACTCATCGAAAATGACGAGAAGGTAATTTGCTATCCTTTCTCTGGGACCTGGTACGACTTGGGACGTGTTGAGGACTTTAACCACGTCAATAGGGAGCTGGAGACACTCAAAACCAGAATTCCTTTCATTCATTGACAGTGGTCTCTCTCATCGGCTCGGACAAACGTTCCACTGGGACTGACACACTGGCCAAGGAAGAATACTATGACCTTGAAACGACTTGTCGATGTGGTATTGTCGACCATAGGGATCATTGTGGCCTCTCCCATAATGATATTGATTGCTGTCATAATTAAGCTGGAGTCCAGGGGTCCCGTCCTGTACGGCTGCACTCGTGTGGGACTGAATGGTACGCTATTCAAGATGTTGAAATTTCGTACAATGGTTGACTCGGCGGACAAGATCGACTGCAAATTGTGCTGCGACTATGACGTACGAGTTACCTCTTTCGGGAAATTGCTGCGAAGAACGAAGCTTAATGAACTGCCCCAGTTCTTCAATGTGTTGTTCGGGGACATGAGCGTTGTGGGACCAAGGCCGGAAGATCCCAAGTTCATAAATTTTTATGGTGACAAGTGGAAAGTAGTACTCTCCCTCAAACCGGGGATTGTTGGGCCGAATCAAATATCCAACAGAAACGAGGAAGATCTCTTCCCCGACGGCGAAAACCCCGAGCAGTTCTACATCCACCAGATTCTGCCTGAAAAGCTGGACAGGGATATGGACTATGTGACGAATCAGTCGCTAATTGGCGATTTGAAGATACTGACCCGAGGAGTGCTGGTGACGCTGTTTAAAGGCCGAATCAAATCGCTGTTTGCGAGTGGTTGGGTCAGTGGTCTCGGACTCCTGAGAGACTTGGCTCTGTCTGTTTTCGCCTACTTCGCGGCATATGCCATACGTTTCGAGAGCTTTCCTCTCGCGCATGACTTCATGTACAATGCCGCTATCATCTTACTGATCAATGGGTGCCTGTTTCCCATCCTGGGGCTCTATAAGCGAAATACTCGCTTCTTCTCCCTTCCTGACCTGTTTTTTCTTACCAAGCTGATTGTCTTGGTAGGAGCGTTGTTTATTGTGGCCAACCGACTTGCCGTGCCGCAAAGTACGCACTCCCGCGCTATCTTCTTTCTCTACCCGGTGATCCTGCTCGCATTGATGGGCGGGGCTCGGATCCTCGAACGAATAGGTCAGGAACAGAAAGAGCAAAAGAATCCAGAAGAGAAGACCGTCACGAAAACCGTTGTATACGGCGCCGGACGTCTGGGGGTGGAAACAGCTAGGCAATTGCAGTTCGAGCCGGATGTGCGGCTCGTGGGATTCGTGGATGACGATCCAAAATTGAAAGATGCGTCGGTCCTTGGGCTGAAGGTGCTGGGACGGGGGGTGGATCTCCCCATGCTCAGGGAGCTCTACGAGATAGACAGGATTGTCATCGCTTTTCGGCCTTCTTCAAACGGCCGCCTGGATGCCGCTCGGAAACGATGCATTGACGGAGGCATTGCTGAAGTGCTTGTCACTTCGGTCACCCCACCCCCATGTGAGTTTCCGCCCGTATATCAAAGCAAGCTCCGCAGCCTTCGGTTGAGCGACGAGATTGGCATGACTCAAATCCCCCTGTTGGAATCATCGGGAGATTCGGTCGATGGATCTGCAGTGGCCATAATTGGAGGAGGGGATGGAGTGGCGGAGCATCTATGCAGAGAGTTGCATCGGTTGGGCACAGAAAAAATTATTATCGTAGACAACTGTCCCGCGCGGCTACGCCAGATACGCGATCGCCTCACCTTGCATCGAAGACCAGTCAAGGGAATTGAAACAGTCTATCACCCGTGGGGATTTCACGAGCAAACTCGCAGAATTCTCGAGCCCCACAAAGTAAAATGGATCATCTGTCATCATCTCAATAGGTCCGCGTCCTCTTCGTCCTTGAACGATCCAGCATATTCGGTAGCCGACTTCATAGAGCTCGCCAGATTCATGCGAATGGCAAGCAGCTTATCATGCGAAGGCTTTACGTTGGTGTCACCGGCCCTTGCCAATTCATTCTCCCAGGAGGAGATATCGGTCCATCATCTGTGCGAGCAGTATGTGGCTGACATGTCAGAGGAGAAATCGATTGGCCTCCGTTCGGGCATAGTCCGAATTCCCAATATACTGGAAGACGAGGAAGGCATCTTGCTGCGGGCTTGTCGCACCATGGTCCTGAATCCCTTTGCGTTCATTCCCGAAGAGCCCATGGCGTTTTCGTCGGCCAGGTATATTGCACGCACCATTCTGAACTGTTTCCCACTGCAGGATTGCGGAGAAACCTATGTACAATTTCCTGCCATGGTTTTCACTTTGAAGGCCCTGGTGGAGTTTCATCGTAACGGATTCTCCCGGAACGAGCGAGCAAACGGCTCAAATCACTGTGACATAAGGGCAGATTCCGGTGTCGTAAGTCTCGAATCACAGAATTGTGGTCGAGCTGTACGGACTCCTGTGGAGCACGTACGGATGATTGTTGATCCCGAGCGTTCGCCTCTCGTTCGTTGGGAAAAGAAGATCAATTTCTTTGAACCTTACCTCAACCGTTCGGAGCGTGCTCAAATATTGGGCTATTGCGAAGAGCTTCGGGCAAGGGCTTTCATTGCCGAGGCCTTGTCCACCATAAACGACCGCGCTGTGGAGCAGCTCGTATTGACCGGGCAATGATCGAGGCCTCCGGCTGCGGCCGTGCCCCTTCACCGCCCTCGAATGAGAACTTTCCTTTATCGTCCAATGTCAATGGGGGTACAGTTATGGCTTTAACGAATACCAAAACTCTGGTGACTGGGGCCGGCGGGTTCATCGGCAGCCACCTTTGCGAAGCACTCGTCCGAAACGGGGCTAAGGTAAGGGCACTGGTAAGGTACAACTCCGCTGAATCTCACGGCCTCCTCGAATTGTTGCCTTCAGATGTGTACGATCAGATTGAAGTGGTCTGCGGCGACATACGAGACACCAAATCTACCAGCCGTGCGGTAGCCGGTTGTGATATCGTGTTCCACCTCGCCGCTCTTATCGGCATTCCTTATTCGTATCACGCTCCGTTCAGCTACGTGGATACCAACGTCAACGGCACGGTCAATGTGCTTCAAGCATGCCTCGAGCATCGTGTCGACAGAGTCATTCATACTTCCACCAGCGAGGTATACGGTACAGCTCAATACTGTCCAATTAACGAGGACCATCCTCTGCAGGGACAGTCCCCGTATTCGGCAAGCAAGATTTCTGCAGACAAGATGGCCGAAAGCTATCACCTTGCCTTTGATCTTCCTGTGGTCACCATTCGTCCCTTTAACACTTTCGGCCCACGTCAATCGGCACGCGCGTTTATTCCGGCGATGATCTGCCAGATTCTGGAACAACCTGCGGTCAAGTGCGGCGCGCTCCATCCGTTCCGGGATTACACATTCGTTGAGGACACAGTGGCTGCGTTTATTGCCGCCGCGACTGCGCCAGGGATTGAAGGAATGACTATAAACGTCGGGAGCGGCAAGAAGATCTCCATGGGAGCCCTCCTCAATCGTATTCTGTCCAGGATGAAGGTCCAAAAGGACCTTGTCATGGAACGGGAAAGAGTGCGACCGGACAAGAGTGAGGTCATGGAATTGATCTGTGACAATCGAAAGGCGAAATCGTTGCTTGGCTGGTCTCCCAGATACTCGCTGGACGATGGCCTCGACATTGTCATCGATTACGTGAAGAACAATGTGCAGCGATACAAGCCGCACCGCTATGGAGTATGAGACAATGTCCTGGAAAGTTATGCTTGCCGATCTATCCATCGGAAATGAGGAGCGAGAAGCTGTCCGTCGAGTCCTCGATTCCAAGTGGATCTCCATGGGCCCGGAGACAGAGGCATTTGAGGCAGAGTTCGCGGAACTCCTGGGAGCTCGGTACGCCGTGGCGGTATCTTCGGGAACTGCAGCCCTTCATCTTTCGCTTCTGGCAGTTGGCATCGGGCCTGGCGATGAGGTCATTCTCCCTTCCCTCACCTTTGTCGCGACCGCAAATACCGTGTTGTGTGTAGGAGCAACGCCAGTCTTCGCGGACATTACCAGTGTCAAAGACTGGACCATCGATCCGAGGCAGATAGAAGCCAAAATTACTCCTGCTACCAGGGCGATAATGGTGATGCACTATGGGGGCTACCCGTGCTCGATGGATGCGATTCGTGCCATTGCGGACCGCCATAACCTCATCCTGCTTGAAGACGCGGCTCACGCCCCTGGAGCCAGGTATCGAGACAGGCCGCTGGGAACGTGGGGTAGTGCGGGCTGTTTTAGCTTCTTTTCAAACAAGAACCTGACTACGGGGGAAGGAGGGATGGTTGCAACCAATGACGAGTACGTGGCGAAACGATTGCGGCTGCTCCGGTCCCACGGAATGACCACTCTCACCTGGGACAGACATCGGGGTCATAGCTTTTCCTATGACGTGGTGCAGCCGGGTTTAAACTACCGCATAGACGAGATCCGCGCGGCTCTCGGCCGCGTACAACTGGCAAAATTGGAGGAAAACAACAGAAAACGCAGGGAACGAGCTGCTCTCATGCGGACACTGCTCAAGCACGAAGATCTCATCTCGTTTCCATTCGCTGATGAGGTCCTCCCCTTATCCTCGTGCCACATTTTTCCGATCTTGCTCGAGCGCCCCGAAATACGACCGGCTTTCATGGAACATATGAAGGCGGCGGGCATCCAGACCAGTATTCACTATCCTCCCGTTCACCTGTTCACGGCCTACCGCAATGGCCGTTTGCCCGGCTCCAATTCTCTGCAGGTCACGGAAGACGTGGCTAGCCGTGAAGTTACTCTCCCGCTCTTTCCGGATATGACGAACGAACAGGTAGAAATAGTGGCTGCAGAGGCGTGCAAGCAGAGTGAGGCAAAGCTGCTTCCCATCCGGTTTACAGCCTGATTTTCTTGTGGCTTCTAGGACGGAGCAACCCATGATCGAAGTGAAGGTGATCGCAACTACTGAGGAATTCATGGCGCTTGGCCCGATTTGGAACGATCTGCTGGATAGATCTCCCCAAAGAAGCCCTTATTTGACCCATGAATGGCTTTATTCGTGGTGGGAAGCCTTTGGAGAAAGCTCCCTGAAACTGCATACAGTCTTGTTCTATGAAAAGACGACTGACGAGGAAAACCTCATTGGAATTCTCCCCGCGTACACAAAAATGCTGAGTCGTTTTCCCTTGCTGCGTACCCTTCGCTTTCTCGGAAGTGAATACATTGGCTCCGATTTCCTCGACATGATAGTCCTGCCCGGCAAAGAAACTACTGTCTGTAGAGCCCTTTTCTCACATCTGGCAAGGTGGAAGGACTTTGAGCTCGTGGAACTACGCGGTGTTCCGGAAGATTCTTGCGTCGTGGCTGCCCTCGATACATTCAGCACGCTCCATGGGTTGGAATGCGATATTCAATTTAATGAGGTCTGCGTGTCCATCGACCTGCCCCCCACCTATGAAATGTTCCGTTCGGCCATGACACCACGGAGGCGCAAGAATTTACGATACCGCCGCAGAGCCGAACGGCAAGGCGCTGTCCTCGAGATCGTCACTCGTGAGGAAGATCTTGACCAGGGGATTTCGGATCTAATTCGTCTCCATAATAGCCGTCGGGCCCAGAAAGGCGACCTTGGATGTTTTAGCTCGGAACAGTTGCTACGGTTTCATTTGTCCGCGTTCAAGCGCTTTTTTTCCAGGGGTTGGCTGAAGCTGTTGTTCTTGAGAATTGGCACAGAACGGGTGGCCGCACTCTGCAACTTCGACTACGGCGACAAACTTCACGGCTACGCCACCGGCTTCGATCCGAAATGGGAACAGGATCGAGTCGGATATGTCCTCATGTTGATTGACATAGAGAAAGCCATATCGGACAAGAAAACTAGCTTGGAATTATCGCGAGTCAGGCACGCATACAAGTACCGATTGGGAGCGAATCGAGAAAGAACGGTAACCGATGTTTGCTTACGAAACGGCAATTTTCCCGCAGAAATGTATCTGAAGACAAGAGATTTCAAGCTGAATGTTAAGACGGCTGTGACAACAATGGCGCCGAAGGTCGTCGAGCTCCTGAAGAAGGCACGATTGAAGCTTGTCACGCGTGCCTCAACTTACACTGCCACGCATTGGATATGGGTGGCATTGATTGCAGTTGAGAGCCTATGAGCCTTCGATCGACATCTGGCCATGAAACAGGTTGAGATTTTCCATCAGTGCCTTCTGAGCTCCTTGCTGATGGCCATTACGATAGTGGAGGGCATCGGTTGCCCTCACCCTGTCGTCAATGACTCGGTTCGAGAATCAGGTTCCGACACTGGGGTCAGGCTTGTTTCTTGATGAATCAATGATGACGATGGCCTGTGAATAGGCGACTGGCCTAGTTTAGACCGAGCAGGTGAGTTTAAGAGGTGACAACAAGCTCAAGAAACAAGACCTGACCCCTAGTCTGCGAGCCAAGGACGACCATGAAAACCGATCGCAAACCATTTCCGGGAGCCCTGGTGATCTCTCTGGATTTCGAGCTGCACTGGGGGCTTATAAACGCATTTCCACTCGAGGTGATACGGGAACGCCTGTTGGGGACACGAAAGGCTATCCCATTGATACTAAAGCTGTTTGAGGATTTCGAGATTCACGCGACATGGGCGTCCGTAGGCTTCCTGTTTCATCGGACACGCAACGATCTCGTTGCTGCAATTCCGGACTGTCGCCCGTCGGCAGAGGACGGCATGTTAATGCCCTATGACCTTTTGGCTGACATCGGTGCAGATGAGTTGTCAGATCCTTGCCATTACGCGTCGTCGATCGTCGATCAAATTCGAGAGACCCCCAATCAGGAGATTGCGACACACACCTTTGCTCACTGCATTTGGGACCGGGTTCCAGCGGATACCGACGCCTTCAGGGCTGATTTGAGTGCTGTTTTCCGCACGGCTCGTGCCAAGGGTGTAGTAATATCCAGCATCGTTTTCCCGCAAAACAAGTACAATCCTGATTTGCTACGGGTTCTGAGGGAAGAAGGCATCATCGCCTTCAGAGGCAATGGACAATACTGGTACTCCTTTCTCGAGAGAAAAGATAAGGCATCCTATTTGTTGTTTCGCTGCTTTCGCATGGTGGACCGGCACATTAGCCTCTCAGGAAGCAACGTGTATACGTTGGAGTCCATCGGTGACGGGCCTCCTTACAACGTCCCTGGCAGCATGGGGCTGGAGTACTTTTCCCACGCCCCTTGGCTGTCAGTCCTCGAGCCTCTCCGGCTGAGGAGACTGACCTCCAGCCTGAGAAGGGCTGCGGAGCAGCGCAAGATATTCCATCTCTGGTGGCATCCACACCAGTTTGGAGAAGATTCGGAACGGAAGCTCGACTTTCTGAAGCGCTTTCTGTCCCACTTTGCGGATCTTCGAGAAAAGCATGGGATTGAGAGTTTGACCATGAAGGAAGTGGTGGAGCGATTACAACTCAACGGTACCTCTACAGACCGACCGGAAGTGGGCCACTGAAATGACAAGATTGGGTTCGAGCATGTTGGACACTCTTCGAGAGCATGACTCGTCGAAGCTCGACCGATACCTCGTGTTCGGTCTCATTCTAACCATACCCTCTATACCCTTTGTGCGCTTTGGCGCGGGGGATTTCCAAATACCACTGGCGTTTCTCATAATCGGGGTATATGCGTGCCTTAAGTTGCCAGTACTCATACGCGATTCCAAGCCGGTGCCTATGCGGGTATCCATCACGGCAATGTTGGCTATATATGCTGCCTGGTCTGCTGCGAGTCTCCTCTGGGCCACCACGACCGACCTTGCGGCGAGTAGGTTGTTTATCAGAATCTGCCAGATTTTCTTCTGTATTTTGGTTATCAATTTCTGCGCAGTCGGGCTTGCCTCTGTGCACCGAATGAGTTGGCTGTTGCCGTTAGCCGTGTTGGTTGTCGTTTTAGTCGGGTATTTTGGCTACTTCACATCGACAAATCCACCCCACTATCAATTTTCATACGAATTTCCCCGCTTCCTCGGTGACCGCAATAGCGATACGTTTATGATTCTGACAGGGCTTCCGTTCGCTTTGGCTATGTTACTGACCGGCGCACACGGACGCCTCGGTAGTTTCCTCGGTCTGGTTGCCTTCGTATTGATGGCTTTGGCTATCTTCCTTAGTTTGTCCAGAGCCAATCTGTTGGTAATGATCCTCGTAGTATCTATCCTGGTAATTGCTGACTTCGTCTTGAGAAGGGGGCGACTGCGCTCCATAATGCTTGTGGCGGCCCTTTGCGTGGGGCTTGTGGTAGTAGTCTCCTTAGTGCCTAGCGATCGATTCGTCCAAACGATCACCCAACATGAAAAGAGATTCGAGGAGTTGGAGGATGACACCAGGTGGGGTCTGAGCGTAGCAGCGTTGGAGCTGGCCGCCGAGCATCCTCTCACCGGCGTGGGATTGAACAACTACCCGCCTGAATTTCATACCACTAATACGGGTCGATTTTGGTACCGGGCGGAAAGGCATAAGCCGGTCCCGCACAATTCGTTCCTTTCAATATGGGCCGAACTGGGAACCCCGGCTTTGGCGCTGTTCACCATGATTTTATTGTGGCCTCTTGCCTCAGTCTTGAGGTTAGCGCCTCGAATTATGCGGTCACAGGATCTCCTGTTCATTCATCTGTTTCTTGGAAGCCTGGGCCTGAGCCTCGTCTTGATACAGGGGATAATGGCCTACAATTTCGCTGACATCTTTTACTTCTGGCTTGTCTATGCTGTTAACGCCTTGATTATCGTCGCACTCGATAGAGCGCTGCGACATTCGAGCGAGCGCAGTCTGGCTGTCCGCCCCTTTGCCAAACGAGGAATGCTCTTCGGAGCCCGTCAGGAGTACTTATGAAACTTATGATCCTTAGCGACTGTCACGTCTTCAGGAATGGCGGTGTCTATTTTGCCTCAGACCCCTGGTTGAAGATCGCCGAGTATCTGGAGCCTTTTTTTTCGAGCATCCTTTTATGTATTCCTTTGATAGAAGATGAGGAGAACCCTTCCGCAATTCCTCTGAGCATTGGTTGGGAACAAAAGCGAATTCGATGGAAGCATACCTTCGCTCACAAAAGTGTAATCAATTACTATAGGCGCTTACCCAGGGTTCTTGCAAGTAACCTTCCGGTTCTCGCTGACGGGGTGAGAGAATGTGATGTCATTTTCATGAGGCTTCCCGCGATGAACGCATACGTGACAGCCGTGATGGCTAGGCTACTTGGCAAGCCCGTTGTCTGTTACTTCTCCGGCGATCAAAGAGTGGAGATTCTTAACGGCGGCAAATATCAAGGCATCTTTGCCCCGCCAGCTCGAATCGCTGCCATATTTCACGACGCCCTGTCCCGCGGAATAGTACGCGGATCTAGCGTGAGCCTTTTTGAGGCCGAGGCTACTTTGGAGAGATTCGCCGCGACCAACAAGAGCTCCTTCTTCATGTTTCCCAGCATGATAGAGGAAGAAGGGATATGGGTACGTCCTCAAATCTCCGTGCAGGAGCCAGCTCGAAACGTCCTCTATGTAGGAAGCCTCGGCGTTGCGAAGGGGACGAAATTTCTCCTGGAGGCGATGGCCCTGGTCAGGCGAGAAGGCCTGAATCTGACTCTGAACATTTGCGGTGAGGGACCCGAACGGTATGCACTTGAGCAATTGACAGAGCAACTGGGATTAGCCGATGTGGTGAACTTTCGTGGCCACGTTCGCTGGGGCACCGAATTGACCGAGGTGTATCGAGAGGCCGACATTCTCGTACACCCGTCGCTGTCGGAGGGTGTTCCGAAGGTCGTGCTCGAGGCCATGGCCCACGGTGTCGCTGTAATCGCCACAACGGTGGGCGGAATTCCGAGAGTCGTCACCGACGGCGAAAACGGAATTCTCGTTCCACCCAAGTCCTCCGAGGCCATTTCTGCTGCGCTGAAACGAGTTGCTCTGGACGAAGGATTGAGAAAGCGTCTTATCCGAGGCGGATACACTTTCGTTCGGCAACACACTGCAGAAAAGCAGGCGCGAAAAGTTGCCACTCTTATTCTTGAATCAGTGGGAAACACGGAGATTGCGCATGGGCCACTGGATACGGCCGCCAAAGGCTAGTGCCCCGGACTTGCATCGAGGCCACTCAACCGCGTCAACCCCTTTTCGTTTGCGTCATGGGAGCTCTCGGAACACGGGCGGCATGCGGCATAACCAGCGGGATTCAGAGTGTTACACGACCATTTTCAAATGAGATACTCAAAGGAGTGAAGAGCAATGGAAAACGAAGTCTCAACAGCCCATCCGATGCCCGCAAAGCCGGAACGTGCCGTCATTTCGTATTCCCGTGAGCGATCGGAGGATTACGCGAGGGGTGCCGACTCGTCACGTGTGATCGATTCCGGCGCGCTGCCCGTGTTCGGCGATAAGACTCTGCGGGATTACCTGGACATCCTCAAGAGTCACCGGACCCGTGCACTGGTCGTGTTTTTCGCGATTTTCACTGCGGTTGCCCTGTACGCGTTCTTGGTCACGCCTGTATATCGGTCTTTTGCGACCATTATGGTACAGGACAGGTCGAGCCGAGACGTTGACCCCAAAGCTATGTCCGCTAACGAGCTGGCCTTCGAACGCTATATGGACACCGAGGTGGGGACACTGAGGTCCAGGGCGGTTGCCGGACAAGTCGTCGCCAAGATGAATTTGGCCGAGTCCAGCGAATTCCGATCGTGGATGAGTGAGTTGCTCCGCCAGATCATCAAGGATTTAAACTCCCTTGTGTTTTCAGCCGAGCCGGAGGATTCCGGAGTCGAGCTGATCAGAAGGGAAGATGCCGCTGTCAGGGAATTGGAAAAGCGCCTGTCTGTCAGACAAGTGGGAAAAGGCCAGTTGCTCGAGGTGGGGATGTCCGCAAGCTCTCCCCAAATGGCTCAGGCACTACTGAAGAGCTATCTCGACAACTACCTTGAGACAAAGCTAAACGTAGAACGCCAAGGAGCCCTTAATGCTTTGCATTGGCTAAAGGATGAGATCGAGCATGCTCAAATGGGGATAATTGAGTCGGAAGCGGCTTTGATAAAATTCATCGCCGAACACGGCATCGTTCCCTCCGATGACGGAGGGTTGGCTGAAGTGGTTGATATGATAAAGAAAAAGAGGGAGGGGCTGATAAAGGCACACGAGTTGAAAGCTAAGCTCCAGGGAATTGAGAAGGGAGGGGCCTCGACCAGATATAACACCGCCACGGAGGTCACCGAGGACGAGGTTCTCAAGAGGCTTAAGGACAATCTTGCCAGCCTGGAAAGCGAGTACAACCAGCTCATTGGTACCTACTCGAAAGAACATCCGAAAGTGTTGCTTCTCAAACGGCGAATTCGCATGCTGGAGGAGAGAATCGTTGCCATTCAGAACCAATCTGTCGCTTCAGCTCTGGAGGCTGCACAAAAAGAGGCCGAGGTCCTGACGACGGGCGTGAAATCGGCCAAAGACGAGGTTGTAAGAATTGGGAGCCTGGGAGCTCAGTACGCTATCTTGAAAAAGGATGTGGACATAAATAAGCAACTACATCAGATTCTGCTTAAAGACTACAAAGAAACGCTGGTCAAATCCAGGACAGGCCGGGCAGCTACCGCGGTTGCCGATCCGCCGAACCTGCCTCTGACGCCTGTCTGGCCACGCAAAGGTCTGCTTCTCGTTGTTGGCAGCATTCTGGGCGTCTTTGGCGCAGTGGTCGCTGTGTTCACAAGTCATGTCTGGGAATCGACACGAGACGCAACCACCCAACTAGAGCACGAATTCAAAGTAGCCAAGCTGGGTATGGTGCCGGATGTCACCAAGTTGAGCAAATTCCATCCCGTCACGGACTCAGGGTACGAATTCCTCTCGTACGACTTGCCTGTCTCTCCTTTAGCAGATTCCATACGCAACATTCACGCCTCCATTCTTTTTGCAACTGTCGGGCGAGAAGATATCAAAAGCGTTCTTGTTTCGAGCGCGGCCGCTGGAGAGGGGAAGACATTCATTTCGGTCTCACTGGCTACAGCACTCACTTGCAACAACTCGCGGTTGAGCTCGTGCACGTCCAAGAGAGTTCTCGTAGTTGATTGTGACATGCGGCGACCCAACATTCACAATGTTTTTCGGACGATGGTTAACAGCATGGGTTTGACGACTCTCCTCACTTCCCACGATGTACGAGCGGAAAGCGTTGTTCGCAAGCACGATTCAATACCAGGTTTGTTCTACATGACCGCAGGGCCTGCGGTTCCCGATCCGGCCGCACTCCTCATGTCCGATCGCTTTGGCGAAATTGCCGATGAATTGCAGCGTACGTTTGACTTCATAGTCTTCGATTCTCCACCTGTCCTGGGATTCCCAGACAGTCGTATACTCGGCAGACATTCCGACGGCGTGGTTCTGGTGGTGGAAGAGGGACGCTTGAACCCTGGCGACCTCCGAACCGCTATCTCCGCGTTGGCGTCAGCTCCCGGGGGCCCGATATTGGGACTAATCCTGAACAAGACCCGGCCCAATAGAACGCACTTAATGTACGGCTCCTACTACTACGGGAGGAATGGTGGCAATAACCACGGATGATAATGTTTGCCCTCATTACCATCATGGAGCCCCATCCACCAGGGCGCGGGACCCACGTGCAGACAACCCCCAGGAAGCGCACGGCCAATGAAACAAAAAGGCGCTGTCAGCATGCGGCATCAATCTCTCGGGCCAGTCGCCAGCCTTCTTCCGCAACGCCCACCCCTGTTCATACCACAGGCGGAGTCTGGTAATGACACTATCATCTGTTACGATTCCCTATCTGCTGCTCGTGAGCTTCCTCACTCCTCATCTCAGTGATCCGGCAGTATCTAAAGTTCGGATGCTGAACGATTCCCCGTACCAGGGAGTAGCTGTAATGCTCAGGTGCGCATACTCACCACAGAAAGTCCATGAGCGCGACTTCTCCGCCTCGGTCAGACTTCTTAGGCTGGGCTTCAAGAAGGACATCTGGCCCTGGGTCTTTTTCAACAGGTTTATAGGTGTGAAGGCCGGTGACGAATCCACTCCGTATGTCGACGGAACAGAATTGGCTAAGCCGTTCAAACTG
This sequence comes from Thermodesulfobacteriota bacterium, assembly GCA_040753915.1. GTDB lineage: Bacteria > Desulfobacterota > Desulfomonilia > Desulfomonilales > Desulfomonilaceae > JBFMDN01. The sequence continues at coordinate 68,425 of JBFMDN010000017.1, read as the reverse complement.
ATTAAGGGCATGGACCTATACAATGAAACCGGAGCACTGGAGGACTTCTACCACACGTGGAAAATTGCCCTGAAAACTGCACGGAAACTGGGGTCGCCGGGCATAGTGCTCGATACCGAACCCTATAACAATTACCTGACCGGTGAATTGCCCTACCTTGCCAAGCTGAGGTCTGCTCCGGCAGAGCAGGTTCGGCAGAGATTGGAAGAGATTGGAAGGGAGTTGACCGACTTGGCCGACCGGACATACCCTGAGGCAACCATCTGGATCCTTGCAACCGAGCTGACAACGAAGCCAGTGCCTCGGACTCTCGCCAGTCACATGACCCTCACCCGGTATCACCCATCCGGTAGCTACATAATTAGAGGGATGCTCAACAGAGCAGTCGAGAAGGACTCCAAGCTGAAATTCATCTCAGGAGGCCAGGAGGGGCTCGGATATTGCCATCACACCCTGGAAGAAATGGCCAAGAAGATCCAGCAAAGGCAGGAAAAGTTTGAGCCCTTGCTGCAGACTTACAACAACCTGAGCTTAGCCGGAACGATAGTGATGTGGGACAAAGCCGAATCCAAGAGTGGGTATTTTGCGACCAACCAAAGGTGTCGGGATTCTACCATCAAATCACTGACAGAATTTGAACCCTTACTGAGGCTCCTTTTCTCCCACTATCGGTACAATTGGATCTACGCCTCCGAGCCATGGGACGATCCCTACAACGTGCGAACCTCTACTCAATACACAGACCTCATTGAACGCGTTCAGCTCCAGACATCGTCTCAAGCATCACAGCGATGAAACTGGAGCTACTCTCAACTGACACGCTTTGTGTGGGTCCTGTGATATGCCTTCGACCCAGCCAAGAACATGACGCCATGCTCGCGGTGATTTCGGCTGGGTTTTAGAGCCGAGCAATGTTGACGATTGAGCTCCGAAAGGAGACGGCCTGCGCCGTCATCACGCGTGTCCTCGCTCATGCAATTGACAAGCAATGGTATGTAGCCCATGTCACGATTCAAATGGAATATAGCTGCCAATTATGTCGGACTGATCTGGACTGCGGCCACCAACATTCTCACCGTGCCCCTTTATGTAAAGTTTATGGGAATCGAATCCTACGGTTTGGTGGGATTCTTCGCTATGCTGATTGCCGCGTGCTCGATTCTGGATGTCGGTCTGTACACGACGATAAACCGCCAACTGGCTCGAATCAACACGCTTGATGAGAACAGAGGCCATGCGCGGGACTTGGTGCGTACTTTTGAGGTGATCGCCTGGATCGTTGCGGCTCTCAACGCGCTAATCGTATGGTTGTTTGCGCCATTTATTGCGGCGCATTGGCTTCGGCCAGAACAACTGTCGACTACCACGGTCGAGAACTCCATCATGCTCATGGGCCTGGCCATGGCCCTTGGGCATCCGTATACCTTGTATAACGGCGGTCTCTTGGGCCTCCAAAGGCAGGTGCTGGCAAACTGGATCAGTGTCGCTTTTGCCACAGTACGATGTATCGGCGCAGTCCTCGTGTTATGGCTCATATCGCCCACTGTGGAGGCCTATTTATTGTGGCAGATTCCGGTATTCTTGGCTCGAACTGTCGGCACGGCTGTCTGCTTGCAACGTGCATTGCCAGATGGCAGCGGTCGCGCTCGGTTTCGGATGGAGCATCTCGCCTCCCTCTGGAGATTCTCTCTGGGCGTAAGTGGGGCTGCGGTGCTGGCGCTCATACTCGACCAAGCGGACAAGATCGTGTTGAGCAAGCTGCTGACTCTTGAAATGTTCGGCTATTATAGCTTGGCCTGGACGCTGGCTTTCAGTCTTGTGGGATTAACGGTGGAGCCCATAAAGGAGGCAGCCTTCCCGCGCTTCTCTCAGTACACCGAGACTGGAAACAGCGAGGCTGTCACGACTTTGTATCACCTGACCTGTCAGGCCGCTGCGTCGGTGCTCCTCCCGGTCTCAGTAATTGCAGTCGTTTACGCGAGTGACATACTATTGGTCTGGACTGGAAATGTAGTTACCGCGCAAAATACCGCCAACTTGCTACAATTGCTCATCATAGGAATGGCTCTCCGAGGATTGACCACGCTACCGACTGCGCTCCAGTTTTCCTATGGATGGACCCGTCTGATGATCGGAATGAATTTGGCAGCGGTGGCTGTGTTTGTGCCGCTCATAATTACCCTCACCAGTGTCGGGGGCGCCGTCGGGGCCGCGGCCTCATGGATTTTCCTTTACTCAGGCTACTTGCTTGCCGGAATAACATTTATGCATAGACGCATTTTGCAGGGGGAGAAGAAAACGTGGTACCTTATTGATTGCGGCTTGCCCCTATGCGCGTCACTGGTGGTTGGATCCGTATCTCGCTGGCTGGCGCCGCTTCATGCCTCAGTTGCCTCCATGCTGCCTTTTTTGGCTCTTGTACTGGGCTCAGCAATTGCGGCGAGCGCGTATTCTGCTCCTTACACACGACATTGGGTAAAACATTTTATGACGACCGGAATAGCATCTCTGTCGAAGAGGTTTAGAGATCAATCGAAACTCGAGTCACCTAAGACCTAGGAGGATGGGCATGAGCTTGGAACACTACATTAAATTGCTACGAGATTTGGGACACAGGGTTGTCCGGACGGATTCAGCTTGCTGGTCCAATGTTGTGCGCGGCGTGTACACGAACTTCCCTATACATTGTCCTGTTGAGCCTACGTCGGCGGAAATTCGCAAGGTTCTTGGCATCGGAGGCATTGCGGTCAGGTACACGTGTCCTTTGGAAATGGGACGTGAGAGTTACGAGCTTGTGTGTTCGGACAAGAATTATGGTTTAGCCAGCTTGCCCCAAAAGGGACGAAACAGAACTCGCAGAGGTCTCGAAGCATGTTCCGTGAGACGGATTGACTGGGACGAGCTCGAATCCGTTGGGGCCCTCCGGTTGGCCCGAGATACGAGGCTCCGGCAGGGTCGAGCGATTCCGCCAAATCACGACCAATACTTGCGAAAGTACTGGTCGGTGGCACGCAGGATCGACACCATGGAGGCATGGGGCGCCTTTGTGGGAAGCGACCTGGCAGCGTTTCTCATGGCCAGCAGAATTGAGGACTGGGTGTACATATGGAGCCTGAATTCGGATCGGGATTTATTGCAGGCCAATCCCAACAACGCGTTGTTCTATGTATTCACCAAGGACGTGTTGTCTCGACCGGAGGTCACCGCTGTCTCGACCGGCCTGGAATCTATGCAATCCGACCCTGCGGACCTGGAACGTTTCAAGCTGCGAATGGGCTATCAAAGGGTCCCCATAGGACAAAGAGTTCAGTTCAACTATCTGTATCGGATTGCCTTACAAGGCCCCGTGCTGCGCGCAATGAAAAATCGTTTCAGCAACGGTGCCAACAACTCGCTTCAGAGCAAGCTTGGCGTCCTCCTTCGATGGTACTCAGAGCAGCCTGCCCGGTAGAACGCACAGACCGTGTCAGAATCTGGCAGTAACCCCCAATCAGAGCGGGTTGGTGTAACGGCATTTCACGACCGAAAGCGTCCGGCTGTCCAATTTTATCTTTTCTCGTCGAGGAATTCGCCAGGAAAGGCAAGATAGGACGCACCAGCATTCAACGAAGTGAAATGCAGGCAGCCTTGTCAAACTCTCGCCGCTCAACGGCGTTCCACTGTTTTGCTTGGAGTCACAAATGAATCCGGAGTCCCCGAAAGAGATTGTATTCTCTCTCATCGTGGTTGTTCGCAACGAGCGCGAATGCCTGGTCAATCTGCTCGACGATCTAACGCTACAGGATTTCCCTTCCAATCAGACGGAGATCATTCTGGTGGACAGTGCTTCTACCGACGGTACCGGCGAGGTGATGAAAGATTTTGCCGAGCGGTATTCGGGCCGAAGAATCACAATACTACAGAATCCGCATCGAATCTTGGCTTCAGGCTGGAATCTTGCGATCAAGGCCGCCACCGGGAGATTTGTGCTGAGATTGGACGCACATACGAGAGTCCCAAGAGATTTCCTGGCGCGAAACCTGGAAGCGCTGAACAAGGGAGAGGCTATCGTGGGAGGCCGCATCATTTATATGCAGCCGAGCGGCACGTGGGAGCGGATTCTCTCCGCCGCTGCATCGTCACGGTTCGGTGCCGCTTCCGCTGCGTTCAGGCAATTGGGGGCCGCAGGATACGTCGACACCCTTGCTTTTGCAGCGTATTCACGCCAGGTCTTTGCCCGTGTAGGGTTGTTCAACCAGACCCTTGCTCGGACTGAAGACAATGAAATGCACTATCGGATTCGAGAAGCCGGGTTCAAGTTTTACTACGATCCGACAATTGTGTCCTACTATCTGTCGCGGCGCACTCTTCGTCAACTGCTGAGACAGATGTACAACAACGGCCTCTGGATTTTCCCCACTATGGCAATTCAACCGAAGTGTTTTTCGTTCAGGCATTTTGTGCCGTTTTTCTTTGTCCTTGGACTGATCATGGCCTCAGGTGCCGCCGTACTGTCTACCGGCTGGGTCTTAGCCTTCGTGCTGGGGGCTTACTTTGCGACGGCTTTTGCCTTCGCGGCTTGGGCAACGGCCTCTTTCGAGGGGTACCGAAAAGCCGCTGTCTTGTTTATACCTTTTTGCTTCTTCCTGATTCATAGCGCGTACGGGATTGGGACGTTTGTGGGTATGACCAGATTGGCTCGAGGGTGGTTGGAGCGCCGGATGGCAGATACTGACAAGCCTGAGATCAGAGATCACTTGGTGAGCTCGTCAGTTCAGAACAGAAAATAAATTACGTCTGACAGGGTCTCAGGAGTACCTTGAGGGGATTAAGGACGGCGGCGGAGTTGAGATATACCGTCAGAGCCTTTCTTCATGAGTTTCCGGTATAGCAGGGAAGGTTGCCTACTAAGGGAGGCTGTGATGTGCTTGTGCAGGGCATTGGAGGCACCGACTAAGGATTGGAGACGGAAGGCGGCCGCCCAGCCCTCCGCAGTATTGAGGCAAAAAGACGTTGGAAAGACCGAAAGGAGAGGAAACATGGATGTGAGAGCCGAGGAAACTTCTAAGCAGATCTGTCAGGTTATGACCTACCCGGTACAGGGAAAGGAATCGCTCGTGGAATTCGCAAGACGACGCACGCTTGTCCTCTTGAGACGAGTGATGAAGATTTACCGAAATTGGATGAGGCCTCAGAGCGACGACACCGCTGCTGCAACGGCCGCAAGTAGGGTGGTAGAACTTGAGAAGGGAGATCTCGTGCGGGTCCGGTCGTTGGAAGACATCAAGCAAACCCTAGATTACCGCGGGTTTACCAAAGGGTGCATGTTCATGGGCCAGATGGCTCAATTCTGCGATCAGGAGTTTCAGGTAGCCGGAAAGGTGGTGAAATTCTTTGACGAAGCACGTTGTCGCACACTCAAGTGCAAGAATCTGGTGGTACTGGATGGGGTCTACTGCAATGGGGAATCCGTCGGAGGCTGCGACAGAAAGTGCTTCCTATTCTGGCGAGCGGAATGGCTTGAGAAAATTGGTTAAGATCTGGTGACCTCCGGCGAGCTCGGGGGTTACCACAGTATTATTCAGGGCCGGATATCTATGGAAATTGCAGGTTTCATTGTCAAGAAGGCAATAAGCGCGCTGCTCCAGCCTCTGGGGATTTCTCTCATTCTCCTGTTCACGGGTCTGATCGTCTGGAAAGTTAAGCATTGGAGCCGCAGGGGTGCCGCCCTAATTGTCGCAGGAACGGGCTTGTTGCTGGTTCTCTCGTTCCCTATCACATCATACTTGCTATTACGTGGGCTGGAGGCTCAAGCTGGCTCTTACCAGAATCCTGCGTCCCTCGAGGCGAATGGTGTGCGCTACATCGTAGTTCTTGGAGGCGCGGGAAGCACCGACGGCCTGACTCCTGCAGACAGAACTGGACCGTCAATATTCAGAGTGTTGGAGGGAGTGCGTCTTTGGCGCGGGATCCCGGGGAGCCGCCTGGTGCTTTCAGGAATGGGATTCCCCCTCGAAGCCAACGTTCCCGATTTTATGAAAGCTCTTCCAATTGAGCTGGGCGTCTCAGCCGATGCTCTGACGATTTACGCCAGCGCGTGGGACACGGGGGACGAGGCCGCATTTCTGGCCGGGCTGGTGGGAGATTCTCCATTTGCTCTTGTGAGCGCGGCGTACCACATACCTCGCGCAATGCGACAATTCCAGAGTAGGGGCCTCAAGGCCATCGCCAGCCCTTGTGCATTCATGGCGAAAACCCCTCCTCCCTTGTACAGGTACTTTCTCCCGGACGGCAGTGCACTTCTGGGTTCCCAATTGGCGATACACGAGTACTTGGGACAGCTATGGATGACAGTAAGAAAGGTGGCTCTTTGAGCCGCCCGCAAAAATGCAATGCCGCGGTACAGAAACTGTCTCAAAACTCCGGACACACCAAAAAACGTAGCACGATTGAGCGTCGATGGGTGGAAAGGCACCCTCACCCCAACCCTCTCCCAGAGGGAGAGGGAGCCGAAAGAATCCCCTCTCCCCCGCTTCAGGGGAGAGGGTCAGGGCGAGGGGGTGTGCCACGATTATCACTGACTGCAGGCTTTTGAGACACTTTCTACAAGCGTGCACACATCCCTGCCTTCAGGTCCCATGCAATTTCGGAAGCATTATGAGCTTGTCTTAGGATGGGAGAGCTTAAATGAATGAACTGATCCTGAGAAACTACGAGATCTCAAAACTGAGCATTGATTATCCCACTGTTACCAATGTCGTGATTCTGGGCTTCCTTCTGATCATCTCACTGCTTTGGACACAGAAGCAGTCAACGAGATTTCTGGATCGAGACCAAACGGATCAATTGAGAGGAGGATCAATCCTCCTTGTAATAATGACACACCTTTGGCAACATGTGTCAGCAGTCGAAGCAAGTCCGCACCTGAGTGGGTACGGTGTATCCATGTTCCTCTTCATCTCCGGATTTGCTCTCACATCGACTCTTGACAAACCGACATTCACGTGGTCAAGGTTTCTGTCCCGCAGGTTGAGACGTATGATGGTTCCTTATTGGGCTCTGACGGTGGTCTGGTTATTCGCCGACTACTTTTTGTTGCACCGGACCTACGCATTGCGGGACATGATGTACACCTTTGCAGGAATAAATATTCGCCCCATATCTGACATTGACTATGTAAGATGGTACATCACCTGGATTATTATGTGGTATTTCGCATTTGCGGCCAGCAATCGATTGTTGTCCAATTATGGAGCCATGCTAAGCATCTTTGGATTCGGTATCGTGTTGCTGGTTCTTCGCGTCATGGAAGCCATTCCTCTCGTCAGTCATCCCATTCACATGCTTACTTTTCCCTTGGGTATGCTGGTGGCAACCTATCGAAGGAATGTGACCGCCTGGCTCTCCGGACGAGAGACCCGTCTGTTGATGGTTTTCGGTACAGCATCGCTTGTCCTGCTCAGCAGCGGACTCGTCTTGCTTGGCTGGGAGAGTGCCGGGAATTCAAAGGCCGTATCCACCATTCTTGGAGGTGGCGCTCAGTTAGCGTGGTGCGTAGTGTTCGCAATGGCGGTAGCCGCGCTCGGTCGTTACGGCTATGTCAGTAAGTTCCTGAAGTCGTGGGGCACAGTTTCGTACGGTGCTTTTCTGATCCATGGCCCGTTGCTGATCAAATACAATCCCATTATGGGGCTGTTTCCCGGCTATGCTGTGGTCATAAGTTTTCTCCTCTTTCTCGCCATGGTCTGGGTACTGGCATTTTTTCTTCATTCCTTCCTTGACCACATGTGGAAATGGCTGGACACCCGTTCTCAGTCGACTGAGAGACTTCGAGCCCTGGAAACGGGGGATCTTAAGGTCAGAACCGTGGATGGTTCGTGAATCTCTCGGAGGGGCCCTCTCACCGAATGGTCTTGTCGTCGTGACTTCAGAAACGTTGCAACACTATGCCTGTAACCTCAAGCGATCATTCTGGGCTGTGAGCACGGAGGTGTGTTTATGAGCTACTTGCAAACGCACGGCGAGGAACACGTCCAGCGCGAGATGGCCGCGACCGGCAATGGGGAATCGAGCGCGTGTTTCTCCGACATAGTGGGTACGCGTATCGACGCTTCGACCGATATCCTTGCCGTCCCTACTCTGCAAGCCAACGAAGTATTTGTGGGCTTGATTAAGGCACTGCCTTTTCCCGCATTTCTCCTGGATTCATCCGGACTGATACAATTGGGCAATGATTCGGCAGAGAAGGTCCTTCGCAAGTTGAGCCCGGACTGGAGGGGGCCGTGCTGCGGCCCATTCCAAATGCTCTTCTCCTGCCATGACACCGCTCTGGAGTACGAGTTGCGCCTCTTATCAGCACGGAGCTCTGAAAAAAGTCAGACGATGGAAGGAGCGATCCGCATAGGAAAACGATACATGTGGAATCGCATCCACATGTTCCCGATACGGTTGGGTGAGGAAGTCTGGGTCCTCCTTATTCTCGAAGACTTGACGCCGAGAATGAGGTTGTTGCTGCTCAAGAAAAAGGAGTACCGTGGAATCCTCGAGGATCGCTTGAGAGTCCGACTGATGCAGATGATCGAAATGAGAAGGAATGGCGACCGAGGCGATTCGTCCACGATCTATGCCGATCAGGCTACTGTGGACACCGATACTTTCAAGCGGTTGGAATATATGGCATATTACGACTCGCTTACCGGGCTCCCCAACAGATTCCTGTTCTTCGATCACTTGAAGCATGTATTGGCAAGGTCCCAAAGAAACAAATGCAATGTTGGAATTATGTTTCTCGACCTCGACCGGTTCAAGGATGTTAACGACGCGCATGGCCATCTTGCCGGAGATACGCTTCTAGCCAAGGTCGCCAAGCGCATTCAGCAGTGTGTACGAGACAGTGACATTGTGGCTCGTCTCGGCGGAGACGAATTTGGTGTCATATTACCTGACATCACTGATAGTCGGAGTGTGGCCTTGCTTGCATCGAGAATCGTCGCCAGAATGTCGAGGGCATTCGATCTGGACAGGCGCCGATGCTTCATGACTGTCAGCATTGGAATCGCAATGTATCCCGACGACGGTAGCGACAGCGAAGTTCTGCTCAAGCATGCGGACATGGCGATGTACCACGCGAAACAAGCAGGGGGTAATTGCTACCGGTATTTTTCGGCAGAGATGAACGAGCTTGCCTCGGCTAAGCTCGAGATGGGAGCCTCCATCCGATCCGCGTTGCGGCAGGGAGCCTTCTTTCTCCAGTACCAGCCGACCTTTCACATTCCGACAGGCCGGATCATCGGCTGCGAGGCCTTGATACGCTGGAATCGGCCGGCTGTTGGCCGATTACAGGCGAGGGAATTCATTCCGTTCGCTTCGGAAACGGACCTTATAGATCTGGTTGACGAATGGACATTGTTCGAAGCATGCCGCCAAATCCGAGAATGGCAAAGTTCCCACGGCACAACGACAAAGGTATCGGTCAACCTGTCGGATAGGCACCTCCGGAAAGCGGGACTCGACATCCTTGTACAGTCGGCTCTGGATAAGACAGGCATCGATCCGGCTCTCCTTGAGCTTGAAATGAGCGAGCGGGCCTTCATGCACGACCCGAACCTGTCCACGGAAATCATGGGACGCCTAAAGGACCTGGGAGTTCATCTGGCCATTCAAGACTTTGGCGTGGGATATTCCTCGCTCAGTCAACTTAAGACCCTTCCTGTCGACCGGATCAAGATCCACCCTTCATTCCTTTCCGACTGCAATTCCAAAACCAAAAATGGAGCCGTCCTCAAGGCAGTTTTCTCCATCGCGGACCATCTTCGGTTCAACGTCACAGCAAGCTGCGTGGAGACTCAAGAGCAATTGGATTTTGTCGTCGAGCATGGATGCGAGGAAGCACAGGGGCACTACTTCTGTCTGCCGTTGTCTCCTCAGGAATTTGTGAGACAAAGCCAGGATCGCCGCTAGCGTGCTCGTTCCCCGAGGAGTGTGAAAGAGCCAGGAGCTACACCTGGCTTTTTTTGTTGGTACGTCGAGTCTCCCCGACTCCGCAACGAACGCGAAGAATCTTCGGTCCATAGTGGGATCCGGCCTGGAAGGAGGGGCATCGTGCAGTGGCACGGGCATCTGAAAGTGTCTCAAAAGCCGGCAGTCCGTGATAATCGTGGCACCCCCCCTCACCCTAACGCTCTCCCCCGAAGCGCATAGGCGTTAAGTTAGAAGTGGAACGGCCAATTGTTCGTCATTCCGGCGAAAGCCGGAATCCAGTCCTTCCAATATGTTATGGACCCCGGCTTTCGCCGGGGTGACGGGGTCCTTGTTAAGTCAACGGACTGAAATCACGTGATGTCATCCACGAAGTTAACGCCTATGCGAGGCGGGGGAGAGGGGATTCTTCCGGATCCCTCGCCCACTGGGAGAGGGTTGGGGTGAGGGTGCCGTTCCACGCATCGACGCCCAATCGTGCTACGATGTTTGGTGTGTCCCGAGTTTTGAGAGAGTCTCTTCAAACCGGCCCCCCATTGAAGCCGGCTCTGAAGGCGCCCTTCCCTAAAGGGACCAATTTCCCAAATACATAACCGTACGTATGAAATCCTATTGCTTAGTCGGTCAAAAGAAAGAGGCAGCCGGCCACGAATCATTCTTTGGGACAGGTGTCGATGTATCGTTGCTTGTGCGTCCTCAGTTTTTGCAGGAAATCTTCGTTTCCCGCCACACTGCCGCGTAATCGAACGGCTGTATAGGTAGACCATGCGAGACCTTCATAGATGTTGAGCAGCTTGGATACCCGGTGAGTCCTCGAATAACTATGCAATGTCGAGGTCAACTTTCGGTACGCCTTATCCATTTCCGATTCCGCGGTTGATGGATCGGGGGAACGGAGGGCTGCTTCGGCTTCAGAAAAGAATTTCCCCACCGCCTGGCATATGACTTTCGTCAACTCTTTCTCGTCGACGGGGGGCTCGGGCTTTGCCCCCTCCTTTTTTTCTGGCGCAGTTGCGGCCGGTCGTTCCAGATCTGAAGCAACGGCATATTCCAGCATTGCCTTCCTGAGCTCAAGTACAAGATTCCTGGTGTCGTTGAGCTCGTTCCTCAACTTGGCCATCTCGGATTTCAGGTCGGCCATCTCTCGGAACAAGTCCTGCGACTGGACATTGGAAACAAGCGTGAGAGAAACGACCACCCCAAAGAAAGAAATCATTGCGAAAGACGCCAATTTCTTCATATCACCATCCCTCCCTTAACACCGCTATTCATGTCCGGCATGCAATAGTAGCCGCGAGATGCCCCCGGGGCCTAGAGCCTGTGAATCATCCGTATACCCGTCGCTCCCTCCCTGGCGTGAATCAACGGTCAGAGAATTGCTGAAATCTCGCTGGAGAAGCCCCCTGGATCACTTCTAATTCTATAACCCTGGAGTACGCATCCGGTCAACCGGAATTGTTGTTGCAACGGCACCCCCACCGAAATCGGAGTCCAGTGAACAGGTCCGGCCTCCCCAGGCTCATTATTACCCATACCTGAAGCAGTGGCCATACCGATCGCGCCATAGCAGGTTCTTCACCATGTTCCTCCTTGAGGAGCGCACCTCGAGTAGTCCCGCGTAACACCTGATCTTTAACCCTGGGAAGGAAGGCCACCCCGTTCCTTAAACAATGCTCACGGGCTCGACCAAAAATCATTTCCGAACAGCCGCTGTTGCAGCACACATGTAGTGCACGCTTTCCAGCGTGCATCTCTGAACGATGGAAGCCTCAAAGGCCACCCTACATGGGGGACCCACCAACCCTTTGCTTGACGGAAGACCACGAGGAATTTGCGGAAACAACCGATGCAGCGGTCGCGTGTTGCGTGACTGTCACGGGCGTCCCCCTTGTGGAAGGTAATGCCTCGATCTTTCTGCTTTGGCCCCGCCAGAGCGCGCTCATGCCTCGCAGGGTCTGGTCCGAACCGAAGGCCTTTCTTTAAATAATGTAGTACTTGGGGAAACATTCCTATTTGCCTGCTATACTGACAGAATCCTTATTTGGCGCATTGGAACTGGCCCATTGCCATGGTCTTGGAATCAGTAAAAAATTTGACTTTGCCGCAGCATGACTAGCTAATTTCGCTTGACAAATCACCTGGGTATTTATAACTTTTTTGAATGATTGGATGTATTCGCATCCCATTGACGCTGTTAGTTTTTTTGCCGGAGGTGGATTTCCATGACCAAGTCCGAACTGATTTCCCGCATGGCCGAAGAGGCTGGTATTACGAAAAAGGCCGCAACCATGGCGTTCAACGCTCTTATCGGATCCGTTCACGATGCGCTCAGGAAGAAAGACGGGAAAATTCGCATCGCTGACCTCGGGACGTTCAAGGTGGCCAAACGGAAAGCAAGGACCGGTGTCAATCCACAAACCGGCCAAAAGATCAAGATCCCTGCGAGTAAGGTCCCCCGATTTACTCCGGCCAATGCGCTCAGGGAGGCAACCAAGAAAGCCAAATAGTTGCGTTTCCCCTTGCAGGGGTGAACAGATCTGACCTGACGTCGTCTTTGTCCTGCAAAGCGGATCCACTGCTTCCAGGGTAGGACGGAAGCAAGAGCGTGCTCTTCATTCCTCATGCCCGGAGACCTGCCCGGCGAGGCCGGCTTGACAGCGCGGGATTCGGATCCCTGATCGTGCGGCACGGTAAGCGTCCTCCGAGGGCATTCCTTGGCGTTGCGAGAGCGGGCGGGATGTCAAAAAAAATCTTCCTACTCTTCAAGACCGGAAAGAAGCTTGGGGATACAGTCGAGGCATATTGCTGAATCCTTTCTTTCCGGTCTTCCCGCGCATTTTCCCCCAAAGCCCTGTGAGGGACGACCACTCTATTGATTGTGATGCCGCGGCCTATTACAATGTGTCGCGACACCACTGCCAGGGTGCGGAGCACGCCGAGTGAACCATTGATGCAAGTCATGCGGTACGCAAGGTGAAATCCAGTGGAAATATATGACGACGTGATCGCTATCGGAGAGGTTCTCTACCAGGCCGGACTTTTGGACGACACCGGAATGGTACGGCTACAAGAGGCAGAGCTTTACGTCAGGGACCGCCTCCGACAAGTCCGGGCGAAAGAATTGCAGGAATCCGTTCCTCATGCCCATCAGACCACCGCTTTGGAAATCATTGCAGGCATGAAGCTCTCCGGGCCGAGAGGAGAGGTGGACGAAGCGAAGATCGTGCAAGCTCTGGCCGAGCACCTGGGCTATCAGTTTCTGCGACTCGACTCCCTGGACCTCGACCCGGACTTCATCACTCGTACTCTCCCGCAAAAGTTCTCGGACCGGTTTCTTCTGCTCCCGCTGGAAGAATTTGACCACAAGCTCAAGCTGGCAGTGTTTGACCCTTCTCAACAGGAGGTTCTCGAGGACGTGGCGCGCGTGTACGGCAAGGAGCTGGATGTAGTAATCGCTCCGAAGACCGACATCATGAAGATCATCCTGGAATTCCACGGATTCAAAGGATCGATCAAAGCAGCCGCGGAAAAGCACGTCAAACACTTCAAAGAGCTTGCAGACCTGGAACGGCTCGTTAGTGTGCAGAGTCTCGAGGAGATCTCGCATACGGACAAGAACATCCGGACAGCGGTGGACGCCATGTTCCGGCGAGCCATCGCCCAGCGTGCAAGCGATGTTCATATAGAGCCCAAGCGCAACAAGAGCCTCCTGAGGATGCGCATAGACGGGGTTCTCCACGAAATCGACTGGATCCCCGGTGCTCTTCATCAGGCCTTCACCACGAGAATCAAGGGCATGGCCTCCCTGGACATTGCCGAGAAGCGGCGCCCTCAAGACGGTCGAATCAAGCTCAATACCCGCGAGAGGGAAATCGAGGTCCGCGTCTCTACGGTCCCCACGGCGTTCGGAGAAAAGACCGTCTGCAGAATCCAGGACCCGGATCTGTTGTTCATGGATTTGGAGGAGCTGGGATTCACGCCGCTGGACTTGAGCACGTTCCAGTCGTTCATTTCTCGCCCCTATGGGATCATCCTATGCACCGGTCCCACCGGGTCCGGAAAGACAACGACCCTCTATTCTGCCCTGAAGGTAATAGGCACCGCGAACGACCGGAATATCACGACGATCGAAGATCCGGTCGAAATGGTGTACGAACGTTTCAATCAAATCTCCGTCAATCCCGGTGTGAGCATGCTTCACAACCCGGAAGAGAAGATGACCTTCGGACCGTTGCTCAGGCACGTCATGAGGCAGGACCCGGACGTGATCATGATCGGCGAGATCCGGGATTCGGAAACCGCTTCGCTGGCAGTGCAGGCAGCATTGACCGGGCACCTGGTCTTCAGCACCGTGCACACGAACGATGCGCTTTCGGCAGTCAATCGTCTTCTTGACCTCAAGGTGCCTTCTTTCCTCCTCTCCTCCACCCTCGTGGGGCTCTTGGCTCAAAGGCTCATGAGAAAGGTTTGCCCCTACTGCGCGGAAGATTACACGGTACCCTTGAAAGACCTGAATAAACGCGGATTCAACTTCGAAGGACCTGAAAAAATCTTGCTCAAACGCGGGAGAGGATGTTTTCAGTGCAGGGATACGGGCTACTACAAACGGGAAAGTGTATATGAAGTCGTGGCTGTCGATGAGGACATAGCCAAGCTCATCACTGATTTTCCGGACATGATAGCCCTCAAGGAGGCCGTAAAACGTAAGAAGTTCGCTACGCTCTGGGAAAACGCCATTCGAAAAATGATCAATGGAGTCACTACCCCGGAGGAGGTTCTGCGAGTGGCCCAGCCCGATCCACATTTCAACGAGCCCATCCATCTCCGGAGGAGCGATGTCAGAAGATCCCCGGGCTAATCGGCTCGATCGATCTGTAGTGGACCGCATCTGGAACGGGTCGAAACCTGATTCGCAAACCGAGTCATTAGCGACAGCGTGAAGGCAACGGTTGCGCTCCACTATCGTGTTGGCCATAGGTCAGGAACTCCACGGGCACTGATGGGAAATCTCGACCTCTGTCAAGATCACATGTGGACCGAAGGCTCATTGTCTTTCCACTGCAATGAATGCCACACAAATTCAATTCCCGGCAGTACAGGACGTGTGCGCCATGCCCTCGAGTCAGCACTTCCTCTCTCGACCCCGTTCGGGAAAGAAAAATCGATCCATCGCCGAATACGGGGACTATCAGACCCCATTGGAGCTGGCTCGGGAGGTATGCGGGCTGCTCGTCCGACAGGGATTCCGTCCCAAATCCGTCCTAGAGCCCACATGCGGTACGGGGAGCTTTCTCGTTGCCGCGCTGGAGGCCTTTCCTTCAATAGAGCAGCCCATAGGACTCGAGATTAACGGCAACCACGCAGCAGAGGCACTCGCAGCCGTACGACGGTGTGCAGGTACCACGGAGCCGCTCATCGTAAACGAGGACTTCTTCAGTGCCGATTGGCCGGCAATTCTGTCTTGCCTCCCGCCCCCTCTTCTGATCGTCGGCAATCCTCCCTGGGTCACCAACTCCGAGATGGGAGCATTGGGAGGAACAAATGTGCCGCCTCGGGCCAATTTCACGAATCTCAGGGGCATCGAGGCTATCACTGGTGCGAGTAATTTCGACATTTCCGAATGGATGCTTATGAAAGCACTGGAGTGGATAGAAGCCAAATCCGGCGTACTGGCCATGTTGTGCAAGACCTCTACAGCCAGGAAGGTGTTGTTCCACACCTGGAGAAGCGGTCGGTTGACCCTTGACGCCAGCATGTTTCCGGTAGATGCCGCCAAGCATTTTGGGGTCACGGTGGACGCGTGTCTCCTTCTGGTGAAGGGAGTCGGATCCCACGGGACGCGGGAGTGCTCGGTGGCCGCAGGTATTGCCCAAAGCGGGTCAGTGGTGACATTCGGGCTTCGAAGCAACGGGCTCGTAGCAGATGTGAAGACGTACGACTCCGTCGCCGGCCTCGAGGGGATGCAACGAGGGACGTGGCGCTCTGGAGTCAAGCACGATTGCGCTCGGGTCATGGAGCTTCGCCGGGAGGGCAAGCGTTGGCGCAATGGGCTGGGAGAGATCGTGGAGTTGGAGCCCAACTACCTGTACCCCATGCTCAAGAGCTCTGACTTGTCCCGAAACAAGCTGGCTCCAAGCAGGTGGATGCTCGTAACGCAGCGTTGCATAAACGACGAAACCTCTTCCATTCAGACGATAGCACCTCGGACGTGGCAATACCTAACGGATCACGGCCAACTTCTAGATCGCCGCGCCAGCTCGGTGTATGCCAAAAGGCCGCGATTCTCCGTCTTCGGCGTGGGGCCCTATACGTTCGCTCCTTGGAAGGTGGCAATTTCGGGCTTTGCCAGGGATCTGAGATTTCATGTCATCGGTCCCTGGGAACAAACTTCTGTCGTTCTGGACGACACCTGTTACTTTGTCCCGTGCCAAGAGAGCGAGCAAGCACAACTCCTCTTCACGTTACTGAGCTCCAAGCGGGCTCGTCGATTCTTTCAGTCCCTGATATTTTGGGACGCAAAGCGGCCTGTCACGGCAGCCGTCTTGAGGAGATTGGATCTGAAGATCCTGGCTCGGGAGTCTGGACTGGCATGCACGGATTGCGGTTGGCCCTGGGGATCGGGAGTTGAATCGAACCAAATTCCGTAGTAACCTGCTTTCAGGAACCCCAATGTTTCAGGGTCTTGGAATAGCTATTCAGTTCGCGGAATTGGCGCGCAGAGTCAACTTGTCATGGAGGCCGTGCGATCAAAAGAAGGTCCTGGGCACTCAATATCGCTCTCTTTATCCTAACCGTGGTGACGACCACAGTGGCCGGTTCCCTTTATGTGACCGATCCGAGTGAGGATTGGCTCGGAAACATCCTCCAAGGATGGGTCTTTTCTGTTCCCCTCATGGCCATCCTCCTAGTCCACGAAATGGGACACTACCTGGCAGCCAGAAGACGACGTCTGGATGTCAGCCCGCCATATTTCATTCCAGCGATTCCGCCGGTGGGCACCTTCGGCGCGTTTATCAAGATTCGGTCCGCGATTCCGAGCAAGAAGGTGCTGATCGAGGTGGGCTCTTGGGGCCCCCTCGCTGGGAGCATGGTCGCGGTGCCGGTATTGATCCTGGGATCGTGGTTGTCTGAAATTCGATCCGTCCCCTCCACAACCGACGGGATTTCTATCCACTTCGGGACCTCACTCATACTCGAGGCCCTGTTCTTCCTTCGCTTCGGCGAGTTTTCCAGTAGTACTTCGATCTATCTTCATCCTACAGCTATGGCCGCATGGTACGGATTGTTCATTACTGCTTTGAACCTCCTGCCCATGGGGCAACTGGACGGCGGCCATGTGATCTACGCACTTTTCGGCCCGCGCAAGGCCCAAATCATAAGTTTCGCAGTGTTTGTAGGGCTAATACCCTTGGGCGCGCTCCTCTGGCCTGGATGGCTCCTCTTTGCAGTTCTCGCGCTCTTCATCGGGTTACGACATCCAGAGCCGGTGGATCCGTACACACCACTGGACAGGAGCGGTAGAATTCTTGGATGGACGGCCATTGTGTTGTTTGTCCTTACCTTCATACCTGCTCCTATCAGCGTCGCGCACTAGACGGATTTCTTGGCCGAGCACGCGGTAGTGGCCAAGAGTGGTGTCGTGTCTGGAAGGCGCCTTGAGGCGGGATGAGACTGGCTCAGTACAGGATTTCATCAGTACGGTGACGTGTTTGGGAAACTGGTCCCTTTAGGGAAGGGCGGGTTCAGAGCCTGTTTTCATGCAGGGCGGGTTTGAAGAAAGTGTCTCAAAAGCCGGCAGTCCGTAATAATCGTGGCACACCCCCTCACCCTGACCCTCTCCCCCGAAGCGGGGGAGAGGTTATTCTTCCAGCTCCGTCTCCCTCTGGGAGAGGGTTGGGTTGAGGGTTCCTTTCCACGCATCGACGTTCAATCGTGCTACGATTTTTGGAGTGTCCCGAGTTTTGAGACAGTCTCTGAAACCTTCCCTTGCCTGAACAGAGCGGAAGCAACTAGGCAACCGTATGGGAAAACGTGTACTTATCTCAGAAACGGAGTAGCTGTTTTGAGGTACTTCGAGGATTTCACGGTGGGGGACGTACACACAGTGGGGGAGTACCTCGTCACCCGAGAAGAAATCGTCGCATTTGCCGAGAAATGGGATCCACAACCGTTTCACACGGACCCTGAGGCGGCGCTTTCTTCGGTTTTCAAAGGCCTCATAGCCGCCGGATGCCACGTCTTTTCCATATCGATACTCCTGCAGAACGATCCCAAGATCAGGTCGCAGGTATTGGCGGGATTCGGGTGGGACCAGGTTCGGTTCGGGCACCCGGTGAGGCCTGGCGATCGGTTGTCGCTGGCTGTGGAGTGTTTGGAGAAGCGTGTTTCTCGGAGCCGGCCGGATGCGGGGATAGTGCGGAATCTGATAACTGTCCGGAATCAGGATGGCAAGTCGGTGTTGACGTATCAGGACACCATACTGGTAGGGCGGAGAGTGTATTATGATCAAGAGGCCAGTCAAATAACTTGACAGTTTATTGATTTGTGATATGGTCTGACCACCGGACAAGTGGCCCGGGTCTCCCATCAGCACGTTTATCTCGTTCATCCATCCGGGGGTAAGGATGTGGGCAGCATATGGGCGCTTCTCGAAGCAGCGGTGACGCAACCATGCCAGACAGAGCGGTCTTGGAACCGCCTCCGGGCAAAGATTGCTTCGCGGTTCAATTCTTACGGGAACGATCTTGCGTGGATCTTCCCGTTGTCGGATCGTCGGATCCAATCACACTCTCGGTCTTGGTCACGGATTGGTGACCATAGCCTTCAGATATAATTCAGCTAGAAGTAGTCCAAATCCATGTTTAGTCATTCTGTGCACATAGCGGATAGAGCATGGTCGGGCGGGCATTGCCTAATGGACGGCCATTGTGACCTTTTGGAGCAAGGGGATCGGCTCAGAGAGCCTTAGGGCACGGGGCTGTCGGCATGAATTATAGTGGAGCGCATCAAGAAAGGGTCGGAACCTGATTCGCATACCGAGTCATTAACGACGGCGTGAAGGCAAAGGCCGCGCTCCTCTATCGTGTTGGCCATAAATCAGGAGCTTCGCAGGCACTGATGGAAAAGCTCGGCCACCATTATGACCACATGTCGACCGAAGGCTCATTGGCTTTCAACTGCAATGACTGCCACGCATATTCTATGCGTGCCAATATATGTGGGCGCAAACGCCAGGGGGTACGTCGTTTAACATCGTAAAGAGCGGTAGGCACGGTCGCGGCCGCGCGCAACCGGTCCGGCACTACAGGCAACGGGAGACCCGTTCCCAGGATCTTTCGGTAGCCTGGCTAGATCTGGACGCATCGTAAGCGAGGAAGGAGGAGAGGTAAGTAGGCTCGATGTCAGAGTGGTGTGTTACGCGTTCAACACGGAATCGAAAGTTTTCCACAACCGGAGGTAGACGCATGAAAAGGATAGGAGTGATCGTTCTTGCCCTCGCAGTAGCCTTCGCATTTTGCGGAATGGCTGCTACCAACGCATTTGCACAAGCAGAACCTAAGGAGAAGAAGGCGACGAAGTTCGGGGAAGATCCACGGGCCCTGGCCTGGAAAGGCAAGAAGTGGACTACGTCGAATCAGACCTTCAGGTGGCGGATGAGCGATCCCTGGGGCGGATTGATTTTCCATGACATCGCGGTTCACTTTGCCGACAGCGTTCGTGCCGCAAGTGGAGGCCGTCTGGACATCAAAGTATTCCAGACTGGAGCGATAGTGCCTGCCATGGAAATATTCGACGCGGTATCAAAGGGAACCCTCGATTGCGCCCACTCGTGGCCTGGTTACTGGAAGGGGAGGAACGAAGCCTTTGTCGCGTTCGCGTCAGTACCTTTCGGCCTCGATTTTGAAGGGTACAACATTTGGTATTATGAGCGCGGCGGCGACAAGATGTTGGACGAGCTGTACGGTAAGTATGGAATGAAGGCTTTCTTCTGCGGCAACGTGGGCCAGGAGCTTGGCTTGCACTCCAACAAGAAAGCCACCAAGATCGAAGATTTCAAGGGGATGAAAATCCGAACCGTTGGATGGTACCAGGATATTCTCACACGTCTCGGTGCTAACGTAACACCTCTGCCAGGTCCCGAAATTTATCTCGCCCTTGAAAGGGGTGTCGTGGATGCGTGTGAATTCAGCTCCCCGGCAGTGAACTTGCCCGCCGGCTATCACGAGATTACGAAATACATCATCGAGCCGGGCGTACATCAACCGTCCTGCCAATTCGACGTATTCATTAACATGAAAAAGTGGCAGGAGCTTCCCGAAGACTTGAAGCAGATCGTTGATATCTGCGCCAAGGAAACACAATTGTGGACCAACTCGTGGCAGGAGAACCTCAACATCAAAGCCATTGATGAAATCGGCAAGAAATCCGAATACGTATTGATGGATGATGCCGCTATCATCGAGTTCGCCAAGACCTCCAACGCATACTTGGAGGAGCTCAAGGGCAAGCACCCGGACGTCAAAAAGGTGCTGGACTCTCAGGACGAGTTCAAGAAGGCCTTCGCTCGCTGGCGTGAGTTGCGCGGCAGGGTAGCTCCATGGCCGTACGAAATGGTCATCAAGGGCAAGTTGCTGCAGTAACAGGACTTATCGCAGTACCTGGTCCCGGCGGAGCCATTCGCCGGGACATCCATCAATCCACCGCAATCCTCAATGCGCGGTGCCGACCTCCCCGCGATTGAGAGGAGAAAAGGATGAAGCAGTTTGTGCGGGCTGTAGACCGGTTCAACGAAGTCTTCGGGAAGTTTGTCGCTCTCTTGATCGTGCCCCTCATATTCGTTGTTGTGTACGAGGTGATCGCGAGAAGGGTATTTCAATCCCCTACGGTGTGGGCATTTGAGATGACCGTGTACCTGTACGGTGCCCACTTCTTGCTCGGCGCCGCTTACGCTCACCTCCACGACCGCCATGTTCGCATTGACATCCTGTCCCAAAGGCTGCCTGAGAAAGTCCAGATCTGGCTATCCATCATCACATTTCTCATTATCTTTGTCCCCTTTGTGGGATGTCTGAGCTATGCAGCCGTTCAATATGCGGCCCACTCTGTGGCGGTCCGTGAATATAGCTGGAGCGCGTGGAAACCCCCGCTGTACCCATACAAGCTGGTCATGCCGGTTGCATTGATTCTCCTGTTCGTCCAGGGTCTGGCTAGGTTCATCCGTGATATCTATAGGTTGAAGGGGGTAGAGATATGAACCTGAGCCCTGAAGCCGTAGCGATTGGCATGTTCGGGACCCTTTTTGTGGTCCTGTTTCTCGGTCATCCCCTCGCCTTCTCCCTGGGTGCAGTTGCCCTTCTCTTTGGCCTGATCGGATGGGGTGGCTCTCCTGAGATACTTCTCGGGATGTTTGCGAACAAGACGTACGGGGTCATGGACGAATACGTCCTCGTGGCTGTGCCTCTTTTCATATTTATGGCGCAGATGTTGGATGCTTCCGGAGTAGCGGAAAAGCTCTTTCATACGATGCACGTGCTCTGGGGCCCTGTTCGGGGCGGCCTTGGTATAGCGGTCATCATGGTTTGTACCGTCTTTGCCGCGTCCACGGGGGTGGTGGGGGCCACCGAGGTTGCAATCGGCCTGCTCGCGGCGCCGAATCTCTTGAGGCGAGGCTACGACATACCCCTCACTGCAGGGTGCATCTGTGCAGGAGGAACCCTTGGGATCCTGATACCGCCGAGCATTATGCTTGTTGTGTACGGCGGGTTAACGAGCATTTCCGTTGGGAAGCTCTTTGCTGCGGCGTTCCTGCCCGGATTCCTCCTGTCGTCGCTCTATATGATCTATGTGGCCGTCCGATGCGGCTTGAACCCGGAGCTCGGCCCTCCTCTCCCCAAGGAAGAGCGGGCATTCACCGCACTGCAGAAGCTTGGCATGGTGAGCACATCCCTCGTTCCGCCCCTCTTCCTCATTGCCATGGTGCTCGGCAGCATTGTGACCGGTGTGGCCACAACAACGGAAGCAGCCGGATTGGGGGCATTTGGAGCCACTATCCTCGCGATTGGATATCGGAAGCTGAGCTGGAATGTTGTCGTCGAAGCAGCGGAGGCAACGCTGAAAATAACCTGCATGGTCATGATCCTGTTTCTGGGTGGGAACGCGTTTCAGTCGGTGTTCATGGGATTGGGCGGAGGAGACGCCGTATCTGACCTGTTGCTTGGGTTGCAAGTGAGCCCATACGTCGTCCTTTTCATCATGATGGGAATCGTTTTCTTCCTGGGCATGTTTATCGACTGGCTGGGAATCCTGCTCATCGTGATCCCCATATTCACCCCTGTAGCCGCGGAGCTCGGGTTCGACCAGCTGTGGTTCGGAACACTCATCTGTGTGAATCTGCAAATGGCTTTCCTCACCCCCCCGTTCGGCTACTCGCTTTTCTATTTGCGGGGAATCGCTCCACCGGAAATGACTATGGTCCACATCTACAAAGGTGTCGTGCCATTCATCATCCTTCAGTGGATAGGCCTAATCTCGTGTATACTGTACTGGCCCTTGATCATGTGGCTTCCCACAAGACTCTTCGGTTAGCAAATGTTTCGAGCCGCTCCTAATAGCGCAAGGGGAGACAGATGAAGATTGTGACCGTATCCAGACAAGTTGGATCTTACGGTGATGCCATTGCGGAGCTCGTCGCCAAGAAGCTCGGTCTGACCTTCATCGGCCGAGAAGGATTACACGAGCTGGCCATGACATGCGACCCCGAATACAGCGATCTGTGTACAGACTACGAGACCGAGCATGGTCCCGGTTTTTTCGAGCGTCTATTCTTCGACAGGCCGGCCCACGCCAGTCTGTTCGAAGCCTTAACGTTCGAGCAGGCTGCCCAGGGCAACGTGGTAATTGTGGGAAGAGGGTCCCAACATGTGCTCCGACGAATACCCAATGTCTTCAGCGCCTGCATCGCAGCCCCCTTCGAGATCAGAGTGCGGCGAATCATGGAGCGGTCGGGAACTTCACTGGATGAAGCCAGGGACTTCGTCAGACGTCATGATCGAGAGCGATCGAGCCTGATGCAGGCCGTCTTCGGCGTAGATGCCCAAGACTGGGAAGAGTTCGATGTGATCCTCAACACTGCCCATTATGCTCCCGAAGGAGCTGCGGATACCATTGCCTCCGCTGTCCGAGCAAAGATAGCAGTCGAAGATAGAAACCGCCTGCAAGACCGACTCAAGTTTCTGGCAATGGCCAAGAGAATCGAAACTCTCGTCCGCAGAAAAATGAGCTCCGCGGTGGCACGCCGCGTAACCATCGACGCCGACCCCGCGGGCAAGATCATAATCACGGGTCGGGTCCCGGAGAAGAGAGACCGGGAGAAAATCGGGCAATTGGTATCGCAACAGCCCGGTGTAACAGCGGTCGACAATCAACTGAAAGTTACAGAGCTGACTTTTTGAGAAGTCCTTCGGACGAACGGCTTTTTCAAGGGCATATGTTTGCGGATGAGCCTGAGCCCCGCGCGCTTGAATGACTGCTTTTGTCCGGCAATTTTTCTTGACTCCAGATGAACGTCTAGTCTATTTTTCCATCAAATGATGGAAAAATAGGTTGGACAAATCCACCCATGCCTTCCCCCCTCGAAAAAGCACGACGAGATCCCGACTCCACCAAAGCGCGCATCCTCAAGAAAGCCAGAACCATCTTCGGAGAATACGGCTTTCACGGAGCCACGACCAGGATGATCGCTGACGAGGCGGGGATCGATATTTCCACCCTGTACTACCACTGGGGCGAAAAGGGCGACCTGTACGAGGCAGTGGTTATCGATATCAGCACTGACTTGCAGCAGAAGCTCGCGGAGGTGGAATCCATCGTGCGCGGGCGCCCTCTAGCTGAACGGATGGATATCGCGATAGATTGCATGACGGACTATTTGTTCGAGCACCCTGAGATCTCGAACCTGGTACTGTTTCGATACTTCGCCAAGACCCGTGACGAATCGCTCGTCGACTTCCGCGTTCCCGAGGTTGTATCCGACATTGCCCGATCCATGGGGCTTTGCAAGGACAAAAAACGCGTCCCGAATATTGTCAAGATGCATGTCCTAGCCATGATGAATGCCATACATAGCTTCGTCTCCGGTGAGAGCTTTTTCCGGTCCATGCTCGACATTCAGCGGGACGAGTACGTTTCCATGGTTAAGGAAACGCTGAAATTCATCCTTTTACCCGCGTTCGCCGGCCCTGCCTCGAAGAAGGGTATCCAGGACTGAAGGTTGGCTTGCCTGTTGGTAGGCCTTTCGTGGAATCGCGGATTGTCACTTTCTGATACCACAGCCGCAATGGAGGAAAGACTCTATGGCCTTGAACCTCGACAGCATCGGCAAGAAGATCGGGCCTGTGACCAGGAGCTACACGTGGAGGGACGTAGTCCTCTATGCTCTGGGGGTAGGCGCTGGATTCGACGAATTGGATTACTGCTACGAAAGTCGCTTGAAGGTGATTCCGAGCTTTTCCGTAGGAGCGATTTTCGATTTCTTGGCGCTGGTCGGTGTTGCTTGCGAGGCCGATCTGTCAGGAGTGCTTCATGGACAGCAGGACCTCATCTTCCACAATCCATTCCCTGTGGAGGGGACTCTTACAACGGAAGGGCAAATCACGCACATTTATGACAAGGGCCGCGATGTGGGCGCGTTGGTGGTCGCAGAAAGCGAGACGTATCATTCCAACGGCCAGAAGCTCTTTACAGGCATATGCACCGTTTTCTGCCGCAAGGATGGTGGGTTTGGAGGACCTGACAGCCCGCAGGAGCCCGTAGAATTCCCCGATCGTCCTCCCGATTTCGAGGAAGAGGCGCACCCATCCCCAAATCAACCCTTATTGTATCGTCTCTCCGGAGACATATTTGCCCTTCACGTAGATCCGGAATTCGCGAAGATGGCCGGATTCGAGAAGCCGATCATGCACGGGCTGTGCACTCACGGTTACGCGTGCCGATCCATCATCAAGCACCTTTTCCCGGGAGAGCCGGAACGTATGACCAGGTTGCGGAACCGCTTTACCAGGCCCCTGTACCCTGGGGTTCCAATCAAGACACAGATCTGGAAGATGGGAGAAGGAGTGGCATACTTCCGAACCATCAACGCCAACACGGGAGAGGTGGTCATCGATCGGGGAATAGCGGAATGGATGAGCCGGCAGGAGATGGAGGATCGAGCCCGCAGACAAGGGATCCGTTTCGATGAGCGGGTGGCGATCGTGACCGGAGCGGCTGCAGGATTAGGTCGCATTTATGCTATTGAGCTGGCCAAACGCGGAGCCAAGGTCGTTGTCAATGACCTCGGTGGCAGCAGGGATGGCCGCGGAGCCGGATCCGCTTCTCCCGCTGACAGCGTAGTTGAAGAAATACGGGCCCTTGGGGGAGAAGCCGTGCCGAGCTACGATTCTGTGGCCACTCCGGAAGGTGGTCGAGCGATCGTCGACAAGGCCATCGAGGCCTTCGGGCGGCTGGACATCGTGATCAACAATGCGGGGATTCTCAGGGACAAGACCCTGATTAAGTTGGAGCCCGAAGATTGGTCTGCCGTCATGGCCGGTCATCTGGACGGTGCGTACAACGTTACGAGACCAGCGTTCAACCACATGCGTGAAAATGGGTACGGCCGCATCATATTGACGACCTCGGCAGCAGGGCTGTACGGAAATTTTGGTCAGGCCAACTATTCTGCCGCCAAAATGGGCCTTGTCGGCTTCATGAACACTCTAAAGCTTGAGGGCGAAAAGTACAACATCAAGGTCAACTGCATTGCTCCTATCGCGGCAACTCGACTGACGGAAGACATACTCCCTCCGGACCTGCAGGAAAAGCTCCGTCCCGAATTTGTGGCTCCTTTGGTGTTGTACCTGTGCTCAGACCAATGCCCCGTATCCGGCAGAACGTACAACGCCGGCATGGGGTATTACAGCAGGGCAGCGATTGTGACTGGGGTAGGAACGGGTGTCGCCACTCCTGGCGAGGTGCCGACTCCGGAACAGGTAGCTGAGCGCATACAACAAATCATGTCTTTGGACGGTGGCCGTGAATACGTGAGCGCCACCGAAGCCTTTACCGGAATGCTCGGGGATCTTGCTCAGGGCGCTCAGGAGAAGAAGCCGGAGCCGGCCGCAGGCGTGACGGTCGCCCGCGTTTTCGAGCTGATGCCCGAAGCATTTCGACCGGAAAAAGCCGAGGGCATCGACGTTGTTTTCCAGTACAGGATTAGCGGACCGGGAGGCGGGCAATGGTATGCATCGGTGAAGGATAGAACGTGCAAAGTGGTCCAGGGGGAACATCCGAAACCGACCACAACCATCATCATATCCGACGAGGATTTCCTCGCCCTCACCCAGGGTAAGCTCAACGCGATGCAGGCCTTTACCTCCGGGAAGCTCAAGGTGGAAGGGGACATCATGAAGTCCCAGCTTATAGGGAAACTCTTCAAGTTCTGAAGCAGACAGGAGCGCCAACCATGATCGGTGTCACTTCTTTCGGCGGGTACATTCCGAGATTGCGGCTCAATCGCATGAGCATATACCAGCACATGGGTTGGTTCGCCCCTGCTATCGTCATGGTCGCACAGGGGGAACGATCCTTTTGCAACTGGGATGAGGACAGTCTCACCATGGCGGTTGCTGCAGCCCGTGACTGCCTGATCGGAATGGACAAGTCCGCGGTGGACGGGTTGTACCTCTGCTCGACCACGCTCCCGTTCGCGGACAGGCTCAATGCCGGCATCGTCAAGACCGCTCTTAACCTCCGGGACGACATCGTCACGCAGGATCTCACGTCTTCTCTGCGATCGGGCACGACCGGCCTGGTCACCGCGCTGTCAGCCGTAGGAAACGGTAGCCCCAGAAGTGTGCTCGTTGCAGCAGCAGACAAGCGGGAAGCTAAGGCAGCGTACTTCTACGAGATGTGGTTCGGTGATGGAGCGGCCGCGGTCCTCGTGGGAGATTCGGGGGTTGTCGCCGAGTTCAAGGGATCTTACAGCGTCTCCCATGATTTTGTGGATCATTTTCGCGGAGCAGGGAACCGTTTCGATTATATGTGGGAAGAACGGTGGGTCAGAGACGAGGGGTATTCGAAGATCATTCCCCAAGCCGTTGCCGGTCTGTTTAACAAGCTCTCCATCTCCATGGACGATGTGGACAAATTCGTGTTCCCCTGTTTCTTCAAGGCTGAACACCGGAAGATAGCAGCGACTCTCGGGGCCTCAGGCGACAAAGTCGCGGATAATCTCCATGAGGTATGTGGAGAAACGGGCACAGCCCACCCGCTGGTAATGTTCGTGCAGGCTCTGGAGCATGCCAAACCGGGGGACCGCATATTGTTGGCAGGGTTTGGTCAGGGGTGCGATGCTCTCTATTTCCAGGTGACGGAGAACATCCTGAACATGCCCAAGCGTAGTGGCATCACCGGAAGCCTGGATCGCAAGAAGACCATTGATAACTATCCAAAATTTCTTAGGTTCCGTGAGCTGCTCGCCACAGAGATGGGAATCCGCGCGGAATTTCCTACGCAAACTGCGATGACGGTTCTGTGGCGAAATCGGAAGATGCTCATCGGCATGGTTGGAGGAAAGTGCACAGCGTGCGGGACTCCGCAGTTTCCAAAGATGGATGTCTGTGTCAATCCCGATTGTAAAGCGGTCCACTCCCAGGAGGACTACGAATTTGCGGATGTGCAAGCCCATGTGAAGAGCTTCACTGGAGACCTGCTGGCGGTGTCGCTGGACCCCCCCGCTGTGTACGGCATGGTACAGTTCGAGGGTGGTGGCAGGTTCATGGCCGATTTCACCGACTGCGAGATGTCGGACGTCAGGGTCGGGCAGAGGGTTGCTTTGGCTTTCAGGAAGCGGTACGCGGACCGGGAGCGCGGTTTCACAGGCTATTTCTGGAAGGCCGTTCCGCTACCTGGTGAAGAACCGAGCGGTGCCCGAGAGGAATCCGTCCGATTTGACGGAAAGGTAGCTGTGGTAACAGGAGCAGGTGCGGGCCTTGGGAGACTGTATGCGCTGGAGCTGGCAAAGCGCGGGGCTAGAGTGGTGGTGAACGACCTGGGCGGCGCCAGAGACGGTATCGGTGAAGGATCATCGGCCCCTGCGGACAAGGTGGTCAATGAAATCCGTGCATTGGGTGGCGAAGCGATCGCGAGCTACGATTCCGTAGCCACGGTCGAAGGCGGCAGGGCCATAGTGAGCAAAGCGATTGATACCTTTGGAAGAATCGACATTCTCATTAACAACGCGGGTATATTGCGTGACCGGACTCTGTCGAAGATGGAGCCCGAGGAATGGGCCGCTGTAGAGGCAGTTCATCTCAATGGCGCGTACAATGTGACAAGACCCGCATTTGAGAAGATGCGCGAGAACCGGTTCGGCCGTATCGTGGTGACCACCTCTGCTGCCGGACTATACGGAAACTTCGGGCAGACCAACTATTCTGCGGCAAAAATGGGGCTCATCGGTTTCATCAACACCCTGAAGCTCGAGGGCGAGAAGCACGACATCAGGATAAATGCTGTGGCTCCGGTGGCTTTGACACGTCTTACGGAGGACATTCTTCCTCCGGACATGCTCGAGAGCACCAAACCCGAGTATGTGACCCCTATGGTCATGTACCTGTGCTGGGAAGGTTGCTCTGAAACAGGAATGATTTTCAATGCGGGCATGGGAAGCTTCAATCGCGCTGCAGTCCTGACCGGACCCGGAGCAGTGGTCGGCGACGGGAAAACACCTCCTACGCCTGAGCAGATAGCCCGTGATTGGTCTCAAATAGACAATATGACAGGCGCGGTAGAGTCAGCCAACGCCACAGCGGCTCTCGGCCTGATGATGAAGGCCTTCAGCCCGCAGGCGGAGAAGGCCCCGCAAGCGGAGGGTCCGACGGTGCGAGCCGTGTTCGATCGGATTACGGAAGCCTTCCAGCCGGACAAAGCGGCGGGTGTGGATGTGGTCTTCCAGTTCAAAATAAGCGGTCCCGGAGGGGGAGACTGGTACGTTATCGTCAAAGATGGGGCGTGCAAAGCGGCAGAGGGGGCTCACCCCAAACCCACGACCACTATCATCATGTCAGATCGGGATTTTCTGAGTCTTATCCTTGGACAGCTCAACGCGATGGTGGCGTACACCAGCGGTCGACTCAAGATCCAGGGAGACCTGTTGAAATCACAGCTTATCGAAAAGCTCTTCAAGTTCTAGACGACCCTTGGAATCGCTCGGAGGAGGATCGACTATGGCCACAGGAATACGGGACAAGGTAGCGATTATTGGTATGGGATGCACGAAGTTCGGCGAACGATGGGATGTCGGAGCTGAAGAGCTCATGGTAGAGGCTTTCGAGGAGTGTGTGGCGGACGCCCGAATCGACAGAAACGAGATACAGGCGGCTTGGCTCAGCACGTGCATGGAAGAGGTCAGTGTCGGCAAGAGCGCCTTGCCCCTCTCAGTTACGCTCCGCCTGCCGTTCATTCCCGTGACTCGGGTAGAGAATTTCTGTGCGAGCGGCACGGAGTCGTTCCGGGGAGCCGTGTACGCTGTCGCGTCTGGAGCGTACGACATCTGCTTGGCAATGGGAGTGGAGAAGCTGAAAGACACGGGGTACGGGGGCCTGCCCAATCCCGGCTCGAACTGGGGATCTCTTGCATGGCTTTGGTGGCCCAATGTGACCGCGCCCGGGGCTTTTGCTCAGCTCGCCACAGCATACGCTGCCAAGTACAGAATTCCGGACAAGGAGCTCAAACGGGCCATAGCGCATGTGTCCGTGAAGAGTCATGCAAACGGAGCCCTCAATCCGAAGGCTCACCTTCGAAAGTCGGTTTCCATAGATCAGGTGATGTCAGCTCCCATCATCGCGCATCCCCTGGGTCTCTTTGACTGCTGTGGAGTCAGTGACGGCGCGGCCTGCGCGATCGTCACCACAGTGGAAAAGGCCAAGGATATGGGATTCAAGGATTTCGTCACAGTGAAGGCACTTCAGTTAGCGCTGAGCAGCGGCGAGGAGATGGGGTACAACGAGTGGGACGGAGATCACTTCATGACCACGGCCCGGTGCAGTGTAAAAGCGTATGAAGAGGCGGGCATTTCCGATCCTCGTTCTGAAATCAGCATGATGGAGCTCCACGATTGTTTCTCCATAACCGAGCTCGTCACGTACGAGGACTTGCACATTTCCCAACGAGGCAGGGCCGTGTACGATGTAATGGATGGATTCTACGATCGAGACGGAACAATCCCCGCACAGGTCGACGGAGGATTGAAGTGCTTTGGCCATCCCATCGGCGCTTCCGGTTTGCGTATGCTCTACGAAATGTACCTCCAGCTTCACGGTAGAGCCGGCGAGCGCCAGATTGACAATCCGAGGTTCGGGCTGACCCACAACCTTGGCGGCGTGCCGTTTATGAACGTGTGTTGCATAGCGATCATCGGTAGATACACGTAAGGGGGGTGTGGCTTACTCCTCTCCGTGACCGCGTGACGTACCGACTTGCTGTCGCATCGAAATGCGGCCAATCCGCTTGCCGCTGAGGAAAGGCTATTCTTCGGTATCGATCCTGAAAACCGCTTCAGCGGCCCGCATCATTCATGGAGTTCTGAGGATCTGACATGGAGATCATCCGGTATACGGAAGAGCACGCAATTTTCCGACAATCGATAAGGAAATTTTTTGAGCGGGAGGTTATCCCGTACGTCGACCAGTGGGAAGAAGACGGAATCGTTCCGCGAGCCGTTTGGAAAAGGATGGGTGAGGAAGGGTTTCTTGCCATGAGCGTTCCGGAGGAGTACGGCGGTCTGGGAGCCGATTTCTTGTACTCCGTCATTCTCGTGGAAGAACTCTGTCGCACAAATCATGCGGGATTGGCCGCCCCTCTTCACAGTGATGTCGTAGTTCCGTACATAGTCTCGTATGCCTCGGAGGAGCTGAAACGGAAGTACCTTCCCGGGTGCGTGTCAGGCGACATCATCACCGCTATAGCCATGACCGAGCCCAATACGGGCAGCGACCTGGCTTCCATACGAACAACCGCGGTGGAGGATGGAAACGACGTTATTATTAACGGGCAGAAGACTTTCATCAGCAATGGTATTAATTCCGACCTCGTGGTTGTCGCAGCGCGCGACCCAAAAGTGGAAAATCCCCATATGGCTCTCGACCTTTACCTCGTAGAAGCTGACACACCGGGATTTCAGAAGGGAAAAAAGATCAAGAAGATAGGTTGGCATAGCCAGGACACCGCTGAGCTGTTCTTCCTCGATTGCCGCGTGCCGAAAGCCAATCGCCTCGGCCAGAAGGGAAGTGGATTCCTTATGCTCATGGAGAAGCTGCAGCAGGAGCGCCTCATGGTATGCGTCACCGCGGTCCCTGCGGCAGAACACATGCTGGAGCAGACTATCCGGTATTGCAAGGAGCGAATCGCGTTCGGTCGCCAGATTTCCAAGTTTCAGAATACCCAGTTCAAGATTGTGGAGATGGCCACGGAAGTGAAGATCGGCCGCGCTTTTCTCGATAAGCTCATTTCGGATCACAT
This sequence comes from Thermodesulfobacteriota bacterium, assembly GCA_040753915.1. Lineage (GTDB taxonomy): Bacteria > Desulfobacterota > Desulfomonilia > Desulfomonilales > Desulfomonilaceae > JBFMDN01. The sequence goes on along the minus strand of JBFMDN010000017.1, from coordinate 36,910 downwards.
GGATGGCAAGAATATTGTGGTAGAGGTCTCCATGGGCAAGTATTGGTTAACCGAGATGGCTATGCGGGTGGCTGATGGGTGTCTGCAACTTCACGGAGGCTACGGGTATTGTGAGGAATATCCCATAGCTCGAGCCTGGCGGGACATGCGAGTCATGCAGATCTTCGCGGGAACGAATGAGATCATGAAAGGAATAGCAGCGAAATTCATGGGATTGTAGAGAAGAATCGTTTCGATTTCAGGCAAGCCTGCGGTTCCATTATTTCGAACCGTCGCGACCTCTGGCGGCGGCGTGATCTTCGAGGACCGCAATTGCATGCCAATTCTTGGGGAGACTTGTCAATGACTATGACCGTTGAAGCAATGAAACATGCTCTCGAAACCACGGTGAAGTTCGTAGAACGGGCCGGAATCAAGGCCCTCGTTCTCGAGCCCCGTCACGTAAAGCTTAAGGCACCTCTCAAAGGGAACGAAAATCATATCGGCACCATGTATGCCGGTGCACTCTTCACTGTCGCTGAGGTTCCCGTGGGAGCTCTCTACCTGACTACCTTCGATCCAGCCAAGTACTATCCGATCGTGAAGGAAATGACCATTCAGTTCCTTCGGCTGGCCAAGACTGATGTCACCATTGAGCTCACGATGTCTCAGGAGGAGGTGGATCGAGTCCAGGCTGAAGTAGATGAAAAGGGAAAATCGGACTTTTTTCTCGAGGGAGAAGTGAAAGACGAATCTGGAGAAGTCGTCGCGAAATCAAGAGCCGTGTATCAATTGCGGGCGATTGGATCCTGATCGGAGACCTGCCCCAGGCCGCGCACGCTGCCGCCAGAAGTGGGCCAGAGCGCTTTGAGGTGCCAAAATCCCTCATGATTCAAATCGAAGACACAGGCAAGGTCCGAAAGTTCCGCCTTGCACGGGGGCTTTTCGGTAAAGGCTGGTATTTCACCGCGGCGTACTGGGTAGATGGCTTGCTGGTTGACAGCGGCTGCTTCTACACCGCAGAAGAGCTGGTGAAAGCAGTCGAGAGCCTTCCTCTGCAGCTCATTGTCAACACCCACAGTCACGAGGATCACGTCGGGGCCAATGCGTCATTGCAGGCCGGACGAGGCGTCCCAGTCCTGGCCCATCGCCAAGCGCTTCCTGTGCTGGAGGATCCTTCTCTGAACCGTCTGCACCCGTATCAGCGGGTGTTATGGGGTCGCCCGCATGCCTGTCGCCCTGCAGCCATCCCTGACGTCGTCGAGACGGAGCACTATCGCTTCCACGTGATTCACACTCCCGGGCACAGCCCCGATCACATCTGTCTTTTCGAACCATCCCAAGGCTGGCTGTTCGCGGGCGACACGTACGTGGGAGGGCAGGACCGTACGTTGAGAGCCGATTACAACATATGGGGGATCGTGTCTTCTTTGAAGAAGCTCATCATGCTCGAACCTGCAGTTCTGTTTCCCGGTAGTGGCACGGTGCGCGATGAGGCGACGAAAGAGTTGAGAAAAAAAATCTCCTACCTCGAAGAAATGGGGCAAAAAGTCCAAGCCATGCATAAAAGGGGGTGGAGCATGCGGCGAATCGCACGCACCTTCGGCGCTGACCCTGTCCTCACCTGCATCACCGTGGGCCATTTTAGCTCCACGAACCTTGTGCGTTCGTTCATCGAGGATTTTGAGGAACCCGGAGAGGAGAGGAGCTGAGTGTTCTATGGCACAAATACGGTCGCGTATTCAGGGGCCTTTCTTCATTTGCTTAGTGGTCGAGGGCACCAATACGGTACCGTATCCGCACCGCGGTGTACGTGGTGAGCGCTTCGTTGGCACTGTAGGGGCGGGCCTCGTGCCCGCCCTGGGCACCCACAAGGGGTGCCCCTACGTCGTGGCAGATTACGTGACCGTATTTAGGAAATGGAGCACCAAGTACAGGATTTCATAAGTACGGTAACATATTTGGCAAACTGCTCCCTTTAGGGAAGGGCGCGTTCAGAGCCGGTTTCAATGGGGGGCAGATTTAGAGAGACTGTCTCAAAACTCGGGACACACCAAACATCGTAGCACGATTGGGCGTCGATGCGTGGAACGGCACCCTCACCCCAACCCTCTCCCAGTGGGCGTGGGATCCGGAAGAATCCCCTCTCCCAGTGGGCGTGGGAGCTGAAGGAATCACCTCTCCCAGTGGGCGAAGGATCCGGAAGAATCCCCTCTCCCCCGTTTCGGGGGAGAGGGTTAGGGTGAGGGGGTGTGCCACGATTATCACGGACTGCCGGCTTTTGAGACACTTTCAGATGCCCGTCCCACCCGAAAGATCCCCGATTCACCACCATCGCCAGCATATCGGTAGAACAGGCGTCTCGCCCGTTTATTCAGCGAGAAAACCGCACCGTCCGCCGTCTTCCGGGGGATCAGCCCGCTCTATTCAGGGCCTTTCTCCCGATGTCCGTGCGGTAGTACGCTCCTTCCCACCGGATTTTTTCGACCGCTTCGTACGCTTTATCTATGGCCTTGCCGATTCCCAGCGCCTTTGCCGTGACCCCAAGCACGCGGCCTCCGCTGGTGACGATGCCCCCAGGGCCTCGTGCCGTACCAGCGTGGAAGACTTTCACGCCTTCGGATCGTTCGGCGTCCGCAATCCCCGAGATCGGCTTTCCCTTTTCGTACGAGCCAGGATATCCTGCCGAGGCCATGACCACACAGACTGCGTCTTCAGGGTACCATTCAATCTCTGCGTCGCTCAGCCGGCCGCCGAGCGCTGCAGTAATGAGCGGAACCATATCGCTCTTCATGCGGAAGAGGAGCGGCTGTGCTTCCGGGTCCCCCATGCGTACGTTGAATTCCAGAACCGATGGGGCTCCGTCCCGGATCATGAGCCCTGCGTAAAGAAACCCCACGTATGGGGCACCCTCTTTTTCGAGGGCTTGTACCGTGGGTACCATTACCTGGTTCATGATGCGGTTGTGAACTTCAGGACTCACGACAGGTGCGGGAGAATAGGCGCCCATACCACCCGTGTTGGGCCCGCGATCATTGTCGTAGATGGGCTTGTGGTCCTGTGAGCTGGCAAGAGGAAGGACGTACTTGCCGTCGGTGAGAGCAATGAACGAGGCTTCTTCCCCTTCCAGGCACTCCTCCACTACCACCCTGTTGCCAGCGTCTCCAAAAGCTCGGGTCTTCATGATCGAGTCCAGTGCTGCAATCGCGTCGCCCCGGTCCTTGCACACAAAAACACCCTTACCCGCCGCAAGGCCATCTGCCTTTAGCACGACCGGGAGCGCTACCTTTTTCACATGGGAGAGTGCTGCGTCGTACTCATCGAACACTCGAAACCCAGCAGTAGGGATTCCATATTTGGCCAGCAGACGCTTAGCAAATGCCTTGCTCCCTTCTAACTGAGCCGCTGCCCGAGATGGGCCGAATACTGTCAACCCGGTCTGTTGGAACACGTCGGTCAAGCCTGCCACTAGCGGCGCTTCAGGACCCACAATGGTAAGGTCCACTTCTTCATCCAGGGCCAGTTGTCTGAGGCCGTTTATGTCGTCCGACGACACATTTACCAGCCTGCATTTGGGCTCCGCTGCGATTCCGACGTTTCCCGGCGCAACGAGAACTTCCTTGACTGCGCCGGACTGTGCAGCCTTCCAGGCCAACGTATGCTCTCGACCTCCTGACCCGATGATGAGAATCTTCATGCTACTTCGCTCCCCGGTCTGATTCAGCCCACATGCCGCGCTGCTGCCGTTTGGCTTCCTGTTCCAGCTCTATGTAAGGCCGTACATCGAAATCCTTTTCTTCTCGATCCAGCTCGGCCAATCCCAGGCGAATGAAGCGAGCGTTTATGTCCTCGCCCGATAGGTAGACGAATCCTACCGGTGTGCCGTTTGGGTTTTCACGCACGGTCTTGATGCGTACCCACTGTTGATTCAACGTCTTGGTAAGGAATTCCCTGGCTGCTTCAATCTGAGAAGAGGGAATTCGAAGACCGATCAGCGTAAAATCAATCGTCTTTCCCGTGCCTTTCAGGCTGAGTTGATCGGGACCTGTGATGTTCGTCACATACCAGAGGTACTCGCCCCCCTCCATGGGGGGACGGCTCGCGAGGTAAAGGTATCCGACCAACGCGACCAGCACGATGGCGATACCACCCCACAATCTCCACTCCTGTTTCAACTGCAATTTGGCCATAAGCACTCCCGTGACGCGAAGCTCCGGCACCCGTCATGCAAATGCCGGCACCCTGAGGTTTAGGGGAAGAGCCTCCGGAAAGCATCTTGTACCGGAAAAATGGACCTCTCGGGCAAACTCTTCACAGAACCGCCCGCGGCAACGGGCCATAGCCAAGCCCGAAACACCTTACCCGAATCCTCATGCGGACTGCCTGGGAGCTACGAGCTTTGCCATCTCCTGATTGAACACTTCTTCCGCCTTTGCAATGTCCGGTCCCATGTACCGGTGATGCAGCCGGCCGTCCTCAGGCATGCGCACAATTACCGTGTAGTCCTCTGACTCCAACCTAATGAGTCTCACGAAAGACCCGCGCTCCCCGGTGGTTTGTCTGACTATCTCGAACATGCCGGGAACTATAGCATATCGAGGAGGAAAAAGAAGGGGGTAAATGCGGGCCTGGAGCATTTGTCCGACGTTTTGCCCCGATTTCGCAACCGACTTCTAGCCAATAATGACGACATCGTATATACTGGCCGGGTGAGCCGAAGTTACGGCTGGAAGGGATGCCCATGAACCGAGAACTGATTATCGAAACGATTGATCTTTGCAAACATTATCACGATGGGGAAAACGAGATCCAGGCGCTAAAACAGGCCAGTGTAAAGATCTATAAGGGGGAGATGGTTGCCATCATGGGACCTTCAGGCTCGGGCAAGTCTACCCTTCTCTATGTTCTGGGGCTGCTCCACCCGCCCACGTCAGGGCAGTACCTTTTCAAGGGTCAGGACATCCTGCAGTACTCCAGGGAAGAGCAGGCCATATTTCGGAACCACGAATTGGGATTCGTGTTCCAGACGTGTGATCTTCTTGCAAATTCAACGGTCTACGAGAACCTCGAGCTCCCCCTCATCTACGCCGAATCGGACCGCTCCGAGCGGAGAAAGAAGATCCTCGACGCATTGCAACTTGTAGGACTTTCCCACAGGGTCGACCATTGGTCGAACCGTCTTTCCGGTGGGGAGCGCCAACGGGCGGCCATCGCGCGCGCTCTGGTGAACAACCCTTCCCTCATACTGGGAGACGAGCCCACAGGACAGTTGGATCAGGCGAATACGGAAATCGTTGTGGATCAGCTTCGGAGCCTTGCGCGAGAAGGATACACCGTTGTACTCGTGACCCACGAAGACGAGATAGGAGCTGCGTGCGACCGAATCATTCGCATACGGGATGGGGTGGTGGAATCAGACGGGCTCGAGACACAACCACAGATGAATGTAGACAAGTCTCGTCCCGAAGTAGCGATGTCCCGCTGAGTGGACTGAGTTCAGAAAAGGGAGCTGACGTAAGTACGTAACCCTATTTGTGCACATTGCACTTAATGAGTACCGCACGAGTGGGCTGGCACACTCGGTAAGCCGTGGTTCAGCTTAATCCCGTCCGCCCTCAGGGTCACCAGACCTGCCCGTTCGATAGTCTTGAGAATAGCCTCGCACTCGGTCCAGTCTTTGGACAGATATATGGGCAACAATTCGCGGTACGAATCCAGGCGATTTTCTGCGTTCCAGGCGTACAGAGCCATCACGACCTGTTTGTGCACGAAATCCATGATCGGGTTCGCCATTTTCTCCATAATGGTTTCATCGGCAAATATCAGGTGACTCACTCCGTTTGAGCACATTGTTCCTCCTCGACGCTGTCTGGAAACTAACCGGAGACACGCCTCCCATCATTCGCGAATCGCAACCGGATAGACCGGACTGTTAGAGCGTGCCCGTCAAATCTGTCCAGGCGCCGTCCTTCTCGGCCACGTTCGCGTGGGGCTTCCAGCTTCCTCAAACCTCGCACCCCTCTGGTCTCTCTAACAGATAGCCCAGGAATCTCCTGGTGTCCAGAGGGTCCGAACAATCGACGGGCTTCTCTCCCATGAAGTGCGCCACCGGCGCGAGACCTATTTGGTCATCGTGGTCATGTAATCCCTAAACAATTTGACGTTGAATTCGTTTGCTGGGCCCCAACTCTGGATCTGGGATTGCACCGTCAAGCGATTCCGTCGAGCAAGGTTGGCAACATATTCCTTCGAGACGTTTGACCGAAAGCCGTCGTCTTTCCTAAGTTTCTTCAGGGACACAATCTGATAGATTCTTCTGCCTACCGGGCCAAGAGGCTCCAGCAGGGGCCACAACCACAGCGTGATGTTGCGTCTTCCGGGATGATGGATTATTGCCACGCCATCGCGCTTCAGAATCCGCTGAAACTCGAGAAAAAGGCCGCTGATGATGTCCGCCTCGATCTGAGTGAAGGTGCCAAAAGACCAGAGGAAGTCTATGGATTCATTGCCAACAAAACTAAGATCTCGTCCGTTGCTCTCAATGAACGTGGCATTCTTGTACTGTGCAAACCTCTGCTTGCAGAAATCGATGCATTTTCGGCTAATGGCGACGCCTATTACCTCTTTGGCTCGTACTAATATCGGCTCAGTCCACCGCCCTTGCCCCACTCCGTATTCGAGCACGCTCGAATCGCCGGACACGTGCGGAAATATGAACGTCTCAAACACGGATTGCTTCCATTTCTCATATGGTTGCCTGCTATAGTCCGCGTTGCCGTCCCACTCATCGCCTTGTTTGCTCCAGTGATGCCTGAATTCGTATTCTTTGAGGAGCCAGTCAAGTGATGGCATTGTCTCCCCCCTTGTCCAACCTTTGGATTGCTCCTTCTTGGGAGGACTATAATAATCGGAGACTCATCAGGCAATGCGGCAGATAGGAGTCGTTTTGGAGACGCATCAGCGTTTTGGCAGACGCAGAAGAGGACCTAATTTCTTATGGCAAAACGCCTGCCCCCTCTTGGAGAGGATTCCAGGGAGCACCTTCTTCAAAGAAGTCCTCCCTGGAACTTGGCTGGACCTGTTTATGGCTCAATGCGGGTTCCCAGGACCTTGAGAAATTGGGCGAGCCAATCCGGATGGGCCGGCCATGCCTGGGCGGTCACCAGCTTTCCATCCACCAGCGCCTTGTCCAAGCCCACGTCGGTCCATTTGCCTCCGGCTGCCGTGATATCGGGGCTGCACGCGGGATACGCGGTGCATGCCTTCCCCTGAATCACCCCAGCGGTAGTAAGAACCTGCGTTCCATGGCATATAGCAGCAATGGGCTTGTCTTCCTGCGCAAAGAGCCGAACCATCCGTATAACCTCGGGGTTGAGGCGGATGTACTCGGGCGCTCGGCCGCCGGGAATCACGAGAGCGTCATACTCTTCCGCCTTTACGTCTGCGAATGTGGCATTCAAGGTGAAATTGTGCCCTCGCTTCTCGGTGTAAGTCTGATCTCCTTCAAAATCGTGCACCGCGGTGCGCACCACGTCGCCGGCCTTCTTTTCCGGACAGACTGCGTCCACACGGTGTCCGACCATCTGGAGAGCCTGGAACGGTACCATTACTTCGTAGTCCTCCACGAAATCCCCAACGAGCATCAGAATTCTTTTCGCACCCATCTTCTTTCCCTCCCTTTCCTGTAAGATACCCCTTACGTGGCAAACTCGCGTCGGCTCTTGCCAATGAAAACCTTTTGGGTGAATTGCTGAAACTTGGCGTAACTGTCTGGGGTCCCGATGTCGAAGAACGCCCCACTTTGCCCGAGCCCTGCCATGCGACCTCTGGCAGCGAGCATGGGAAAGATTTCCTGCTCCATCGAGAAGGCGCGATTGGCCGGCAACGCGCGAATTACGGAGCGAGAGAGGACGGTAAGCCCCGCGTTCACCCATCCCGCTCCGTGAAGGGCTGCGCTCTTTTCCTGAAAGCCCGTGACCATACCTGCCGAATCGATGGACACGGAACCGTACCTTCTCACATCCGAGACCCAAACCAGGGAGATGGTGACATCCGCTGCCTTTCGCTCGTGAAATTCCAACAGCCGTCGTAGATCCGCATCAAAGAATGTGTCTCCATTAACCAACAGCGCCGGATCGCTCGCGAATGCTTCCGCATGCTTTACCGCTCCCCCGGTTCCGAGAGGCTCATGCTCGTGAACACATCGGACTGCCATGCCGGGGACAGGATTGTTGCGAAAGTAATCCTCGATCACCTCGCCCATGTGCCCCGTAAGCAACACGGCTTTGGTGATCCCTTTCTCAGCGAGGTTGAGAAGGAGCAGCTCAAGGAACGGGGACTCACCCACCGGAGCCATGGGTTTCGGCCGGTCCGAGACCACGGGCCGGAGCCTGATTCCTAAACCTCCCGCAAGGATCATCGCGGTAATGGGCAAAGAGAATTCATTCATAGACGCTCCCGTGCTCTGCACCTGCATGCGGGATCGGGCTCCACACGAGCAATGCGAAATCTGCCGTGCCAAAAGTCCATCACAAGAAGGCCGTCGATGAGGTCTTCCTGTCTGCCCACAAGGATCTTCATCGTCTCCGTGACTTGCATAGATGCCGTTGCAGTAGCTGCCGACGAAAGTACCCCCACATCGGATGCCCGTGGATGATCCATCACGCTTTTCGGGTCGGGCCAGAGGCATCTCAGGCACGGGGTTTTTCCGGGTATAACGGTCATCACGTTGCCCGATGCTTCAATAGCGCCCCCGAACACGTACGGAATGCCCCGGTCCAGGATGGCATCGTTTACGTAATACCGTGATTCTATATTATCCAGAGCGTCAACCACAACGTCTACGCCAGCGACCAGCTCTCGCACGGTGTCTGGACCGACCCGAGCGTTTACGGCTTCTATAACGGATTGAGAAGCTTGCGCGCGGAGGCGAGTCTCAGCGATCTCGGCCTTGGACCGGCCGCTGCGTGTATCTGCCTCGTCGTAGAGGATCTGCCTGTGAAGGTTGTGCAGCTCAGGAGCATCGTAATCCGCGACGCGAAGGAAACCGATACCGGCTCTGGCCAGGAGCATGGCTATCAGCGAGCCGAGCGCTCCCAGACCTACAACCAAGGCCCGCGCCTGTTCGATGCGCCTCTGGCCTTCCTCTCCCCACATGGCAAGCAGCACGTGGCGGCTGTATCGCTGGTCATGGCCTTCCACGACGAACTTCTCCCTATGATATGCTCAGAGAAAAGCCGGGTCCCTGTACGTGAAGTATCACTCTCTGTTAAGGGCCTTTTTCTTGCGGTCATCAAAACAATGTTTTACTCTGTGTCTGGAACGATAGAAATGTTCCAGGCCTTTATGTGCCACACCTTTTAATCATATGACGTCTCGTCGTGGTTTGCACTACAATTGATGGCACGTGTGTGAAAATCCGCCGGGCTCTGGAGCGGGAGCTTCCGGGCGACGTCACGATGACTCAATCAACGGTGGACCCCAGGATGAATGTCAGAGACCTTGTCAGACAAATTGGAGCCAAAGAGCAACTGAATCCATATCAGATTGCCGGAATAGGGGCTGTCATCAAAGGCTCGCTCCCATCGCTCGACGATGTAATGACCCTCACCGCTGAGGATTTGGGACGGGTTTTGATGATTCTGGACCGCACCGGCGAAGAAGCCGCGGGATACCTGGTTGATGTCAGCAGGGAGGATGCTCGCCTGACCCTCCATCCGAAGTTTTCTCGTGAATCCCTGGAAAAAGTAGCTCATCTCACGGGCTTCAGAGGAAGGCAGCAAGCCATTCGTGAAAACCTTGTTCCCGTGCTCGAGGATATACCGAATTGGTTGGATCTCGTTCGCGTGCTGTCCCGGTATGGCCTCGATCGGGATGACGAAGCCTTGGGACCTGACCTGCCGCACGTAATGGAGATTGTCCTCTCTTACCTCTGTGCAGCTATTTCTCAGCCCTTCGACAGCCAGGCCAGCTCGGAAGGAGAATACGCTCTCTCCCGCCTTCTGGAGAGCATACTCAAATCGGCTTCCGATTCGGCACTTCCTCTCTATTTGCCATTTGTGGAGCGGGGGCTCTGCTTTCTCAAGACAGTCTATTCCAGGCCGATCAATTCACTGGACCGCAGGATCTCAGAGATTTCCGCTATCCGTCTGGCGCTCTCCAAGCGGGGTGCCACAAAACTCGCGGGGTTGGGACGACTCGTGGACTTGATGGAGGCCCAGGCAATACTGACTGCGCTGAACGAGATTCATCATTGCCCTCAGGAGCTTCTTCTCAAGCTCGAGCACGCTCTTCAATCACGCGACTTCCCGAATCGAGAGCGGTTTGCTTCTCTCGTGATGGACAAGATAAAGCTTCAGAGCGAGGAGGAGATTGGCAGGCGAAAGCAGGCGTGCAGTGATATTTTAGAGGGCAAGTCGGCATCGGAAGGAGACGGGCTTTCAGAAGGAGTAGCATTTATAAGAGGCATCGGCGAGCGCTGGACCGAGATCTTGAAAACGACCGTAGACATGATCGATACGATCCCCCCGAATGTCCAGGCTGCTTTCGCCGAGATTCTCGTGAGCCAGATCCTGGAAATTGACAAGCCGGAAGTCAAGGAGCTTCTGATAGAAGGGGTCTGTACGATTGTCGTGCGCCTGGAGAATCTTCAGAAACAGGCTTCCAAGGAGCTTGTGGACATTTTCGCGGATCTCTTTCTAGACAGGATTTATTCTTCAACTGATGCCGCGGAGATCGTTTCGTCCCTGAAAGCGATTGAATCCCTCGGGGTAACATTGGGTCGCGCGGGATACTTTCTGATGGCCCAGGAATTGCTCGACCATATCCTTCAACGTCCGCTCATCCCGCCAGCGCGGGGACGCTACACTATCGAGGACGACGATACGGGCGAGCCTCTGGTACTCGCCGAAGAAGCCGGGGCTAATACGGCACATGCTGAGCACGTCAAGAGCCTCTTGGCAATAGTGGCCTCTAATCCCCGGATCATGCATCGGCTTATTCCGTATCTCGTGGTCCAGCTCGAGATCGGCGGCACGAAGCTCTGCGATGAGGACCTCATTCAGTACTGGATTTCCAGGCTCCTCAGATCGAATTCCTCCATCACTCATTTTCTCGTGCGGACGCTCATCAAAGCAATCCCTTATTCATTCAAGGATATCGGTCCGCTGGAGTCTCTCCGCCTCACTGCAGCAGGGCTAGCCAAAGAGCTGGCCGACAGAGGGGTCAAGCCCGTCGGGAACTTCCTTGGCAAGCTCCGGGGCGACATTCACTGGCGAGGCAGCATTGAGAACTTCTATTTTGCCCAGGGCGTGACTCGGTATTTTGCCACGGGGGATCCTCAGGCGATATCCGAATGGATGCCCCGGGAATCGATGCCCTATCTTGTCATGGAGAAGTGGTGCTCCCCGTCGGAGGCTGCAGATATCAGGGACTTGACCAATCGCATCTTTTCGGACGCGGGAATAGAATCGACCAGCAAAGAGGGCATGATGTCTTTGGTGTCACTTGACACCGCCAGGTATGCAGACAATCCAGCGTGGTGCGAGTTTGCCCGTCGTATGGTTTTGAATGTGATCGAGCTGGTTAAGGGGTTGTACAGGAAATACTTTGTAGTGACGCAGTCGATGTCCGGGGCCGACGTAACCGAAGATCTCAAGACGCTCGACGACATTATCAGCCGGCGTCAGACCATCAAGGAGAGCATGCTCGTGCCGGATCTCAAGGATCCGTTGCCCCTGCCCGTGACACTCACTGAGGGCACGGCAGATCTCGCCCAGGAGATGGACCGTATACGCCACGACCAACCGGGAGCTCCCATTGTCCTTCGGGCCAAGAAAGCGGGCCACGCGTACGCGCAAAAGGCCACGTACCTTGAAGAGCGCTTCGAGGCTTTCAATGACGACCTAGACCTTGAAGCCATGCAGGAGACCTTGGCCACGAGCATAAACAATACGCACTTTGATGAGGTCACGTTCGAAAACCTGCCGTTAGCTCTCGTCTTTATCGACCACCTCGTGAGGGGTGTGGCGGTCAACGGTCACTCGAGTCACTATTTGAGGCGTACCGGCCGGGACCTCCTACTCGCAGGCCGTCTGGGTCTGACCTTTGACAAGGTGCGAGATCTCCTGAGAATAATCAAGAAAGAGCTGGATGACGTGCATGCTTCGTACAGAGCGTGGTTTGAGGAGCCGGTGGACAGGCTTCTTTCGGGCATCGACATGGACATGCTGCCAACGAAGCTGAGAGATCTGACCACCCTGAAGCACGTTCCTGACACGGATTTCTTTAAGAATTATCTCAAAACCCTGTACATTTCGGATTTGCAGGCGCGTGACGGGAACCTAAGAGTGCTCGAGACGTTCATCGACAAAGTCGACATGTTTATGAATCAGCACCTGTCCGAATCCACGAGGAAAGTTGTTCCCGACCCGCCTGAGGTTTCTCCGATTGTCCCGTTCTACTTCCCGTCGCGAGAGAAAATCTCTCCGTGCAGAATAGGCTTAAAAGCGTCATTGCTACGCTACGCACAGAATACGCCTCCCTATTTTGTGATCACCACTGACGTGAAGCTGAAACCGGTCGAAGAGATGGTGCATGACCCCGATTTTCGCGGAGGATTGGCCCGATCGGTGGAGAGACTAGGCGCGACGTGGGGCCGACGCCTCGGGGACATCAAGAATCCGGGTCTCTTCTCAGTGCGTTCCGGTGCGCGCGTGAGCATGCCCGGCATGATGACGACAATCACCAATGTGGGCATTAATGATGAGATCGCGGAGGCGCTGGCTGCAGAAGTGGGAGAATGGTTCGCGTACGATTGTTACAGGCGTTTCCTGCAGGAGTTTTCCCAGGCAGCGGCCGGGATCGAGCGAGAAGAGTTTCAGCAGATAATTGACAGGCGAAAAGCCCAGTTCGAGGTCCTCCGCAAGGCGCAAATGAGCGGAGCCCAGATGAAGACCTTGGCGTTCGACTACAAGAAGCGGGCCGCGGAATTTGCTCCGGAGCTAATCGAGCTTCTGGACAAAGGGAAATTCCTGGATATTCTCATCCATTGTGCGGTTCTGGTGATGCATAGCTTCTACGGAGCACCTGCCACCAAGTACAGAAAGGCTGCCAAAATAGACGGAGACTGGGGCAGCCCTGCAATTGTGCAGGCCATGGTCTACGGAAACCGGGAGATGAAGTCTTCCGGAACCGGGGTGATCTCTTACAACCCGTTCACGCTGGAATTCCGGGGCGATTTTGCCCAAGCAGATCAAGGGACTGATGTGGTCGATGGCAAGGTGCCAACCATTCCGGTGTACGATCCGTGGAAACGCACCGAGACCCTCGCCTCCACTCTCCCTGATTCGTGGAAAGAGCTCTCGTCGATCATGTTCAAGACTGCAGAACAGCTCCATTTGGACACGCGCATGGAGTACACGATCGAGAATGGAAGGCTCTTCGTTCTCCAGATTAGAAAGGATAGAGAGCGCAAGGAGCGGATCCCTTCTCTCGCGTCCTTCGGCTACCGGGTTATAGCTCAGGGCACAGGCGTTTACGGCAAGATCTTTCGGGGAATTATGGTAACGGATCGGAACCAGATCGCTCCATACCGGCATATCAATAAGGCCCAATCCATCATTGATGCCATGAACGAAAGCCTGCCGGTCACTGAGAAGCTGGACGGGTTCATCTTCGTGGTGAATGACCCCGTTCCTGAGGAGATTATGGAAGAGGTGTTCTCACTCCCCGTTTCTACTGCGCTGGTCAGTAGATTGGGGGGCAGGGGGGCACACGCCGCGGACATTGCCATGTCTTTGGACAAAGTCTATGTGGGTCAAGTCCCCCAGATAGAAAAGTTCGCGGGCAAGCCGGAGTGGGTGAAATTTAACGATCTCGAGGTGGTTGTGGGTAGCAAGATGATAATTCACGGCCAGACCGGGGAAATCGCCCTGTACGGACGAATATGATGCGTCCGTTAGAGGAATCCCCCGCAGGCCGGCACGTTACTGCAAGCCATAACTATGCTGCAAATCGCTCGTGCTGATATCGGGAGATCATCAGTGATAGACCACAGGTCCATTGGCAGGCTTCTTCTGGAAACCAGGCGAATCACCAAGAGTCAGTTTCAGGCGGCCCTTCGCGCGTCCAAAGAGACAGGTAAATCACTACCGGAAATCTTGTTGATGGGTGGCAAGGTGTCGGTGGAGGACCTGATCCAGGCAATCACCATGCATGTGGATATAACGCTCCTCAAAGAAGCCCTAGGTATGAACGAGGATGCGACTGGTCCAGCGCGGCGTGAAAGGCCTATAGGGTCTTACCTGGAACGGATCTCCCTCCTCTTCAAGATGGGCGTCCTGATCAGCAAGGAAAAGAACATGAGCTCGCTCCTGGATCTCTTGCTCCGGGAGGCACCGTCGGTGATGAACGCGGAACGCGCAACCATTTTTCTGGCGGATCACAATACCCGGGAGCTCTATTCCCACGTTGGCGTAGGATTGAAGCACGCGGAGATACGGATCCCGTGGGACAGCGGGATTGCAGGTTGGGTCTACACCCACGGGGAATCCCTCAATATTGCGGAACCGTACAGTGATTCGCGATTCAACAAGGATGTGGATCCCAGGACTGGTTATAAGACGAAGAACCTGCTGTGCGTTCCCCTTCGGACACCTGGGGGACCTATTATCGGTGTGTTCCAGGTCTTGAACAAGCGTGCCGGAATTTTCACCCGTACCGACACGGAGATCCTCGAAATTCTGGCGTCCCAAGCAGCGCGTTCCATCGAGCATGCCATAGAGTGGGACCATCTGAGAGAGCGAGCGTCTATGCTCAGACAGGAAAATGTCGGACTGCGCCAGGCGCTTCGGAACAGGGATCAGTTCGAGGAGATCGTGGGAAACGCGCCGGCAGTCCAGTATCTCAAGTCGTTAATCCGAAAGGTGGCCCCAACTGACACATCCGTCCTGATTCAGGGAGAATCCGGGACGGGTAAGGAGCTCGTGGCAAGAACAATTTATCGGCTCAGTCGCCGCGCGGATCGACCGCTCGTATCCCTGAACTGCGCTGCGGTCCCCTCAGAGCTCATCGAAAGTGAGCTCTTCGGCCATAAGAAGGGTTCATTTACTGGTGCAGTGGAGGACCACAAGGGAGTATTGCGGGCAGCCGACAAGGGAACGCTGTTTCTTGATGAAATAGAAGCCATGTCACCTGCAATGCAGGTGAAGCTCTTGCGTGCCATCCAATCGGGTGAGATCAAACCGGTAGGAGAGAGCGCGTCATCCACGGTGGATGTCAGGCTCATTGCGGCAACAAACCGCAACTTGGCCGATCTGGTCCGTCAGGGGCTCTTTCGCGAGGACCTCTTCTACCGGATCAACGTGTTCCCCATCACGACCCCTCCTCTGCGCGAGCGGATCGATGATCTTCCTCTCCTCATACGGTATTTTCTCGACAAGCTCGCCGTGCAAACGGGAAAGGCGGTCCGCGGCGTAGAACCGGTGGTAATGGACCTGCTCATGCGCTATCCTTGGCCCGGGAACATTCGGGAGCTGGAAAATGAGATAGAGCGGGCTCACATCCTGACCGCGGACGGAGGAAACCTCTCCGTACGCTCTCTCTCTGCCCGGATCACGTCCACGGTGGAGAAGACGCTTCCGTCAGACACATCCTCAAAGCCCAAGCGCTATACTAAGCTCAAAGACGCAATAGATGACCTCGAGCTCAGGATGCTCCATGAAGCGCTGCGAGAATCGAAAGGGAACCAAAGCCTCGCTGCGAAACGTCTGGGTCTTTCTCGGCAAGGCCTTGCCAACAAGATGAAGAAATTCGATCTGAGATAGGGACCGTTTCCTTGATCGTTTCAATAGAAATATGGCGGATAGGGAGGCCGCTCGAGATCTTCCCACACGACGCCCAAACGCTCGTGGAAGAACGGCCCGAGACGTGAGAACAGCTTGGGCCAGTGGCTCTGCCCTTCTTCGAGGCTCTCCAATATCTCCGCAAGGATCTCTGGCAGCCGTGAAAGCTCATCTTTGGGAAGGAAAGACACCGCACCGTGCCTGATCGACCTGTTGAGACTCTGGACATCTATGGAGTGGGCCGTCAGCATTGCAGCCGGTATTCTGCTTTTCCGGCATTCGTCAAGCAGATCGAAGCCACGCACCCCCATGATGTCGAGGATGATCAGGTCATAACCGCCGGCTTGGATAAGATCCCTGGCTGATTCAAAGGTCTGTGCGGTCGTAACGGTGCACTGGCCGAGCTCTTCTTGGATCACTTCCAGCACGTCCGGCTCATCGTCCACCGCCAGAATTCGCTTACCATTCAAGATGCTTGTGTCGCCCATAGAATCGCTCCCACTGACACGGTACTCGAGGTATGCTGCACATCGAGGTATGGTGCCTCGCCATCAAAATGAGGTCGCCCACAACGCAATCGCAAGGTCTTATCACCTCCTGAAAATTAGGGCATGGCATGCGGACTGTCAACGGTCTCGCAGGGGGAGGTTTGCAGCGTCGTTGACCCGACTGTGGCGTCGCGCGGTGAGAGATAGGTGTGATTGCCATATGCAGGCACGCGTGGGTTTGAACCTCGGTGGCGAGCCTGTTATCTCGGAGGGAGGGGCATCTTGCAGTGGGAGGGGCATCTTGCCCGTCATCCCCAAGAATAAACGGGCGAGACGCCCGTTCTACTGATTTGCCCTGGGCTGACGGTGATTCGGGGGCTCAGGCCCCTCTCAGCCGTAAGGGAGAGGACGACCACCGGTCGTCCCTACGCCTGGATCCCCACACAGATTTCTCGCAGCACCGGAGTCTCGCCGGGAGTCGTTCGGTGATCATGCCTTGACTTTCGTTCTCTTCTCATTCATGATAACACCACAGCTAGACGAATAGCTTTGGACAGGAACCGTCGGGGAAACCGGTGAGAGTCCGGTGCTGCCCCGCAGCTGTAACCGCTGACGAAATCCGCTTCCATGCCACTGGAGTAAGAAACCGGGAAGGCGCGGAGATTAGGACAAAGCGGGAGCCAGAATACCTAGGCGGTTTTCCAGACCCGATGAACCTGCGAGGGCAGGGAGCGGTCGTGCCCCCTGTACCCTGCCGCACGAACTGTGGGAGGGTTTTTCATTTGTGTCAGAAACGACAACTGCGTGCATCCCGGTATTTCCCCTAGTGGTCGCTGCAAAACCCCTTTCTGTGGCACGGTTGCGCCAGGGATGTTTCGAGTGGCTTCCCGAGTTGTGGTGAGCTCCCGAACCTCCTAGATAAGTGTCTGCGTCCGTCTCACGCGTGATTGAGGTTTTGCTGTCATTTCGGGCTCGTGGTGAGAGTCCTTGTCTGTCATCCTGTTGCAGGAGGTCGACACTCCGGGCCGCGAGCCATCGTTTGGAGTGCCAGGTACCGGAAGCGCAGGGGTCGGTGCGCGTCTATTTTCTCGCCTGACTCATCCCTCCCATACTGACGGGTTGTACCGTGATCGAGCTGAAAAGCCTTCTTCTCGGGTTGGTTTGCTCTCTTGGAGTATTTGCCGTCAAGGCGGGGGCGGGCCTTGCGTATGTGGAAAAGACCTCCGCGTCTCGGATAACAAAGGCATTGTTCCCTGTAGGCATGATGGGGGCTTACGCAGGGATCTTTCTGATCTCCTGGTATGTTGCCACTACCATGGACATGGTCCGCCAATTCAACCGTATCACAACCTTCTTCCAATCCGGATTACTGGTTCACTTCCTGATGGCAGGGGGCATGCTCGTTTGGTCCTACGCGCTGCTGGCTTCCCCTCAAGAAAAGCCTGTCGGCAGACGTACTTACGGATGGATTCCTCTCGTTATGCCATGCCCGGTTTGTGCAGCCGCGATCTTCGTGACTACCTGTTTCATGATCGCGCTTTTTCCGGGGGAGGCTTCTTGGACTGTCGTTAAATCATACTCCCTGTTTGCCGGCGTGACAGTAGTGACAGCAGTAGTATTCGGCACTGCAATGCGATTGTCAGCGACCTCGGCAGAGAAAGTCCTGGGAATCATAATGCTTTTCACAGCCCTCTATTTCTTGGTTTCCTTGCTGGTTGTTCCCCACTTTTCAGACCTGGATCGCGTCTACCGGTTGGCTGCTTATTCCACAACTGAGGATCAGCAGGATTGGCGTGCTCTCCCGGCATTGCTCGCGATATCGTCGGTTGCCTTGGGGGTCGGCTTCATTGGTCAACTGTTGAAACAAAGGAGTGTGTAACGGTGGACATCGGGGCACTGGTCAAATCGTTTATTTACCTCGTGTCGAGTGCACTTCTGTACCCAACTCTCTTTCTGCTTGCATTTCTCGTACTGTGGACCCTGATTCTTACCGGTTCTATGGCAGCCGAGTGGGTCAGTCGGCCGCGACGTCCAATTTTTGAAGCGTCCGAATTGGAGAGGCTCATGAGGGGTGATGCCTTGCAGTCCGCGTGCTCGTATCACGTCCGAGCTTACCGCGCCTTGATGCTCGATCTCGTTAACCAGGGAAAAGTGTTGAGAGAACCCTTGATCGAGTTCCTGCTCCAAGAGAAGTCTGCGGAGCTGTGGAAGTCTCTTGACCATGTGAGGATGCTGGTACGGATCGGCCCTGGACTGGGGCTCATCGGCACCCTGATTCCTATGGGAACCGGCCTGGCCGCGTTAGGTCAAGGGGACATAACCAAGCTTTCTTCAGATCTCGTGATCGCGTTCACCACCACGGTAGTTGGTTTGGCTGTCGGGCTCACAGCGTATTGCTTCTACTGGAAAAAGAAACGGTGGATCGAGCAGGATATTCGGCAGATGGAGCTGCTGGCCGAGGCAATGAGTGACACGATCGCCAAACAGGAGTTTTCCCATGAAGTTCATGTCAAGACGCAGGCTTTCTCGGGTCGATGAGTCAGATGACGAAGACCCTATGAGCGGCGTGGCGAATCTATTTGATATCGGGCTCGTCTTCATCGTCGGTCTTTTGGTAACGCTTTTTGCGGCATATCGTCTGCAGGATTTGCTCAGCGAGAAATCCAATATGACGATCATCAAGAGGACCGAGGCCGAGGACTTGGAGATCATCACGAAAAAGGGGAAGGAGATCAAAGCCATGAAGGTCACCAAGACCCAGGCCAAGGGCGAAGGTGAGCGTCTGGGGACAGCATACCGCCTGCAGGACGGCACAATGGTCTACGTACCTGAGTAAATGGGAGAGCGTGATGAAGTCTCATTCTAAAGTAGTCGTACACTTGTTAGCGGCACTCTTATTGGCGTGTGCGGTCCTCACAGAAAAAACACTCGGAGCTGATTATCCCATTTCGCTGCAGGATTCGGCGAACAAGACAATCACCGTAGAGCGAATGCCCACCCGCGTCGTGTCCCTGGTCCCATCCGTCACCGACGCCATCTATGCAGTTGGGGCTCAGGATTCTCTCGTGGGTATCACATATCATGATAAGCAACCCCCAACGGCCTCCCAGGTCATAGTGGGCGGCTATTTCCGACCATCGGTTGCAAGAATAGCGTCCCTCCAGCCGGACGTGATATTTGTGTCAGGAACCCACGGCCAAGTTCGAGAAGTTTTTCGGGATTCCGGCATAAAATTGATCCAATTTGATGACCGCTCTATTGACGAGACGTACCGAACAATTGAATGCATCGGGAAAATATTCGACCGAAGACAAGAAGCAGCGGACGTCATTGCAGGAATCAAGAATCAGATCGAAAAAGTCGGGCGGAAGGTCGCGCAGATTCCTGAGTCGAAACGCAACCGTGTGATGCGGCTCATGGGCTCGAATCACATAATGACTCCCGGCGACGATTCATTCCAGAACGAGATCATCCGAGCTGCGGGCGGAATCGCCCCCACATTAGGCAAGAACGGCGCGGTCGTGGCGATGAGTAAAGAGGAATGGCAGGACTTCAATCCTCAGCTCATCTACTATTGCGGAAAGGAATGGGAGCTGTCAAAGAAGTACTTCCACCAACCCGGCTGGCGCGATGTGGATGCAGTGCGGCATAAGAATTACGTTCGGTTCCCCTGTCAGCTTACGTGCCGAGCTTCGGTTCATGTGGGCGATTTCATTGAGTGGCTGGCTGCGACCATCTATCCTGACGAATTTCACTCAAAGGAAACAAATGTCATCAAGGAGGAAGAGATTGTCGCCCGGCCCGTGGAGCTTAATCTCGATTACGTAAGATCCGCGAAAATAGTCACGAGCATGATCCGTGATTTTCCCCATCAGACTCTCCTCATAGATCTCAAAGAGCCGATGGCCGCTCTCAGCTCCATAGAAGGGCCGCTCTCATCGGTGCAAGCGGTGGGAAACCATTACCTCCCGCCTCCGGCCTGGAATCTTGGGCATGCAACGCCGGTGAAGGAGCTTAAAGCCACCGTGTGCGGAGTGGTGGGACAGAATGCAGACACGACCACATTGCTCTTCACTGGCGCGAACATGCGCAACGTGTCCGTTCAGAAGAAGCAGTTTAAGGATATGGTGGTGTACGCTCTCGTTACCGCGGGAGTGGAAACGAATGCCGTAAGGTGTGGAACAGACTCGGGAGACTTCTACGAGCTGGGCACTGTGAACATTCTGATACTCACCAACATGCAATTGACACCTCGATCAATGACCAGGGCTATCATAGACGCTACTGAAGCGAAAACCGCTGCTTTGCAGGATCTGGACATCAGAAGCTGTTATACCCCTTCGGTTCAGGCCACTGGCACGGGCACCGATAATATCATAGTGGTCGAGGGCCGAGGACCGAAGATCGACAATGCAGGCGGCCATTCCAAGCTGGGTGAGCTCATTGCAAAGGCTGTGCATGCCGGTGTCGGAGAGGCCATAGCCAAACAGAACGGGCTGCACGCGAACAGGAATATCTTCCAACGCATGCGAGAGAGAAATATCGAATTGTTCGGCATCACAAGTGACTGTCTCTGTGGCTCATCTGAGGAAAAACAGCGCTTGGTAACTCAACTGGAGGAGCTTCTCCTTCAACCCCAGTATGCCGGGTTTATCGAATCTGCCTTTACCCTTAGCGATGCATTCGAGAAAGGGCTGACGTGCGATCTCGAAGCTTTTGAGCTCATGTGCCAGGATATCTCGAACAGAGTCGCGGGATGCACGGTGACGTCGAGAAACATGTACATGAAGCCGGAATTTGCCCCCAAGGTTATTCGCATGGCCTTTGACGCTCTGATAAACGGTTTGCAGAATCGTCGATCGAGACAATAGAAGAAGTAGGGTGACGATTCATTTAGCACAATTAGGATAGCGTACATGAGAAGTGTTCGGATCTGCTGTCTGGTAGCTCTGCTTCTTGGCGGCACAGGGGGAGTTTGGGCTGAAGAGATCGCTTTCCTCATATCCGACTCCGACACCTTTGTCGTCCAGGAGGCCGTAAATAAGCTAGAAATTCCACCCGGGTTGAAGGTAAGAGTCTATACGCCACAGGAACTGGAGCAGAGCGAGAAGGCTCGATCAGCAGTGGCCAAAGCAGAGGTCATCATCATAGACGTCATGATTGCGGAGCTCACCGACTATTTGCTCCGTCAAGCTGATTTAAGCAAGAAAAAGATTTACGCGGTGCGGGGGTCCAGAAACGACGGCGATCTTCGTAAAAGGGGCTTCATTTTCGATGAAGAGATCAAGAGCTTCTACCATCATCTGGAAGCCAAGAATGTGCAGAGCCTCATTCAGAGGGTAGCCAACAAAGAGTTTGACCGGTTCATCCTGTACGAAAAGGTGAAAGAAGGACCTGTCCTGGGCGTTTACCATCCGGAGGCATCGTCCCAGTTCGCAGATCCGGAACAGTATCTGGCATGGTACCGCGCGCGACCTGCCTATGACCCCAAGGCACCCGTGGTTGCTGTGATGACGTACACCATGAGACCGGAAAGCGGCCAGATCGAGCATGTTGATTACGTCATCCGCAGGCTGGAACAGGCTGGATTCAGTGTCATGTGTCTCTTCGGATGGGACCCTGAAATCCTTGCAAGACTCGTCAAGGATAGAGACGGGCGTCCGTACATGGATGCCATCGTGGCCTTTTCCCTGAAATTCCAGTCAGCGCTGGACGAAAAGGTTCTGGAGACATTGCAGGCGCTTGACGTGCCCATCTTCAACCTGCTCAATCTTCACTACAGCACAATCGAGCAATGGACGAAAGACCCTATGGGTATCAAACCCCTCGAAGTAGGCTGGGCCATCGCGAATCCCGAAATCTCCGGCCTCATAGAACCCAGCGTGGTCTCGGGAAAAGTGACGAAAACGGATCCGGATAGCGGTAAAACCGTGTACCTCCACAAAGCAATCGAAGAGAACATAGAAGTGCTCATACCACGGATTCAGAGGTGGATCTCACTTCAGCGAATGCCGAACGAGAGGAAACGAGTCGTTATTCTTATCTATAACAACTCGCCGGGGAAGCAGAATGTTGGAGCCAGCTACCTGAACGTGTTCGCGAGCCTGACCGAGATCCTTAGCCGACTGAAATCGGAAGGTTACCGCGTGGATTCCGAACAAGGCTTGACCCATCAGGCCATCCGGGATTTGATTCTGAGAAGCGGTCGCAACATTGGGAACTGGGCTCCCGGTGAGCTGGAAACGATGCTTCAAGATGGTAATATCGCCCGGATACCCCTCGAAACGTACGCCAAATGGTTTTCGCAGCTCCCGGAGCCTTTCAGGCAAGGAGTGCTCGATCAATGGGGAGCGGCCGAGGCATCAGAAATCATGATCAAGCACGGACAGATCATCGTTCCTGGCATTCGTCTGGGAAACGTCATGATCATGCCTGAGCCGTCACGGGGATACACCGACGATCCAATGAAGCTCTACCACTCGCCTACCCTCTTTCCGCATCACCAATATGTCGCGGCGTACCTGTGGATGAAGCACGTCTTCAACGCCGATGCTCAAATCCACCTTGGCACGCACGGAACCCATGAGTGGCTGCCGGGAAAACAGGCTGGTCTCAGTCCCGCTTGTCCGCCGGACGTACTTATTACGGATATCCCCAGCCTCTATCCGTACATCGTTGATGATGTGGGTGAAGGCATTCAAGCAAAGCGCCGCGGCCGTGCCGCGGTCATCGATCACCTCATTCCTGCAGTGAAAGAGGGCGGACTATATCAGGAATACAGCAAGCTTTACAGTCTTCTCAGCCAATATTACGCTGCTCGATCTTCCGGAGGCGAGACAGCGCAGGTCCGCCTAGAATCAATTGCGGAAATGATTCGAAAGCTTGGAGTGGATAAGGACCTGTCGCTGAGCGACATCAACGATGAGAGCTTGGAAAAGGTGCAGGAATACCTTGTGGAGATGCAAGGGGACTTCATGCCGTACGGAATGCACACGTTTGGCATCTCACCAGAAGGTGAGGCTCTATCCGAGACTGTCAATTTCATCCTAAAGATGCACCCCGATCGGGACGCAAACGATATCGGCGACAGGCTTCGCCGATGCGGACCTCTTGAGTTGGATCGCCTTGTCCACGGGCTAAACGGCCGCTATGTCCCGCCAGGAACAGGCAACGATCCCTTCCGGAATCCCAAAGCCATACCGACCGGCAAAAACTTCTATGGATTCGATCCGGCAAGAGTCCCCTCACCCGCAGCGTACGAGCTGGGCGTGAAAGCGGCCGAGGATCTCATTGCAAGAAGCCTCGAACGGGAAAACCGATATCCGGACAAGGTGGCAGTCGTGCTGTGGGCAACAGAGACAATTCGGAACGAGGGAATCAATGAGGCCACGATCCTCCACCTGCTTGGCATGAAACCGAAATGGGACAACAGCGACCGAGTCGAAGACGTGGTTCCGATCCCTGGAGCACAACTCAAACGCCCAAGGATCGATGTCCTTATCGACGCTTCGGGGCTATATCGGGATCTGTTCCCCAACATGCTTCAGTACCTTGACAAGGCGGTGCAGAAGGCAGTGGTGTTGACCGATGTGGAGAATCTGATCCATAAGAACAGTGATCAAATCAAGAATTCCCTTATGCAATCGGGCATTTCAGAAAAGGACGCGACGTCCATGAGCCGCTTGCGGGTCTTCTCGGAGAAGCCGGGGAATTACGGCAACAGAGTAACAGAAATCGTTAGCGCGTCCGGGCTGTGGCAGAAAGATGACGATGTTGCCAAAGCGTTCGAGAAATACACCGGATACGCGTTCGGTCAGGACGTATGGGGAGCCGAGGCTCAGGAGGTATTTCGAACAAACCTAAAGCAGTCCGACATGGCAGTTCATTCCATCTCGTCTACCGTGTTCGGTACCATGGACAATGATGACATGTTTCAGTACCTCGGGGGACTTTCTCTGGCCATAGCTAAGCAGAGCGGCAAGACACCCGACACGGTTGTCAGCCTGCAGCGACGTCCCAATGAGGTCAAAGTGGAGAGTCTATCCAAAACAGTAGGGCAGGAGCTGCGAACCCGGTACCTGAATCCCAAGTGGATTGATGGAATGAAGAAGGAGGATTATGCCGGAGCCCGCGAGATGTCCAATTTTGTGGAATATATGTGGGGATGGCAGGTCACCACACCTTTTGCAGTGGATGAGGCCAAATGGAAACAGACATTTGAAGTGTATGTGGAAGATAAGTACGGTCTTCAATTGAGAGAATTCTTTGATGGAGCCAATCCGTGGGCATATCAATCGCTTACCGCACGCATGCTCGAATCGATCCGAAAGGACTATTGGAAGCCAGAGGATGCGGTAAAACAGAAGCTTGCCACGGAGTACGCTCTCAACGTTGTTGAGAAGGGAATCGCGTGCTGTGATCACACATGCAACAATCCCGCCTTGAACCAGATGGTCGTAAACATCGTTTCTATTCCCGGAGTGATGAGCCCTGAGCTGGTCGAGCAGTTCAAGCTCGCGGTAGAGAAGGCTACGAAAAAGAGCCTGGATCAACAGGCAGAAGAGATGAAGCAAACGCAGCAGATGCTAGCCCAAGGATTCGAGAAGCAATCTCAGCTTCAGAAGCCCAAAGAGCAAGAAAAATCAGCGGAGGATCAGAAAAAGGAAACCGTCGACGGATATAAAATGGAAGAGATGGACTCTCGGGACGATGTCTCCAAATTGCCGTCATCTGGTGCCCAATGGTACGCTTTGGTGGTCGTGGTCGTTCTTCTGATGCTTGTGGGAATTGGAGTGGTTTTAAAGAGCAGAAGACAATAGGGGCTGCAGGGGCGTGCAGCCTAAGCAATAGGTTTTTGAGAATGCGCTGCCGCGACTCTCAAAAACCTATTGCTCAGTTTTGCCTTTCGTAAGGTCGGTGCCGAATCTTGAGACCCCACCCCAACCCTCCCCGTTAACGGGGAGGGAGTCCTTCCCCCCGTTAACGGGGGGATCAGAGGGAGGTGCTGGTTCGAAATCGGTGACCGTATTAACCTGAAAGTCCCCTAATTGCCGGCGGGACACCGGCGCTACGAAATCACACTATCCACATGTGTGAAACGGTGTAATTAGTAGAGTGGTTCGGCACGGCACAACCACCAACCGACCCTGAAAGGGTCGACCAAGAGGATTCTCATCGCCAGCTACAGGAACCGATCATGAATGAGCCTTGGCTCTCCTGCACTTATATGGTGGACCCGGTCAGGGTCCCCCCTTGTCGGTTTTTTCCTTCCGTGGGTTGAAACCCACGGCTACTCATGGTATGCCCCTTCGGGGCATGAAGCAATCAATGATCACCATGATTCCTCTTCTTAATGACCCTGAGATACGTAACCGTACTTATGAAATCTGTTCCCAAGAATTGGGGGCTTTGCGGCGAAATTTCTTTGCCATCACTTCACTTTTCTCCCCAATCCGAAAGAGTTGATTCCAGGGCACGGACGAGATCCGGCAGGAACTTGACTACAGTGAGCCAGACTATGTCCATGTTTATCGAAGTACGCGTGAACAATTCTGTTCCGCATCCCGATAATGTCTTGCCAAGGCACGTCGGGCAATCGCCCCTTACAATCATCAGAAACGTGTGAGGCAGCTTCACCCACAATCTCAATGAGCCTCACAACCGCAAGACTCTGCGTTCGATCCTTTTTCAGGTCACCCTGAGAACTGCCTTCAGCAAGTCTAATGGCTTCCTGAGCCGCCTCCACCATGTGGCGCAGCCTCACCCAGTCTTCACTCCGCATACCGAACCTCTGGTTCTCCGAGGACCTGGTCACGGAAGTATCTGCTGAGATCCTCCAGGGTTCTCGGATCCACGGGTCAGCCTACAAGTTGGCCCAGTTCTCGTTCCATGGCGGCAAGCTCAATGAGAGTGGGCAGATGATCCGGGTGAAACTCTACCAAGAGGTCTAGATCACTGTCCGGTGTCGCTTCGCCCTTAAGCGCTGATCCGAAGAAAGACAATTTGCGAATGAAATGCTTCCTACAGAACTCCGCCACCTCTTTCTCGGGAATTTCCGGACGATCAAGGGGTGCAGCGCGTTTGCGTGGCAAATCTGCCCAGCCTGGGAAACGGGCTACAGAAAATCAGTCGGTTATGGCGCTGGCCGCCAGCTTTATCATGAAAAAGCGCGGCACCCCGATCAAGTGTCATGTCTCCTCCCCACAGGTCACGTTACATCATTATATAGTAGCGCATTTGTTCCACAAAGGCCTTCGATTCCTATGTTCTCAGGATCTCCCCTTGGATAGTGGTAGGCGCTCCACGCAAGGGCGATCTGACCACAAAGGCAAGGAGATCATAGAGGTGCTTGGCGTACGGCCATCATTTCGTAGTGGGCATCGTGACCCCATTGTCCCCACAAGTGTAGGATAGCCCCGCGGCACGCCGGGTTGCCACTTCCATGAATGCAGGCTGGAAAGCCTGCACTACATCCCGGAACCCACATCCCCTCAGATGTGGGGTAGCCTTCCAGGCTGCCTCTTCTCAGAAGCTGCCATTTTTTTTGGAGGAAGACATCGCGTGCCGCGCAAAGGAATGAAAAAAAATGCGGCGGCTCGAGGGCCGGGCCGCCGCCCAATGAGAGCATCCGTGCTTTGCTCTCGTCTCCCCAAAGGTGGCACTTCCCTGGGAATCGTTCAACTGTGTAAGAGGATTTGTGGCATAGGCTTCACCTTACGTGTCTCTGGCAAGACGGACTCCCCACAGCCCGTCCGGCCACACAGGTTTTCTGTGCTGCACTGGGTTGCCATAATCAGTCGCGGGGGGTTCAAAACCCGCGCTCACCTTTGCTGTCATAATCAATGTGCAGGACCAGGGACCGGGAACCCCAGGCTGCGGCATCGTGACAGAAAGCCGCTCAAGGCCCCACAACTCAGATCGGGCAACCACATACCGGATCTCGCGCATGCTGGCATGTTTGCGCCTTGGCCATTCTCCTGATTCGCGCGATTGCGAGCGGCCTGTATCAGCGCAGGGCCTTCCAGGTAAGATTCCTGGGCAAGCCACTTCTGCAATTCGCAGATATCGCCCCGTTTCATATATCCGAGATTCCGGATTTCCACCCTCGCGAACTTGTCCGGGTCGCGTAACCGCAGCTCAATGAGATCGTCCGGAAACACGAGGAACATTTCTCTGAGCTCCACAGGGCCGGACTGGATCGCACCCTGATCCTTGAGTTGCCAATAGCCCTTAAATGCGAAATGTCGATACGTCCAGATCCTGCGGCGGAATGAAGCCTGATCGACTCGCTTGTGAAGCAGCGCCCAGATGCCGGGACAGGTAGCCCGAAAGCAGACGCCATCAGAATAACCGATCTGGACTGGTTGGTCCGTACAGGTAATCTCTATTCCGCATTCCGGCTTCGGGTCCGGCAAACGCGGAGAACATCCATGGGGCTGCCCTTGAATCGAGCACCTGGTCAAGGGCGATCCTGCCGTTGAAGTAGTCGACAAACTGCTTAGGAGAATCATAAAGACGCCAGTCATACACAGGACGATACGTATCATATTCGTGCTCCCGATTGCTTGTAATACCCTGTCGGAATCCATTGTCTACCTGTTGGAAACCCAGCGAAGCGGCCACGTACGGCTCAGCCAACTCCCCACGCCGGTGAACCCGTTTAGCCCATCGTTGAGTGATCCATAGAGCCGTCGTTGCATCCGCTCAAGATCAGCTACCGTAGGCAACCTCATCTTGTTGAAATCCAAGCTCGATTTGATACCACCATAGTATGTTCTGCCCTCGTTGGGATACCAGGTGGCCTCCCGCGAAATGCCGTAGATGGAAGGCGTCGAACGAGATCCCCATAAGGCGTATTGGAGATCAGAGAAGTTGTTAATGCCGAAGTATAGGGTTGCTTCATTCCCAAATATCTTCTGCTCGAATGCGAGATCTCCCCATTTTGCAGTAGGGAGCGGTTCCGCAACGTTGAAGACATCATTGATCCGATAGCGACTGCCAACATAATGGTACTTGATGTCAGCCGAGAAACCCCACTCCTGGTTGTTGTACACCAACACGAGGTTGCCCATGTCCCTCGGGGTCTGATAAAGCTCCTTGTCTTCCGTTGTCAAAGGAGCCAGGGACGGATAAATGTTCGCACGTACCAGAACCTTTTGCCGGGTCCAGTTTCCCTTGAGCGTCCACCGAGGGGTTATTCTCACAAGTCCCTCGAATTCGAGGCCCTGATGCGAGACACCCGGTACATTCACGTTGCGTTGATTTCCCAGATCATCCTGGCCATAGAGTATCTCGTTGTCCATATCCATTTCGTAATACGTGAGGCCGGCATAGATGTTACGAGTGATCCAGTGACGAATGCCGACTTCGTCAAGGGTCCCCTCGTCAGGGTCGAGAAGCCAGAACGGCGGGTCAGGAGGACCGAAAAACGAGGCGTAGTTCACCATATCGTCAAAATTCGGAAAGCGATACGTCCGTGAATGCCGATAGTAAATGCTCGATCCCAGCTCTCGATCGGTTATGAGGCCCACGCTCCATTGGGTCGCACTCTTGGTTCGGCCCAGCCGCTGAGCATTGGTCACAGTTCGTGCCGGCGCCGCCCCGTTGGCGTACAGATCTTTCAGATCGTAGTTTTCGAACCGCCACCCGAATCCGAATGTGACGCGATTCCAGAGGGTGGCCGTGTTCAGGATGTAGTAGCTCAAGGATTCCCGATAGCCGGACTGCTCACCGGAATGGCTGAGAATACCTGTGGAGCTATTGAACGAGCGAGATTCACGCCCAAACTGGCCATCATACCAGTCGATACCCCATGTCATTACGTTGTTGAAGAAACCAAACAGCGTGTCGTTCCGTGTATAAAGGAGAGTCATTCCCTGGTCTATCCATCGATTGTCCGACAAGCCAAAATAGCTGATCCCGTTGACCCGATGGTACTGTCGACGATAGCTCCCTATCAGCTCAAGCTGTCCGAGATGGTCCCCATCATAAATTAGCCGGCCGATGGTAATCGCGTCCCACGTCTCGCTCGGACCATCCCACACCGGAGAATAGTAGTAACCCCAAGACTCGAAAATACGAACGTCACGGGTGTCTCTCCGTTCCCACTCGGGTCTCAATATGTACGTGGCGTTGCCCACACGCTGGTCGGAGAGAAGCTGCGAAACGTCGAAGGTGAGGCGAGGGGTGATCTTCCAGTTGAAGCTTCCTTGGCAATTGTACAGTGCCCAAGGACCGGGACGGGGCACGAACTCTTCGTCTATTCCGTTTCCCTGGTAGAGGCGAAACCCTTCCGTGTAGTAGCGACCGAGAAATACACCCGCGGCAACGGGGCCTTTCACGTAGTTGTACCCGAGCCATTCCTTATCCGATTGCCACGATCCGGCTTCGGCCCCTGCAAAGACGCCGGGATTCTGACGAGGCCTTTTGGGAATCACGTTGACCGCACCGGCTATCGCCTTGTTGCCGAACTGCACCGTCCCGTCTCCTCGAAGCACCTCGATACGATCGATCAACTCGGGGAATACGAACATATAGTTTACAGACTGTCGCGGTTGGTTCAGGCTTCTTCCGTCATAGAGCAATGACACCCGATTGGTCTGCTCATTGGAGAATCCCCGGATTACGGGTGCGGAATCGAAGGGTGTGGCTGAGAAGCCAGAGGTATACAGTCCCACCGTTCCTTGAAGCATGTCCGGAACCCCTCGATACCCAACAGATTCCACGCCCCTGTTTTCAACAATACTCACCGCTGAGTTGACCCGAGAGATATTAGTAGCCGTCCTGGTTGGCGAGACCACCTCTCCGGGCGTCAGCGGGAAATCCGATCCCGCAAATCCCTGCGGTGTTTGACGATCGGCACCGAAGCCGTCGGTAGCCGTGCCGGTCTGTGCGCTCGTGCGTCGTTGCGTTTCCTCAGGAGCAGCAACCTCGACAGGCGCCAGTGTTTCCTCCCGAGGGGCGGTTCTCGCTGCCCCAGGGGCTCCTGCCTCTTGCGCCCATGCCTGGGGTGGAACTGCCCATAGTACCATCCAAAAAATCAGGAATATGCGGCCTATTCCTCTGATATCACCGGCCAACCGTTGCATCAGTGTTCGGTGAAACCGCTTTTCCCTATATAATGATTGACTCATTTTCGATCTCCTTTGGACCCTCGATTCCGTAGCGTGCGGGTGCGAACGAGAAGCACGTCCAGTTTTCCTGGCGTGCTTCAACGCACTGACGGATAGGGGGCGGGAGATCGGTTCATGTCACCGAGGAGACGCCCTCTTTGGAGAACGCGACTCGGCAAACCCCAGAGGCCGGCAAGAATGCCTGCGGGCTCCAGGCACGGGTAATCTGCGTCCTCGACCATGCTGGCCGGGATATTCGGCGTACAGGGCGGTGGACACGCGGCTCGCGGCAGCGGAGAAATCGAAGGGCCCGGAGGCGCGCATTTCATGGGAGGCGGACACGGTGGCGGACAGGGTAAGCCGCACTGAGGCTGAGGAGGGACGCACGCCATCGGAGGCATGCAGGCCGGCGCGGGACCGCCACACGGCGGTTGTGAGCCGCAGTGCTGTCGGGGTAATGACAGGTACGGGTGGTACACGGGAAGGAACATGTCCGAGACCCGAAATGGCGCAGCCACCAGCGCTCCAACCAGACCAACAGTATGAGTCACCACAGGTTCGATGGGTCCCCGCGAGCGATAGACAACCGGAACCAGCCTGTTCGGCTCGTGTCGAGGAGGCATGTCCACCTTTCCGCGAACAGGGATTGAAGGATCCATGTGGGCCGCCGGACTATGACCGATCCCGAAAGTGGGCGATGGGGGGCAGACGAGAGGTTGAGGCATATGAACAGGTGGTCTCACAGCCGGAGCTCGTTCAACGGTCCTGGGCTGCGCAGTCGTATACTGATAAGGCCGGCAAAGTTCGGCTGCATAAGAGGAATCACATGCGAGCCCTCCGATACATCCTATGATGAACGCACACAACAAACTCCAACCATACGAATTCATGACAATCCTCCAAAAAAGTCCGCACTACGTCAAATGGGGACACTTATCCTCTTCGGAGACCTGTCGGTCTCTCCACAAGTCTCGCGGAATTATGCTTCACCACGCGAGAGATCGATTAGCCCTCGTTCGGATTCGCGCTTCGGTTGACTTCCTGACGATGAGAGACGATAATGGCGGGTATCGGGACCTGTGCAAACGATCCCGCCTGCCCCAGGGCGAGTCTGCCAACTGGCCCGGGGCACCCCTCATCACGCAATGGAGACGGTCATAGGAATTTCAATGGAAACAAAAAACCCTCCCACTTCTTCAGTGCGAGGGGCTAGATGAACTCGTTATCCCATCACCCGCCCTCGCAGGTTTTTGCGGGATGCAGAGTCTACCTGCATATTCTGGCTTCCGGATTACCCTACTCTCCGCACCTTCCCACCTCACTCGCCGAGGCAGTGGCGTGATATCGGATTTCGTCCCCGGTCACAGCTGCGGGGCAGCGACGGCTTCACACCGTCTTCCGCAGAAAGACTCTACTGTCCTGTTAATTTGTAGACTGACAATTAACGCTACCACAGGGCCTTCGTTTCTGTCAATATATTTCTGCCTTCCATACGGTTCGGGCTTGAGGCGCCATTTCGTAAACATGGTTGCGTGTTCGCTTCAGCCCAGTTCACAGAACGGTGTTTCAAACCCGCCCGTACATCCAGCGCTACAGTACTTCTCCCGCAAAGATCAACGCTCCATCCCACGTTTCTGACGGCAAGTTTCAAACCTGCCCTGTATCGAGACAGGCTCTGAATGACACTATGGATATACAGGGCGTGCCTCATTCTCCCAGTTTGGTCTTTCCTGTGAAGATGATAGGGACAGCGTACACCAGGTGTTGCTCCTGGAAGAAATCCGGTACGCTGGGGAAATCGTCAATGGCCTTTTGGAGGATTGTCGTGGCAGTCTCGTCGAGCACCTTCGACTCGGACGAGTGTACTATCTCTATGCCGTCCACGTGTCCGTCCCTCCATATTCTGAAGCGGAGAACCACCTTTCCACGCTCCTTCTTCTTTGCTGCCCCACGTGGATAGTAAGACGCTTTCTTGATTGCTGCTATCACTTTGGCTTTGAAATCGGTAAGGTCGTGCCCTCGCGCGGCGCGCCAAACGGTCTGACGGCTCGCAACCTGCGGAATCGATGCAGCCGACTCCGGCGTTGCCTCCTGGGTTCTTTCATTCTCCCTGTCCACGTCCTTTTTCTTGCGATCTTCTTCGTTGAGTTCCTCAAGCTCCGGTTGTTCTTCTTCGGACTTGAGCAAGTCTGTGGGTTCCGGTGAGGAGCGCGCTAACACAGGGGGCGCAGGTGTTTCCTCATCTTCGGTTGTCTTCGGTTCGTGCTCCTTCTCAGGTTCTGGCACTTCTTCACCCAATTCTTGTTGCCTCGCCTCATCCTGTGTCGGTCGTGACTCCGTTGCCGCAGCCGCATCCACTGCCGCGGGCGTGGGCGCAGCCGCGGTCTGTTCATGGTCCGCGACGACCTCAACGAACAGGCATTCCTCTATCCCGTTCACGCTTCCGGCGTCTGTCCGCTGCACGATCCACGGCACTCCCGCCATGAAAAGAAGACCATGCAAGAGCACAGAAACGGTCAAGAATGGAGCAAATCGAATCATCTTGCATCCTTGGCTTGGACTTCAGTGCCATCTTTTTTGCTGTTTGTGATGATCGCGAGCCTGTTCAACTCACATTTCCGAACCATGTCCAGGAGGTAGACAACTCGCCCGTACTGACATGAAGTATCCCCCTTGACGAGAATCCGAGCCTCTTTGTTGCTTGCCGCGGCAGCGCGCAGACGTGCAAGCATGGTCTCGTCGTCAACCGGATCCTTGTTGAAGTAGAATGCGCCCCGTTCATCGACGGAAACCACAATCTCTCGATTCTCCAAGGTTATCCGTTCGGCCGAGGCCTTCGGAAGATTCACGTTTATTCCCGGGAGCACGATGAACGTGGTCGACAACATGAAGAATATGATCAACAGAAACACCATATCCACGAGTGGCGTCATATCCAATCCCGAGGCCTCCTGAGCGTGCTTGCGACGAGTCCACATGATTCATCCCTCCAATCCCGTGGTTCAAGTCCTCGGCCTACGCAAGAAGCAGCCTCAGCGCAACTCGGCGTACTGAGAGGGAGTAGTCTCAGGGGAAAAACTGTATGACGCGTTTGCCGACAAGGAACCCGAAGGCTGAGCCATTTGGCCGTGAACACGCGCCCCATTCTCGATTCTCATCAGATGCTCGGTCAGCACAACCACCTCTTTCTCCAGAGCAAGCGACAGCCGCGACGCCCGCCCTTGGACGTATCGATGCATGATCACGGTCGGTATTGCCACGACAAGTCCTGCAAAGGTGGTGATGAGTGCTTCGGATATTCCTGCGGCTAGCATGGATGGATCGCCCACCGAGTGCGCGGCGATCGTCTCGAAGGCCTTGATCATCCCTGAAACGGTTCCGAGCAAACCGAGCAGAGGGGAAAGGTAAGCGACCGTAGAGAGAATTTCCTGGTACCGGTGTAGTCCGGCCGCTTCCTGGTTTCCCTTCTCGGATATCATGAAGCGGATCGCGTCGCCTCCTGTCCCGAGGTGGAGCAAGCCCGACTTCGCTATCCTGGCAATGGGAGTGTCTTGGCAGCTTTCGCACCCCTCCAGCGCCCTTTCCACATCCCCCCGCGAGCACGCGGCCAACAGGTTCGACGTGAATGGCTGCGGTACGATCTTGCTCATGCGGAGAGACCAGAGGCGTTCAAGGAAAACTGTGGTGGCAACAATAGAACCGAACAGCAAGGGATACATAATGGGGCCGCCACGGGAGAACAAATCAAACATGATCGACTCCTTTACGATGCCTGACGACCAAAGAAGCCCGCATCCTGAAACAAAAAAACCCGAGCCTCCTTGAGGTCTCGGGAATGCACCCAGCTTTCTTTTCCCCGATACAAGCCGTCCGCGCTGCTATCGGCAGACAGGCAGGTCTTCTGGCTCCCGGATCGACCTAGTTCCCTCGCCTTCCCACCCTGATAACTCAGAACAGTGGCTCGTGAGAGGTTCGTCCCCGGTTACAGCGGCGGGACCGCGCCGGTCTTTCACCGGCTTCCCTATTGAGTCTCAATGACACCTGTCTTGTGTGATGTTATCATAGCTGCCACGTCTCGGGATGTCAAGGGTTCTGAAACTCGCGGAAAGCCGTACGCTTACGGCGCTTGAATGGCGGTCGTGGATGGACGTTCGCTATATTCGGGACGGGGAGAAGGAGATTCTTCTTGACATATATCATGTCGATATATATCATCGTCCTAGAGGTGCCCCGTGGATATCCAGACCATCTTTCTCGGATTCCTCATGCGCAAAAGCATGACCGGCTACGATCTCAAGAAAGCCTTCTCCATCTCTTTCTCCTTCTTCTCAGGCCTCAGTTACGGATCCATCTACCCCGCGCTCAAGAAAATGGAAGCTCGCGGGTTGATCACCAAGCACGTGGAGATCCAGGACGGCCTTCCCAACCGTAAGGTCTACACCATCACCGAAACCGGTCGGAAAGCTTTTCTCGACTCTTTGAAATCTCCCCTTGCCCCCGAACAACCAAAGAGCGCTTTCCTGATGAGGCTCTTCTTCTTTGCCTATCTCTCTCCGAGCGAGCGAGAGAAGATTGTCGCTCAGCATCTGGAGTCCGTACAGCACATGCGCGAACGGCTCGAGGCAGTCCAGCCCGAGGTTGCTGTACGCGCGGACCGATTTCAATACTTGTGTTTCGAGTTCGGCCTGAATTGCCTAAACGACATGGCTCGTAATCTTTCCCGTCTCGGAGATGCCTTGAAGGAAGAAGGTGCCGAGGCCACTCGATAAGTAACCTTCCTGATGGAGGAGACAGTGGGAGCTCCGACCAAGGCCCAGCAGATCTTTCTGTACATCGCCCCATTTCCCGCTCTCGCATTCTTCAAGATTTGGGCGTCTCCGGAGCTCGTCGGCGGGACGCCGGTGATATTGTCCCCGTCGAATGGGGGCCAGAAGGCGCGGAACTGACAACGACTACACAGACTGAAAGGAGTAATAGAATGAAGGTTATCGCTCTTAATTCCAGTCCGAGAAGTGAAGGAGTTAGCAAGACACGGCTCATGCTTGACGCCCTGGTGAAAGGTATGCACGAAGCCGGTGCAGAAGTGGAAACGATCCACCTTCGTGACAAGAAGATCAAGCAGTGCATTGGCTGCTTCACGTGCTGGTCAAAAACGCCGGGAGTCTGCGTCCAAAAGGACGACATGACGGAGGAGATATTCCCCAAGTGGCTGGCCGCGGACATTGCCGTGTACGCCACACCGTTGTACCATTACACCGTGAACGGTGTGATGAAGACGTGTATTGAGCGCACACTGCCGTTCGTGGAGCCATTTATGTATTCCATGGACGGTAGGACACACCATCCCCTGCGCCAGGAGCCGCCAAAAGGAGTGTTCCTGTCCGTGGCCGGCTTCCCCGAGCCGTCTGTCTTCGCACAGCTCAGCGCATACGTGAACTTCCTGTTTGGAACAGGTCTGCTTGCCGAGATCTACCGGCCTGCGGCTGAAACAATGGCTACCCCTCCGCTAGCAGAGAAGATGAACGAGATTCTTGACGCAACGAGCCAGGCCGGCCGAGAGCTCGTGCAGTCCATGAAGGTCTCCAGGGAGACCATGGAACGGATTACTCAGCCTCTCGGAATTGACCATGACTCGTTCATTGAGACGGCAAATCTGTTTTGGAGGACCTGCATCCGGGAGCACGTGACGCCCAGGGAGTTCGCCGAGAAGGGAATGATGCCGCGTCCCGATTCCATCGCTACCTTCCTGATGATCCTGAGACAGGGCTTCAACCCCCGATCAGCGGCCGGCACCAGGGCTGTTGTGCAGTTCAACTTTTCCGGCGAAGTAGAGGGATCCTGCTACTTCGCGGTTGAAAACGGAGTCATGGAAGTCAGGGAGGGAGTCGCCGAGAAGCCTGACTTGATCGTGGTATCACCTTTCGAGGTCTGGATGGACATTGTGACAGGCAAGGCCGACGGCCAGCAGATGTTTCTGCAGCAGAAATACACTGCCACAGGTGACCTATCCGTGCTGATTCGCATGAAGGATCTGTTCCGTTAACGAGACAAGGGCCCAATAGGGGACTTGCGCTCGGGTGCAGCGCGTTTTTCTGGTAAATCTACCCAGCCTGGGAAACTGATTAACGAAAATCAGTCGGTTACGGCGCTGGTCGCCTCTTTGCCACAAAAAACCGCGGCACCCCGACCAAAGCCCTTGCCAATCTTTCCGCTCTTTACTGACGGTTAATGCGGAGCTACAACTCCGTCACGCCATGGATCACCCCCATTCTTGAGAAACAGCTCGGCCGCATATAGCGGTTGCCAACAATAATGTCCGTTTCTCCTGGTCGATAACGACGGACGAGACGAAACTGTCTCAAAACTCACATTCCGCACCTCCTGGTGCAAGTTTGTATGATTTTTCATTCTCGTTTTTTTGGATGGTACCGGCCACCAAACGGGTTGCGAAAGATTTCTGGTGTGAGGTCGAGGATTTCGAGGTAACGAA
>JBFMDN010000016.1:0-94329 GCA_040753915.1 Thermodesulfobacteriota bacterium | reverse complement strand
TTAACAAGGACCCCGTCACCCCGGCGAAAGCCGGGGTCCATAACATATTGGAAGGACTGGATTCCGGCTTTCGCCGGAATGACGAACAATTGGCCGTTCCACTTCTAACTTAACGCCTATGCCCCGTTACCGGGAGGGTTGGTTGGGATCGTGTGATTCGGCACCGTAAATTACGAAACGCTGCACTCAGTTCTTCTGTAGTTGCGAAGGCCCGCCATCGAGCATTGCACGCTTGAGGGGTTGCCCGAGGAAATCCTCCACATTTTCAATACTTCCGAAACGGGACTTCACCACCTCAAGGGACTTCCCTTCAACGTTACTGACAGTAATGAACATCGGTGTTCTCAGGTCCTTCGGCACGGCCCTCTCTATTGCGAATTTGGTGTCGGCAAAGAGGGGGAACGGCACCTGGAACTCCTCTCGAAACTGCTCGACCTCCGCCTCGGTGTTTCCCGCAGCGATCCCCACGAGCTTGGTTCTCCCCTTGAGGGATGGTGTACCCTCAATCATCTTGTACATGAGGTTCAGAACCGCGGCGTCCTCCTGGCAAATGGTACAAAACGTGTTAAATACCGCTATGATCAAGCGATCTGCCTTGATCTGAGCTACAGCTAGATTACCCGCCGATCCTACACCAAGGTATACCCTCTCGTGCTCATTCCCTTTGAACCGAAGCTCAAGGGTGGCGAGGGCAGCAGGATCGACTATGGGATCACCTGCCATTGCCTTGGTACCGCATGGGGCCATGAGACACAGTATCAGGAAACTTGAAACGAACGTCGGTCTTAGCATGAGAGGCTTCCTCCTTAGCGCTGCCCCCATCCTTCCTTATGCCAGTTCACGGTTCACTTCCGGCACGGTTCAGAAGGGGGACAATTGGCCGTGCACCCAAGGAGGAGCAATTTTGGTGCCACAGTGCTTTCGGACGGTCTTTAGAGCCAGAAGAGGGGAAAAGTCAGTGGGTTACGGGGACGGGATTGATGCGCGTCAGTTACAAGGTGAGTGTACCACAATCGATCATGACTCTCCTGGGGTACCAGGATGACCAGCCACTCAATTATTACGGTAGGTTATATTGCGGCTCTTTGTAACGACGTCGGACGCTTTTTGCCTGTCGCGGTTGCGTTGCAGATGAGGACGTTAGTTGAGAGTGTCAAGCTCGGATTCGATACCGAAGCTTTTCATGTACCGATAGAGAGACTGACGTGAAATCCCTAGAAGATTGGCGGCATCTTTCCGACTCCCTCCGGTGCGGCGCAAGGCCTCGGTGCACAGGTTCCGTGTAACATCATCGAGAATGCTCGCGAGGTTCTGCGTCTCTCCGAGTCGGATCTCGTGCGACCATTCGTCTGCACTTGCATCCACGGAAGGGAGAACGAGGTTCAGCTTCGGTCCTGTGGACAGCATGATTGCACGTTCGAGTATGTTACGCAGCTCCCTCAAGTTTCCCCTCCAGGGGTAGGTCATAAGCTTGCGAATATCCTCCTGATCGATGGTCGGCACCTGGCTGAGCCGCATTTCCGTTGCAAGCTGGAGGAGGATTTCTTCGACGATTATGGGAATGTCGTCAACCCTGTCGCGCAGGGGCGGGACGCGTACCGTGTACACATTAAGGCGATAGTAGAGCGGCTCCATGAATCTTCCCTCCGCAACTTCCGCCTCGAGATCCCGATGGGTTGCAGCAATGAGGCGTGCGTTCACCCGGATATCTGTTTCTCCTCCCACTCGAGTGAAGGAGCGGGTGTCGAGAAAGGTGAGAAGCTTTGACTGGATGCTCAGGGGCAGCTCACCGATTTCATTGAGTAAGAGCGTACCGCCTTCGGCAAGCTCCAGGAGACCTTTCTTTCTGGTGACCGCGCCCGTGAACGCGCCACGCTCGTGGCCGAAGAGCTCCGATTCTGCCAGCTCTCGTGAGATCGCAGCGCAGTTCAGGGAGAAGAAGGGAGCGTCGGCTCTCGCTGATTTGGAATGAATCCACCGTGCGAGGTAGTCTTTTCCCGTACCACTCTCTCCGAGCAGCAGGACGATCCCATCGCTTTCGGCGGCACGGCGGGCTTGTTCCAGAGCGAGCACCATAGACCCCGACTTGTACGAGTGCTCAGTGAACCGGGGAGGTTGACCCGCGCCTTTTCTATCGGTGATGTTACGCGAGAACTTGCACACCCCCACAACCGCGCCGGCGCTGTCCCGGAGGGGAGTCCGTATGTCGTGAAAAGTTAGGTACATACCACGCACCGGCCGCGTGTGCTCGTCCTCAATCGTCTCTCCCGCCAGAACTCGGAGATCCCCCTCCCTGATGTGCCTCGCTGCCTCCTCCCCGAAGAAGTCCTCTGCTCTCTTACCTATGATTTCGGATGCGGGAAGCCCGAAGAGCGTTTCCACCGCGGGATTCACGTGCGTGTAACGGAGCTCGAGGTCTTTGAGAAAAATGCAGTCGTGGGCGATCTCAAAAATGGTACGGAAGCGTTCCTCGCTGGCTCGCAAAGCCTCCTCTGCTTCCTTTCGCTGCGTCACATCGCGTCCTACCGAGAGCATCGCTGTCTCGCCCTTGTACGTGGTGGGAACAGCCATGGATTCCAGGTGCCCCACAGACCCGTCTAGGCGCACGAACTGGGCTTCCGTGAAATCTGAAGGAAGACCTAGGCGTTCCGCCTGCATGATTCTGTTGACCTCGCTCTCCCGTGAGTCCGGGTGAACAAATTCGAGCACCGACATACCGGCAAGTGTCTCGGGGAGGTCCACGCGGAAGAAATCCGCGGCAGCCTTGTTTCCAAAAAGGATCATCCCTTTCCTGTGGACGACCATGGGATCGGGCGATAGGTCAAAGAGCTCTCTGTATCGACACTCGCTTTCAAGCAAGGCTTCCTGCGCTCGCTTCCGGTCGGTTATGTCTTGGACGATCCCCTCAGTGGACAGGAGGTCTCCAATCTCGTTAAGCAGAGGCCGCGCGTGCAAAGCGGCCCAGATGCGCTCACCATTCTTGCGATACAGCTCGATCTCGAACCCATGAACAACCTGACCGTCTTCCATCAAATGGATGAACTCCCCCAGACGAGCTTGGTCCACGTAGATCTTTTCACCAAGCTTCTTGCTCGCATGAAGAAGCTCCTCTGGAGAATCATAACCCAGGATGCGAGCAGATGCGGGATTCGCGTTCACCAGTCGTCCTCGCGCGTCGGTCTGAAAGATCCCTTCGACTGCGTGCTCGAATATCCCGCGATATTTCTCTTCACTCAGGCGAAGAGCCTCCTCGGCCCGTTTTCGAGCTGTGATATCCCGCACGATCCCTATGGTGTACCAGACTCCCTTCATGTTGACGACGGAGGCGGAAAGCTCGATAGGAAAGCGGCTGCCGTCAGCCCTGGTTGCGGTAAGCTCGGTGGTGTTGCCCACTCTGGGACTCTCAGACGGATATCCGTTGGATGCTGCTCCGTCATCGAGAGCACGGTGAGGCTCGCCGGAGGAGTCGGCGAGCTCGCGTCCCTTTCGATAGAGAAAATCTGCGGCGTCGCTTCCCAGGAGGGCTCTGACACTCTCGCCGTACGGATCGTGATCAAGCTCCAAAATTTCAAACAGTGAGGCATTCACGCGGCTGATTTTCCCGTCCGGGTCCATAACGAGGACACCGTCGGCGAGGTGCTCTATAATGGCCGACACGAACCCGAGCGTGTCCTGCAGCTCGCGAGTGGCATCGGCAACCTTGCCCTCCAGAGTTGACATCTGAGTTTCGATCTCAGAGGCCATGTTGGTCATGGTCCGTGCCAGCACGCCCACTTCATCGGTCGACTGTATGTCGATGACAGCGGAGAAGTCCCGGTTGGCCACCTTTTCGGCATAATCGGTTAGCTCAATGAGCGGCCGCGATATCTTATTGGTGAGCACCCACCCTATGGCGACCGTGACGAGAAAAATGCCGAATGTCACAGCATGGAGCTTGAATATGGTGTACCAGAT
Source organism: Thermodesulfobacteriota bacterium (assembly GCA_040753915.1). Taxonomy (GTDB): domain Bacteria; phylum Desulfobacterota; class Desulfomonilia; order Desulfomonilales; family Desulfomonilaceae; genus JBFMDN01. The sequence continues at coordinate 90,375 of JBFMDN010000016.1, read as the reverse complement.
ATAGTTCCTCACTTCCTCCAGGTTCATCCCAATGTGGACGTAGCCGGCAACGCCGGAAAGGATCGGGGAGGAGATGTTTAGGACCACACCCCGGTCCTTCAGCGTGATGTTCGTGGCAATCACGTCTTCGGTGTTTTCTCGGGGCCTTTCCACCTCTTTGAGGAGCTCGTACGGGACAGTGGGAGCGAGGGTATGGCTGAGGATTTCCCCGTTCTTGTGGACAACAAGCACGTAGGACAACCCTTCGATCTCACTGTATTGATCGACTATGGACTGGATAGTCGATGCGTCCCTGTTGAGAATGATTTCCAGGCTTGACTGAGAAATGCTGTTGGCTATCGCGATGGCCTTGCTCTTATATTCTTCAATGATCCTCACATATAGAATCCAGCCCGCGTAGGCAGACATAATGGTTGCGATAGCTCCGAAGAGAAGAATGATCATGATAAGAGTTTTTTTGAACAACTTAGACATGTTACCACTCCTGGGGCGCCGGCTTGCTCAGGGGGACGAATCGGCCCTCCTCCACCGTTGTGAGAAAAACCTCGCTCATTCCTTGATGCCTGCCAGGCCCAAAGCTCACAGGCACCCCTATTCCCAGGTCATAGTCCTTGATGGTCTCCACAGCGGCCTTGACTCGGTTCCGATGGAAGTCGGGACCCAATCTCTTGAGAATCTCGACGAGGAGCTTCGCATTGAGAAATCCCTCCAAGCTGACCGGGCTGTATTTGTGTGGCTCATAATCCTGTCTTATTAATTCTTTGGGAGGCATCACATCATACCGAGCAATGAGATCGCGATATTCGGCTACTGCAGGGAGCTCCACCTTGTCATAACTGGGAACGACCTGTGAATTGATCAAGTTCACCGTATAGTCCTTGCCGGTCAGCTCGCCGGTTTTCAGGAGAAGCTGGAGCATGTTTTCGCTGTCCACGAATGAGACATTCGCAATCGGCAAATTGAGCCCAGCGTCTCGGGAGTCCCGGATGAAGGCTGCGCAAGCAGCGTATGCACCTACGGAGATGATTGCGTCCGGGCTCGAGCTCCTAATCTTTCTCACCTGAGGCTTCATGCTTGTTTCATACGTCGTGCCCCGGTAATACGTGGCCTCTCCAACCACTCGCAATCCCCGTTTGCCTAGGCTCGTGTGGACGGCTTCCCATCCGCTTCGCCCATACGCGTCTATCTGATAAAAGACCGCTATGCGCGATCTGCCCATTAAAATCAGGTAATCGACCAGCGCGGCAATTTCCTGACTGTAGGAAGCACGCAGATTGAACACATACTGGGCATAGGGCCCTTCCCTTTGGGGCTGGGCACCGGAAAACGGGAAGAAGAGGAACAGATCACGCTGCGCGTTATACGTCTTCAGAAGAGGTAGCATTCTCGTGACGGTTGGCGTACCCACGTAATTGAACAGGAGAAGGACGTCGTCTTCCTCCACCAGACGGATCGTGTTCCGAATGGTAGGCACCGGATTATATCCATCGTCATAGGCTATTACCTGGATCTTGTGGCCGAATAGCCCTCCGTTCTCGTTCACGTGGGTGAAATAGGCCAAACTCCCCCGATATAGCTCGATTCCAAGCCCGCGTGTCGGCCCCGTGAATGCCGCGGACATCCCGATCCGTATATCTTTCGCGTGGGAGATCGTACCATAATTGAACAGGAGCAGTAACGGAAGAGCAACCAATAGGACAGAGATCTTCCGTTTGGAACCCGGGCTTGTACGCACATCGCCTCCAATCGTCTCTCAAAGCTTGCCGTACGGTTCGTCGCGCTGGAAAATGGGGAATCGCCCCGGTCATCAAGTCGATTGATGGGTCCTTCGAAACCGATCGCCAACCAGCGAGAGCGTGCATGCACTTGGTACGGGATGAGTACTAATATTATACCTCGCAGTGCCTTCACTGATACAGAGAAAAGATCTAAATCGAGACACAGAAGTGCAAAAAACGCAAGTACAGCCTTGCGCCCTTACAGCGTGGCCCGCCTCTCCCCTTTTCGTGGAATTCGAGAACGTCCGCTCTTGTGACACACATAGCGGCGGTCTTACGAGATTGAGCTTCGATCCCCGAAAGCGTGTGATCTTTCCGAGCACGACTGCCCGACCCCAACGAGTAGCCGTCTCGTTACATCAGACACAGTCATAGGTTGACGGGATGCGCATCGCAGCCCGCGCGAGTGATGCCCCGCAATCGGCCTTCACAGCATCAATTTGGAAACGATCTCCTTCATGATTTCTGAGGTTCCCCCACCAATGGAAAGAATGCGGCTATCTCGATAGAGACGCTCCACGAGATATTCCCTCATACAGCCGTACCCGCCGTGAATCTGGACTGCCGCATGGCACACCCGGTCGCAGATATCCGTAGCGAAAATCTTGGCCATCGAGATTTCCTTCACTTTGTTGTGTCCGGCTTGAATCCCCGCTGCCACGCGGTAGGTGAACTCCCGGCTCACTTCAACCAGCGTAGCCATGTCTACGAGCTTGTGACGGGTAACCTGGAACCCCAGGAGCGGTTTTCCGAACGCTTCCCGAGCTCGACTGTACTTGATGGACTCTTCCAGGGCCATCTGGGCAGTAGTATTGGCCATGAGAGCAAGGTAGAGCCTCTCTTTCTGGAAATTCCTCATGATGGTATAGAATGCCGTTCCCTCTTCCCCCAGGCGATTCTCCACGGGTACGCGAACGTCATCGAGGGACAACTCAGCGGTATCGGAAGCCCACCATCCCATTTTTCGGAGCTTCTTGGAAACGGTGAAGCCAGGCGAGTTCGTTTCCACGACCAGCAGGCTAACGCCCTTGGGTCCCGCTTCGCCCGTCCGTACCGCCAAAGTAACAAGGTCCGCCCTGCACCCAGAGGTGATCATGGTCTTCGAGCCGTTGACCACGTAGCAGTCACCGTCCCGGACAGCCCTGGTACGCAGATTAGCGACATCAGAGCCGCCACCAGGCTCGGTAATTCCCAGCGATGCTATCTTTTCTCCTCGCAGAACGGGCGGGATGAAGCGCTGCTTTTGTTCTTGGGTCCCTGCCGCGAGAATAGGTGGAATAGCTATGCTGAGAGACATCAGGCCCGCGGCCACGCCCCCCGATCCTGATCTCACAAGCTCTTCGGTCAGCACTACCTCGTGGAATATGTCCCCTTCTGCTCCGCCGAGCTCTTCCGGATACCCTATTCCTAGGAGCCCCACGTCTGCCGCCTTCCGGTAGAGGTCCCGGGAAAATTCTCCGGCTTCCTCCCATTCATCCACATACGGCCTGATCTCGCGGTCCACGAACCGGGCCACTGTCTGTCTCAGGATGCGGTGTGATTCGCCAAAATAGTCCAGCTCGGCGGTCATGACGTCAAACCTCCAGGGAGTATGTCGGGATTTCTTTCAGGGCATATCGTCGTTGCCACCAACTCTTTCCGCTTCCGGTGTGTCGAGGACATTTGTGGGAGGATCGTGGCCCGGTGAAACAGGCGTCCAAAAGCGTCTCAAAAGCCGGCAGTCCGTGATAATCGTGTCACATCCCCTCACCCTGACCCTTTCCCCCAAAGCGGGGGAGAGTGGATTTTTCCAGCTCTCTCTCCCTCTGGGAGAGGGTTGGGGTGAGGGTGCCTTTCCACGCATCGACGCTCAATCGTGCTACGGTGTTTGGTGTGTCCCGAGTTTTGAGACAGTTTCGTCTCGGCCGTCGGTTGCGAACAGGAGAAACGGACATTAGAGTCGGCGACCGCTCTAGTCGACCCCAGGGCTATTGCATCAAACACGCCACAAGCGTGGCCTCGACCCCGGAGCGCGCCAAAATGACGGGCATAGGCGCCGCGCAAACCGCGGCAACTGACCTCCGAAGATCCACTTGGCACTGCCAGACGGGGGAATTCGCGGGAGGAGCGGAGGGCATCTTTATTCGGCAATGAGCCCTCCGCAAGTTCAAGTACCAGAAATCTGACTTAATTTCCGGAATCTTCCCTGTTCGAGCGAGTTATCGCATGGGGAACAGCGAAGGGATGCGCTGAGCCGACATAATGTCGCCCGTAGCTTTGAGCTTTCCGGTCATGAATGCGGTCATGCCGTCAAGCTGTCCATTGCACATGGCCAGCCAATCTTCATCAGCCATGGTGAGACTGACGGTAGGAGCCGCGTGGACCCCTTCGTTGACCTGACACGCGCTATCCTTGATGACCACGTTCCAGTCTCCTGCCTGTCCACCAGTGATGTGGAACTGGAATACCATGTTCAGCCCGGAAGCGGCAGCAGCGTTGAAAACGCTCGGCATTTTCTCGAAGACCTCTTTCACTGAAGTGAATGCCATGTCTCTTTCCTCTCTCTTGTTAAGATCCTTCAATTGGTTGTTTTGGCGGAGGGATAACCAGGGCCTCACCTGTGGCGACCGTTTCTCCCCGCTGGTTGGTCCATAAGAGATTCAGCCTCACCCGTTTCTTCGCATCGACCTTTTCGACGACCTCGGCCGTGGCCGTGATCGTGTCGCCGAAAAATGTAGGGGCCTTGAAGCGGGTGGTGATCTCGACCGCTACCGTGCCCAGGCCCGGAAGCTTCGTACCCAACACAGGGGCGATTAGGCACTGCGGCAGCGCGCCGTGGGCTATCCGTTTTCCAAACGGCGTGAGCTTGGCAAACTCCTCGTTGACGTGCATAGGATTGAAGTCTCCGCTTATACCGGCAAAGAGGTACACGTCCGTTTCCGAAATGGTCTTCGTGAACGAGGCCTTCATTCCAACCTGAAGCTCATCGTAACCCAGGCCCATCTCAAATTCCATGATTCGTCCTTTCCAAGTACCTACCGGTTTACCAAATTCAGCCGGTTTCTGCATTCGTCTACGGTCGCGGGCTCGCGCCCCTGATCTCGAATCATGCGAACCGCCTTCTCCACAAGCTGTCCGTTTGAATCTGCCATGACCCCTTTCCGTACATAGAAGTTATCTTCCAAGCCCACTCTCACGTTCCCACCCAACGCTGTCGCACCTGCGATGAGGCGCCACTGGTCCAGGCTGATCCCGATAATCTCCCATTCGCTCTGTGGCGGAAGCATGTTTACCATAGTGACGAGATTCGGGATTGTGGGTGGAACTCCCCCCACCACCCCAAGAATGAGACTGTACTGATAGGGAGGCTGAAGCAGCCCCATGTCGATGAGCGGCAAGGAATTCCCCACATGTCCCAGGTCGAAGCACTCAAGCTCCGGCTTGGTCTGCACGTCGTTCATCGCCTTGACGATCTCTACGATCTCAGAGAAGGGATTCGGAAAAACGAACTCAAAGACGAAGCTCTTCTTCTGAGCGTTGTACTTGGCATAATTCATCGAGCCCATATTGAGCGCGCCGAGAGCGGGCTTGATTGCCCTGATGTGCGCGGTTTTCTGGTCCGTGGTGATGTTGATGGCGCCAGTCGAGAAGTTGATGATTACAGGACATGCATCGGTGACAGCATCATAAATATTCCTGTAATCTGCCACATCGTAGCTGGGTGCTCCGTCAGGCGTACGAGCGTGAATGTGGACTACCGCGGCTCCCGCTTCATACGCGCGTCTGGCCTCGGCCGCATATTCCTCGGGCGTGTACGGAATCCCGGGACATTGGGCACGATTCGCCACCACACCGGACAGAGCGCAAGTAACGATGCACGCCCGCTCATAATCCTGATTCTCCCTGATCCATAGCGATGACATACTCCCAAGCTCCTGCTTCAACGTCCTTTCCAGACCGGTTCTCGTTTCTCGATGAATGCTCTCATCCCCTCCATCGCGTCCTCTGTTGCGGCCAGCTTGCTCAATTGCTCGCACAGATAATCTAGAGCCTCGTCCAGGCTCTTCTCCTCGACAGCTGCCAAGGCCTGTCTCCCCATGCTCACCGCCAGCGGAGCCTTCGCTGCTACGGCATTAAGCGCTTCAGATACAATTCTATCCAGATCCTCTGCGGTGCAGGCCCTGGTGATGAGCCCTATCTTCTCAGCGTCGGAAGCGGACAACGTCTTTGCGGCATAGATCATCTCCAATGCCTGCTTTCGCGGGCTATTTCGGAATATCAGGGCACCGATCATCATGGGAAAAAGCCCTACATTCACTTCCGGCGTGCCAAACTTGACCCCATCGCGAGCGTATACCATGTCGCAAGAGAGCATGAGCCCCATGCCCCCGGCAAGACAATGTCCGTTGACTCGGGCCACCAGTGGCTTGGGAAAACGGGCCATCCGCTTGAGCAAGTTTGCGTATTTCTGTGCACCTGAGAAGGGATTGTCGGCTCCCATGGCACCGGCAAGGTCAGCGCCTGAGCAGAATGCCTTATCCCCCACCGCGGTAATACACACCACCCTGACTTCATCGTCGGATTCGATCTTGTCCAGGTACTCGAAGAACAGGTCGATCATGCCCAAACTGAGCGCGTTTCGCCTGACCTCCCGGTTGATGGTTAGCCACGCGACCTTTTCTCGCACTTCGAACAAGAGCTCGGGATCATCCATGTGTCTCTCCTTCGGGATCGGCCTCTATTTCCACCAGGATCTCGCCCGGGCTCACTTTTGCACCTACTTCTGTGTGGACTGCCGAGACAGTCCCTGAGTACGGCGCTGTCAGGGTTAATTCCATCTTCATGGCTGACACCACGACGAGGGCCTGCCCCTTTTCCACGTGATCTCCCACTATTGCGGGAACACGGACTACTGTTGCGGGGGTGGGGGGAGTAACCTCTCGGGGACCTTCCCTCCGAACCGTGCCACGCCTGCGTTGCTCCGTATCCGCATCAAACACCAAGCGAGCCCTGCCATCTACCCATACCCAGAGGCCTGACCCCGACCTTGCCACGAAAACATTTGTGGCTTCACCGTTCGCTTCGAGATGCAGATGCCCGGCTGCAATAGCTTTGACCGCAGCATCGGTACCCATGCCGTTCACAGCCATCCGACAGTAACCGTGTTCATCTGCAGCACAAGCCTCAATGGGAAAAATCTGGTTGTCGATCTTCACTCTGAACCGCATACCTGTCTCCCTAGCCGATTATCGCGTCATATCCCAGGCCCCAAGTGTCTGCCAAGGGGACCGCATGCCACGGCCTATGGAATACGGTGTGCTTACGGTGCCTGGAACAGGTCCAAGAATTTCGTTCGCGACGAATGCCATTGCGGCAAGGTGATCAAGGGCACGGTCTGGCTGCCACGACGAGAAATGGTCGTCGATCAACCGTGTGTGAACGTCGCCAGTCCGGAACGGCTCGGAGCGCAGCACGTCGATCATGAGCTCGATGGGGGTTTTCACTCCCAGGATTACGCATTCTTTCAGAGCTCTCACCATCCTCTCGATCGCGGCGTGTCGGTCCTCCGCCCATACTACCAGCTTGCCGAGAATGGGATCGTACTGCATTGGGACCTGCGCGCCCGTGTAGAGCGCATGATCGAATCGGACCCCAGGCCCTTCAGGAGACTTCACGAAAAGGATCGGTCCCGGAGAAGGCATGAAATCAGCCTCAGGGTCCTCTGCATAGATGCGGCACTCGATCGCGTGTCCTCGTCTCGTGAGCCGGTCCTGGTCAAAAGGCAACGGTTTGCCTGCAGCAATCTCGATCTGATGTCTGACCAGATCGAGGCCAGTGACCATCTCTGTGATGGGATGCTCCACCTGTAGCCGGGTGTTTACCTCAAGGAAATAAAACCGGCCTGCACCGTCGACGAGGAATTCCACCGTCCCGGCATTAACGTAGCCTGCCGCGCGGGCAGCGGCCACTGCGGCAGCTCCCATTCGGCCGCGGAGCTCCTCATCGAGAGCCGGGCACGGGGTCTCCTCAATGATCTTCTGATGTCTTCGCTGGATCGAGCACTCCCGCTCGAAGAGATGTACGACGTTGCCGTGCTCGTCCGCGAGGATCTGGAATTCCACGTGGCGAGGTCTGTCAAGACATTTTTCCACATAGATCGAGCTGTCCCCGAATGCAGACATGGACTCGCTCTTGGCCAATTCGGCAGCCTCGGCAAATGCGGCGCGGTCGTGCACGATGCGCATGCCTTTACCACCACCTCCGGCAGCAGCCTTTATCAGGACGGGAAATCCCATCTCTTCCGCTGCCTGCAGTAACCGGGCTGGATCGGTGTCGCTCACAGTCATTCCCGGGATGATCGGCACATTACTCTGGGCCATGATCGTACGGGCCACGGTCTTGTTTCCCAAATTGGCCATCACAGCCGCAGGTGGGCCGATAAATACGAGCCCCTCGGCAGTCACCCGCCTGGCAAAGGCCGCATTCTCTGCCAGGAAGCCGTACCCCGGATGGATGGCCTGAGCTCCCGACCGCTTAGCCACGTCTATGATTTTGTCCATATTCAGGTAACTGGACGAAGGGTCTGAATCCCCGAGCAAAAAGGCCTCGTCCGCGGTGAGGGTATGAAGGGCGCACCGGTCAACCTCGGAATAGACGGCCACGGTCCCGATTCCCATCTCCCGGGCCGTTCGCATGATCCGGACCGCGATCTCTCCCCTGTTGGCCACGAGTATCTTCGAGAACATGGCTGTCTCCTACATACGGAAAGTACCGTGACCCTGGTTGCGCCCTTCCAACGGAGCATTGAGCGACGCTGAAACAGCCAACCCAATCACGTCGCGCGTGGACGCAGGATCCAGGATTCCGTCATCCCACAGGTTCGCCGTGCTGTAATATGCATTGCCCTCGTTATACGCGGATTGGATAATCGGCTTCCGGATGCTGTCAGCGATCTCTTCGCTTAGAGGTGGCTGCCCTTCCCTCTCCAGCTGATTATTCTTGACCGTGATGAGGACGTCCGCTGCCTGTTCGCCGCCCATGACGCCAATCTGGGCATTAGGCCACATCCAAAGGAAGCGCGGAGAATAGGCCCGACCGCACATGCCGTAATTTCCTGCACCGAACGAGGCGCCCACGATGACGGTGAATTTGGGAACTGTTGCTGTGGACACAGCGTGAACCATCTTGTGGCCGTCCTTGGTTATGCCCCGTCGTTCATAATCCCGGCCGATGATATACCCGTTTATATTCTGGAGAAAAAGGAGCGGAATACCTTGCCGGTCGCAGAGCGAGATGAATTGCGTGGCCTTGAGCGAGCTGTCCGAAAACAATACCCCGTTATTTCCGAGAATTCCCATCTGGTAGCCATGAATGTACGCCCAGCCGCACACCAGGGTGGGACCATACAGTGCTTTGAATTCAAGGAATTCGGATCCGTCGACCATACGTGCAATGATCTCGCGCACGTCGTACGGAGTAGAGAGGTTCCTGGGTACTATGCCGTATATCTCTTTCGGATCGTAATCGGGCGGCTTGGGCTCCCGGGTCGGGACGCGCGCCTTTTCCGCCTGCGGCAGCATGTACACAATATCTCTGAGGATCTGGATGCCGTGCGCATCGTCCTCGGCAAAATAGTCCGACACCCCTGATTCACTGCAATGGACCATGGCTCCACCCAGGTCCTCAGCGCTGACTTCCTCCCCCGTTGCTGCCAATACCAGAGGTGGGCCGCCTAAGAAGATGGCACCAGTCTTCGTCACGTGGACCACGTGGTCCGACATGGCAGGGACGTACGCTCCACCTGCCGTACACAGCCCCATTACCGCGGTGATCTGCGGAATGTTCATCTTGGACATGATCGCCTGGTTGTAGAAGACCCGGCCGCCGTCATCCACATCCGGGAAGATCTCCGATTGGAGCGGCAGATAGGCCCCGCCGGAATCCACCATCATGATCATGGGAAGATTGTTCTCCATGCATATCTGCTGGCAGCGAAGGGTCTTCTTGACGCCCATCGGATAGACTGTGCCGCCCTTTATCATGGGATCGTTCGCGTGGACGAGGACCTCCCTTCCGTGGACCACTCCAATGCCCGCGCGGGACCCCGCCCCATGGACTTTGCCGTCATACATTCCTCTCGCTGCCAGGGGCGCAATCTCGAGCCAGGGGGTATTCCGATCCAACAGGAGATCCAGTCGCTCCTGCACGGGTAGCTTGCCCAATTCAGCGTTCCGTTTGCGCGCTTTCTCGGAGCGTTCATCCCGAGCCTTTCGGAGCTCTGCTCTTAGCTCTGCGACCTTCTGCTCCATGGCTTCGTAATTGGCCTTGTATTCGTCGCCTTTGGTATCGATTCGACTCTTGATCATTTCCATAGAGGAACACCCATGATGTAAGAATCAGCGCGTTTTCGCACAGACGACGTCGCACGCGCAGAATGTGGTCACCGGTACCGTGCAAGGAGATCGTCAGCGATAGACATTCGGGCTCGTTCGGAGGTAGTTCCTGCCAGAGCAGCGTACTTGGCTTCCCGGTAGCAGCGTTCTACCGCGTTTCCCCAGAGGTATCCCTGGCCCGCCATGATCTGCAAGGCGAGCCCTGATACTCGTTCGGCTGCCTCTGCAGTGAAGACCTTCGCGCAATGCACTACCGTGGCTGCCTCCCGATCGGAATTCCCGTACAGCCAGCCAGCCCGGTACGTGAGAAGCTGCGAGCTCTGGAGAAGTGTAAGCATCTCCGCAAGCTTGAATCGGACCTCCTGATGTGCAATCACCGACTTGCCCTCGCGCTCGTGCCGTGCAGCATGCGCTTTGGCCGAGAAAATGGACCTGTGCATAAGTCCGAGGGAAGCTACGCAAAGAATGAAGTTCTCAGTGAGACGTACGAAATCCAGCGCAGCGTCGTTTTCGAACGGACCCAGGACCCGATCGGAGGGTAACAAAACCTCGTTGAGCTTCAAGCTGCACACAGCGAGACCGTTGTACCCAAGAGTCTTGAGTCTCGGGCTCATGGAGAGTCCGTCATCCCCTGGCTCGACGAGAAAAACCGCCAGCTTGTCTTCAATTCGACCGAACACTGCGAGATAATCGGCTATGGGACCGTTCGTGACAAAATCCTTATCTCCACTCACCACGTAGCCGCCCTTATCGGATCGCGCCCGGGTGTACATGCTGCCGGAAAACCCGGGCCTGGACGGCTCGGAAACCGCAACGGCGCCAATGGCTTGACCTCGCTGGACTCTTTCCGTCACCTCACCTGTTCTTGATGGGTCGCCAAAACCCTTTACAATACCGGCAAACATCCTGGCCGTCACTTCCACGGATAGGAAGAGCGATCCCGAGATCTGGGCAAGCTCCTCCTGGATGGCCATCAGCCCGAGGGTCTCTTCGCGGCGCTGGGGACCAACTCCAGGGGTAAGGTATCCGGCTTCAGCGAGCAAAGTGAGGTAGCGGCGGGTAACGGCCTTGATCGTTGCCTCGGTCCCTTCGTCCTCGAGCACATCCAGCTCTTTGCGAGCCCGTTCATCGAAGATCCTTTTCACCTGGGCCTTCAATTCTCGATCCCGATCGGTCCATTCGAAGTTCATCGCGTCCCTCACATAAGGCGAGATATGAGAATTTTCTGAATATCGGAAGTGCCTCCGCCGATAGGAGCAAGACGGCTATCTCTGAATACCCGCTCCACATCGTACTCGTGGCAGTACCCGTATCCCCCCATGATGAGCATCGCGTCGTTAGTGGGCCCAAGGGACCAATCACCGATGAAGAGCTTTGCAACAGCCGCTTCCAGATGGTTCAGAGGTTTGCCCTGGTCCTTGCACCAAGCTATGCGATAGACAAGAGATCTGGCTGCTTCGAGAAAGATTTTGATGTCCGCCAACCGATGTTTGACAGCCTGAAAGTGGGCGATCGGCTTGCCAAACTGAACCCGCTCGAGGGCATACTTGCTGCATTTCTGGATGAGGTAGGACATGGCCCCGAGAAAGGGGGCGAGCAATGTGCTGCGATCCCATTCCACGGTCCGCATGGCCATGAGGAAGCCGTTTCCCTCTTGGCCCAGGAGATTGGTCTCGGGAATGACGCACTCATCGAAGATCAGCTCCGAGGTAGGCGAAGTGCGGACCCCCATTTTCTTGAGGCTCCTGCTCACGGAGAAGCCGGGCGTACCTTTTTCCACGATGAACGCGGACATACCAGCGTGGCCGGCAGAAGGATCTGTCTTGGCGTAAATAACAGCCACATCTGCAATGGCGCCATTGGTGATGAACATCTTGGAGCCGTTGAGGACCCAGGTATCTCCCTTCTTCTCCACTTTGGTCCTGAGCGACGCCACATCCGACCCAGCTCCCGGCTCCGTAAGGCCCATGCACCCCACCCATTCTCCGGATGCAAGTTTCGGGATATACGTGCGCTTTTGTTCTTCCGTACCGTGGGAGAAGATCGTATCCGCACACAAATACGTGTGCGCTCCATAGCTGAGGGTGAGACCACCGTCCACTCCAGCTTCGCCGAGGGCCTCGGCAGCGAGCACCGATGTGACCACGTCCGCGCCACTCCCGCCAAGCTCTTCGGGGAAGTGGAGCCCCAAGATACCGAATTCACCGAGCTTTCTCCAAGATTCCCAGTCGAGCTCACCTTTGAGCTCGTACTCTTGCACCCGTGGTGCGATTTCCTTGCGCGCGAATTTTAACACCTGCTCTTTGAACATGAGCTGTTCTTCGGTCAGGGCAAAGTCCATGGCAGCTCCCTCTGTCGCGGAGGAATAGACTCTCAGGCCTTTACGGGCCTCGCTCCGTTGAAAAAGATCTCCAGATGGGCTGTTGCGATGCGCTGCTTCTGCGCTCGTCCCTTAAGGGGCCGGTTCTCGAAAACCATGACGGACACGAAGCTCTCGATGCCCCCGAGGAATATATAGGTGAGGTAGGTAGCTCTGACATCGTTACGCAAAACTCCGGCGTCCTGAGCTTGTGCGATGATTTTCTCGATCCGGCCCATGAATATCCTGAACCATTCAAGCCTTGCCGGGGTGAGGTTTGCGAGCGACCGAGAAATTTCGGTAATGAATATGTGGACGAGATCGGGCCGCTTTTCGTACTGGTCCAGGAAATAGCGGACAACGCCGCCGAGCTTATCTTCTATGCTTGCCGATTCGCTGTCCCACTGGTCCATCATGGAAAACAGACCTGACCACCACTCCTGGAGGATTGCGTCGAACAGGTCCGCCTTGCTCTTGAAATAGTGGTAAACCAGTCCGTAGGAGATGCCCGCCTCCTGAGCTATGTCCGTGATCCTCGCCTGGTGAAACCCTTTGTCGCGGATCACTTTGCATGCTGCATCGAAGATGACAGCTTCCTTGTCTTTTCTCGTTTCAGTTGACGGCGAGGCGTGTTGCATGTGAGAGAGGTAGCACGGTGTTGATTGATATGTCAATCAGTTTTTCAGGTGTTCTCGGGGCAAAAAGTTATTGACAAGGTTATTTGCCTTTGGTATGCTTTCATTCAATGCAACTTAGTTTCATCTGGTGAAACTCCAGATTCGAAGATAACGATCGGCACTCCTTCACCTACACGGTGAGCTTTACGCTAACCTGGAAAAATCCCCACACGTTGGGCAGCGGGTCCACCGGCACAAGACGAGAGATGCCCGCAGCTTAAGATATACTGAGCCCCATTTTCACACGAAACCCACGTTAAACGTCTCGACCGTCAGGCAGGGATTGAGATGGCAAAAAGAGCACTTTCGGATAAGAAAGTGTATCACGTTCAAGTCGTTGAGCGAGCTCTGGACATCTTGGACTGCTTCGATTTCAAGAATCGTGAGCTATCCCTGACGGAGATCTGCTCCAGAACCGGCTTGAACAAGTCCACGGCTCTGCGCCTGGCATCGGCACTGGTTGCCCGAAGATATCTCGGTGTAAACGAATCGGGCCGCTACTCGCTCGGTATCCGGCTCTTTGACCTTGGTTCCGTGGTCTATTCCTCATTTTCGTTACGTGACGCAGCGTCTGCTCACATGACGCGACTCCAGCAGGAGACGTCTGCAACCGTGCTCCTCGGTGTTCTCATGGAGGGGCAGCTTGTTTACGTGGACAAACGTGACGGAGGCGGAACCGTGCGGATTAGTTCCGAGATCGGGTGGCGTCGTGCTCCGCATTACGGGATGCTGGGAATGGTGCTCATGTCTTCCCTTCCCGAAGTCGCCGTCGACGAGCTGCTTCGGGAGCACAGGCTCGAAGCGATTACTCGTACCACGATTACCGACCCTCAGGAGCTCAAGAAAAGGTTAAGTCAAATAGCCCAGGACGGGTACGTTGTCGAATATGGAGAGGCGGTAGACGGCGTAATCGGGATAGCCGCGCCCATCAAAGACTATTCGCGAAAAGTAGTGGCGGCAGTTGGGGTGGCGATTCTCGGGGCCCAGCACGATCAAGCATCCGTTCAGCGAGTACTGGAATCTGTCTGCCGAGCTGCGGAACGTATTAGCGGGGAATTGGGCTATCTCGCCCCGTAACCCCTGCTTACCGTGCCGGTGAGACTTCGCAGGGTTTGCATCGATCGGACCCGAGATCAGCAGTGAAGTAGTTGCTTTAGCATCGCCGGTGTTCAGTCGTTTGTGAGCTGGGAGCTCCATGAAGGGGTACAAACGTCAACGCACTGTCACCGGCCATCAGCAGCGCAGGGGGTAGGTATGACCAAGGGGATGTTAACCGTTTGTACTCTGTTGACCATGCTCGGCGTGATCGTCGGAGGAGTCTTTGAGGTCGCGACCGCAGCGGAAATCAAGCTCACCTACAACAATTACTTTCCTCCGACCCATCGGATGGCCAAGCTTGGGGCGGAATTTTGTCAGGAAATCGAAAAGCGTACCAACGGGAGGGTGAAGATATCCTACTTCGCGGGCGGCACCCTGCTCAAAGCCCCTCAGGTATTTGACGGAGTCGTTCAGGGGATAGCAGACATCGGCATGAGTAACCTCGCGTACACTCGTGGTCGATTTCCCGAAATGGAGCTCTGCGATCTTCCTTTCGGATGCCCGAGCGGCTGGGTAAGCACCAAAATGGTGAACGAGTTCTACAAGAAATATCAACCCAAGGGCTTCGAAAAGGCACACATGTTATATTTTCACGCATGCGGACCCAATATCATCTACACCGCTTCAGTTCCGGTGAAAAAGCTCGAGGATCTGAAGGGCCTTACCATTCGAGGCACCGGCCGCATTGCGGACACCGTTGAAGCTTTAGGCGCGACATCGCGGCCGATTGACATGGCCGAAGCATACGAATCGCTATCCCGCCACGTCATCGCAGGTGTGATGGGTCCTATGGAGATGCTCAAGGGATGGCGAACCGGCGAAGTGGCGAAGTTCGCGACCAATTGCTGGAAGGTCGGCAATGTCTATACCTTTTTCGTTGTCATGAACAAGAACAAGTACAATGCGCTCCCCTCGGACATAAAGAAGGTATTTGATGAGGTGAGCGCCGAGTGGATCGATAGACATGCCATAGGATGGAATGAGATTGATATTGAAGGCAGGGAGTTCTTCGAAAGCAAGGGAGGAAAATTGATTCAGCTATCAGACGATGAGGCTGCTCGGTGGGTCGAAGCAGTGCAGCCGGTGTTGAAAACGTATACGCAAGACATGGTTTCCAAAGGATTCGATGCTAAGACCACAGAAGAGCGCATTGGATTTGCTCAAAAGACTGTCACCGACCTGACGAAAGAACAGGCTGAAAAGGGCGTCAAGTCCCCATACCTGGAATAGCACGTCCTGCCGGGGACCCTGAATTTCCCTATACCGTGGGGTATCGCCATACATTCACATGGAGCGCCGTCCTATGGGCACTATTCGCAGCTACGCAAATTTTCTGGGCAAATGCGGGGAATTCATCGGGTTATTCGGAATTCTCGCCATGGTAGGTATTATTTGTTTGGACGTACTGGGCTCGAAGCTTTTCGGGTTCCCGGTTCCCGGCTCCACAGAGATCGTAAGTCTCGTACAAGCTGCCACGATGGCGTTTGTCGTGGCAGCTACGCAGCGAGATCGGGGCCACGTCAGCGTGGCGATGTTCGTGCAGCGGTTGCCGCTTCGCGCGCAGGCAGGGGTCCGTGTGCTGACTTCTCTACTCGGGTTCCTAATGTTTGTCCTCATAATTTGGGAGGGATTCCGTTACGGAAGCCAGCTCAGGCTGGCCCACGAGGTAACGGGCACCGTGAAGATCTCCGTTGCTCCATTTGTGTACGCGTTTGCCGTGGCCATGGTGCCTACTGCAATGATGATGTTGTGTGACCTGGTCGATTCGCTCAAGGAGATGACAGCGCCATGGAACCGGTAACAGTGGGCCTCTTGGGAATTGTTTTCTTGCTGGTGTTGTTTATGCTGGACATGCCTGTGGCCTTTGCCATGGCCATTGTGGGGTTTGTCGGCTTCAGTTATGTGGTAGGGCCCGAGTCAGGGCTGGCATTGCTCACGCGTGACATCTTCAGTCAGCTTTCCTTCTATCCTTTGAGCGTGATAGTCTTATTTGTTCTTATGGGATCGTTTGCCTTTGCGTCCGGTATGAGCAGGCGTCTGTACGATTCCTCGTACAAGCTCGCGGGGAGAGTTCCGGGAGGACTGGCCTTTGCCACAGTCCTTGCCTGTAGTGGTTTCGCGGCTATCTGTGGATCCGCCACGGCCACCGCAGCCACGATAGGGCGTGTGGCTCTATCGGAAATGAGACGCTACGGCTACGGTGACGGACTGGCCACGGGATCGGTGGCTGCCACAGGTTCTATAGGTCTCCTTATCCCTCCGAGCACAATCTTCATTGTTTACGGGATTCTCACGGAGCAATCCGTTGGCGAATTATTTGCAGCGGGAATAGTCCCTGGGATTATCCTCACAGTGTTTTTCCTCGTGACCGTGATGATTCTCGCGCTGTGCAATCCCGAACAAGCGCCTGCAGGTTTCCCCGCCAGCTTCACGGAGAAGATCCGGGCTCTGTGGAACGTAACTGACATCTTCGTCCTCTTCCTCATTTCCATCGGTGGTATGTTCCTGGGATGGTTCAGCCCTAACCAGGCCGCAGGAGTCGGCGCTGGGGGGGCTCTACTCATAGGGCTCATTGGCCGTGAACTAACCTGGAGGAAGTTTATCGACGCAACCAGACAAGGGCTGCGCACGGCATGTATGGTCCTCTTTCTCATCGCAGGGGCCACGGTTTTCGGAAAATTCATGGCCGTATCCACTATCCCTACAGCGATATCGAGCTGGGTGGGCGGTCTACCGTACTCGCCGGGCTGGATCATGGCGATTCTTTGCGGGATCTTCCTCGTCGGAGGGTGCTTTATCGACGCTATGGCGCTGGTAATTCTCGCCATCCCTATTTTGTATCCCATCGTCCTTCAGCTCCAGTATGACCCGGTCTATTTTGGGGTGGTAGTGGTGTTGGTTAGTCAAATCGGGGTGGTTACGCCTCCCGTAGGAGCCAACGTCTTTGTGGTGAAAGGTATTGCGGAGGAGGTTCCTATTGAAACGATCTTTAAGGGCACATTTCCGTTTCTGCTGGCACTGGTGATTTGCCTTGGGATCGTAGTGGCCTTTCCTGCGCTCTCACTTTTTCTGCCTCACCTTCTCGTGAAATAGAAACTGTATTGAGTTTAGTAATATCTCGAGCGCCTTAAGCACAGAAGGCGCCCTCTCGTGCCAGATTTGCTGCGCTTACTATCAAGAGGCCGACTTGGAGGAGATACCAAGAATGCAAACCATAGGAGAAATGCTTGAGGGCGTGGCCCGCCATGAACCGGAAAGAACCGCCATTATATTTGACGGTATGCAAATAACATATGCAGAATTGAACCGTCAGGCAAACAGGCTCGCCCACGGGTTGCTCTCTCGCGGACTGACCCGTGGCGATCGAGTGATGGTTTTCATGCAGAACTCCCCGAAGCTTGTGATTACCTATTTCGCCATAATCAAGGCCGGAATGATCGCTGTGCCGGTGAACGCTACCTATCGACACGACGAGATAACGCACATTGGTAAAGACACCGCGGCCAGGGGGATCGTGACGGAAAGAGATCTGTGGGAGAGAGACGCAGAATCGATCAAGAGCCTCCCCGATCTGGAACTCATAGCGGTAGACGACAACGAACAGCGTGCTGATGTCGAGAGACTTGAAGACCTCCTTTTCGATAACGATGCAGCCCCTCTGGACGACGCTCATCTCGATGACATTGTGATCATTTTGTACACCTCTGGTACCACTGGACACCCCAAAGGAGCCACCCAGACACACCGGACAGTCATGGTTAACCTGCGCGGCGGATGTTCATGCAACAAGCTCAGTCGGGACGATCGTCTGCTGTGTGCGCTGCCTTTGTTCAACAGTTACGGAATGAACGTTGTGATGATGTCCGCCGTGGCTACGGCTGCAACGTTAGTTATGTTAGAGCGCTTTGACGCGCGTAAAGTATTAGACCATATCGCTCGGTACAAGTGCACCTTTTTCGCCGGAACCCCAACGATGTTTTCCTATCTGCTCCTGGAGTACGATCAGAGCAAGGATGACGTGCGATCACTGCGTGTGACAAACTCTTCCGGTGCCCATTGTCCTGCAAGCCTCGTACAAGAGATAGAACGGACCTTCGGCACTGTCCATCTGTGCGGATACGGAAAGACGGAATCCAGCGGTTATACCTGCCTTAATCCTCTCAGCGGAATTCGCAAGGAAAATTCGGTGGGCACTGCACTGTCCAGCACGAGTGTCAAAATAGTGTCCGATTCCGGCGAGGAATTGCCTCCACGGGAAATCGGAGAAGTAGTAGAACGAGGCGACACTCATTCGATTCACGGCTACTGGAAGCGTCCTGAAATCAACGAGAAGGTCTATCGAGGCGGGTGGTTCCATACCGGGGACCTGGGATACCTGGACGAGGATGGATACCTCTTTCTGGTCGACCGCAAGAACGATTTAATTATCACGGGCGGGACCAACATCTATCCCGCGGAAATCGAACAGGTCCTGTATTCCCATCCCAAAGTGGCGCTCGCCGCTGTTATCGGGGTACCCGACCAACTGAAGGGCGAGATTCCCAAGGCGTTTGTCGTGTTAAAGACGGGCGAGACCGCCACAGAGCAGGAGATTATAGATTTCGTAAAGGGCCGCATCGCCAAATATAAGGCCCCCCGCATGGTGGAGTTTGTCGATTCCCTTCCGCAAGGTCCGTCGGGCAAGATTCTGAAGCGGGAGCTCAAGAAACGGCTGGGAATCGAACGCACGAAGGAGAAGCCAGGTCACAACTGAGTCATTGTCGACATCGGCGGATGAATTCTTCACAGTGTTCGAAGTCATGGAAGAGTTTAATCCGCAGATTACGCAGATTCCCGCAGATGAGAAAACAAGAATCGTTTGGTCTCAAAATGAGTAATGCAAGGCTGACCAGTAAGCATCGGCGGGGGAGTGCGCTGAGCACCCGCTGACGGAAGCCCCGCAGGGGCCTGGGCCGAGATGCGCATGACCATCGATCGCTGCGGGATGATCACACCTTTTCGTCGTGGGTAATCGCGATTCTCTCGAACATGATCGCGAGCCCAGCCGCGAGCCTGTAAATGGAATCGATAATGAGGTTTTGCTCAGCGGTGTCGTCGAAGAATACATTCAGGGATGACTCCATGCCGCCGTCAGGCTTCCAATAGCAAATGAGCATCGGAATCCTGGGGAGGGGGTACAAGACAACGGCAACGTCTGAATCAAAGGCTTTGGGAGCCGATTTTGCACTGAAGATGTGGATCATGTATTCGAAGAGATCCGTGTGGGCGTCGGCAACCTGCTTCAACGGCTTTTCACATCGCTGGGAGAACAGGGGAGCCCATGTTGCCCCGTTCTTCAGCTCGCGCATTGGCACCCAGTTTCCGGAAACAGGCTTCCCAGCACACGATATCACATAGTTGAGGATCGGTATGGTGATCCATCCGTGCACGTGGCAGATGGAGGTAACGTTCCCCTCGGTGTCAACATGAAAGTCCTTTCCAAGGCACTTGATCGTCAGTTTGTCTCCCGAAAAGGAAGCTCCCAGCCTCTCGGCTGAAGCCGCGAGATCGATGCCCGACACCTCACGTCGCAATTGTTCGAAGGCCTGCTGCTCTTCGCGCTCCAGCGTCCTGGAATCGGCGTTCGCAACGCAGAACATCTCGCGGGCGCTCCTGTCCAAATACGGGCATTGCTCCAAACGCTTCTCACCCTTGAAAACCGCCGCAGCAAACGCCAGGCATGTGGGAACTCCACACTTTCTGCAATTGGTCCTCGGCAGGATTTTGAATATTTCCATTGCATTGTTGAGTTGAATCATTTCCTCTACTCCGGTTCTCCCACGACGGTCATTCCAACCGGTCCGGTCGTCTTTCTCGCGAGTCAACAGCTTAACCCCATTCTGCATGCGCTCTACTATAGCATATCATGCGCGAAGCGTGAAAAAATCACCCGAATGGGCTATTTGCCACCCGATAGGCGGAGGGATGCAGCAGTGCGATCGCTCTCGTCGGAGCAACAGCTTCCCCCCGCGAGCAAAGGGCAACTTTGGGGGTTGCCTTTTTTCTGCCTCCTGTGGTATTCACTCAGGAAGACACGCGTCGGGCTTCACGGCCGCATCGCTGTGGAGCCTGGGAAGATGGCCGGCGGTTTAGAGCCGCTGGCAGTACAAGACGCCATCGTTACAGAGACGCCTGACGTGTGCAGGCACAAGGATTGGTCATGTTGTTGTCCCTCCTCCTTCTACTTAGCCTATCGTTTACGGCACGGGGACCTCATGCCTTTCCTGAGCGGGTAACCTAAAGAGTAGTAATCTCGTGAAAGATCAAAGGCCATGGGGTCCTCCCCATGGCCTTTTTCTTTTTCTGGGCTGACTCGAGAATCCCGCGATCTGAAAGGAGGTGGTGAGTCATGGGGCTTGCTGGACTACCGGATTTACGTAACTGCATAGGCGGTTCTGACCTATGGGATTTGAAAGATCAGGAATTTATTACTGAAAAGAGAAAGGATCTCAAAATGAGTCGCAAAATCCATGTATTCGACACCACCTTGCGAGATGGGGAACAGGCGCCAGGTGCGAAGCTCAACAAGAGGCAGAAGCTGGAAATCGCTCAGCAATTGGCGAAATTGGGCGTTGACATCATCGAAGCCGGTTTTCCGTGCTCCTCCCCCGAGGATCTCCAAGCGGTAAAGGCGGTCTCCGAACAAGTGAAAGGGCCGGTCATTGCGGGCCTCGCACGGGCTGTGCGGGAGGATATCGACGCGGTCTGGGAAGCCGTGAAGGCAGCCGAGCGCCCGCGAATTCATGTGTTCCTGGGATCTTCAGACCTGCATCTCAGAAAAAAGCTTGGACGAGACCGTGAGAGCGCCCTAGAGATGGCTGTGGACGCGGTGCGGTACGCCAAACGCTACTGCACGGATATCGAGTACTCCACTGAAGACGCTTCCAGGACCGATTTCCAGTACCTCTGTCGTGTAGTAGAGGCCGCAATCCACGCGGGCGCGACCGTAATCAATATCCCGGACACAGTGGGCTACGCCGTTCCCGAAGAATTCGGCGACCTCATCCGTCGGCTCAAAGAGAGCGTCCCGGCTCTGGACAACGTTATCCTCAGTGTCCATTGCCACAACGATCTGGGCATGGCAGTGTCCAACAGTATGGCAGCAGTGAAGAATGGCGCGGACCAGGTGGAATGCGCCATCAACGGTATGGGCGAACGTGCAGGCAACGCTTCCCTCGAAGAGATCGTGATGATTCTCAGGACTCGCCATGATTCTTACGGCGCTCATACCGACATCCGAACCGAAGAGATCTACCGCACCAGCAGAATGGTGAGTCGACTCATGAACATTCCTGTGCAGCCGAACAAGGCAATCGTGGGTGCCAACGCATTTGCCCATTCGTCCGGCATTCACCAGGATGGCATTCTCAAGGACAGACGCACGTACGAAATCATGAGGCCCGAAGATGTGGGCATTCGCCAACATAAGATAGTGCTTACTGCCAGATCCGGACGAGCGGCTCTCCGCCACCGTTTGAAGGACCTGGGATTCAATTTGGAAGAGGAACAGTTCGAGCGAGTGTACCGCCGTTTCCTCAACGTGGCTGATCGAAAGAAGGAGATAGGGAGTCAGGATCTCAGCTCTATTGTGGAGATCGAATTGACCAAGATACCGGAAACATTTACCTTTGAGAGCCTCCAAATCATGAGCGGCAACACTATGGTGCCTTTGGCTTCAGTCACCCTGACCAAGGAAGGGGAAAGACTCAGAGACGCGGCGGCCGGCAACGGTCCCGTGGATGCCGTGTTCGCCTGTATCGACCGCATCGTCGGACAGCAGGGAATCCTCAAGGACTATGATCTGAAGGCAGTCACCATGGGAAAAGATGCCCTGGGAGAAGCTATGGTCAGGGTTGAAATCCAGAACACCGTTTATTCAGGTATCGGGACGAGCCCGGACATCGTGGAAGCCAGCGCACGGGCATATGTAAACGCGTACAACCGTTTCTTTGCCAATTCCCATTGAAAAGGGGCTCGATACGGCAGGTCGAGATCAGGAACTGGAGATCTCGGCCCGCCGGCCAACACGTGGGGCCAGAACGCTACTGCCTGTTATCGCGGCTGCTCATAGTAATGTCCGAACCAACGGGCGAGACACCCGTTCTACCGAACCAAAGTCTGAAAGTGTCTCAAAAGCCTGTAGTCCGTGATAATCGTGGCACACCCCTTCACCCTGACCCTCTCCCCCAAAGCGGGGTAGAGGGGATTCCTTAGGCTCGCTTTCCCTCTGGGAGAGGGTTGGGGTGAGGGTACCTTTCCACACATCGACGCTCAATCGTGCTACGATGTTCGGTGTGTCCCGAGTTCTGAGACAGTTTCGTCTCGCCCGTCAGTGTTGAGGAGGAGAAACGGCGATTATTCTTGGCAACCGCTATGTGAAATCTCGTGCTAAGGACTCTGTCTCAAAGAAGCTTCACTTCACATCGTGCTGGAATAAATCAGCGGAGCCATTCGGACCAATCGCTCTCCACGCGGGCAGTGACCTGTTCGTGAAACGCTTCCACCTCGTCCAGCGTGGTCACTCTGATGAGCTCGATCCTTTGGAGGGCTTCCAGGACTATGCGGGAAATCCAATGAAACGGGATACGTCCCTGGAGGAACAATTCCACAGCCACTTCGTCCGCGGCGTTCACGATGATGGACGCGGATTCCGCCTCCAGCGCCTGGTACGCAATCTTCAGTAGGGGGAACTTCTCCATGTCCGGCTCGTGAAAATTCAGAGAGCCTAAGGCAGGAAAGCTGACAGGCGCGGTTCCCGATTCGATCCGCTCCGGAAAGGCCAGGGCGTAACTGATGGGAATTCTCATGTCGGTAGCGCCCAGTTGCGCAAGGATCGAGCCGTCACGAAATTCCACCATGGAGTGGACAATGCTTTCGGGGTGAATGACCACTTGGATGCGGGAGCCGGGTACGTCGAAAAGCCAACGCGCCTCTATAACTTCAAGTCCCTTGTTCATAAGGGTGGCTGAATCTACGGTCACCTTTGCACCCATTTTCCATCTCGGGTGACGCAGCGCCTGATCGCGCGTCACTCGCTCCATCTCGTCCATAGTAAGATTCCGAAATGGACCGCCCGACGCGGTAAGGATTATGCGCTCAACGGGTGCGTCTCCGTTCCCTCGCAGGCACTGGAATATAGCGGACTGCTCAGAATCCACCGGTATGAGATTGACACCTGCATCTGCGACAGCGGCCATGAAAAGGTCCCCTGCCATGACAAGGACTTCCTTGGTGGCCAGGGCGATGTGCTTGCCCGCTGCCACGGCCGCAAACGTGGGTCTGAGTCCCACGCTTCCGGGTAGCCCTCCCACCACCAACTCCGCATCGGAAGCGGTCGCTGCACGGTGAAGCCCTTCCGCGGAGGGCACCACTTCAACACCGATGTCTGCCACCCTCGCTGCCAGCTCTGCTGCTGCCTCCTCGGTTGAACACGATACCAGTGTGGGGCGGAACTCTCTAACCTGCCTCTCGAGAAGGTCGACGTTGCGACCCGCTGCCAGGGCTGAGACCTGGAGCCTATCCGGATGGATTCTCACGATATCCAGAGTCTGGATACCTATGGAGCCAGTCGAGCCGAGTACAGATATCCTTTTCATGCGGGAACCGCAATACCGGTGAGGGTGAGATAGTAATAGAGGACAGGAAAACCCATGATGAGCGCGTCCGCCCTGTCCAGGATGCCGCCGTGCCCCGGCATAAGTGTGCCGAAGTCCTTGACTCCCAACCGTCTCTTGAGGGCAGAAGCAGTAAGGTCTCCCAGCGGCCCGACGATCGCCAGCAATACGGCTGCCCAGAAAAGGGCGGGGAGAGATCCCATCGCTGGAGCCACCAGCTTCATGACGAGCATGCCCGCAACGCAGCCCGCAACCCCCCCGAACAGTCCTTCTACGGTCTTGGCTGGGCTGACTCGTTTCGAGAAATGGTGCTTTCCGCAGTATTTGCCCGCGAAATAGGCCCCCGCATCACCCAAAGAAATGACCACAAGAACGAAGAAGACCCACGCAACCCCCATGTCCAGTCGTCGGAGCAGAATGGCATGCGCGAGTGGAACCGCCACGTAAGAAGTCACCAAGGCCATGTGTGCAGCGGACTCGGTTGTCTGGTCGATGACGTTGTAGAGAAACAGGTGCAAGAGCAGTATCAGCAGCGGCAACAGGACTATCAGGGCCGGGATGCCGGGCGCCGGCAACCAGGAAAATGCGAGGGCTATTCCTATGCAGAGTGCCAAGGTCAGCTCCCTGCCGGGGGAGACCTTGAGGGAAGAGAGGTTCCTGGACAGCTCGAATGCAGCTATAGTCGCACAAACGGCGACCACCACGGTCACCCCGATCACCCCGCCGAAAGCAAGGACCGGGACAAGTATTGCAATGGCCACCGCTGCGGAAATGATTCGATCACGCAGCATCAGATGGCCCCGTTCCTCGCCTCCACTTGGTCGGAGGTCATCCCGAAGCGCCTCTGCCTTCCCCTATAGGCCTCGACGGCTTCCATAAACGTGTTGTCATCGAAATCGGGCCAGAGCACGGGCGTGAAATAGAGCTCCGCGTACGCGCATTCCCAGAGGAGAAAATTGCTTATCCTCACCTCGCCTCCGGTACGAATCAGCAGATCGGGATCGGGAATATCGTGTGTATCCAGGAAACGGGCCAGAACTTCCTCGGTCACGTCCTGTTCTACGATCTCTCCTGTCTGCAGAGCGTGGGCAAGCTTCAGAGCAGCGTGAACGATGTCCTCTCTGCCCCCGTACGAGAGCGCTATATTCAGGGTCATGGATGTGTTGGAAGCGGTTTTCTCTTTCGCAGCGCTAATCTTGGCCGCCACATGGGCAGGTAACCGGCCCAGATCGCCGATGGTCTTGAGGCGGATGTCGTTGGCATGCAGCTCTTCGAGCTCGCTGTCAATAAATTGATTGAGGAGCCTCATCAGACCGGTGACTTCGGTGTGAGGCCTACGCCAATTTTCCGTCGAGAAAGCATAAAGGGTCAACACCTCGATCCCGTTCCTTCGAGCGAATTCGACCGCTCTGCGGACGGCTTTGGCCCCCTGACGATGGCCCTCGAGCCTGGGCATCATCCGGCGGCGTGCCCATCGACCGTTGCCATCCATGATGATCGCTACGTGACGGGGAAAATCAGTGTCCAAATTCCAGATACGCTCCCTTTTTTCCGGAGACGACGATTACCCGTCAGCGAGGGCGAATCACCGCACCCTGAATTCGATCCGCACAGGGCCACGCCGCACACGCGGCGAACCTGTCAAATCTCCATGATTTCCGCTTCCTTTTCCGCAACGACCTCGTCCACCTTGGCGATGTACTGATCCGTGGTCTTTTGAATGCGCTCCTGCCCCTTTCGTTGCTCGTCCTCGGAAATCTCCTTCTCTTTTTTCAGATCCTTGAGCAGATCGTTCGCATCACGACGATGGTTGCGGATCTGGACCTTGAATTCTTCCCCCATCTTCCTGACGACCTTCACGAGCTCCTTGCGCCTTTCCGCCGTCAGGGGAGGAAGGGAGATGCGAATGACTTTACCGTCGTTCATGGGGGTCAGCCCCAATTCGGACTTGTGCAAAGCCTTTTCGATATCCTGAATCGCCTGGGAATCCCATGGCTGTATCACGATTTGCCTCGGCTCAGGAATCGAGAGGGACGCCAACTGGTTGATCGGCGTCGAGCTGCCGTAGTAGTCGACCATGATGCCGTCCAGGAGTGCCAGAGATGCCCTGCCAGTCCGAATCCGATTGAGGTCTTTTCGGAGCGCGTCCACGGACTTCTTCATGGAAGCTTCCATTTCTGCATGTGCATCGTCGATCATAATTCCCTCACGCAAGATCCTGCTTGACTGAACGTTTGAACGTGGGGCTCAGGAGGCTATTCGGGCGAGCGCTCCTCCGCTCGAGGTCATCGAACCAGGGTCCCCACTTTTTCGCCCCTCAATGCTCGGGCCATGTTTCCCTCCGCGTGCAGGTCAATTACGAGGAGGGGGATATTTTTGCGGCTCAAGATATCAACACTCGCCGCATCGATCACTCCGAGCCGCCGAGCCAGCACATCCTGGGCGCTGATAGACTCGAAGAAAACCGCATCGGGATGAGCCCGGGGGTCCTTATCATAGACCCCCGAGACCTGTGTTGCCTTGATCATCACGTCCGCTTCTATCTCTACAGCTCTGAGGGCCGCCGCGGAATCGGTCGTGAAACAGGGGTTTCCCGTTCCACCTGCGAAAACTACGATGGTACCACTGGAAATAGCCGAACGCGCACCTTCCATGTCAAAGGTGTCGACGAAACGGCCGACCGGAAATGCGGACATGACGCGCGACCGGATTCCCTCTCTTTCGAGAGCTGCCCTGAGGGCCATGGCGTTGAGCACCGTGGCCACCATGCCCATCTGATCTCCCACGAGTGACGGAACCCCGATGGAAGCTGCGTCCGCACCTCTCACGATGTTGCCGCCGCCCACAACGATGGCCACTTCGTGCCCTTGCCTAAAGGCTTGAGCTATTTGGCCGGCAATCCGGGAAACAGCCTTCTCGTCCAGCCCGAACCCACGCTCACCGGCGAGGGCTTCACCGGAGATCTTCAAGAGGGCCCGACGATATCGATGAGGTCTTTCCATATATCCGCTAGCTCACGCCCACCTGAATGCGCGCAAACCTACCCACTGTTATATTTTCGCCAAGTTTGGCAATTTTCTCCTTTATGAGCTGCTCTACTGTCATGTCGGAATTCTTGACAAACGGCTGCTCGAGGAGACAGACCTCCGAGAAGAACTTCTTCATCTTACCTTCCGCTATCTTCTCGAGCATCTTGTCAGGCTTCCCGGCTTCCTTGGCCTGAGTCATGTAGATTTCCTTCTCCTTGGCCAAGACGTCTTCGGGCACGTCGTCAGCAGAAACCCACCGCGGGGCACTGGCTGCGATGTGCATGCACAGATCCTTCAGGAGCTCCTGGAAATCATCGGTCTTAGCAACGAAATCGCTCTCGCAATTGAGCTCGACCAACACTCCGATCTTGCCGGTCATATGAATGTACGACCCGACTCGTCCCTCGGTAGTGGCACGCCCTTCCCTCTTTGCCGCCTTCAGGGCACCTTTTTTTCTCAGATACTCGATAGCCTTTTCCAGATCTCCATTGGTTTCGACCAGGGCATTCTTACAATCCATCATGCCAAGACCGGTTTTCTCTCGAAGGTCCTTCACCATCTGTGCTGAAATTGCCATGCCTTATCTCCTATCTCTCAATTCGACGATCCGTTCGTTTGCCGCCGGCTCAACATGATATCTCGCGCCATCAGACCCCGCTTCCTACGGCGTTATGCTGGCTGCCCCTCGAATGGGGATGTTGGAAACCTCGCCGACACCTTTCAGGATTACCAGCCCGGCTTCCCGCGCCCCGGGTTCGCACGCCCAACCTGACTACTCTGAAAAAGAAGCGACCGAAATGACGTTTCAAAGGTGGAACATCGATCTCGGAGGGCACTCGAAACACCACACAGCGTCGGCGACGTTCCTCTACGGTGCATCGGCGGCTCACTTCGACCGCTTGTAGATTTTCGCCAAGCAGTCCTACAGAGTCGCTTCCTCTTCGTCTGCTTCCTCGTCTCCCTCTTCGTCCTCGTACTCCTCTTCTGAGGCAGTTTCATCGAGGTCAGCACCTGCTGCATTCAGGTCAGCATGAGGAGCAGCTCCCGCAGCGGCGACAGCTACCGGGGGAGGGGTGGCAGCTATTTCTCCTTCACCGATTTCTTTGTCTTCTTTGAGCGAGGCTTCGTAAGCGGCCCTTCCCTCGATACATGCGTCAGCGATCCTCGAGGAAAAGAGGCGGATCGCTCTGATTGCGTCATCGTTGCCGGGGATGACATAGTCGACTTCATCAGGATCGCAGTTGGAATCGACGATGGCCACGATCGGGATACAAAGTTTGCGGGCCTCCTGGACGGCTATGTTCTCTTTTTTCGGGTCCACAATGAACACCGCTCCGGGAAGTCTTTTCATCTCGCGAATGCCGGCGAGGTTCTTGTAGAGCTTGTCATGCTGGCGCTGTATGTTTACGAGCTCTTTCTTGGTGAAATTGGTTTCCGCAGGATTCTCGAGGATTGCTGCCAACGTGTTCAATCGTTCGATGCTTTGCCTAATCGTGGTAAAATTCGTAAGCATTCCGCCCAACCAGCGATTGTTCACATAGAACTGGCCGCATCGAGTGGCTTCTTCCTGGATAGCCTCCTGGGCCTGCTTTTTGGTGCCGACGAAGAGAACGCTATTCCCTGAAGCGGTGGTTTCCTGAACGAAAGAATAGGCCCTCTTGAAGAGGCGGACGGTCTTTTGCAGGTCAATGATGTAGATTCCGTTGCGAGCACCGAATATGTAGGGCTTCATCTTCGGGTTCCAGCGACGGGTCTGGTGTCCGAAGTGCACGCCTGCTTCGAGAAGCTGTTTCATAGTAATTGAGGACAAGTCACTATCTCCTTTACGGGTTTTTATCCTCCATCCCTAGTGACGCGTTCCGGTGGCGGTCGCGACCCGAAGAGAGCGGGGATGTGTGAGTTAAATGCATATTATCCTGATTTCTCATCCTAGATGCAACAAAAAAACTTGAGGTCTTCGAGCCAGCCCACTAGTACCCTGTCCCCCCTTACCTCAAAGAATTTCTCGCCTTTTCATCCGTCGTTTTCCAACACCCCCACCAACGATGACGCCCCGTACAACTGCACAACCGCTGCATCCAGGACTAACGTCGCAGCGACGCGCCCATTTCCCCCGAGGAACCGGGCCTCCCCACTGAGCAATTCGGCAAGTCGCTCAATCCATCGCACCAACACGGCCTCACGGTACGGCGGCTCCCAGTGGGAGAGCACGGAATCAAGCATCAGGACCGCGGCCCTCAACGATGCAGGGCTTGTACCGGCAATCAGGCCGTCCAGCGTTGCAGCAATCTCCCGCGCATCCAGCGACTGCTCCATGGCTGCCGTGCACCTGGGAATCGGTAATGCCTCGACCTCTTCGGCGGAGAGATAATTATTCGTACTCGTCAGCTTTAGCCGCCAGTTCAGTACTCGAGAGTTCAACACTCCGAGCAGGTATGCCCGCGGCAATGCTATGTCATCAAGATAGTTTGTCATGTCTCCCAGGAAGGTGCCAGGCCCCACCAGGGCCGCCTTGAGACGCTTCTTCGTTCCCATGTTCACGACTCTTCCCAGGACTACTCTCTCCGAGTGCCAGGGAGGGTAATCCCCTCCTCGCGTTCTTGACCCGTGCGAAGGGGAGCCCCGGCTTCCTCGCGTCTTCGGGCGGCCGTCCCCGTCGAGAAAATCGGACACTACCCAATCCCACCTGTTTCCTCCGGGCGACGGATGCACGACCCGAAACGGCTCAATATGCTCTCCCCTTACGAGGACGTGCTCAGTGGGGTGTGCGGAGAGGAATTTCCTGTGCACCGTCATGTTAATCTCCCCCTGGTGTACCCGGCCGGCAGGGTTGACACTGGCCCCCCCTCGGAGCTTCGGATAGACTTCAAGGGTTTCCAGAAGTGCCTTTTCCTCACTGCTCTTCAGGATCGGAATTCGGAATTCGGTCTCGCTCAAGAGCGTGCGAGGGATTTCCACTTCTCTGCAGAGGGAAATGTCCCTTTCTCCCTTCCATGAGGCCACGCGCAGAGACTCAGTCCGGGCCCCTTTCCGAGCGACAAGAATGACACACGCCTGGGTCACGCCCCTGAACACGCGCGCTCGCTCTGGAAGCACCAGCGCTTGGAGGACCAGGGACCGGTCGAGGAGCCACCTCCGGATCTTTTTTGCCGACGAATCTGCAAGCAAGGTGGCCGGGACTATGAACCCGAGAGCCCCTCCCTCCCGGAGCAGCATCAACCCCCTCTCCAACATCAGACGATATGTGTTGATCTTGCCGGAGCACGTGCCATACACCTTACGAAAATAGGCTTGCTCCCGTTGTCTCTCTTCTATCCCCGATTCTTTGACGGACACGATCTCGTACGGCGGATTGCCGATCACCAGGTCGAATCCTGAGGTACGATCCGAGAACACTTCAGGATAGCTCATCGGCCAGTGGAGAACTTTCTTCCCATATGCCCAGGCCTCGACAGTCTCCGGATCCAGGTCTTCTCTGCAGAAATAGGCTGCTGCATGATAGGAGTTTGAATCCGTGGCCGAATCACCACCGCGCCTCCTTTCCCCGTCTCCGATCAGGGAATTGCCGACCAGTATTTGAGGTTCAACTAGGCAGGATTGCTGAAGACCCTCCACCGCCTCCGCCACCAGGACCGCCCTGCAGACGGCCACTGCGATGGGATCGAGGTCGACTCCGTGGAGGCAGGTTCTGACGAGATGGATGCGCAATGCCACTCTTTCGGTCAGGTCGGCCTTGAGGGCATGCGGGTCGACGAATCGTTGGACGTTTTCCTTGAGTTGCTGGATCTTCTTCATCCGAAATTCATTCCCGCGGCAGGCATCGAGAATTCTTTCGGTGAGTTGATTCAGTGCTTCAACGAGGAATATTCCGGTGCCAACCGCGGGATCGAGAATGCGGATGTTTAGCAGGTCCAGGGGATCCTTGACAACCAGTGCATCCAGGGCCTTAGACACAATGTACCGTACCACGCTTTCAGGTGTGTAGAAGAGCCCCTGGTTCCTCTTGCTCACAGGACAGGACGATATCCGAATTTCTCCATTGTCGCCGTACGCCTCCGCCCTGAATCCTCGCGCGTGCTCATAGAGCTTGCCCACTTCCCCGGGAGCGACACGTCCCAGAGACTCGACAATCCAGTCGTGAGGGCAATCTGAATTGGGGGATGGGGCATGGACTTGGTGGCTTAGTTGCCTTTCACAAGCACAGGTGCAGGCATTGAGGGAGCCGGGCATCTCAGAGCGAAGCAGGGCCAGCACGACTTCGCCGAGGGCGTGTGCATACGCTCGCTCCGGGGACAGGCCTTCTCGCACGAGATTCCCTGTCAGGCGTGGCAGAACCCGATCAATAAGAATCTGTGCCTTTTCTTTGTCGAACAAGCTGCTCATGAAAAAGAAGAGGACGATTCGTCAAGATGAATCGTCCTCATATCACACCAGAAGAGAAGGGGAAACGATATTTTCGTTCTAGGCTGCTGCTTCTTCCTTGACCCCAATGGCCACCTTGTACAGGAGGGTGAGGACAAGTGCTCCGACAGCCCACACACCGAGCGTGATAGCCGATTCGGTGAATGTGGGAGCGTACTCAGTGATTTGCTCCAGCGGGCTCGGAATGTACCCGACAACGATCAGCGCCAGGCCCTTCTCGAGCCAGAGGGAGACGAATATCATCGCGCACGCGATAGGAAGAACGGTCAGGTTATTCCTGGTTGCGGGGATGATCATGAGGATCATAGCCGAAATGGCCACGATAAGGTGGACCCAGAACAGTGGCGTGAATGCATTGTGCCCGTGCAGCCCCCAGAAAAGGTACTCGAAATGCAGCTTATGGTCCGGAATCTGGCTATAGTACACGGTAAAGAGCTCGCAGCCAAAGAGAAACATTGTGGCCACGATAGCGTACGCCACAATTTTTGCCACGCCCCGGATAGCCTCGTCTCCCACGTCATAACTGGATACCTTCCTGACGAACAGAGCAAGGAGGATGAGGAGAGACGGCCCGGCAGCAAACGCGGAGGCCAGGAATCGGGGGGCCATAACGGCGGTAAGCCAGAAGCCGCGTCCAGGGAGCCCGGCGTACAAAAATGCTGTAACAGTGTGGATGCTGAATGCCCAGGGGATGGAGATGTAGATGAGGATCTTGCACCAGTAGGGTACGGGCACCCCTCCCCGTTTGTCGTAACTCAACACCGTCCAGCCCACGATCATGTTCAGAAACATGTACACGTTCAACACGACCACATCCCAGAAGAGCACCGAATTGGGCGTGGGGTGCAACAGCACATTCATTACCCGATCCGGACGACCGAGGTCGACTGTGACCGAGAGAATGCAGATAATGACAGCGGGGACGGCTATGAACTCACCCAGGATTGTGACCTTGCCGAAGACCTTGTGATTGTGCAGGTAGTACGGAAGGACGACCATCACGGCCGATGCGGCCACACCGACTAGATAGGTGAGTTGTCCCACATACAGGGCCCAGGAAACGTCCCTGCTCATGCCGGTGATTCCCAAGCCGTACTGGAGCTGCTTGAGATATTGGATGAATCCGAATCCTATGATTCCGAGCAGGATGAGGATCCAGATATAGTAACCTCTGCTGCCTCGTATAACCTTTTCCCACATAGCGACCTCACACGATGTAGTAGCATTGCGGCAATGTCCCGAGCTGGGGTTTGCGGCGGATGGTGGGGTGCTTACGGAGCACCTCTCTGACCTCGGAATTCGGATCTTCCAGATCTCCGAATATCAGAGCCTTATCCTTGCACGCTTCCACGCATGCGGGCTTGAGGCCCACGGCGAGCCGTTCGAAGCAGAAGGTGCACTTTTCGACTACGCCACGGGTCCTTGTGGGATACTCGGGATTTTCTTGCTTGATAAAAGGTCTGGGATCCCTCCAGTTCAGGCTTCGAGCGCCGTACGGGCACGCTGCCATGCAGTATCGGCATCCGATGCAACGATGGTAGTCCATCATCACGATCCCGTCCTCACGCTTGAATGTGGCCTTCACAGGGCAGACCCGCACGCAAGGGGGGTTGTCGCAGTGGTTGCACAAGACCATGAAAGGGGTCCCCTTCACGCTTTGTTTCAGGTATTCTTCCATGGCGCCGCCGGCTGCATCGGGGAAAGCGTGCTCGAACGCGGTTTTCCAGATCCACTTGATCTCGTCCTTCGGGTTCGGGAATTGTGGAACATTGTGAACCTGGTGGCAGGCGTTGACACAGTCCACACACCCCTCTTTCGCCTTGGCGCACTTCCGATAGTCCACAACCATTGCCCATCGCTTACCGGTCCAAGCCTTGGGATCTACCTGATATTTGGTGGTGGCAGAGTCGGCCACCGCGTCAGATATCTGCGTGGCGCCGAGGCCCAGCACGGAGAGGCCGGCAATCTGCAGGAATCGTCTTCTCGTGGTATCCATCACTTATCACTCCTTGCGGCCTGTTGCTGTTGCTCTTTCGGCGGGATATGGCAATCCCAGCAGTTTGGTGAAACATCCAGGTAATCGTGACACCGATCGCAGAATTTCGTCTTCGTCGTGTGGCACTTCATGCACGTATTTTGAAGGCTCATGACGTATTCCTTGCCGGTGGAGCTCACATATATCCGCTTACCTTCCCGCACCACCTGATCCCTCCAGGTGTCCAGCATCTTCATGTGGTTGGCCTTCATGTACGGCGTCGATTCCACACATTGCTTCTCCTGCGTGCCCACCTCGAGCTTCGGTGCTGCCGGGGATGTCGCAGCATTGTAGACAAAGGGGGACAACACAAGTCCCAGAAAGATGAGAATACCGATGATGATCTTGCCAGCGTGCTGTTGCATGGTTTACTCCTCCTCGTCCTCATCTTTCAAAGGCTCGCCACGAAGATCCACGGTGCGCTCATGCTCACCTTCCATGATGAGCGCGTTGGCCAGCAGTTCATGAATACCGCCCACCTCGACATCAGGAGCCCAGTAGTGCATGAGCGCGGTAAGGGTGGCCCGGTCGATGGCGCACATGCACACCAGCCTGTTCACCCCATGCTTGTCTCGCACGCGTCTGACCGCGTTTGCCCTGGGAAAGCCGCCACGCATTCTCATGTCTATGTTTTCGTCATTTCCAAGTCCCGCTCCACCACCGCAACAGTAGGTGTTCTCACGGATAGAGTCGGGGGGCATCTCATAGAAATGGTTCACCACGTTTTTCAGTACGTACCGAGGCTCGTCAAGCAAACCTGCAGCCCTGGCCGGGTTGCAGGAATCGTGGAACGTGCATCGCACCTTGTCGTTCCTGCTCGGATCCAATTTGAGCTTGCCGTGCTTGATAAGGTCCGAGGTGAACTCCGTGATGTGGACCATCTTCGTCTGTTTCGCGTTTTCGAACTTGGTTCCCGTGATCGGCGAGACAGGCTCTTCCAGGAAGTCAGCCGGACCGTTCATGGTCTCCATGTACTGGTGGATAACCCGCCACATGTGGCCACATTCACCTCCCAGGATCCACTTGACCCCTAGCCGTTTGGCTTCCGCATAAATCTTGGCGTTCAGCCGTTTGATCATCTCGTGGGAGGTGAAAAGTCCAAAGTTTCCACCTTCTGATGCGTAGGTGCTCCAAGTGTAGTCGAGTCCCAGCTCGTGAAAGAGCATCAGGTATCCCATGCAGGTATACGTGCCCGGGTCTGCGAAATAATCGCCGGACGGTGTAACGAATAGGATTTCAGCACCCTTCTTGTTGACTGGCAGATTTACCCGTATGCCAGTGATGTCCTCGATGTCGTCGACCATGAATTCCCACATGTCAATGAGACCGTGGGGGGGTATGCCGAGGTGGTTGCCCGTCCGGTAGCAGTTTGCCACTGGCTCTTGCACCCAGTTGATGTTACAGCCGACGAGGTTAAGGAGCTCTCGCCCCATCATGGTCACTTCCGCCGTGTCGATACCGTACGGGCAAAAGACGGAACAGCGGCGACACTCGGTGCACTGATAAAAGTAGTAGAACCACTCCTTAAGGACATCGATCGTGAGCTTGCGAGCGCCCATGAATCGCCCGAACACCTTGCCGAGCGTGGTGAAATCGTTCCTGTACACGGAGCGGATGAGCTCTGCCCGCAAGACCGGCATGTTCTTGGGGTCACCAGAGCCCAGGAAGAAATGGCACTTGTCCGCGCAGGCCCCGCATCGCACGCAAATGTCCATGAAGAGGCGGAAGGACCGGTACTTCTCCAGCCTCTCCTTCATCCCTTTGAGGATGATGTCGTGCCAATCCTCCGGGAGCTTCCAATCATCGTCCGTGACCGACCATTCCCGTGGGTTGGGCCATCCTATTGCCCGAAGGTTCTTGGGAGCTGCAGGATAACTGTACGTGCCTTCCCGAAAATGGGTCGGGGTATCCATCCAACCGGCAGACGGTTGAGTCCAGTCTATAGAAAGATCTTCCGGTTTCGGAAGCTTGTCTAGGCTCATGGCTTCTCCTTTTCAACCGGGATACCGGCTTCAATCATCTTTTCCCTGAATTCGTTTTCGTATTCCTCG
The DNA here is from genome assembly GCA_040753915.1 of Thermodesulfobacteriota bacterium. Classification (GTDB taxonomy): domain Bacteria; phylum Desulfobacterota; class Desulfomonilia; order Desulfomonilales; family Desulfomonilaceae; genus JBFMDN01. Next base: position 54,901 of record JBFMDN010000016.1, on the reverse strand, counting down.
TAGGTGTGAACCTTAACGGGATAATTCCAGGGATTCACGTATCGCTCCATCCTGTTGGTATTGGCAAGATTCCTGGTTGGGCTCAAGAAAACCCCACCAAGGTGCATGATCTTGCTGAACGGGATATACGCCAACAGGACACTGACAAGGAACAGATGAACAAAAAAGATCGTTCCGATACCTTCCGGGATCGTCGGATGCAACGTCACCCATCCCATGGTCAGATTCTTGACACTGAGCAGGTCCACCTTCCAGAAGAGTCGCATCAGCACTCCGGAAATGCCGATACCAAGGATGAGAAAGAGTGGAAAGTAGTCCGCAGGGAGCGAGAGGTATCGCATGTTGGGAATAGCCACTCGTCTCAAGAAAAGGTACGTAACGGCTGCCAGAAACGCCAGGTCAGAGAGGAAGAGTGTGGGAAGAAGGATTTGGAAGAAGCCGTCCACGGTGGAAATCATCTGCACCACTAGGGGAACGGGCTCCATGAAAAACCGGAAGTGTCTGACCACTATCACGAGGAACGAGTAGTGAAACAGAATACCTCCCAGCCACAGCCACTGGGCGGATGTGAAGGCAAGCCGTGGGCCTCCCCGGACCTCGGCCTTGGTATTCCTGAAAAGTGACCGGAAAAGAAGGACCTCCGCGGCCATTCGTCCGATCACCCCCAGGGTGGTCCAGGGCGAATCAAAATACGCCCCCTTGAACCACGGCAGGGACTTTGCCTGACCACACGTGGTTGGGATACGGAACGGAACGGGTACCTTGGCCCAAGCCAAAATACGCCATACCACTCCAACCACAAAAATGACCATTGCCGCGTAGGGTACGATGACGCCGAAGAAATACTTCAGCCCTGTCGCATTCACTCCCAGAATGGCCACCAGCACGAGCGCCACCACCGCTACCAGGGCGGTGATTACGGAAAAAGACGGATTCATACCACCACCTCAACTTCTATCGCTGTTGATATGCCCCATCCGAGCTTACCACTCGGACGGCATACCATATTTTTGACATGCCCGTTCCAGCAATCTGGATGTCCTGTTTCGAACCTCCATCAGACGTATTTCATGGAGCTGCTGCCGGCACTGGCTATAGTTGTCGAACGCGAGCAGCGCAAGCTCGTCGATCCTGCCTTCGATCATCAACAAATCCTCGAACAATCGTTCTCTCAGGATTTCTGCTTTCAGCACCTCTCGAATCGCCGTCTTCAAGAGAAATACAAACCCGATGGAATGAGACGCGGAAAACTCCTGTACGGCCCTGATTCTCACTATGTTGTCGAGAAATCCGCACATTTCTTTCAGGTCCGCATTCTCACCGCCCACCAGCCAGTCAAAGAGCTTGTCCACACCCTCCTCGATAGAGGCCCCCACCGGGTTGGTAATTCGGTTTTTCTTGCTCTGCATGAACTTCTTTGACTCGGGTGGATACGTGTCGAAGATCAGATCGGTCCAACGATCGATTACTGCCGACCGGTTGTCCACCAACAAGTCTATTAGAGAACCAGTCAATTCTCCTCCGAGTTGTTGTGAAATGAGATTCCCAAGGCACGCCCTGTCGACCCCTTCTTGCCGCGAGGCTCCCATGCCTTTTGCCTTTGCGTTGTGCCGGTCCCCAGCCAACTCTGAACGGAGACGTCTAACTCTTGAAGCCCCATCCACGAAGAGTGCAGCGCCCGACAGGTCCGGCTCGCGTCGAGCGACGCACCTGACGCCTCCACAGAAGGCTCGGCACTCACATGTTCACGTCCTGATTTGGCCGTCGACCTGATTCCGGGTCGATCGTAATGACGGCAAGAATTCCAAAGCCTTATACGTACACGCCTTCTTAAGCGTTGTCAAGCACTTTGGGGAAAAATCTTGGCTATCCTTTACGCTCGACAGGAGCTACAGAGGATTCGATCGCCAATCTTCTCCTAAACTGACCTGGAGTTGGACGGGTCACACACGCGTGAGACGACATTGCTCCCGAGCGCAATCACGATGCCGTCCATCTTGGCAAGAGATGCATGCTGCAGCCGGGCACGCCCGCATCATTGCACCGAAATGACTTTGTATTGTGCTATGATAGGAGCGACGTTTGTTCCCCACAATCTCCTGGGGTGGAAGCACAGCCTGTCAAGCGTCTCGGAAAGGAGGGACCATGATTCGCTACAACGGGATCAATCACCTGGCCATGGCCACCGGTGACATGGACAGAACTATTCGATTCTGGAGGGATCTCCTCGGGATGAGGCTGGTGGCAGGCATCGGCAACCCCGGGTACCGCCATTACTTCTTCGAGATTTCGCCAAACGACTTGATCGCGTTTTTCGAGTGGCCGGGTGTGGAGCCAATGCCCGAAAAGGATCACGGTGCGCCTGTACGAGGTCCTTTCGGATTCGATCACGTGTCTTTCGGCGTGGAAACCGATGACATGCTATGGGAATTGAAGGACAAACTGGAAGCAGCAGGATTCTGGGTCTCCGAAGTTGTGAATCATGGCTTCATTCACTCAATCTACTCATTTGACCCTAACGGTATTCCTGTAGAATTCAGTGTGAACGTCGAGGGTACCGATGTCAGGGGCAGGCCAGTCATGGCAGACAGCAGCCCCTCAACAGTGGCCCGGGAAGGGGCCGAACCCCGGTCTGAGCACTGGCCGAGCGTGCAGAATCCTACTCCCAGAGCCGAACGCACTGTGTACCCCGGCGCGGGGAGCGAGCTTTTCCACGGCATACAGAACGGGAAGAAGCGCCCCGACCGCCGGTGATCTCTCGGCAGTCTCATCTCTCGCCACAGGTGATCTTCCTGTGGCACTGTGATTCTTGTATTGTCAACCAGAAAGGGGACGGGATGCCAGACTGGAAATTTTCACCCGAAGTTCAGAGGGCGCTGGACCTGTTGTTCGGTCTCGCCCCTCATGTGTCCATCGTCAAGCACGTGCCTGGAACAATCCAGCTCAGGATAGCCTTATCAGCGCTGGGCAGGCTAATTTCAGGGCTGGGGTCGCTCACCTCGTCGAATGGAGGGCTGCTGAACGCCATACCCGGCGTCAAAGGTTATACGGTATCGGCCTGGTCATTGACCGCTACCGTGGACTATGATCCCCTGTTGCTTCCTCCTGATCTCTGGGACCAGTTGTTCGCCAACAACGGACAGGAAGATTCCGTGACGGCAGTTCAAGAGCGACTCACGAACCTCTTATCCTGCCTTCACAGCGATCCGGAGCCGAGTCGGCGAGGCTGACCACCCATGGGCACATGAAGGCTCGCCCACGTCAGTGATGTGACCGCGCACTATTTTGAGGGGCCATCGTGCAGGGGGGCGCTTCAGGTTCAAGAATTTTTCGGTCGTATTTGGCCTGGATTTCTCTGCAGACCACGTCTTTGACGGTCTGCCACGAGCAAAATGCCGTTGTCCTGATGCGCCCCGTTCGCACATCCTCATATGCGAAGACAGCGGGGCAGTCTGCCAGTCGTGCGTTTTCCAGGCCCCCCTTGTCCTCGTACGGGATGGTGAGCATGGTGAGCACATTCTTGAACCTAGTCCGCTCGTCGAGAATTCGATCTATTTTCTTACCCCTGACCAGATCCACCAACGCTCTCGTCGCATTGATGAACGGCCGTCTGCCGAATATCCTCGAAAGATTCAGGCCCGAGCCGAGAATGCGTACCATGCGCAAAAACGTCGCCACATCAAATAGCGTCCGCCTCAAGCCGGTCCTCGGAAGTGTTGCCGATCTGGAGCTGAGCTCGCCATCGAGGTTTCGAAGACGGACAAGCAACTCCGACAATGGAGCCGTGAGATAGGACGAAATGGGGTGGTACCCCTGGCCGTCCGAGACCAGGAGGGTGGCACTCTCGCAGTTAGGATGAGACCCGCCCAGGGTCTGCCTTCCAAAGAATCGCGAGAGGACCTCGAACTTCATCATTCCGGTGGAGACGAACTCGATCTCGGGAATTAGTTTTTCGAACACATTTTCCACGCATTCAGTTGTGGTAGGCTCGAGCGGCACTGAGCCGGGCTCCCAACAGGGGGTCAATGGTACAAATCCCCACACGGAGACGTGATCGCGGTACTGATGGATGAACTGCAGGAGATCTCGCATGTTTCCGTCGTTGACTCCGGCTGCCAGTGTGGTGATGATAGCCAGCTTGTTCACGCCGCATTCGATGACGTTTTCGAGTGCTCGCTTCTTGACCGCGAGGGAGTTGTCCCCCCGGAGCGTGCGGTAGACCTCGGGAACGGTGGCATCGAATCCAAAATTTACCTGGATGCCCAGAGAGCAGAGGTCCCGGCAGTAGCTCTTGTCCGCGAGCTTGAGGCCGTTGGTAAAAAGCTGGACCTGAAATCCATACGAACGTGCGAGCTTGACAATGTCGATGAATTGCGGGTGAACGGTGGGCTCGCCTCCGAAAAAACACATGTTGGGCCTCGGGTCCTGATCGAGGAAGTGTTTGAAGATCTTGTCGAAATACTCCACGGGCGGCACATAGGAGAAGCCCATGGCATCCACGTAGGCAAGGCAAATGGGGCAGCGCTGATTGCAGAGATTCGTCACATCTATTGCCACGGTCGTGGGTTTGCGATGGGCCTGATGATCGCACGAGGCGCAGTTCATCGAGCACTCCTGGACGGCGGGCTCGTTGTATCCGGCGATATCTCTCTTCCAACGCCACTTGCGGGCATCTTTTGTAACGAGGGACGCGGTTCTTCCGCAATCACGGCAGAATTTTACCAGATACACTTTGTTGTTTCGTATTTCGTAGCAGGCATCGGCTGGTTGACCGCATTTTTCGCACAGGCCCAGTTTCATTTAGAACTCCTGGCAGCGTGGTGGTGATGTGGGATAGGTCCTGGAACGCGTAATTGGCTCAGGGTTACCCTGCATCATGGTGAAAGTGTTTATGAAAACTCTGATAGTTTGGGAAGCAACCCATATCATAGATTTTTTGCTTGTCAAGGTAAAAATGGTTAGGGTAAATTAAAAAATTTGAGTACCATGCAGCCCCGGAATCACCATGACCCCTCCCTCCATCCTCCTCCTTGCTGGCGAAGCCTCAGGCGATTACCATGCTGCAGCCCTCGTCCGAGACCTCAAGCAATTGCGCCCCGAGATTCGCGTTAGCGGCATCGGGGGGGACAAGCTCGCCAAGGCCGGAATGAACCTCCTGTTCCACTACCGAGACATAAACACCATTGCACTGAGCGAGGGGCTCTCGAGGATCCGCCACATCTTTCAGGCGTACCGGACCATGAAGCGCGAGCTGACGAGCGGAGTGCACAATCTATTCATTCCGGTCGACTACCCTGACGTGAATCTGAGGCTCTGCCGCTTTGCACGGAACGCGGGAGTCGCTGTCTGCTACTACATTAGCCCGCAGGTTTGGGCATGGCGAAAGGGGAGAATCCGCACCATAGCAGCACGGGTGGACCGGATGATGACCATATTCCCCTTTGAGGAAGCCCTGTACAGAGACGCTGGTGTGAGGGCGGACTTCGTGGGGCACACCATGGTGCGGGATCTTGCCCTCCCCCTCGAGCGAGAAGTTGCCAAGAAAGCCTTGGGTATCGGCCCCCAAGCCACTGCGATAGCCATTCTTCCGGGGAGCAGGCCAGCGGAAATCCAGCGCATGCTCCCCGTGATGTGCGAAGCGGCTCGCATGCACCGTTCCAACCACCCTGACGCGGTCTTTCTCCTCCCCGTAGCCGGAGATCACCTGCTCCCGATGATTCGGGACATTCTGGCGTCATTCGGCGTGCCCGTCACCCTGATCTCTTCCGACGCGGCGGGAGTTATGGCCGCGTGCGATTACGGGCTGGTCACGTCCGGTACCGCGACGCTTCAAGCTGCTCTCGTGGGTATGCCTCACGCAGTCGCGTACAAGCTCGATCCCCTGACCTGGCTTTTTGCGCTCAAGATCCTCAAACCCCTTGTCATGGACAAGGACATTCACGTGGCGATAGCCAACGTGCTCTCCATAAGCAGAGAGAAAGATTCCGATGGTCCGATTCAGATCATGCTCGACGCGGGGTACAGGATCCCCTGTCAAGAATGCGGCCGCCCGCTGTTCGTGCCTGAGCTCCTCCAGGATCAGGCCTCAGCAAGGAATATGGCGGCATGGCTCGAGAAATTCAGTTCCGACATCCGCTTGCGCCAGACCATGGAGCGAGGATTCTCTGTCGTGCGCCGAATGCTCTCGCCGCCAGACGACGGTCGTACGCCAGCACGGATAGTCCTGGATTGTCTTTCAGCAGTTGAGAACCAGAGGGCCCGCGAGCCCTAGCTGCTCGCTCGGCAACACAGAAGGTATCTGTCGAGGTATGCCCACAAAAACGAAAGCCCCACATGCATGGTAGGGGCAAAGGGGCCTTCTAACTGAAACATATAGTAATGTAGGTAGGTAGGTTACTTCGTCAGACACCCGGATTCGTGACCCGGTTCCGAAAAAAGTTCATCAGAGGCTAAACTATGGCCCCAAGGGCTTTGGGGAGTTCCGCGATCTTTGCGAGCACGCGACGGGGACCGTGGAGAGCGAGCTCTTCAGCCGAAAAGATCGAGCTGGCCACTACGAACGCGTCGATACCGGCGTTACGGGCAGCATGCACATCTATGGGGGAATCGCCGACGTAGATGGTTTCGTCGCGTTGCAAGCCTTCCGCCCGCATGAATTCGTCGAACATCTCCGAAGAGGGCTTGGCTTTGTATCCGTCTTCAGCCCCTATGATTCGTGCCATGCTTCTCGCAATTCCAAAGTGCTCCGCTAAGCGTCTGGCATAGATGCCCCTCTTGTTGGTGACGATTCCCTGAGTCACCGTTCCGTCCAGTGCGGCAAGTGTCTCTCTTACTCCGGGAATGACTTTGGTTTTTTCGAGGCATACGGTGTCGTAATAATCGGTGAAGATCTTGATGCCGATTTCTCGATGTTCGGGCTTGAGAAAAGAGTCGATAAAATCCTTCAGCGAGATGCAGGTCTTCCTCGCGACATCTTCTACCGTCATGGCCGGGTAGCCGAGGGCAGCAAACATGCTGTTGAACGATGCTGCAATGGACTCTATGGAATCGAGAAGGGTCCCGTCAAGATCGAAGGTGACCCCTTTGAGGCGCCTGGAGAGCAGCTTCGGAATCTCGTGAAATCCATCCGCACGGATGGCCGGGATACCTTCCCGTGCACAGTAGATGAAGAGATCCTTAAGCGCTATCACCTCATCCGCTTCCCGAGCGGCGTGGCGGTCCGACTCCCCATCCCCTATGAGAATGATCTTATCGTATCTCTTTCGTGCAGCACGGATCACTTCACGCTTGCACGTGCCACACATGCCGCATTCCGGGTTGCAATGGGGACTGGAGAGCCTGACATTGCCTGCTTCGTCCATCTCGAGCTTGTTCGCCAACACCTCTACCCCACGGATACCGTGGTTATCCAACAGGGTATGAATAGTGGCGTCGAAGCCGTCAGACACGATCTTCACGTCTATGTTGCGCTCTCCGGCCCACTGGAGAAAAGCCGGAAAACCGGCATCGAGTTGCGCGTAGGAACGCACGAACTGTTCAAGCTGCAGTCGTGTCATACGCATCAACGGACCTGCTGATTCATACACCCCCTTTGAACCCACTTCCCCGCGCATGTACCTCTTCACGAGAAAACGCCACTCAGGGTCGCCAATGTGGGTCCTCACCAGCCGGTTTACCGTGTCGGTTTGCGACACCGTTCCGTCAAAATCGCAGAGGATCAGAGTCGAGAGGGGCTGCGAGCCTGCTGTGTCCATTTCGATGCAATTCCGTGTTCGGACCGCCCGATTGCTCGTCCGGGGATCCCTCGGTCCGAAAACCGGGACCGATTAAGAGATAGCGATTATCTCGTATTCCCTGATTCCGTTCGGGGTCTTCACTTCTACGACATCCTGGACTTCTTTCCCGATAAGAGCCCTCCCGAGCGGAGACGTCACTGAAATAATCCCTTGACTAATATCTGTTTCATCCTGACCGAGCAGGCGATAGACTTTCCTTTCGTTGCTGTCGAGGTCTTCCAGCGTCACGGAGCATCCGAAGACCACTCGGTCCGTTTCCGGCCTGTTGGCTAGATCGATAATCTCGCTCGATTCTATCCGTTCCTGTAGGTCTCGAATTCGAGTCTCAAGCAGGCCCTGCTTTTCTTTTGCATAGGTGTATTCCGCATTCTCCGAGAGATCGCCGTGGCCAAGAGCGACTTCTATTTCCTTGATCACTGAGGGCCTCTCGATCCTGACGAGACGGTCAAGCTCTTCGGTCAACTTCCTGTGACCTTCCGGCGATATGGGACGTCTTTGCATAGCGATACACTCTCCCTTCCCAGCCATCGAAATCCGCGGGGCCGTTGAATTCCATCGCGTGCCGGGGAAAATCACCCGAATGTCGGAATCCTTTTCTCCCGACGTCAGGCAATGAATAAGCCGGCTGCTTTCCACACCGGCTCTTTCAATCTTGTACAAGACTTCTCACGATGGGTCAAGGCCCGGGAGGATGTTTCCAGATCTGGTAGGGGGCATGTATCGTACCACAGGCATGGCCCCCGAGAGTGCCGGGGCACGGGCATGCTGCACGTAAGCACCGGCCGACACGGCAATCTCTTAGGGGAAACGGCTCACTGCAGACAGGTGGACAGGTGCGGCGACTCAGGGAAGAGGCGGCTCGGCGATCTCCTCACCCGTGCGCTCCGTCCCGTATCCTCCGAGAGCTTGCACTCGTTCCTTAAATCGGGGGCTGCGCATGACTTCCAGCAGCTTCAAGATCTTGCGGTCTCCGAGAAACTTTGTCGGAATGACCAGATCGTATTGCTCCGTGGCGACGGGGACAAAATCTAGCCCAAGCGCTTTTGCTGCAGCGAGCACTCCCATGCCCACGTCAGCCACCCCGGAGAGGACCGCAACCGCCACAGCGGTATGAGTGTATTCTTCGAGCTCGTACCCCTTGATCCGTGTCGGGTCAATGCCTGCCAGCCTAAGGTGATGATCCAGGAGCACCCTGGTTCCCGCTCCAACCTGTCGGTTTATAAACGTCACATCGTCCCGGACCAGATCGTGAAAAGTGACGATGGACTTGGGGTTCCCTTTGGGAACCATGAATCCTTGCTCTCGCATCACCCCGTGAAAGAGGCGGACAGGGATGTCCGGAATGTACTTCTTGATATACGACCAGTTGTACATCCCCGTGTCTTCATCTAGGAGGTGGGAAGTGGCAATGTGGGCGGTGTCGCCTTTGAGCGCAAGCAATCCGCCGAGGCTTCCAACGTGGCTCGAGGAGACGAACACATTGTGCGGAATGAGCTCGTCGGCCAGGAGATCCAGCGTGAGATCGTGGCTGCCGATGATTACCACTGTCCGTTCAATATGTGAGGACGGCCTCAACAGATCCACGGTCACCCGGGCACCTTGCTCGATACCCTCGCTCTGCGAGGGTATGCGCAGGACGCCATCGGCCCGCGTGAGCGTTGTAATAGACCCAGCCCCCCGTGGCAACGGCGCGGCAATCTCCCGGTCGCCGACCTTACCAAGCTTCACGCGGAGGAGCTCCTCCCGACCAAGCTTGGAAGGGATCTTTCTCGCAGATATCGCGCTAATGGTGGACCTGCGACGATGAGGCAGTCCCTGCATCCTTTCAATGACCGGCACGCCGAACACCTCGAACGAGAAGATTGCCGAAACCGGATAGCCGGGATTGCCCATGACGGGCCGATCGTCAACAATACCCAGTATGGTCGGCTTGCCAGGCATCATGGCTACACCATGTACCAAGAGCTCACCCAGCTCCCGTATAGCGGCAGCCGTGTAGTCTTCACTCCCGGCCGACGATCCAGCGTTTACCACAACCATGTGGGCGCCGGACCTGACGCCCTCTCGGATGGCCGCTTTCACATTCTCAAATTCATCCACGACAATGGGATGCCTGGTCGCTACTCCTCCGGCCTGCTCTACAATGCCTGCAAGGACGACCGAGTTGAATTCGATAGTCTTGCCGAACGGCACCCCCTGGTCAGATAACTCGTCGACCGAGATGAGCTCGGATCCTGTCGGAATAATGAGAACATGAGGTTTTTGGCAAACCTCGATGGTCGTAACGCCCGCTGCCAAGAGGGCCCCCAGCTCATAGGGCGTGACCACGTGCCTGCCCGGAAGTATCATCTCGGAAGCGACAAAGTCCTCCCCGACCCTCCGGACATGCTGCCACGGGACTACAGCCTGCTCGACCTCGAAGCGCGTGTCGTCCAGGAACATGGCATTTTCGATCATGATCACGGCGTTGGTATCCGGTGGCAAGGGTTGACCAGTGTTGATAGGCCGCGCATTCTCCCCTACCGTCAGATTTCGAGGCCGATCCGGTCCCGCTCCAAAGGTATCCTCGGCACGAACGGCAAAGCCGTCCATAGCAGCGATATGAAAGCCGGGAGACGAGAGCCGAGCATACACGGGCGCAGCGGTGACCCTCCCTGCGGCAGAGATGACCGATACCGTTTCAGACCCGGGAAAGCTTTTCTTGGGCAGACGCTCCAAGAAGATCGTCAGAGCCTCCTCCGGGGCCTTCATGTCCAGATAAATATTCCGTCTCAAGATAATCCTCCCCCCAATTGGAGAAAAGGTGGACCTTCACGCGATCACCCTTGTACAAGCCTTCGCAATCCTGTGCGATGCATATGTACCCGTGCGCCCGCACCATGGCAGAAATCATCCCCGATTTTCCCGGCACGGGGATAGCCGTCAGCCTCCCGTTGGAGTAATCAAGCCTGACACGCACAAAATCCAACCTGCCCTCCCGGGAAGGGATATTTCGGGACAAGAAGGCGAATGTCGCGGGCCTGAGGTACGGAGTGGTCACGTCTTCACCGCTGAGCCGCCGAATGATGGGGACAGCGAACTGCTCGAAACACACCATGGCACTTGCAGGATGTCCGGGGAGACCCATCACGGGCTTGTCTCCCACCCGGGCCAGGATGAGCGGCTTGCCCGGCGACACGGATACCCCGTGGAGAAGGATTTCCGAATCCGGATACGACTCGATCGCCTCGATGACGAAATCTCGACTCCCCATTGAGCTCCCACCGGAGATGACCACCATGTCAGCAGCAGAGAGCCCCCTGTCCAGTAAGGCAGCGAGCTCGGCAAGTCTGTCGGCAGCGATGCCGACCCATACGGGAATCGCGTGTGCTTCCAGCACGGATGCAGTGATCGTGTGACGATTGACGTCCCGCATGCATCCGGGAGGCGGGTCCTGTTCTATGGGAACTATCTCGTCTCCCGAGCTGAGGATGGCAACCGAGGGCTTTCGAAATACGGTTACCCTCGCCCTCCCCATGGCAGCCAAGAGTCCCAGGTCCTGGGAGCGAAGCCGATGTCCCGCGTCGAGAAGGACTTCGCCCGCCTTGAAATCCTCTCCGCGGCGAACCACGTTTTCGAAGGGAGCAACAGCCCGGGAAATTTCGATCGTCCGGTCGTCCAGCTCATGAGTGTGCTCCACCATGACTACTGCATCCGCGTTGGCCGGGAGCGCCCCACCGGTCCAGATCCTGGCAGCCTTTCCCGGTCCGAGGCTCAGATCGTGGATCTGCCCCATCATGATTTCGCCCACCACCTCGAACAGTGCCGGAGACGACTCGCTTGCTCCAAACGTGGCGGCTGACCGGACCGCGAATCCGTCCATGGTTGAACGATCGAAGCCGGGAGTATCTTCCCAAGCGATTACTGGTTCGGCCACCACCCTGAACAGCGCATCGTCGATCCCTGCGGCTTCCTTATTGAGCGGTGTGAACTGGGCCAGAAGATTTCTGGCCTCAAGAGGCGAAAGAACGCGAAGAAATGGCTTTGACATGGTTGGTTCTCTTCGTACCACACGGAATGAGAGACAATGGAGTATACCACTGCAGGCAGCATTATGTCAAAAATGCGCGAACTTCTCTAGGGGACAATTCTGGCTTTGGCTCTGTGGGATCGATATGGTAACCTGATGTGCTCACCTTTCTGACCCGAAAGGACAGTCTTATGCAATCGGACACCCCGGGATCCGCTGCTCGAAAAGCTCTCACGTATCGATGGACCATTTTCTGTATCATGGCAGTGGCCTACGTGTTTGTGTACTTCCACCGGCTTTGCCCTGCAGTGGTAGCCACTGACCTGCAGAAGAGCCTCAGTGCCAGTGCCGGATTCATGGGATTGCTCGCGTCCGCGTATTTCTACCCGTACGCCATTATGCAGTTGCCGGCAGGGTTGCTCTCGGACTCCCTCGGCCCCCGTATTACGGTAACCGCATTCCTCGTCCTGGCCGGCGTAGGAGGACTCCTTTTCGGTCTGGCACCCAACGTATGGGTGGCCCTGTTGGCTCGAGTTATGGTGGGCCTCGGGGTATCAATGGTGTTTATTCCGGCCATGAAGCTCCTTTCCCAGTGGTTCCGAGTTCGAGAGTTCGCATTCATGACAGCGATCCTCGGCACCATGGGCGGAATTGGCGCGCTGAGCGCGGCAATGCCGTTGGCATTCTTGACCGGCTGGATCGGATGGCGTTTGTCCTTCGAGCTCATAGGCGCAGGGACCCTGGTCATGGCCGCCCTGGTCTGGCTCTTTGTACGGAACCGTCCCCAGGATCTGGGTTGGCCCACTATTCTGGAGATCGACTACGGTGGCTCGGGTCAGGCGACTCCCCCTCAGCATATTCCCGTTTGGGAAGGAGTGAAGCAGGTAGTCACGAACAAACATTTCTGGCCTGTGGCACTATGGTTCTTTTTTACCTGCGGGGTGTTCTTCGGCTTCGGAGGCCTATGGGCAGGACCGTACCTCATGCAAATGTACGGCATGACCAAGGCGGAGGCAGGCGGCGTCCTCAATATGATCGCTGTGGGCATGATTGTCGGGAGTCCGCTCATGAGCTTTCTCTCGGACAAGGTACTTCACAGCAGAAAAAAAGTCATCATGGTGTTTTCTACGCTGCAGGTGTTGCTCATGGCTTTTGTGGTCATATACCCCCGGGGGCTGCCCTCTTTCGCGCTGTACGCGTTCATGCTTCTTCTTTCCGTATCCTCCTCCGCGATAGTTATTATGGGCTTCACCACAACCAAAGAGCTGTTCCCCGTAGAAATCGCAGGAACATCGGTTGGCACCGTAAACCTCTTTCCCTTCCTCGGCGGTGGAATCTTCCAGCCTGTGCTCGGATGGATCCTCGATTCATACCCCCGGACAGCGAGCGGTGCATATGCGTCGGAAGCATACCAGATCATGCTCGTTGCACTCTTGGTCGCTTCTATCATTGCTCTCGGATGCGTTCTACCCATGAAGGAAACGTTTCCCTCCCCTTCTCCGGAAAGGAGACCCGCGTAGGACCGCGGGGCTTGGCTTAGCTGTTGGGTCGTGATGAGGCAAAGAAGCGGAAAAGGTGGAGGCAGACTCGGGGCGCGCCCGTCTGTTCTTGAGGAGACATCGGTGCAAGATCGCGCCCCGATTCCTCGGATTCTCGTGGTTCGGCCCGGTGCGTTGGGAGACACGATTCTCTCCGTACCCCTTGTCCGTACCATTCAGCGGCTCTTCCCCGGACCGCTCACGTTTCTCGGGAATCGATCCCACAGGCTCGTGCTTCCGTCGGACGTCACGTTTCAACCTCTTGACCATCCTGACTGGCTTTGGCTGTTCCAGGATGAGTTATCAGAGACTTCGGGGTCCGCTCCCCGATTCGGGAGAGCGTACGTGGTGCTGGAGCATCCCGAGCTGATCGTGCGCAACCTCGCCAGGAGAGGGACCGGACACTGCTTTACGGTGGGCTCTCGGCCGCCAGCGGGAATCCACGTGGTGGAGCATCTCCATCAAAGGCTAGGACTTCCGGTTCCTCCTCGTAAGCCGGCCTTGACACATCTGATGACCTCGAAGATCAAAGAAATCATCTGGGTCCACCCCGGAAGCGGAAGCCCACAAAAATGCGTGCCACTGGCATTCATGTCCGCGCTCGCGCGAGGACTGCAGGAGAGGCTTGGGTGGGACGTGGCGATCACGGCAGGAGAGGACGACGAGTTTCTCAAGGACGATCCGTTCTGGAATTCGCTCGTGATGGGACCGCGTACGCACCTTTTGGAGAGACAATCACTCCACCGGGTATGCACGGACCTGGGTGGATCAGGCCTTTATATTGGAAATGATTCAGGAATAAGCCATCTAGCGGCAGGATTAGGAATCCCGTGCGTGATTTTCTTCGTGACGACCGATCCAAGACAATGGGCTCCCTGGGCGCCTCGGAACCAGGTGACGTCTGTGGAGGTGAGAGAGGGGAACCTTGATGTTGGGATGTGGGTGGGGCGGGTTTTTCGGTCGATATCTTGCGGCGAGCCCATCCGGGCCTCAAAAACGCCTTAGGAGCTAAAAGCTATTATAATCAATGGTTAACACAAAATAGTAAAGTTGTTTCTCGATATTTGCTCACCATGAATTCATCCTGATTCTAGGTTATTATGTTAAATTACCAATTCTTTGTATTTTTTTCTTGACAATCAAAATCTCCCGGGTGATCCTCCGTATTAACAGACTGTTGCTCCTGGGAGGGAGGGTATGATTCTAAGAAACCTTTCTATTGTAGTGGTATGTTTATTGTTTGCTGTAGTGACATCAGGCTCAGAAGCCCAGGCCTGGACCCTCAAACAGGCCGCTTTCGTCGAAGGACAGCAACAATTCGTCGCGGCAGACCGTCCACAAACGACTGGGGCCGCCCAACCTTCAATTCAAACTCGTGAAAAGAAGATCAGCAAGGTCAAGCCGTACAAGAGTATTATGAAGTGCAAGCCGCCGCAGGACTACGGCCATGCGTTCGCACGGTACGAAATTCCTCCGCAGTGCGTGCTGCCTATACCCAGGCCAAAAGGGTGGGAGCTCGACGCTCAACTGGTGTTTGCCAGGAACAAGGGCAAGGTGAGGTTCCTCAGAGGCACATACGGCGCTTACGGTTGGTACGGCTGGTGGGGAGGCTATGGCGACGACATCGACCTCAATGACGACCTCAAGTTACCGGATCACGGGGTTGTCCCAGAGTTTACCGCAGCCTATCGGTTCAGACCTGGCTGGTCGTTGCGCTACTCCATCATGCCCATGGTCATGGAGCAGTCCGGGAATCCGAACAGGCAATTCGTATTCGGAAACCACCTGTTCAACACGGGGCAGACCGTGAAGACAAAGTGGGAGCGAACGATCCAGCAGGTGGGGCTCGTTTACGAACCGGTGAGGACGTACCGGTCTCGGGTCGGCGTCTACGGGGGCTATCTGCGCCTGGATGACATGCTCAGCGTGATTGACGTGAGCTGCTGTGGCGAGCGCATGGACACGGACCTCAACATGGCCGTGGCAGGCCTGGAATTTGAGAAGTGCTTGAAGACGGGTCGCCTCTGCAACACCCTGTCATTCCAGTGCAAAGCGGACGTCGCTTTCGGAGACGATGCTATCGGCTCTAACATCAGCACTGCCCTGAAGTACAGCATCCCCCTGAACAATGGGCGATGGGGCTACGTGAAAGGTGGCTATCGCTTTGCCACTTACAAGAAGAAGTACAGCGATGCGCGTCTGATGGATACGGCAATGGAAGGAGCCGTGGTTCAAATGGGACTCGTATTCTGACACCAGCTCTAAGCCGCGCCGAGCATGTGGAGGGGCTCGGCGCCTGGAACGATTTCTCAGACGGCCTGTTTCGCCAGATAAAAGCCCGACCGACCCCCTGGCCGTCTCCCTCCCAGCTCTTCTCTCGGTCGGGCTTTTCTTTTTCTGAAGGCACGTCGGGCCGCTCCCCTGAGGTGCCGTCTTTTCTGGCTATTTGCGCCTCACCTTGCAATTCCGACTCTCATGCAGAACAATATAAGGTACTCCGTAGCGCGGTGTGTAACGTACGAAGGATTTCTCCTCTCAGTACCATCGACATCTTGGTCGCGGGGAGATACTATGCGCGCAAACTCGGTATTATGGCCTTCCGACTTGCTCATGAAGCGACCGGACCGGTTTACGGCTTCATCTCATTCATGAGAGCCCCCAGGGGAGGAGAATGATGCTTCATCTGGAGCAACAGGTATTGGAAACGATTCTCGAGAGCCCAGGATACTCACGCGAGGATTTGCGCGCAGATTTCCGGCTGAATGACTACAGACTGAACAAGGTTCTTCGTCATATAGACCGGGACTTGGACAAGAGGGTAGTTGTCAGCAGCGCTGAAAACGGCGTGTGGATCGTGGACATCGATGAGGCTAGGTGTCTGGGAATAGTATGGTACGGTCGAGAAAATGGGGGCTATGGGCAGTGCACGCAGCCGCCCGGTTTCCCGGACGGAAGGTGCTACGACCACTCGGAATGGGAAAACGCCGAGCTTGTCGCGTTTGTCCGTTACCTCCAATACCTCGCGGGGCCGGCGAAGCCAACGGCCTACGGTCTCTTACCCCTGGGGTTGGTGCGGGTGGAGGAGCTCATGGCCAGGCTCGCCAGAGTCGTTGCAGCCACCAGGAAGGATCGGCTCGAGAAGGAAGCGTACCAGAGAATGTTACGATCCGCGTACGCCACGCTCCGATGGAGACTCCGTCGTCGGCAGGCATCGGCCGGTGCTGAGATTCCATTTGAGTTCTGGGAGCGTCATCGCAGATCTTCGGTCAATCCGTTCCAGTACAGCCTGAGGAAGTACTTCGAGATTCTTGAAGTGCCCGTCGAATCTTCACGAGAGGAAGTATTGAAGGCGTGGAAGAAGCTGTGCAGACGCTATCATCCGGACATCAAGGGCGGAGATGAGGAGCTGATGAAGAAAATCAATCTCGCCAAGGATCGTATATTCAGAATCCGGCGATGGACCTGAGCGCACTTGTCTGCCTGGGCGCAAGGACCCCCCCCGGCAGGTTATTCGTAAAGAGACCCCCTGTATAAAACAAAAAAAGGGATACCCCATGGGTATCCCCCTTGAACATTCCATCCATCACAATTTGGGCACCGGGCTTTTACCAGTACGTCCCGAAGAAACCTTCGTTGGCGTCCGCTATGAGCTTCATGTCCACCTGCTTTTTCCCCTGGGCCATGGGAGACATTCTTCTCGGAGGACGCTGGCCGAATCCTACGGCCGGCGGACGTGCCATCCCGTAACTCATGGGTGGCGGTCCAAAAATGTACGGTGGTATGGATATCGGCGGGGCACAGGCCACAGTTGGAGCACATGGGGCCGGTGCGTATCCGCACTTGGGCTTGCAGGCAAGTTGGTCCACCATACAATCGACTACCTTGAAGGGGAGGGCTATTACTCCCGTGACAAGCCTGAACGCTCCTTCACAAATCTGCGCCAGGGGATTGGGCTTGCACTGCTCCGGACCGCAGGGTCGGGGAGGACACGCAGGTGGCGGACACATTGCTGGCGCGCACGGGATCGGAGGACATGCCGGAGGCATGCACACGGGCGGCGGACAATAGGCCGGGCCACACCCTTGAGGGGGGCACACGGGGCCTCCAGCCAATACTGCCGTGCTCCACACGGCTACCAGAGCCATGGACACCACTACAACCCGTGTCAGATTTCCTCTATTCATATTACACTCCTCACTTCAACAAAGTGCGGTCACATCAGGAAGCCTACTGCTACCCGCGACAACCGCTATGGAATTCTCAGCCCGGAATGGAAGCACGTTAACAAAGTCCGACTCACTCTGTCAACGTCTAAAAACCCTCAAGCCTTCCGCGTGTCGAAGACATGGCGTACTGACTGGCAAAACTTCGGTACACGTTCAGGTACATACGGTTGTTTATTTGCTTCAGAGGCCGTCCCGCAAAACCAGTCGGAAATAAGAATGCCGGCGGGACGCCAGCGCTACGGGACATTCGCGCCGAGATGCCGGCGGTAGCGACGGGGTTCAAACCCGCCCTTGCTTGAAGGTGTTGCCCTCGCCACCATTCCTAGCGTCTGCCATCGCAATCAGTAAACCGCGTTGCCGCGAATACCTGACAGTATCCTCGAAATGGCGTCCTTAATCTTCGTCGCCCTCTTCTTCCTGACCAGGTTTTGAGGGGAAGCCAACCTTTCCGCAGCCAAAGTCGGCCGATCTGGAAACTCCGAGATCTCTGAAGCCGGTCCTCTGAAGACCCTTTCCGCTCCATTCCCACTGCGCCACGTGAGTCTCGAGGATCGGATCGTGGTTCTTGTCGAATCGGATTTTCCCCCTGGGGCCTTCGATCTGAAGTTCTTCCACAATTTTCGTCAAACCCGGAATTCTGCCTTTTTCCGACTCCCCCTGTTTCTCCCAGGCCTTCAGGATTACCTGCGCAATATCGTAGCCTTCGGCAGCCCTCTCCGCGCTCGTAATCTTGAGGCCGAGTCGCTTTTTCACCCTTGACGCAAATTCCACCGGGTCCTTGAGAAATCCTTGAGTCTTGATTCCGTGGCACATCTTTCCAAGATCTTGGGCCGGCTGAGGATATGCGGCCAAGGATTCGGGACCGACAAGGGGGGGAGCTTCCGAGCCCATGAGCTCGGAGTACTGCTTGATGAACATCGCAGCCGCGCCTCCCCGAAACGAGGCAAAGACCACATCCGGTTTGACCTCCGCGATCTTTTTCACTACGTCTGCAATAGCCTTTGACTCGAAAGGGGCCATCATTCGATTTACAAAGGTCCCCCCTGCGCGCTCGAAGCCATATGCGAAGAAATCAGCCTCTTCATTTCCCCGCTCGTCGTTCAGGCCGGCAAGGAAAGCATTGCCCCCCAGAGTGCTCAATGCCCACGGAGCCAGGGGATGAGCCGACTGGTACGTGTTCGGTGTCAGCCTGAATACACCCGGAGCGCACATCTCACCTGCCACGAGCTTTACCGAGGGATGGGTGACGAACAGGATCGCCTTTTCCTCGGGAAGTCCGTGGATGCACTTCTCGGTCCCCGCCAGAGAATTCGGAGCGATGAGAAAGTGGAGATCCTCGTGGGTAAGAAGTCGTACCAGGGCCTCCAGGGTTTTCTCATCCTTTGCCCCGGCCTTCTTCTTGGTAAGCTGCAAGATGCCCGCGTTCTGCTCTTTGACAAGCAGCTCGAACCCCGCCATCAGAGAATCGAGCTCCGCGGCGTCGTCCGCGTCCCCGGAGAGGATGACCCCCACTCGCACAGAGGGGCCGGCAGAAGAGCTTCCCGCCGAAACGTCAAAGAGGAGAGCGCAGAGGGCGGCGCCGGTCCCGAGAAGAAACTCCCTCCGGGAGATGGCGTACGGTGCGGAAGCGTGGGTTTGAGTAGACGGGTATTGCACCGTCGCCGGGTTCTTGTGATCCATTTTCTTCTCTCTCCCTTCATAATGTCGGCACGCGCGGCTGCGCATCTCGGGCAGGAAAAATCCAATGTGGCTCGCATCCTACCCGAAAGGGGTTCTCGTGTAAAGAAGACAGCACTCGGGAAGAGAGAGCCACCAATTTGTGAAAGCCCCCGAACCACAGGATCACAGGAAAGCCCTTTGTTAACGACTACCTTGATCGAGGGGAGGGACCCCGGGTGTGGATCGAGGAGACTGAGGCAAGGCCGGTGGCGCACCGGGAAGCGGAGGGAGGGGATGTTTCTCTGCGAGTTCCTTGAGTGCCTTGAGGCCTGAAGTAACCGAGTCAATGAGGTCCTGATGTTTCGTGCCCAGCTCTCGTACTTTGTCCAGGCTGCTATCCATTTGCCCGGCCAAGCCCGCTGACCCTTCCGAGAGGCCTCCCATGAACGGGACGACAATCTGCTCGGAGAACGCCTTTCCAGCGCTCCGCATCTTTTCTCGCATTTCCGCGGATTCGGGATCGTTGAGAAAGGCATCCACTTGCCCGAGAGCGGCACCTTTGAGGACAGGATAAAGCTTCTTGGAAAATGCCTGAGAGTCTTGCTCGAGTTGCTTGTCAGGCGTGTTCATCAGGTCCTTCTTCATGTTCTCGGTCACCACAGCGGTGACGCCGCTCATGAAAGGACCCACTGCCCTTCCGTGGGACTCGTTGAGGAGATTGAACCCAATGAAGAGCGCGCCGAAGAAGGCGAGGGCAAACACCACTCCCAGGCCGAGAGCTTTGAGCACCCTCATGTTTTGTTCTCCAAATCCCCCGGGTGTCGGTCACCCGGGGGAAAAAATGCAAAGACAAGCCTCAGGGTCTGGGCATGCCCATGGGGTAGCCAGGCTGATACGAGCTCTTCTTGTAAAGCTTCATGGGCTTGCGCATTGGAGCGGGCGGCGGGCACGGAGGCGCCTCCATCCGAACGCATATCACTCTGCATGAAGGTGGAACAAAAGAATCCTGCGAACACTTGACCAGAGCCTGTTCCGACGCATGTTGCGGGGTCGGGCCGGCTCCCAGATACATGGCTCCGCGAAGATTCTTGGCGGTGGCCACAAACAGGCCTGCGTGGCTCGATGTGGTGATTATGCACACCGCGAGCAACGCACCGACGAGAACTAACAACGTCCTATTCATGTCATACCTCCGGTACTAGGATCATACATGACAATTTACTGACGGTCTACGTTTTTGACACCGTGCACGGCAGAATGTTCTGCCGTCATGACAATCTTTTATTCATGTGGCTTGAACGTGGGCTGCCCCGTGGACTCCAACACGCTGCGCCACAACCTCCCGTTGAGATCCACCTGTTTACGTCCTGTTATCACAAGCCTTATCGGTACGTACACAAAATCCGTATGCCACATGGCCACCATGACGTTCGTCATCCCTGCCATGCCAGCGTGCACGGCATTCTGCGCCAAAAAAGCGCAGAACACGGAATCGTTAGGGGTGGCAGGCACGGACCGAATGTAGTAGCTCGGATCGAAATACTTGAGATTGATTTCCATCCCGATCGAACGAAAGTGCTCGTTGATCCTCTCTTTCATGAGGAGACCTATGTCACCGAGGCGCACATTTCCCGACTCGTCCGTGCCGCTGACGTTGCAGTACTTCTGGCCCGCGCCCTCTGCCACAACGATCACCGCATGCTTTCGTCGGAGAAGACGCTGTTCGAGCACAGCGAGCAACCCGTGCGGTCCCTCGAAATCGAAATCTGATTCCGGTATCAGCACGAAGTTAGCGTAGCTATTGCCCAGCGCGGCGCTCGCGGCAATGAAGCCCGATTGCCTGCCCATGAGCTTGACGAGGCCGATTCCGTTCGGGGCGCCGTTTGCCTCAACATGCGCTGAAGAAATAATTCCTGCTGCCCTGCTGACAGCGGTCTCAAAACCAAACGACCGGGAGCACAAGAGAATGTCGTTGTCGATTGTCTTCGGAATACCAATGATGGCAATTCTTGAGCCGCGCTCACGTATTTCCTGCGCAATCTTCGCCGCTGCCCTGAACGTGCCGTCGCCACCTATGGTGAAGAGTATTCCCACGTTCATTCGTTCCAGGGCGTCGACAATCTCCTCGACGTTTTGAGGACCCCTGGAGGAAGATAGGACAGTACCACCGAGCTCATGGATCTCGGAGACCCAGTCCCTCGTAAGCTCTTGGATGGGGTGCCCATACCGGGGAATGAATCCCTGGAGTCCGTACCTGATGCCTATTATGTTGGTCACCCCGTACGAGTGATAAAGGGTGAGGACCAAAGATCGAATCACGTTGTTCAGACCCGGGCACAGTCCGCCACACGTCACGATAGCACACTTGAGCTTGCTGGGATCGAAAAAGATCTTGCGGCGAGGGCCAGCCTTGAGAAACGAGACCGGCTCCCTCCCTTCGCGAATCTCGTTGGCAACCGTTTCTGCGGAGAAGTCATACAACACCCGCTCGTGATTTTCCACGAAGGGGCCGCTGCTGAGGGGCGAGTCGATTCTCGCTTCACCGAGAAACCTAACCGATGTATCCATGGGAAGAACAATCTCCTCCGCCCGACTGGCTCATTCGGGACAGAAAAAACTATCTCATGTGTTCGGAATGGCTCACCATAGCGCAAGCACACCAAAAAATCAATAAAAAACACTTATTAGCTATGAAATGCGGTAACTATGCGCCCTTCGCGGGCAACCCCCCGGCAGAAACGGAGGATCCTTCCTGACATCGCTCGGCTCACACGTTGAACCGAAACAGAACGATGTCTCCATCCTTCACCACGTAGTCTTTCCCCTCAAGTCTCATCTTGCCTGCTTTGTGCAACGCGTGCATGGTGCCGGCCTTCTCGAAGTCCTCGAATGAGACCACTTCAGCCCTGATGAAGCCCCGTTCCATATCGGAATGCACGGTCCCCGCTGCCTTGAGGGCGGTCAAGCCTTCGCGCAACGGCCACGCTCGAACCTCCGGTTCTCCCACGGTGAAGAATACGATGAGGCCAAGCAGTCGAAAGGACGTCTTGATTATCCGCTGCTTCGCTCCTTCCTCAAGCTCCATTTCCGCCAGAAATTCTTCTGCTTCTTCCGGGGTCAACCGTGCCATCTCCGCTTCCGTGTCGGCGTACAGCCAGTCCACATCGATCCGTGCCTGGCCCTCAATCTGAAATCTCAGTTGAGACACGATATCTCTTACCTGCGCAGGGGGTTTGTCATCTCCGGCGTTTACGAGCA
This sequence comes from Thermodesulfobacteriota bacterium, assembly GCA_040753915.1. Classification (GTDB taxonomy): domain Bacteria; phylum Desulfobacterota; class Desulfomonilia; order Desulfomonilales; family Desulfomonilaceae; genus JBFMDN01. Next base: position 32,415 of record JBFMDN010000016.1, on the reverse strand, counting down.
CCAATTCGGGCTTGGCGGAGAGAAACGCGAATCCTTTCAGTTTTTCCGATTCAGTGAGCTCAGGTCTCAGGCGAAGTGGGCTTCCTTGATCCAGCAACGCTCGCGCTTCGGTGAGGAGCTCGAGCTCCTCGGCGAGATCTTTCTTTCCCTTGCGGTAATCCTTTTCCGCCCTTTCTAATCGCTTCTCGACCGACGCCAAATCAGTAAGAATCATCTCCTCTTCGACCGAACGGAATTCCGCGATGGGCTGAGAAGGACCAAGGGAGGGGGATTCGAAAAATCGAACGCAGTGCACAAGCGCGTCAAGGGGGCGCATATGGGCAAGCACCCGGTCACCTATGGTGCGTCCCGTCTTTGCCTCACCTGTTATTCCGGCAATGTCGAGATAGTGGACAGTTACCGGCGTCACCTTTTTTGGGTTCTGATACGCTACGAGGGCATCGAGTCGAGGATCTTCTACTTTTACCACGCCGAGCCGGGGATCGTCATGGCCTTTTCGGTCGGCATTCTCAGCACCTCCGGTCAACGCTCTAAAGACCGTACTCTTTCCACTCCCTGGAAGCCCGACAATACCCAGCTTCAAACGACTTGTCCTTTCAGCTCGCGTTTCTCGTCCGAAACTCGCTGCCCGGGATCCAGGCGGACGAGCGATAGCAGGACGCTCAAACACCACTCCCGGGGGGGTGTTTCTGCAACGTCCGCCAACGGGGAGAACTTTGTGCTATTGTGTTTGTACGAAATGAATATAGAGCATGACGTTACCCGCCTCGGAATTCGATGGGGCAGGCACATCAGCTTCCGGCCTGAGCCCCACAGCGACGGCGCCATGATTGATGAGCTCTGTGGTGAGATTACTAAATGCGCCGCGCGGAATGACTACACCGAGGACCCTTTCCCCCACTCTGCCTGGCGATTTCTCCTCTATGACGGTTCCCCGCATATCAGGGAGAATCTTCTTAACGGATTCGATTGCCCGGTCGATACTCGTAGCCTCGACCGTGAGGTTATCTCCTCCTATGCGCTCTGCAACCGTAGCGAATCGTTGGTTCCCCACGGCGATTCCTCCCGTGAGAGATTTTGGGTTAGCAACAAACTGTCGGGGAACGTTGAGGGCCGGGGAGGCAAACGAGGAATTGGGGGGGGAATAAAGCGGCTGGCTGGGAGACGACTCTAGGGACCGGACGACCTTGGCATCTCCTGCCGCGGTCATGGTGCCCGGAGGCGTCTCTTGATGCGCCTGGAGCACCGACACGGGCTGGACATATTCTCCCCCTGTGTGATCGTAGACCGCAAAGCCTACCACCACCACAAGAGCTAGTGTTGCAAGACCTACAGGAAGAGGCAAATAAGGAGAGGTGGCGAAGAAATTTCTCACAGACTCCAGGTATGAAGAAAGGAGAGAAGGCGGCGTAACATAGGCTCCGTCGAGCCTCCGGTTCAATTGGGCGACGAAATCCCTCGGAGGAGAAACTTCCTCGAGACTTGCAAGAGCCTGCACGGTGAAGCCGTACCATTTGAAATCCTCACGGCACGGGGTGCAGGTAAGGAAGTGGTCACGCATGAGTTTCTCGCTTCCGTCATCGAGACAACGGTCATGAAACTCACCGAACAACTCACCAATGCGCTCGCATTCCTTCATGACAGGACCTTCTTTAGCTTATCTTTGACAACCATCCGCGCCCGGTGAAGGCGAGATTTTGTGGTTCCCTCTGGTAGATTGAGGATTCGAGCTATCTCTTCGTATGAGAATCCCTCTATGTCACGCAAGATCACTATTTCCTTATGATCCGGCTCCAGCTCGTCTATAACGTCCTGAACGATCTTCTGAAGTTGCTTGCTGGCGAGGATGTCTTCCGGATTCATACTTTCGTCTGGGATAGCCCGTCCGCTTTCACGGTCATCATCGTCGTCGGTCTGCCCTCTATTAAGAAAGTACCCTCTTCGTTTCAGGTACTTGAATTTGTTCTTCCCTCTATTGGTCGCGATCTGAAAGAGCCACGTGGAGAACTTTGCGTCTCCTCTAAACTTGTTCAAGTTTTGATACGCGGCTGTAAATATCTCCTGCGCCAGATCGTTGGCCTCCTCGGCGTCACCGACGAATCGGTACGCGATGTTATAAATCTTCTTATAATATTTCTCAACAAGTGCGTTAAATGCCTCACGATCTCCTTGAACACACTTGTTCACCCATTCGCTATCCTGGTCAGTCTCGGTCAACAAGGTCGAGACAACGACCAGACTCACGATATTCAGACACAAACAAGTCAGAATTAGTTCCGGGGAAGCGGCCACGCGATCAGATTTTTTCTCCCGTGGAGAGTTTCAGTGAAAATACGAGAAACACAGGGAGAAAGTCAAGCATTAAGGGGGACAAGGACGGGGTGTCGCGCTGCGAACGCATTTTTCGTTCGGTCTTGTCGTACTGAAATGGGCAGGTTTCAGACCTCAGCTCCACGCAATCTCGGCCCGCCATGGAAGGAGGAGCATCCGATTCCTCGGCTATTTCTTGAATAATGCTTCAAGCTTACGTCGTGCCTCCGCAGCCTTGTCTCGAGCGCTGCTCGCTCGTTTGCCTTCACTCAAGGTGAAATAGTCGCAGAAGTTTCGCCGATCCTTGACAGAGACTTTCTCAGCTTGTGGCTCTCTGCACTGGTTTGGAGCGGACTCGTCATAGTTGGAACAGTTGAAGCAACAATAGACGTCAGACCCGCAGCCAGGGCAGGTGTCGCTGCGAAAGACCCTCTCCACGTACTCGAGCTTTCCGCCGCAATGGTGGCAGTATCCAACTTTCATAGAGAACCTCTTGCACTCTGTATCCCACGCGGCTATCCTGCACCGGTTCCCGACCGCAAGGGGCATTAGGCCCCCCGTGATACCGGAATGAGTGGAAAAGCGGCCAACGGGGCCAGATGCTATCGTTGGACACCATCATACACCACGAGCATGCCACTTGGGAAGGACTCCGGCGTCCTTCCCCATGTCCGGGCGCACTGGCGTGTTCAGCGGGTCGCTCAGGAGGAACTATTATGGACCAGCCATTTCTCACACGACTTCCCATGGGAGTGGATCTTCTGGACGCTCTCACCCGAGAGTTTCAGAGTCGATCCATCAAGAAGGCCGCATTCTTCGTAATCGGAGCGGTGAATGGAGCGGTCTTGGGATTCTATGACCCGGTGACTAGGGAGTATCAGAATCGAGCCTTTGAGGGCGATTTCGAGATAGTCTCCTGCAAGGGGAACGTCTCCGAACGAGATGGAGAAGTCTTCGTCCATGCTCACGCGGTATTTTCAGGAGAAGATTTCGCGTGCATAGGCGGTCATCTTATGCAAGGCTCCCGTATTTTCGCGGCAGAGCTTCACGCGATCCCGGTACCGGGGCCCGTCCCGAGTCGATTATTCGACGATGCCACGGGCCTGTATTTATGGCCTGCCGAAAGGGGGAGCTGAACTGCAATGGGGATGCGCAACCCAATCCAGGCCAATTACAGAACAAATGCGCCTCGATGACCTGATCATATTTGTCGTCGTTTTTGGCTCCATGGGAGCTGCAATTTGGGTTCCAGACCTGGGAACGGTCTTTCATCCGTGCCTGCTCCATCTCATGATGCTCCTCTTGTTCTTGAGCTTCCTCAAGATGGACTTCGCTTCGCTTCTGGTCAGGTCGTGGACAGGCTTGTCCCGTCTCGCTGTTCTCTCGGGAATAAAGCTGGTGCTTCTTCCCGCTGCCCTCTATTGGATAACCCTTGCCTTGATCCCGGATTTTGCGATTCCAGTGCTTTTGCTCACCGGAATGTCCACAGGAGTGGTTGCGCCATTCATGGGCTCACTCGTGGGTGCGAACATGGTGACCGTACTGCGGATGGTGATGGTGACCTCGCTTGCTGTGCCCTTTTCGCTCCCTGCACTGGTAAAGATACTGGCGGGGGCTGAAGTGACCATTTCCCTGTGGGTCATGATGCGTACGCTGGCTCTCGTGATTTTTCTTCCCATGGTGCTGGTCATAGTGCTGAGGCGGATAGCACCAGGAGCCCTTGCCAAGATCAACAAGCATCAGTTCCCCATTTCGATGGTTCTCTTTTCCCTGGTGAACCTGGGGGTCTTCTCGAAATATTCCTCATACTTCTTTTCCAATCCGATCCTGATTCTGGTGTCCGCGGGTGTTGCTTACGTTCTCTCCGTCATTTATTATCTCACAGGATTCGCCGTGGCCACCCGGTGGGAGCCTGCGCAGCGATTGGCTGCGGGGATCAGTTTTGCCATAATGAACAACGTGCTGGTAATAGTATTCTCTGCAGAATTCTTCGGTCCTTTGTCCCCAACCCTGGCGGCTTTGTACATGTTTCCGTATTACACCATGATCGTGCCGGTGAAGCTTATGGGTCAGCGTATGTACACTCTCTCGAGCTCGCGAGCCGTTGGGAAATGAGGGACACAGTGCTTGGTCTTCGTTGGCTTCTTCCGATCTTGCTCCTCGTCCTGAGCTCGTGCCGGGGTGGCGACTCCCAGACCGTCCACAAGTCAACCCAATTCTTGATGGGCACAATCGTGGAGGTCGCGGTCGTTGCTCCCCCTCAGACGGCAAAAGCGTCCATCCACGCTGTTTTTGAAGAGCTAAAGCGGGTGGAGGATCTGACGTCGTTTCACAAACCGTCGGAGCTTTCTCGGATCAACGATTCCGCTGGCAGAGGCAGCATAAGGGCCAACCCGGAAGTCTTTAACCTCATCAAGCAGGCCTTGAAATTTGCTGAGCTCACGGGCGGTGCCTTTGAACCCACCCTGGGGCCGTTGTCGAAGCTCTGGAATTTCAGCGGAGAGAGTGAAGCGCGTGTGCCCGAGCCCCATGAAGTGAGGGAGGCTCTGGCAAAGACGGGATTTCAGAGAATACGTGTGGACGTCGCTTCACAGACACTGACATTGCCTGAATCTGGGATGTCTCTCGACCTGGGCGGAATAGCGAAAGGCTATGCCCTGGACCGAGCCCGTGCGGTTCTTCAAGACGCGGGTGTGTCCGGCGCTCTTGTGAACGCGGGGGGGGACATTCTTGCCATGGGAGAGAAGGGGCCGGGGAAGCCATGGAGGATCGGGATTCAGGACCCGCGCATCCCGCGGGGAATCGTGGCCGTGGCGAGCGTAAAAGACAAATTCATCGTGACATCGGGTGATTACGAACGCTTCATTGAAAAGGACGGCACGAGGTATCACCATATCCTTGACCCGACCACCGGATATTCTGCTAGAGGCCTTCAGTCTGTCACAGTCATCGCGCCCAGCGGAGTTGCGGCGGATGCCTTATCCACTGCTGTCTTCGTCCTCGGAGCTGAAAAGGGGCTCAAGCTCATTGAAAGCACGCCTGATGTGGAAGCATTGATCATCGATTCCATGGGGAGGCAGTTCAGGTCCTCAGGTGCTGCAACAATGATCGAGATTCAGGGGTGAGCCTGTCTGGCGAGCAAAGGAAGGAGTAGCCGCTCTCAGCTTCGTCCAAGGGCCGGGGCCATCCAGGTACGGCACAGTGCAAATCTTTTGCCTTGATCTGGTCATCGATAACAGGTAAAATGCCGTATCGGAAATGGCTAAGGATACATGATGAGACGTGCGAGAACTTTACTTCTATTCATGTTGGTCGTCGGGACAGTCGCGCTGAGCGGATGCGTGAGTTGCATACCGAGGTATACGGCCCCGCCCAACGGCCCTGTGTCCTCTTGTTATCCAGTCGGTCACGACCCTTACGTTCCCATGGACCACAATCCTTCCATTTGGAATCCGTGGGACGTGATTGCATCCGTTACCGCTCCATTTATGTACGGCCCTCCGCGGTAGCTCCAACGAAAGACAATTCGGCCGGTCCCTCTGTATGCGCCTCAGGTTGCAGGGTGCGGAGTACGTGCTGCCCATCGTTGCCCGCACGATGTCCGATGAGGGAAGGACTCGTCGCAGAGAGGCGTTCCGCTCAAAAGGGATTCTCTTGCAGCTCAGATGGGGTAGTGTCAGGAGTCAAGGCAGCCATCATCTTTGCGGATCTAAAGGCCTTGTAAAGTTGCGTGTACCGCTTCTTTATGCGCATACGCAAGCTCAGGACCGCTCGTGCATATCCTGCGGCAGCGCGGGGATGATCGGAATTATAAGCGCTAAGCGCGGGGGTAACGTGCTTGTACGTTTCCAAGTAGTATTTCCAAATCTGTATCCCGATGTCTGCATTGGTCTCCAGATCCAGGAGATCGGAGTACGACACGCCGAATTTCCGAGCCCAAGAAGGCGCATGGATTTGAAACATTCCCCGGCAGTTGTAATGGTTCACGACGTTGTTTCGGAATCTGCTCTCAACGTGGACGATTGCCAGATACAGCCACATCTCTCCGCAGGTTACTCTTCCGAAATGCCGGTTCGCGGCCTCAGCGATAGCCAAGGAAATCTCCCGTGCCCGTGTGACCCCTATTTTCCCCTCTGTCAATTCACTAATAATCAAGGCACAAATTGACATGGAATTGTGATGTACCGTTTCGGCCCCCACCGGATTTGAAACGGCCAATGCAAAGACCAGCGCGACGAGAGGCAGAATCCTCCCCAACATACACCCTCCCTCGGCCGAGAATCGCTGGCAGGACGAATTCCCGGCCATCTCCCCAAGAGAAATCGCTTAAGCGCCGGACTCTGGTTTCTTTGGCATTTCAGGCTTTTTCGGCATTGGAACCTTGGGCGCCTGTGCCCGCGGTGGTCCCCCCAATACCGGCTTGCCGTACATCAGGTTGAAGGGGGCCTCGATCGGGATAAGCGCCACGTTGGCACAACCTTTCACCAGGTCGAGACAGGGATTGCAAAGACTGAAGACATTCTTGAGGCACCCGCTCAACGCCGTCTCCACGGTTTCAACCGCGGACACGCCTCGTGCGTACGCATTGCCGGCGACGGAGCCCTTGCCGTTGCTGAACGCGGGAGCGGCTAGTGCCACCACGAGCAGCACACAAACGCATATGGTAACTATGCGGTTCATTCCATAGACCTCCGAGTGATATCGCATTTGTAATTATCTCATATTTTTGATGGTTCTGTCAAGCATGAAAGAGAGGTTTCATTTGGCCGTGCTGGTATGCTAAACTACACAGGATATTTTAGACTATTATAGGCGGAGTCTGAGCTATGAGAATCACATATCTCACAGCGTTGGCATTGTTCTTGTGCGTGCAGGTTGTCCACGCCCAAGCCCCGCAGCTTTATGTCCCCTATCAATATCCGGCGGCTCCCCCACAGTACGTGCAACAAGCCCCGCAGCCGGTTCAACCGGCGCCGCCCCAGCCAGTCCCTCAGCAACCCCCAACCATGTACGATACTTCGTACGCAGGGCCCATGAATATGTACGGACAGCCGGTTTTTTCGCCCGGGCCCAGTCGACAGGGCACGGGGGAGGATTCCCAGACAATTCATAACGGACTCGTGCCACTGGCGGGAAGAGGTCTTTACAGCCTCGGAACGCACCTCTGGAGCTACATGCCTGCCCCTGTAAGAGGCGAAGCATCCCCATACGAGGTTGCCCCTGGCGCAGGTCAAGTGTCGATTATGTACGTTCCGGCAGGGCCCAGGTAAGAAACCAATCGGGTGAGTCGGAAAGACCGAATGACGTGACGACACAGGGCGTTCGCCCTCAGGATGTCGGCTGCCGGACAGAACGATGCCACTGGCGGTGCACGTCCCACAAAAAGCACACCCCTTTTGGCTGGGGACGTTCTTCCTCCTGAAGCATGGACTCCCTGAGAGAGATGGCGCCACCACCCTGTTGTGTCAAACTCCACCCCGCGTTCGATGCACCGAATCACAGTGGAAGCCGCTACCGTTACAGTGGCAAAAGGAGCAGACTGTGCTGACAGATCAGGATCTCGCGAATGTTCAGGCAGCGTGCCGCACCATGTCCCGACGTGTGACCATTCTGGCCCATTCCGCAGGCACGGACGGACCGTTCGAGACCAATCTCTTTAACATTGCCCGTCAGGTCTCAGGCGTGTCTCAGGACATGATTGGGCTCGAAGAGACCGGGGAGCCCATTTACCCCGGAAAATCTTCCTTGACCCTTTCAGACGGGGAGAATCGGAATATACACTATCTGGCCATGCCGGAGGGGAGAGAGCTCAGCCCCTTTCTCGATGCCATTTCCTGGCTCGGCGGGGCTGGCATGAATCTGGGAGCCGGCGTAGGCCAAACGCTGGAACAGCTCTCGGAACCGGCTCACCTGCAGGTGCTCATGACAGAGGCATGTCCGCACTGTCCGAATGCAGTGGCAGCTTCTCTGATGCTCGCAGTGGCAAGGCCGTCGATCACCGTGTCCGTGGTAGATGTTCTCTGGTTCGAGGATGTGGCACAGCGGTACAAGGTGAAGTCGACTCCCACAATTGTGGTCAACGAGGGCTTGACTCTTGTAGGCCGCGTGACGGTGCAGGACCTCGCTCGGCAAATCGTGCAGGCGAGCGGTTCGCTCACTTCCGTGCTGAAGTCCATGATGGACGCAGGCAGGGCGGAAGACGCGGCGGCAATCCTCTGTCGGGCCGAACAGCCCGAGGCTCTCCTCCCTCTCTATGTTTCCGAGGAGTTCTCCACGCGAATGGCTGCGCTCGTGGTCATGGAAGAGGCCCTGGAGAGGAATCCACGGATACTTGACCCGATCGTCGGCCGACTGATCGAGCTGCTTTTCGGTGAGGACGTTGCCCTGCGTGGAGACACCGCCGAGCTCCTCGGGAAGATCGGAAATTCCGAGGCTATTCCAGCCCTTCAGAAGGCGGCTCAGGACGAGGACCCCGATGTCCGGGAGGCTGCGTCAGAAGCGCTCGAGAGGCTGTCATCGTGATTCCTTCAGGCACCTTCGGAGGGAACCTCGGGTTCCCGCGTTGGTCGCCTCTACCCGTGAGACCACAGTCAGTGGGACTCTTGAGACACGATTCGTGCGGCACCCGATTGCCCGAGCCACGGGTTTTTGGTAAGGTGTCCAGGCTCGACTATTGCCACAAGGAGTGAGGCGAACCGTGGACCGAGGGCCGCAGAAAGTTGAAAAGGGTACGAAGCTCTGGTTCAGGGCGGTGTTATTCCTGCTTCCTCGACTGGTGTCCTTTTATTTCAGGCTGTTAGACCTGACCTGCCGCAAGATCTGGCTCAATCGAGAATATGAAGAGCAGGTCTGTATGAAACGGCCATTCACCTGCGCCTGCTTTCACGGGACAATGCTCTTTCCCGTGTACTACTGTCGAAGGTATCCGGGAGTGGTTATGGTGAGCCGTTCCTGGGATGGTGAGCTCATCGATCGCAGCCTTCGGCGCATGGGATATGATACGACGCGAGGCTCCTCGTCGAAAGGGGGCAAGGAAGCCCTCCAGGAAATGATCGAGATCATCAAAGAACGAAAGTACTGTTCCGGCCTTGCCGTGGATGCACCCAGAGGGCCCTCGCGCAAGGTGAAAATCGGGACGGTCCTCTTGGCTCGCGAAACGGAACAGCCAGTCATGGGGCTGGTGAGCTGGTCTACGCGGCAGATCCAGTTCAACTCATGGGACCGCATGATATTACCGTTGCCGTTCAGCACCATTGTGCTCGCGTGGACCAAGCCGGTGGAGGTGCCACGCGGTCTTACGAGCGACGAGTATGAGCGAATCAGGCAGGAAATCGAAGACAACATGGTGGAATCTTCGCAGCAAGCGGAGGACCTCGTGCGCCAGCTCAAGGGTAGGTCAGGTCTTGTTTCTTGACTCTTTTCTCTCCCGTTAAGCTGTCCGGCTCGATGTGGCGCAGGTCAGCGGTGTACTCCTAGGCCGTTATTGACATGAATCAGTTCAAGAAACAAGCCTGACCCTTCATGCTCTTACCTGCAGCCACGGCCATGCGTGCACCACCGACTTGATCCAGACCGAGCAGACGACTCCAAGAGGCGAAGCACAGATCGAGAAACGAGCGTGAGCCAATTTTTCCACGAGATCGGACTGTGAAGAATGGAAGTTCGTGGGCGCAAAAAACTCCTTGAATTCATGATGCCTGGAGACGCCAAGGCTAGAAAGCTTTTTCCCGCTTGGCTCCACGATACTGAAACAGCCGAGTGGAAGACACCTTCAGATATCAAGCAAAGGCACAGAACAGCCGACTTCCTCCCGGGAAACCGGGTCATCTTTAATCTTGGCGGCAACCAGTACCGCATAGTAACCGTCATCGATTATGCCAGGCAGGTGGTCTTGGTCCGTTGGGTTGGATACCATAAGGATTATGATAAAATAAATGCTGCTGTAATTTAACTGTTAGGCCGAGGAGTTGGTTGATGGAAATCAAACCCGTTCACACCGAAGAAGAGTACGAAGCAGCCATGGCTCGGATCGAGGAGATATTTGGGGTACCGCTCGACTCCTCCGCGTCCGATGAGTTGGAAATCCTCTTGGCTTTGACGGGTGCTTATGAGAAAAAGCACCACCACATTGAGCCACCTGATCCCCTCGCATTGCTTGAGTACCGTATGGACCAGATGGGATTAAGCCAAGAGCAAATGGACCGTTTTATGGAATTTCGGAAGAAAATACCCGAGATGCTCAGTCGTGAGAGTGGTCTTAGTATTGAGATTATCAAGAGCTTGCAAGACATCCCTTTCGCGGCATTCACAGCAGAGCAACCCTGACTTCCCTAGTTCTCAAGGCAAGATGAGGTCTTGTTTCTTGATATTCCGGTCACCACTTAAACTCACCTGTTCGGTCTAGATCGGGACAGTGGTCTATTCATGGACCATCGTCACCAGAAATTGAATCAAGAAACAAGACCTGACCCCATCAATTCAGAGAAAGTAGCCGACAACATACCGTAAGCCCACACTGACGATAAGGATGGCGAGGCAGGGCCGTATGATGGAGCCAGGTACATACTTCTGGCAGGATGCTCCCAGGTACATCCCCACGAAGCCACCTATTCCGAACAGGAAGCCGAGGAGCCAGTCCGGCCTGACCGATTGGCCGGGAAGCGCTACATACGGGCCGAACAACTCGTAGAATATCACCCCCCCTACGGACGTGACGCACGTCCCCATGAGAGCTGCTCCGGCGATGGTGTGAATTGGCAGTCCAAAAAAAGAGACGATGAACGGGGCGATTATTGCACCACCTCCAATTCCGTAGACTCCTCCTATCAACCCTACTACGAGGGAAAGCATGAACAAACCGGTCGTGTGGAATTGGAAGCACTCGCCGAAAAACTGATATTCCGTGCGGGAAAGAGACCAATGGGTCGTGCATATGGCCGGTCGATTAGGTTCGCCGGCCATGGATGACGCAGATGCCTGTTGGCGCATTTTCGCTTCCGCTGCCTTTTCTGACGTTGCCTTGCCCCGATCTTTCACCATCTGATAAAGCATCCGACCGCCGATGTAGAACAGGACGCAGCCCACGAAGAGCTTGAATGGTTTCGGGTCGGGCAGGTACCACACGCGGATGAAGAGTCCCAACACGAGGCCCGGAATAGTGCCCGCGATGATGTTCCACGCCAGAGGCCAGTTCATTCTGCCTTCTTTGAAGTAGCGATAAACTGCACTGGGGATGCCAACGACATTGAACACAAGGTTCGTAGGCGTCACCGCAGGGCTGGTAAAACCCAAGACGCTCATCTGGAAGGGGAGGATGAGGAAGGCTCCCGATATGCCTCCCATCGAAGTGAAGAAAGAAATCACCAGACCGACAAGAGGAGGAACCCATATTGCAGTTTCAACTCCAGAAACGGGAAAGGTCATCACAACCTCCTCATCATGGGGTCAGGTCCTGTTTCTTGACATTCGTCCCTCACCGTAAGCTATCCGAGTCGAGGTGGCTCAGGTCAGTGGTCCATTCATCGGCCGTGGTGAGAACGACTTGCATCAAGAAGCAAGCCTGCCCCCACGGTCAGGGGACCGGATACTCATAGGGCTCATCCGCGGACTCACCCGCTCCACTAGGCCCTTCTACAATCAAGACCGGGCGATGCGCTGTCTTGAGGACGCTTCGGGCTACACTCCCCATGACCAGATGCCTGACACCTGACCTGCCGTGCGTCCCCACGACGATCAAGTCCACATTCTCTTCTGCGGCAGCAGACACGATCTCCTTGGAGGCCACTCCGACCCTGCAAATGGTCTTCACGTCCTGCACCGATTCTCGGCACTGCTTTTCCAGCATGGCCAGACGGTCTTCGCCAGACTTCTGTGTCTGCCGAAGGACTCGATTGAGCTCGTCGCCTACCCAGTCCACGTAGGTCGGGAGGCCTGTTGTATCAACCACGTGGATGATGAGGAGTTGAGCTCCAAAGGCATTGGCATAGTCTACGGCCAGTTGCCGAGCCGGTTCGCTATTTTCCGAGAAGTCGGCACAAAAGAGGATTTTCTTCGGAAGCATGGCACGAACCTCCTTGCGGATAAGGCTGGTGGAGCAAGGATTCAGGCTTTTTTCTTGACCGGCTCATGCTTACCATGGCCTGTGATCGGACCACTGACCGGAGCTACACGGGGCACAACAGTTCACGAGAAAGGTCAAGAAACAAGGCCTGACCCGCTTCTGTGACACGTTTTTCTCTAATCTCGTGTCACTATGGTCGCGGTTTATCCGATTCTTGTCAAGCGTTTTTTCCGCACTCTTGGACGCGGCTGCATGTTGTGCTAAGAGTCATGCATCGTGAGGCTCTTAGTGAGGCATGGGGTCAGGTCTTGTTTCTTGACCAGGTTATGACGACCAGGGTCCGCGAATGGACCCCTGACAGGAAATGCGTTGACCATAACAGCTTAAGAGAAGGGTCAAGAAACAATGTCAAGAAACAAGACCTGACCCCATCCAGGAAAGGAAATCATGCGGAAAAATGAGGACCAGCTATCTGAACCGTCACCCCTCGCCGGAGGGAGGACTGACTCCAGCCTCGTGAATCCCGCGCGCATCTACCATGGGCCCAAGGAGTCCCGGTGTCTCGACCCGACTGAATTGGCGCGGCTGGAACAGTCCTTTCGCTCATGGGCGGACGATGCATTACGTGCAGACGTGCGTGCGTCCAGGAAACGGATTCTCTTGATTTTTCTGCTCATTCGGTACACAGGTGCGCGGCTCAACGAAGTATTGGCCCTTGACCTGACCAAGCACCTCGATATGGCGAAACGGGTCATAAGGTACGGGGATATGGAGCTGGAGGAAGGCAGCTCCAAACGAGAAGTACAAATCTCGTCGGGGCTGGCATCCGAAATCCAGGAAACGATGAAATTCCTCTCCTCCGGCGGCGAAACGGCCCGGTTATTGAGGGTAGACCCAGGACATGTCAGACGCAAGTTCTATGCGAGAGCCTTAGATTGTGGTTTTGCCAAGGATCTCGGATCCCCCAATGCTATTCGCCGAGCTCGGGCAATCGAGCTTATGCAAGGGAACATGCCTCTGCCCGTGGTACAGAGAGTTCTCGGGCATTCAACACCAAACCTGACAGCATCCTTGGTGTCGTTTTCAGAAAAAGATGTTCATCAGGTGGAACGCCATTTCATCGAAAGGGAGAACAGGAGAAAAACCAGCGCGCGCAATACGTTCTTCGGAAAGATTGGCGCAATTCGGAAAGGTGACATTCAGTCCCAGGTCGAGCTCTTCACTCTGGGAGGAGATGTGGTGACGACTGTGATCACAAACAACAGCCTCGAGAGACTCGGGCTCAAAGTAGGCTCATTGATCGCTGCAGAAGTGAAAGCCCCCTGGGTAATATTGCAGAAATCAGACGAGCGGCCCGTGTGTACAGCAGAAAATATGTTCTTCGGAACCGTGACCAAAGTTCTCCGCGGCAGGCTCACTACCGAGTTCATTGTTCGTATTCAGGACGGAACGGAATTGTGCTCCCTGGTGACCGAGGCAAGCAGACGCAAACTCGGAATCAAAGAACAAGACGACGTCTGGGCAGTCTTTAATAGCTTTGCCGTGATCCTGCGCGTGGATTAGCACGAGGGTCAGGCCTTGTCTTTTGACCTTCCCTTCCCCGGTTAACATCCTGCTCGCTGAAGCGCCGGTGTCTTCGCGGCGGTTATCGCCGCCGCAAACATCAATGCCCGGTTCTCCTACTCAACTATGACGGGCGGGCAGCCCGTCCCACTGGTCCGCGATCCTCGAATGAATGTCCTCGACACATAGAACCGGCCAGGACTTCTGGCAATTCATATAGGAGTCACCGGCAAAATGCCGGCGCTACGAAATCGCGTAACAGGCAGCACCCTGGGGTACGGAGCGGCCAGGTCGGCCAGACACCCCAGCAGTTCCGGTGGCCACTGAATTTTTTGTTATTGAAAACACGTGTCATCTGCCCAGGAGTGCGGCGGGGCAGGCGCTCGCTCAAACAGCCACCGCGATGGTTGTCAGGCTTACGCTCTCGGGAGCTTTGATTTCGTCTCCGGATGCTAGACGGTCCTCGACGTGGAGCCTGACGGCATCAGCCAGATTGTCTCGGGCATCTTCACACGTGGCCCCGCTTGTGTAGCAGCCCTGAAGCTCCGGGCAGAAGGCATAATATCCTTCCTCGTCTTTCTCGATTACGGCGGCGAAGTGATACACTTTCCTATCTGGGGCCCCCTTTCCTCTGCTTCAGGGATATTGAAAGAGTGAAGGCTGTTCATAACACAACAGATACCAACAAAGCGTTTCTATTTCAAGGCAGCATGCAGTGCTCCATGGATTTGTGCTCGTCGTCCACGCCCTCTCCCGTCTTTGTCCGGTTCGTCGACGACAGTTTCCTTTCTCGCGGCCCCACGGCATCCCTCATCAGAAAATAGCGGAACCCTTGCATTTGAGTAACGTCGGGACGGTAGAGCCAAGGGAGAGGCACGCTGTAGCACGCCCCGTACGAGGGGGGCGGAACTCTCAAATCGCATGAATGAAAGAAATGCAGATGCCGCTGAAACTGAAAAGCAGATCAGAGGATACGTTCAGCTTGAACAGTGGGATCCTCAGGAGCATTCTCCAGGATGCTAAACCCCTGGGTCACAACCAACAATCGGCAAATCTCAATCTCGGATTCGGGTTCATTTATTACGGTGTGGTGCGCGCACTGAGGCCTCGGCACACCATGGTCATAGGGTCAGGATATGGCTTCAGTGTGGTGTGTCTCGCCCTCGCGATTCGCGACAATGGTAAGGGGAAACTCAGCTTCGTGGACCCAAGTTATTCCCTCGCGCAAGACGGTCCCTTCAAGACCATCGGTGGACGCGGAATGTGGAGCGACAGTGAGGGGGTCCGCCAGAGGTTTGGCAGGTTTGGTGTAGAGCAGATCGTCACTCACTACAGAATGAGGAGTGACGAGCTGTTTCCCAGATACGATGAATTTCGACTGCCAAAGATCGACATAGCGTTTATTGACGGCAGCCATGCGTATAAGGATGTGAAATACGACTTCATGAGCGTTGCCCAGCATTCTCATAAGAACACGTACGTTTTTCTTCATGACACAAATATATATATCCGAGAAATACTTCATCATGCTGGAGTGAAACGGTGGCTGAGAATGCTCAAGAAAGAGGAAGGAGCTTGCGAGGTCATCAACTTCCCGTTTTCCTCAGGCCTGGCGCTGGTGAGGATAATCGAGCCGGACGCATGGAAGCAGTCTCGTTAGCGGTCGCTCTGATAATGGTCGCTGCCACTGCGGCGGGCTGCTTTCTTTTCTGGCGTTATGTTTGGTTCTTTCGAAACCCAGAGAGAAATGTGCCTTCCGGTGACAACGTCATTAGTCCGGCAGACGGAACTGTGGTTTACGTGAAAGTAGTGCCTCCGGGAGAGGAAGTGGTTTCCATCAAAGAGGGGATGCCCGTACGGATATGGGATCTCGTTCGGGAAGATACTCAAAGCCCGAAGCTCGTTATCGGCATATTCATGAGTCCGTTCGACGTGCATTACAATCGGGCACCCATTTCGGGGACGGTAGAACGGATTCGCCATTATCCTGCGGCACCGGTCAATCGACATATGGGCCCGATGCATTTTCGAGCTTTCTTCAACCTGCCTCCACTTTACAGGAACAGTAGGCACGTCATTGAAAACGAGCGCACAGTCACGCGGATCAGGGGGCAGCTCAAACGGCAGGACATCGTGTGCTATGTGGTACAGATCGCGGGAAAAAATGTGGACGGTATCGACGTCTTTGTTCCCGAAGGGAGCCGTGTGTCCAAGGGGGAGATTTTCGGGATGATCCGCATCGGTTCGCAAGTGGACCTGGTCATGCCGAACGTGCGAGAGGCTTCAGTCAAGGTGAGTCCCGGTGACAAGGTATATGCGGGAGAGTCTATTCTCATTGAATAACAGTACCACGGCCATCCAAGCCGATTAGTAATGCGAGGCAATACCCATGAAAGCAGATCTTCATGTCCATTCGAAATATTCCAAACGCCCCTCAGAATGGATACTCCAGAAATTGGGCTGCGCTGAGAGCTATACGGATCCTCATTTCCTGTACTCCCGAGCAAAGGCCAAGGGAATGTCTCTTGTAACCATCACGGACCACAACGTCATTGATGGATGCCTCGAACTCACCCATAAACCCGATTGCTTCATAAGTGAGGAAATCACGACCTATTTTCCGGAAGATCGATGCAAGATTCACGTGCTCGCGTACAACATAGATGAGAAAACTCACAATGAGATCCAACGACTGAGGGAAAACATCTACGATCTTGTGGAGTATCTCTACGGAATCAACGTCTTAACTGTCGTCGCTCACCCCCTGTTCTCCGTGAACAGCAAGCTCACGGTGGAGCATTTTGAAAAGCTCCTCCTCATGTTCAAGAATTTCGAGTTGAACGGTGCGAGGAGCGAAGACCAGAACCGATGTCTTAAGCTCGTGCTGAGCTCCCTTACCGCGGAGACAATAGATCGTCTCGCAGATAAGCATGGCATGGAGCCCAAGATCCCGGTTCCCTGGATGAAGAACCTCGTTGGAGGATCGGACGACCATAGCTCCCTTACCATTGCATGTCGGCATACCCAGGTACCGGGAGCGACAAACCTGGACGATTTTCTCATGGGCATCATCTCAGGAAAAGCGATCGTTCATGGCGTCGAATCCACTCCGAAGACGCTGGGCCGCAATCTTTACAGCATTGCGTACCAATTTTACAGCCTGAAATTCAATGCAGGGCAATATGCCAACGACGACGTCCTGTTCAACCTGCTTGACAGATTCCTCCATGCGGACGGGCCGCGGGAGCCCGGCTGGACAGCGCGACTCCACTTCTTGTGGAGCAATTACAGACGGAAAAAGGCCCACGACACGTCCAACGACGGTATCCTTTCCCTCTTGATACAGGAAGCCCACAAATTGATGTGGGACGATCCGCAGCTTTCGCCAATGGTAAGAAACGGCAACCATCAGAGAGAAAACGTGGACAGACAACTCTTCGGCTTCGTAAACACGATCTCCAACCGGGTGCTCTGCCATTTCACCGAACACATTATCGACAGCTTTTCAGGTGCACATTTCGTCAATCTCTTCGGTTCACTGGGATCGGCAGGCGCTCTGTATTGCCTTCTCGCTCCCTACTTTGTTTCGTTTTCAATTTTTTCCGAGGACAGGAAGCTCGGGAAGGAAGTGCTCAGGCATTTCACCGGCACGAAGCATCCGCAGGCGAGATCCGAGATTCGGGTTGCCCACTTCACCGATACCCTTTATGAGACCAACGGAGTGGCCCGAACGCTGAGAAAGCAAGCGCGCGCGGCAGCACGGGTCGGCAAAGCGTACGAGATCATTACCTGTGGGGATGAAAGCCACAGATGTGAGGAGGGAATTCGCACTTTCTTGCCAGTGGGTGTGTACGAGTTGTCGGTCTACCCCGAACAGAAGCTGTACTACCCGCCCTTTCTGGACATGCTGGACTATTGCTACCGCCAGGACTTCACACACATCCATGCGGCAACTCCAGGGCCTCTGGGATTGGCTGCGCTGAGTATCGCCCGGATACTGAGGCTTCCAATGGTGGGAACGTACCACACTGCCCTTCCCCAGTACGCGGAATATCTCACCGGTGATCACTCCATCGCAGAAATCATGTGGAAGTATGTCATCTGGTTCTACGATCAGATGAATTGCGTGCACGTCCCCTCAGCGGCCACTGCCAATGAGCTGATCGATAGAGGGCTGCCCCGCGAGAAAATCGTAATAACTCCCCGTGGGGTGGAGATCGACGAGTTCAGCCCAGAAAATCGAAACGGGATGTTTGATGCCGACCCCGTGAGCCGGGGAATGATCCGGGTGTTGTACGTGGGGCGGGTCTCGAGGGAGAAGAATTTGCACCTTCTCGTTACTGTGTTCAAGGAGATCGCGATGAAGAGGCAGGATGTGTGCCTCATCGTGGTCGGTGACGGACCGTATCGGGAGGAGATGCAACAAGCCCTTCACGGAGTCCCCGCCTTGTTCACGGGCTATCTTCACGGTAAGGCGCTGGCAGCGGCATACGCTTCCTCGGATCTCTTCGTCCTTCCCAGCACCACGGATACCTTCGGAAACGTGGTGCTCGAGGCCCAAGCGTCCGGACTTCCCGTCATCGTCACAGATGTGGGCGGGCCTCAGGAAAACGTGATCCACGGCAAGACAGGGATGGTGGTCAAAGGCAACGACGAGGAGGGCCTCAAAGAGGCTATCCTCACCCTCGTGGCGGATGGCCCGGGCCGAAAGGCCATGGGACTGGCCGCGCGCGCGTACGCGGAAGGCCGGTCCTTCGAGAAGGCCTTCCTCAAGACGTGGGACATGTACTCGTCCGTGCTTCTTGCAGCTCGGCCATCGGTTGCACATCCTCTGCCTGGGGAGCTTGCCGCGTCCATTCTCGGGAAGAAGCATCCCTTTGCAGCGTAAGGAACGCCATCTCACACGCTGAGTCGGCTTCCGCACCAGCAGCGTCATCCGTCCAGTTTTACTTTCCTTACAAAGCTCTCCAGGCCGAATTTCTTGATCTTATAGGAGATCTGCCGCAGCGTGATGCCCAGCTCCGCGGCGGCTCGCGATTGAATCCCTTTGTTCTTTTCGAGGGCTCCCATGATTCGAGCCCGTTCCACGTCTGCAAGAGACCCGTAGGTGCGGGTTGTCTCCTGAACGCTCTCGCTCTCGACTTGACCCAGATAGGGAGCCAGGTTGTCAATGGTGGTCACGCCGCCATTGGACATGATGGCAAGCCGCTCGATGAGATTCTCCATCTCTCTGACGTTTCCTGGCCACGAGTACGCAATGAGGGCTCTCATGGCTTCATCGGAAAATCGCAGGTTGCAGCCGTACTCACGCGCTACCGCTCCGGTGAAGAAACTAACCAGATCCTCGATGTCTTCCCGACGTTCTCTGAGAGCCGGGACCCTGATAGGGAAGACATTCAATCTATAATAGAGATCCGATCGGAAAGTACCCTGGAGAACGTCTTGGGCCATGTCTCTGTTCGTGGCGGCAATGATCCGTGAGTCCACGGTTCTGGTCTTGTTGCTCCCCAGTCGCTCGAACTCCTTGTCCTGGAGAAACCTCAAAAGCTTGGCCTGTATGGCAGGCGCAAGCTCCCCGATCTCGTCGAGAAACAAGGTCCCACCGTCAGCCTCTTCAACGCGTCCGGCGCGGGACTCCGAAGCCCCGGTGAACGCTCCCCGTTCATGACCGAAGAGCTCCGATTCCAGGAGATTGTCAGGAACCGCTGCGCAATTTACCTTTATGAATGGTGCGCCCGCTCGAGTACTGAGCTCGTGAATAATTTGGGCCACAAGGGTCTTCCCGGTTCCTGACTCTCCCAGCAGAAGCACCGTAGCCCTCGTTGGGGCAACTTTGCGTATCAATTGCTGGACTTCTACGACCGCCGGGCTTCTGGCAATGGAAAAGAAATTCGTGCACTTGCGGGATATGGTCGCCTTCAGAATACGATTTGCCCGTATCAGACTGCGCTCCCGTGCCTTCACCTGGTCGTTCAGGCTCACCAACTGGGCAATGACCGCTGACAAAATGGTAAGGAAGCGAATGTCCTCCCGGAACGACACCTCTTCACCAAACAAGCGGTCAACACTGAGAACCCCCACAGGCGCTCCATGGAGCATGATGGGAACACCGATGAAAGAAATGGTTCCCTTGGCTATCTCTCGCGCCCCGGTCTTGTTAAGAAAGAGAGGCTCCCTGCTTATGTCCGGTACTGCCACGGGTTCGCCGGTGCTGAATATCAGTCCCGTTATTCCCTCGCCAAGACCATAGATTCCTCTGCCTTTCTCCTCCTGGCTCAGTCCATGGGAAACCCTGATTCTCAGGCGCTCCTCATCTTCCTCCAGGAGCGTGATTGTAGCTCGATTCATAGCCAAATACTCGGAGAGAATTCCGAGGACCACCTCGAGGGTTCGATCCAGATCGAGAGCCTGCCCGATAATCTGGCTGATGTTGAAAAGGACTTTGAGCTCCAGCTCGCTGGTGTTCGGACCCGTGGCACGCTCACTCGCGTCCGGATTCCTCGGCCACCCAGTCTGCGGTCCCTGCTCGGGTGGATAAGGGCTCATCGTGTACGCCATGACAATTACCTCGGAACGGAAAGCAGTCTTGCATTCCCCCGACTTTCGGGACGATCTTCGTGGTGCCGGGCAACGTCATGTCACTCTCGGCGCTCCACGATGACCGGATTCCCGTTCTTATGCCAGTGGCGTGCCAGGTCGTTCGTAGAAGAAATGATTTTATTTCCGGCATGTTAGAATGGAATGGACCGTCAAGGCGACTCTCCATTTCTGACATTTTCGTATGAATTCTTACCGTTGGCTACCAATATGTCGCTATCACCCCTCTCTTCGGCCCGCT
This sequence comes from Thermodesulfobacteriota bacterium, assembly GCA_040753915.1. Classification (GTDB taxonomy): domain Bacteria; phylum Desulfobacterota; class Desulfomonilia; order Desulfomonilales; family Desulfomonilaceae; genus JBFMDN01. Next base: position 11,644 of record JBFMDN010000016.1, on the reverse strand, counting down.
CTCCATCATCCGCAGCCCGTACCTCCACCCGCACACGTCGCGGCACAGCCGCCTCCAGCAGGATTTCGCCTGCCCTTCAATCTCGCGAGATTCTTACCCTCGTACACTGCCGCGAGCCCCATCTCGATGGGCCCACTCATTTCAACAGGAGCTATCCCGTGCTCCAGAAGTATCTGTCTCGGGCTCTCCCCCAGCGAGCTTACCAGGATAGCTCGGCAGTCTTGGAGCCGCGTGGCCAACTCCAGCCATCTGGCCGTGCCTGTACCGGGCTCCGGAGCAGGTCGGACCCCCATGAGCCGGTAACCCTCTTCGCACTGCTCCCATATCTGAAATTCCGGTGCCTCTCCCAGGTGAAGGTTAACCAGGGCCCCTTCCAGAGTCGCTACGGCCACATAGGGTTTTCTGGAGGGAGACCCGCACGATGTGGAGCACGCGACAAGCACATTCTGGAGCTCTTCAGAGCGGTCCTGATCCAAGAGACCTACCGCGTCGGCTCTGCAACGGGTGCAATGCTTCATTTGCGAGAGCTCCTTTTCGGCCCGGGCCTGGATAGCGCTCATTCGATCGGGAGAAAGCTCCGGAATATCCTGGAACGGTGTCCCTTCATTGGGGTACATGGCCATACAGTTCTGTATGTCTGCTCCTAGAGCTCTCATACGACGCGCCACATCCAGGACGTGATGATCGTTGATACCTTGAATGACGATCGTATTCACTTTGACGATGACGCCGGCCCTTTTCAGCGCTACTATGGCCCGTTCTTGGCGTTCGAGAAGGAGCTCGGCAGCCTTCAGACCGCGATTCACAATCCGCCCATCCCGGACCCAACTGTAGATCTTCGCGCCGATTTCCGGGTCCACTGCGTTCACGGTCACCGTGACATGCGAGACCTTGAGTCGCGCCAATTCCTCGACATACGGCTCCACATTCAGCCCGTTAGTGGCAAGGCAGAGCAGAATTCCGGGGAATCGTTCTCTGACCTGAGCCAGTGTGCTCAGGGTTCGCTCAGGGTTGGCAAATGCGTCTCCCGGCCCCGCGATGCCGGCAACAGTGATGGCCTTTGACCGGGACAGTACCTCCTCGAGATATCGGACCGCTTGGGCTGGCTCGAGGACGGCACTGGTGATTCCGGGTCTGCTTTCGTTTACGCAGTCGTATTTTCTGTTGCAGTAGTTGCACCTGATGTTGCAGTCTCGAGCAACTGGAAGGTGGACACGCCCGCAGGTCCCTTTGGCGTGCACATTGAAACATGGGTGACGGCTGACATCCAGATCGTTCATTGCTCGATTCCTCACTACATATACGTATACCCAATGGGGGATTGTTGTTGTTTTCGTTCGATGATCGCGTTGACGATGCGATCGAGAAGGGCCTGCGCTCCTCGGTAGCCAAGATGCAACGTTCGATGCCCGCCGAAGCGGTCGTGAATGGGAAATCCCACCCGGATGAGGGGAACATGCCAGCGCCTGGCCAGATGGTATCCCTTGCTATTTCCAATGAGAAAATCCGGCTGGAGTGACTCGGCTTCCTGTGCGATCTCGTAGAAGTCGACCCCTTCGAGGCAGCGAGGGGTATCTGCAAGCCCCTGTAGTACCTCTCTGACGGATCTCTCCAGTTGACCCGACCGCGAGCCGGAAGCGCATAGCACAGGTTGGACGCCGATTTCCGCCAGGAAGGAGGCAAGGCCGACTACCAGGTCCTCGTCCCCGTACAGGACGGCTCGTTTTCCGAAAACGTACTTGTGGCCGTCCACATATGCGTCGATGAGTCTTCCCCGTTCCAGGGCATGTCGTTCAGGGGTCGGTATCCCGGAGAGGCGCTCCAACAGGCAAAAGAGCTCGTCACTCTCCCGTAGTCCTATGGGCATGCCGATCGAGTGCAGGGGGACTCCGAACCGGTCATTCAGAAATCGCCCAGCAGTCGAGGATGTTAGCAACGTCCTTCCGAGCTCGATAACGGCCCTGGAGCCCCCGAGGGCTCGTATATCCTCTATCGGGGTCCCCCCACGCGGGACCTTTTCGTAATCCGCAAGAGCAGGCCCGTCGAGAGTGAGAGAAATGTCCGGCAGAATCGTGCCCGAGAGACGGAAATCCGACAGTATTTCTTCAAGGTGGCGTGCATCTGCGGGAGACACGGACCCCGGCAATAGACATATGCCATCGTGCTTCGGGTGTTCCTCAGCCACCTGCTGGACGGTCGCCTTCACCGCGGCATGGAATCCTTCCGTGTGGGTTCCCGCGTAGCTAGGCGTGGAGACCGTCACAAGGTAGGGGTTCCCTTCGCGATCCAGCAGCTCGCCGAGCTCCCGCTTCATCTCCCTGACAATCAGGGGCATATCATCGCCGATGGTTTCAGTAAGGCAGGTGCTCGCTATGCCGACGAGCCGAGGCTTGTACTTGGCTATGACATTCTTGATGCCCAGCTTCAGATTCGGACCGCCTCCGTACACTGCGTGCTTCTCACCGAGCGAGGATGACGCGATGTCTACCGGCTCCCGGAAGTGGCTAATGAGATAGCGCCTCATATACGTTGCGCAACCCTGGGAGCCGTGCAGGAACGGTACTCCCCGTTCTATTCCCCGAAACGCCAGGCAAGCGCCAAGAGGCTTGCAGAGCTTGCACGCATTGGTGGTCGACACGTAGGATTCAGCAAGCGCTTTCATGGCAACACATCCTCTCGGGACTTGGAGTGCCGGGCTCCGAGTGGGATCTCACCCGACCGATCTGTCCTGAAGCAGGCCCGTGTGCCGCGTTGCGGGGAACAAACTGCCACACCGGGCTCATGACCGAGCTGTGCACTTCGCGTGCGAAGTTGATCATGCCGATAAATCCTTCCAAGGGCTCTTTTCTTTCGTGGTTGTGATCGCAGAACCCGACACCGAGCTTGTACGCAATGGGTCGCTCTTTGACGCCGCCCACGAAGATGTCCACATCCTTTTCCTGGAGAAATGAAGAGAGCTCCAAGGGGTTGGAATCGTCAACGATGATCGTCCCGTCGTCAGTGATCTCGTCGAGCTCGCGATAGTCTTCTTCGGTTCCCGTCTGGGAGCCGACCATCACCACATCCATGCCGAGGAGCCGAAAGGCCTTCACAAGGGAGAAGGCTTTGAACGCGCCCCCAACGTAGATTGCGGCCTTTTTGCCCTGGAGATCGCGGCGATACCGCTGCAATTCTCCGTATATGGCATCGATCTCTCCCTTGACGAGGCTGCGGGTACGGTCCAGTATCGCTGGATCGTGCTTCAGAAAGAACCTGGCCACGGAGTACAGTGATTCGGCCATGTCTTCGATGCCGAAATAGGAGACGCGCAAGAATGGGGTTCCGAATTCTTCTTTCATCATGCGTGCAAGGTCCATGGTAGCACCCGAGCACTGGACCACGTTGAGGGAAGCCCCGTGGGCCCGTTGAACATCCGCGACCCTGCCGTCGCCGGTGATGTTTGCCACCACAGTGATCCCCATCTTCTCGAAGTATTCTCGGATAATCCAAATTTCACCCGCCAGATTAAAATCGCCGAGAATGTTGAGGCTCAGGGGGGGAATTCCCGACGTATCTCCCGTACCTACTAGCCGAAACAGGGCGCGGCACGCGGCGTTATATCCGGCTCGCTTATTTCCTTTGAATCCCTCCGATTGGACAGGCAGCACGGGGATGCCAGTCTGACCTGAGACACGTTTGCACACGGCTTCAAGGTCATCCCCGATGATCCCGACAATGCAAGTCGAGTACACGAACGCTGCTCGCGGGTCGTGCCGCTCGATGAGCTCCAGGAGTGCTCTTTCCAGCTTCTGCTCTCCGCCGAAAATGACATCGCGCTCCTGGAGATCTGTTGAAAAACTGAGCCTGTGGAGCGCGGGCCCTGAGGAAAGGGCTCCTCGGATATCCCAGGTGTACGCCGCGCATCCAATAGGTCCGTGGACCAGGTGCAGCGCGTCCGCAATGGGATACAGGACCACACGGGACCCGCAAAAAACGCAAGCTCTCTGGCTCACGGCACCTGCCAGACTGTCCTTGTCGCAAGCAATGAGGAAAGGTTGGTCCCCTTTCCGGTATATCTGGTCCTTCCGTTCTTCGAAGGTTGTTGAGGTCATGGCTTCAATTCCTCCAAGATCGTTCGTCTAAAGGGCTCTGGCCGAGGTGCGATGGGCCCCAACACGAATCCGTTCAACCATGGACTTGCGGATGCGCTGCCGAGGATTCTCCAGGTCCCCATTCCCCGTGAGCAAAATGGGAGAAAGGGGGGTCGTCTTTGCCCTCTTGGTAAAACGGGCATGATGCGGTTTGTGCTTCTTGCCGACCAACGATTCCGGGAATCCTCGTGGTTGGCTGGGAGCAACGCCCTTCACGGAAGCAGATACTTTGCAGCAGGCCCGCCGTTTTCCAGCGCGTCCAGGATCTCGTCTACCGCTTCTTCGCTCGCAATTCCGCGGTACCAGTAGGCTTCGGGATACACGACCACTATGGGTCCCTCCTCACAGAGCTTCATGCAGCCAGTGCTTGAAACCATGGCGTTGAGACCGCGGTCGAGAACTTGCTCTTCCAGATACGGGATGAGTTGAAGAGAATCCTTCTTGATACACTTGCCTTTTGCTTCTGTACCTCGAAAGCTCGCACACACAAAAATATGATGATCCGGTTTTTTCATTGTCCCTTTCCTTATGTCCAGCAGCTCTGAGAAATGTGCTCAGTGTCTGGCGTCAATGGCGGCACCCCGCCGGTGGCCACTTTGTCATTGTGAACGCGCTTTTCAGTGTAGGTCTGCGATTCCAGGGCCATTCTCGGCGCTTTTTCCGGGGCGTTGCCTCTTACATCACGAGCTCGAAGCTCTCTTCCTTGGCGTCCCGATCCTGCCGCTCGAGAAGGGCATCCAGGATCTTTTCCAGCAGGCGCATTGCGCCCCGGTAACCCACAGTGGGGAAGTAGCTATGCCCGACTCGATCCAGTATGGGAAAACCGAACCGCACGAGCGGGATGTCTTCATCGCGGGCGATGTACTTCAGGTACGTGTTGCCCATGAGCAGATCCACGGGATCGTTCTTGATCCACTGATGAAGGAGGAACATGTCGCCGGGTATGCCCACATTAACGGGGTGCGGTATATATTGCGTGATCTCCTTGATCCGAGCCTCGAAGTCTTTGTCTACCGTGCCGCTCACGATGTGGACCGGCCACATGTCGATGGATACCAGGAACTCTGTGAGCGCAATCAGTTGGTCTGGATCGCCGGCAAGCGCCACCTTCTTCTGGAAAAAGTACTGGTGCATATCAGTGATGATGTCCAAGAGCTGACCCCGTTCGTTGTTTATGCTGTCGGGCACGCTTGTACCCTCCATGTTCCTCAGGGCGTTCACAAACCGATCCGTGGCTTTGAGCCCGATGGGCAGATCGAGGATTTCGCAGGGCACTTTGCACTTGCTGTCCAACGCTCGTGCGGCCGGTCCCGACGCCAAATACCCCAAGGCGATGGTGGCGTGACTGTCGCCGGTGCTCTTCAAGGCTTCCACGGTGACTCCGCCCCTGGGAAACATATCGAATTTGCCGGTCTGAGGCCGATTGAGAACCCCGGAGGTGTCGGGGAATAGAACGCTGCGGATCCCCATGACCTCGGCAATGCGCTTGATCTCCTCCATGTCGGACGGTTCCACATAACCGGGAATGATGTTGATTTGATCACGCCTCTTGCCGGTGGAAGCAGCAAAGTAATCCACCATGGCTTTCGTCATGCCCGCAAACCCGGTTACATGGGTTCCCACATAACTGGGAGTGTTGACATGGATGACATACTTGCCCGGCGGGATTTTCCCATCTGTCTCTGCCTTGCGCGCGATCTGCGGAATGTCGTCACCGATTGTTTCTGATAGACAGGTGGTGTGCACCGCTATCACGTCGGGCTCATAGATAGTGAAAATATTGTCGATTGCCTGCACCAGGTTGGATTGCCCGCCGAACACGGAAGCTCCCTCCGTGAAGGAGCTGGTCGCTGCCATGACCGGTTCCTTGTAGTGGCGTGTCAGGGTGCTCCGATGATAGGCGCAGCACCCCTGGGAACCGTGACTGTGAGGCAGGCAGTTGTGAATACCCAAAGCCGCGTACATGGCTCCGATTGGCTGGCATGTCTTGGCCGGGTTGATGGTCAAGGCCTTACGTTCGACAATTTGTTTCGATGTGTGTCGGAGTAGCATGAGTCCGTTCCTTCCTCCATGGATCAATCGCAGGCGTACTTGGCTGCCAGCTCGGGACTTTCCTGCCAGGGCGCTTTGAGATACTTCCAGACCTTGCTGTTGACCATGCGGTCGATCTCGCGATAGAAGTTGATGGCCCCCTTGAAGCCGGCGTACGGACCTCCGGAATCGTAGCTGTGGAGCTGCTTCATGGGAATCCCCGACTTCTGGACAGCGAATTTTTCCTTTATTCCCGCGCAGAAAATGTCCGGTTTGTAGATTTCGAGGAGCCGTTCCGTTTCGTATTGGCTGATGTCGTCGATGACCAGGGATCCCGGAGCCATTTCGGCCATCATGCCGTCGTAGTCCTTGAATCGGAATCCCTGAGCTTCGAGGCGCTTCTTATCTTCTTCCGTCTTGCGCGGACGGTACCGTTCGGGATCTGGGTGAACTTCAAGCTCTTCAATGTTGCGGCTGTCAGCATCGACCTTGAGGAACGGTATTACTCTTCGTCCCTCGTAGTCGTCCCGGTGCGCGAATTCGTAGCCCGCGCATATTGTCCTCATCCCGATTTCGCGGAAAAGCTCCTGGTAGTGATGAGCGCGCGAACCGCCCACAAAGAGCATGGCCAGCTTTCCTTCGCACCGTTGCTTCACTTCCTCGGCCACTTTCGTTACTTCGGGCATTTCTCGGGCGATGACCTCTTCTACACGCTCGATCAGCTCCGGATCTTCAAAGTACTTGGCGATCTTTCGGAGAGATTTCGCGCATGCGTTGGCACCGAGGAAGTTGATCTTGATCCACGGGATGCCGAATTTCTGTTCCATCATTTCTGCCACGTAGTTTATGGAACGGTGACACATGATGGTGTTGAGGTCTGCCGTGTGGGCATTGGCGAACCCGTCGTAGCTTGAATTGCCGCTGAAAGTAGACACAACGACGATTCCGCACGCTTCCAGGATCCGATCGATTTCGAAGGCATCGCCGCCGATATTGTATTCTCCGAGCAGGTTTATCCTGTACTTGCCTTCACCGATGGTGTCATCGAGCCCAACCACGTGCGTGAAAATGCCGTTGTTGGCAATGTGGTGCCCAGCGGATTGGCTGACGCCTTTGTAGCCCTCGCAACTGAACGCGAAAACGTTGATCCCGAGCTTTTCTTTCATCTCTCGCGCCACAGAATGGACATCGTCCCCGATGAGTCCCACTGGGCAGGTGGAGAAGATACTGATGGCCTTGGGCTTGAACAGATCGTAGGCCTCCTGGATCGCTGCCCGTAGCTTCTTCTCCCCACCGAACACGATGTCGCCTTCTGTCATGTCCGTGGAAAAGCAATAGGTCATAAAGTTGTGATCCTCCGGCCCTTTTGGTCGCGTCTGATTGCGACGAGTAAGCCAACTATAGAAGCCGCAACCGATGGGGCCGTGGGTTATGTTGACGATGTCTCGAGTGGGCCCCAGGATCACCCCTTTGCAGCCCGCGTACGTGCAGCCGCGCTGGGTAATGATTCCCGGAATCGTTCGCGTGTTAGCACCGATCTCTGGCGTCTCCTGGTTTTCGCTCAGTCTATTGACGATGATTTGTTTGGTGCGTTTGCGAGCCACCTTAGTCGGAACTTTGCTCAAAAGGCTTTGCTTCACTTCTTCTGGGTCTATGGCCTCGACCCGCAAGGCGCTGGTCTCGTCATTCGCTGCTTTCATGGCGTTTACCCCTTAATTGAACCTCATTCATCTCCTGAGAGGGAAAGCAGTGTTCCCATCAAACCGGACAGTGCGTGGAGGTGGGGCAGCGGTTCCGCCTTTCATCTCGGGGTTGCTTACGCTGCCTTTCCACGGATTCCGGGTCAGGTCGTGGTGTTGTGTCTCATGTCTCGTTATTTCTCGGCCGTGGATCAGGCTCCATCCAGAACGCGTTCCCCGCCTTCGCCGGTCCGCACGCTGAACGAATCGCTCACCGGCATGACAAAGATCTTGCCGTCACCGGATTTGCCGGTTTGATTCACCTTGATGAGGGTTTTTACAGTCTTGTCTACGAGCTTATCAGGCACTACGAGGATCAGGAGTCGCTTGGGAATAAGACGTTGGCTCTGCCCAAGCTGTGCAATGGCCTCCTCGTATCCCTTCTCAGCGCCTTCCATCAGGCTGGTATCCACGAGACCTTTCCCTCGCCCGAGGACCTCCTTTGCAGTCATGGAGCAGATGCCAACTTCCGAAAGCGCCTCTTTGGTCTTGTTCATCATGTTCATGCGGATAATCGCCATGATTTCTCTCATATCTTCACCTCTTCGATAGCGCCGGAGGCTGTCTCCTTGATGCCCGAACTGATGGTGTAGACTTCTTCAACTGGGCTTACGAAGATCTTGCCGTCTCCGTAAGCGCCTTTCTCACCGCTTCTGGCTGCCTTCATGACGGTCTTGATGACAAAATCCTTGTCTGCATCGGGAACCACGGTGATGAGCAGCTCCTTGGGAATCTCGTCATAGGTTATTTCACCGATTTTGATCCCCCGCTGCTTACCGCGGCCGACCACCGATATTTTTGTCACTGCCGGAAACCCCGCTTCCATCAACGCCGCAAGCACGTTATCTACCTTTGTAGGCCGTACGATGGATCTGATCATCAACATGTGCGTCACCTCGTTTTTCTCTTTCGATCCTTGAACACCGTTTCGCTCAGCCCGCGAGGCCGTGCTTGATCAAGAGCTTTTCGAGCTCGTCTGTGGTCATTGGCTTGGGAATGACATGCATCGTGTTCTGCTCGATCTTTCTGGCAAGGGTTCGGTATTCCTCTGCCTGAGGGTGAGCAGGTTCAAATTCGATAACCGTTTTTCGGTTAATTTCCGCTTTTTGAACCATGTTGTCGCGTGGGATGAAATGGATCATCTGAGTGCCCAGCTCATCGGCGAACGCTTCGATCATCTCTTGCTCGTTGTCCACCTTTCGACTGTTGCAAATGAGACCTCCGAGACGAACGCCACCTGCTTCCGCAAACTTAACGATACCTTTGCAAATGTTGTTCGCTGCGTACATGGCCATCATTTCGCCGGAAACTACGATGTAGATTTCTTGCGCCTTCCCTTCACGGATGGGCATTGCGAAGCCTCCACAAACCACGTCGCCCAACACATCATAGAAGGCATAATCAAGGTTCTCACTGTCAGCGTACGCACCCAGTTGCTCCAGCAGATTGATGGAAGTGATGATGCCACGTCCAGCACACCCCACGCCTGGCTCGGGACCACCCGATTCCACGCAGATGGTCCCCTTGAAGCCGATTTTCCGGACATCTTCCAGGTCAACGTCTTCGCCTTCCTCCCTGAGGGTGTCCAGAACACTCCTCTGGGCGAGACCTCCAAGGAGAAGCCTCGTGGAGTCAGCCTTGGGGTCGCAGCCGACCACCATGACGTTTCGTCCCATCTCCGCGAGGCCCGCCACCGTGTTCTGCGTAGTGGTAGACTTCCCGATTCCGCCTTTTCCGTAGATTGCAATTTTCCTCATGGTATTGACCGCCGTTCCATAGTGTTTAGGGCCGACTAAGGCAACAAGCGTGCCAACAAAGAGGGAGCTAAGGACCAAAGAGGTAACAATACGGAAAATAAAGGTTTTCTTCTCTTGCTCCCTCGAGGAGAGCTCAGTCCTCAGAACGAATTTCCCGACAATGACTCGACAAAATTGTCGAGAGGACCCATCAATTTTGTAACTGGATGTCTGGGGACATACATCTTGTTTCTTCTAAGATACTCACGACGGTCCGATTCTTCATGAAACACGTTCATAGACCGAACACCACGCTGCGTTCCGTGATGCGGATGTCCGGGACCGATATGCGCGACGGACGAGGCATTATCTCATGTGGCGAGGCAATTTCGTGATTATGAACAAAACCATGGCGTATGTCCCCAGGAATCGCCCAGGAATCGACAATGGACTTTCGGAGGAATCTGGGCCACATTCTTGACACGGTGGCGGAAAAGAACGGGCAGGTGATGATTTCCCGTGCCAACCGTCCCCTCGCTGTAATCCTTTCCATCGCGGAGTTCAAGGAGAAGGTGCTGAGGAAGAACCGGAAAGAGAAGCTGCGCAAGGTGGCCGCTGACATGGATGACTGGCGAGAGCGGCACCATAATGAGCTGGAAATGGTTGACGGAGTGCGGGCGGTGCGTGAAATCAGGGATTCGGGATGAGCGTCCTGGACGCCTCCGTTGCCCTGAAATTGAGATCTGCGACTGCTCAGCAGACGCAATCATGAATTCAGCTACTCGAATGAAATAGCTTCATGGCGGCATGAGTTCCGGTATCCTATAACTCACGCAAAAGCAGCTCATACTCCGCATGAGAACCGATCCAGAACCACACAATCGTATCGTCAACCATCACTCCCAAAGCTCGCCACCCAATACCCACACGGATGGAGTACACCGGCATACCTTTTCCCACGAGCTTGAACTGTAAACCGGGATGGGCATGATTTTCCTTCCACTACTTGTAATTCTTGGGGGCAAGACGCTGAATACGGGCTGGAAGCTCTCTGAAGTGAGAAACAAAGTCCGGAGCGAGTCGAGATTTCACAGATCGTCGAATCCCATTTCCTTGGTCTTGCCGGAACGGTATTCACGTAGAGCCTTCTTAGCCAATCGTTCCAGAGTCTCTTGTGAACCATCCAGCGTGCTATCCCAGCGTGATTCCCATTCGATTTCCTCCAGTAATTCCTGAGCGAGCTGATCCTGCAGCTCATCCGGAAGCTCAGATGCCTTTTTGAATGCCTGTGCCAGGAGCTTGGTCATGCGCTGCACCTCTTGTATGGAAGTTTACCTTGGTCTCGGAGTTGACGAAACGGGGGTCAAGTCTGCTCTTGACTCATAGGATGCGTCGCTCGATCGCTTCCACCTTCCTCCTTAAGCTCCTGTCCTTTCCGATTCTTTGCTCCATGCGACATACCACGCTGCTCACGCTGCTGTAATTCTCCAGTCCAAAGGCAACCCCTATGGCTGCCAGCGTCTGACCGGACAGCCGCCTGGCAAGATAGATGGCCACGTTTCGTGCGTCATTGCTCATTCCTCTCCTACTCGAAAGGAGCCCCCTTGCGATCCAGGCCAAAGCTCGCGCATGCGGCAGATTGTATGTCCTCCAATCCCGGAGCAAGGGAGCGCGAAGCCGGAATCTCTCGATGCGATCGCAGGCTTTGAAAGCCGGCCTTCACCCGCCCCACAAACTCCTTCGATCCCAGGAATGACGGGACAGTTCTTTCGGATAGAGCTGCCGTGAGCTCGTCCGATTCGTCCTGTGCCACGAACGTTCGGTAAGCCTTGGCCGAATCCTCTCCGGTCGGGCAGAGCATGGACAGGGCCAGCTCACTGTAAAGCCAAGCCCATCTGGCTGCACGGGTCAAATAAGCCCTGTGGCTGCTCCAGGGGTATTGGTCCAGTCGAGTCACCAGCCCGCCTCGCAACGGATTGCGGTGGATATATCGGACCAAATCTAACAG
>JBFMDN010000015.1:0-94832 GCA_040753915.1 Thermodesulfobacteriota bacterium | reverse complement strand
GCCGAAAGATCCTGCATCCTTCAGGGAAGGAACCCTTTCCACTTTCTTCTCGAATCCGTCATTGCATACCGCAACGGACTACCTGCTCCCTCTCTCGTTTAGGCTTCCCGCTGAACGGTTACGAATCAACGGTGTATTGAATTTCCGTCATGATCTGAAAACCATCTAAGAGGCGTGATTACTTTCACGCGCGGTCGAAGCGCAAGCCTATGTCCCCCGGCCTTGTGCAGTTTGTCGCGTTCAAGCCGCTCGATTAGAGCCGGGGAGGCAGGGGAGTCCCCTTGCCTGGACTCACAGCACCCCTCGTGGGTGCTGTGGGCGCTCTCCAGCATTGCCCTATCATCCGGCCACGCGACGCTGATCTTACCACGCTATCCATAGGTGACGGCAACCACAAACAGGTAAGAGGCGACTGGAGTCCGGTCTTTCTTCTTGCTGTCTTCCTTTCTCGCTGAGCCGTCCTACTCAATGTGACTGGATCTTCAACCCCTTCTGCGTCAACTTGTCTCCTTTGTCGGACGCGCCGACCTGCGGGTGCATTCCCTCGTGGAGTTAGCGGTACCCCCCCTATCGAGAGTCTCACTTAGTGCTCCATTTCCTAAATACGGTCACGTAATCTGCCACGACGTAGGGGCACCCCTTGTGGGTGCCCAGGGCGGGCACGAGGCCCGCCCCTACAGTGCCAACGAAGCGCTCACCACGTATACCGTGGTGCGGATACGGTACCGTATTTGTGCCGTCGACAACTTAGGTTTTGACACCTGCCGTGGTTGGTGGTATTGCATCTCGAATCATTTTCAGACCAGAGGCCCCAGAAAGGACTCATGGACGACAAGCTCGTGACAATGCCCGCGACACAGAGCACATCAGGAGAGCCCGTTACGGTGGTGATTCCTGCGTATAACGAAGAGACTACTGTCGGAGAAGTAGTCCTCGCAGTCAGAAAGCATGTTCCGGAGGCTCGAGTGCTCGTCATCGATGACGGCTCCACCGATTCCACACCCCGGGTCGCGCGAGAAGCAGGAGCAGACGTGATCTCCCATCCTCTGAACAAGGGGAATGGTGCAGCGGTTAAGACCGCTCTGAGAGCCGTCGCCGGGGGGATCGTGGCAATCATGGACGGAGACGGCCAGCATAACGCCGCAGATCTGCCACGCCTCTTGGAGCGGTTGCGAGATTTCGACCTCGTGGTGGGGACTAGATCTTTCTCTTTCGGGGAAAGCTCCCCAATCCGAAACGCAGGGAACATCCTTCTCCGCAAGCTGGCGTCGTTTCTCGCAGAGCAAGAGATTCCGGATCTGACCTCAGGTTTCCGTGCCTTCCGCCATGAGGTGGCCAGGAAATTCTTGCATGTGTACCCTAACGGTTATTCGTTCCCTTCCACCAGCACCTTGTGCTTCATCACAGCGGGGTACAATGTCGGATTCCTTCCGATAGAGGTGAGGCGGCGCCCTCCGCAGTCAGAGAGCAAGCTCCATCCGTTTAAGGATGGATTCAGATTTGTCATGTTCATCCTGCGCATCATTACCATGGCCAATCCCAATAAGATTTTCTTTCCAGTGGGACTGAGCCTCGTGCTTGTGGGGATACTGCTGACGATTCGGAATCTCCTTCTGTTCGCCCAATTCTCGGGAGGTGTGGTCTTATTCCTCGCGGGCGGGACGAACATCATCTTCTTTGGGCTCATTCTCGATCAATTTGCCACTCTGCGCCTCCGAGAGAGAGATTAATGGATTGCCCAGACCATATCCGAGCCACAACGAAGCTTTGTCGTCGGCCGGATCGGTCAGAAGCATGGTATATTGTATGTGGACAAGAGGATATGCGAGCGTAAGCGAATCATCGTGGAGCCCGAGACCGACAGACCGTCGCTGGCCCCCCGCACTCCCTTATTGGCCGGCAGACATAAACCTGTCCACATCGAATTGATGCTCGAGTGGCGAACCCATGTGTGGAATATGCGGAATTATTGAGCTGGATCCTGGAGCCGAAGCGGATCCGGCTATTCTGGAGCGGATGAACGAGACACTGGTCCATCGCGGCCCCGATGACAGCGGCTTGTACGTCCAGGGACCGGTGGGCCTCGCTATGAGGAGACTGAGCATAATAGATCTTGCAGGCGGCCATCAGCCGCTGAGCAACGAGGATGGATCGATCTGGATCGTCTTCAACGGTGAGATCTATAACTATCCGGAGCTCATGGAGGAGCTCCAAGCCACGGGACACACATTTGCAAGCCGGTCGGACACGGAAGTCATTGTTCATCTGTATGAAGAATGTGGACTGGCCTGTGTCGATCGGCTCAATGGAATGTTCGCCTTCGCGCTTTGGGATTCGAAGGAGCGTCGCCTCCTGCTCGCGCGGGATCGACTGGGCATCAAACCGCTCTTCTATGCACACCAGCCTTCCTGTCGATTGATGTTCGCCAGTGAAATCAAAGCAATACTTGCCGGTCCCGTTTCGCGTGAACCGGATTACCAAGCATTGTATGATTACCTCTCTCTAATGTACGTCCCGTCCCCAGCCACAGCATTTGCCGCCATACGGAAGCTCCCCCCTGGATGCATCCTCACGTGCTCGTGGGACGGGATGAAGATACAACAGTACTGGGATATTCCTCTTCCGAGAGAGGGCGAGGAGCCCTCGGCCAAGACGGGATACGAGGAAGAGCTTCTTCACCTGCTCGAGAGAGCCATCCGCAGGCACATGATAGCGGACGTGGAAGTGGGGGCACTTCTGAGCGGCGGTTTGGATTCAACGACTGTTGCAGCGGTCATGGCACGCAAGCTCAACATGCCCTTGCGGACCTTTACTGTAGGGTTCGACCATGTGTCATACGACGAATCCAGAGAGGCAAGGCTGGTTGCCAATACGCTCGGTACAAAGCACATGGAGCAGACTGTCAGACCGGATATGGTGGAATCTATTCCAGCCCTGCTCAAGCTGTTCGACGAGCCGTTTTCAGACTATTCCTGCATCCCTACCTTTCTCGTTTCCCGGATGGCATCCGAGCACGTGAAGGTAGTTCTCACCGGGGATGGAGGGGATGAGCTCTTCGCAGGGTATCCTACACACGTGGCATATCGGGTAAGCACATTGGTCCGCCTGATTCCTCGATGGATCAGGCATGGTATTCTTAATCCGCTGGTCATGGCTCTGCCCACGTCGATGGAAAGGATCAGCTTCGACTACAAGGCCAAGCGGTTCGTCAGCGGCGTGGACCTCCCCTTCGAGCAGGCCCACTACTGGTGGAAGGTAGTGTTTAACGAGGAGGAAAAGAAAGCCCTGTGCACGGGAGACCTTCTCAAGAACGGCCTGAGAGATAGCTTTGAGGTCTTCGCCGGATACTTCCGAACGGCGCGCCACGCTCACCCCCTCAACCGGCTCCTCTACGTGGATGCTAAGACCTTTCTTCTGGATGACAACCTGACAAAAGTGGATCGCATGACAATGGCCCACGGGCTTGAGGCCCGGGTACCGCTTCTCGACAAAGAATTAGTAGAAAGGCTGGCACTCATTCCACCGCACATAAAATCGAGGGGCCTTCAGACCAAGCGCCTCCTCAGAAAGGCCGTACGGAGCCTGCTTCCCAGACAGATCAGAAAGGGGAAAAAGAAGGGATTCACGCCCCCCCTTCCCTACTGGATCAAGGACGAGCTCAAGCCCCTTCTGATGGATTTCTTTTCCGAATCGAGGATACGCTCCACAGGAATTCTTGATCCGAAGTACTGCCGTCGGCAGTTGGAAGAGCACCTCTCTGGAGTGAAGGATAACAACAGGCAAATCTGGACAATTTTCTCGCTCCTGTGCTGGCTGGAAGACAGTGGGCGGAAGGCTTCGTAAAACGAAGCCAGTGGTCCTTTACAGCGAAATGTTGCCAACGGATTCATAGTGGTGTACTCAAGAAACTGGACGAACGTCTCCCCGGAAACTAGGAGGAATGGCTCTTGAAACACTCCGAGCAGAATTATCGGTTCAACACTCTGGCTGTGCATGCGGGTCAGAAGCCCGACCCGACGACTCTTGCTCGCGCAGTGCCGATCCACCGTACCTCTTCGTACGTGTTCAGAGACGCGAAGCATGCTGCTGATTTGTTCGCTCTCAAAGA
The DNA here is from genome assembly GCA_040753915.1 of Thermodesulfobacteriota bacterium. Lineage (GTDB taxonomy): Bacteria > Desulfobacterota > Desulfomonilia > Desulfomonilales > Desulfomonilaceae > JBFMDN01. Next base: position 90,724 of record JBFMDN010000015.1, on the reverse strand, counting down.
AGCAGGCAACATCTATACCAGGCTGATGAATCCGACTACCGATGTGTTGGAGCAAAGAATCGCTCGTTTGGAAGGCGGAGTGGGAGCCCTTGCCTTTGCCTCCGGGACCAGCGCGATTTTTTCCGCTATCGCCACCATCATGGAACAGGGGAACGAGCTCGTCTCAGCCGGAAATCTCTATGGCGGGACCTACACCATGTTCAACGACATTCTCCCGCTCTTTGGCATCACGGTCCGATTCGCGGATTACAAGCGACCGGAGATGTTCCGGGAGGCTTTGACTGACAGGACGAGAGCCATATTCGTCGAGTCGATCGGCAATCCGCTCCTTGGGGTACCGGATTTCGAGCAGATAGCTGGAGTGGCTCGGGAAGCGCACGTTCCTCTCATCGTTGACTCCACGTTCACCACGCCATACCTGTTCAGGCCCATTGAACACGGCGGCGACATCGTGGTCCATTCCTTGACCAAGTGGATAGGAGGGCATGGTACCGCAGTCGGCGGCATTGTGGTGGACAGCGGGAAATTCGACTGGACCGATCCCAAATTCCGCCTGCTTAACGAACCGGAGGCCTCGTATGAGGGCTTGCGATTCGCCCATGACCTGGGTGATCTTCAATCCATGGCATACATTCTCAGGATGCGTCTTGTACCATTGCGCAACTTGGGCCCATGCATCAGTCCGGACAATTCGTGGATCTTTATCCAGGGCCTGGAGACACTCGGATTGCGCATGGAGCGCCATTCCTCCAATGCTCTTGCCGTCGCACAGTTTCTCGATGGGCACGATCGTGTAGCGTGGGTTAGGTATCCCGGGCTGCCTTCGGACCCTTCATACCGCCTTGCACAGAAGTATTTCCGAAAGGGTATGGCCGGTGGAATGGTCGTGTTCGGTGTGAAAGGAGACGCTGCTGTGGCGGAACGCGTTATCGGTAACTTACGCCTGTTCTCACACTTGGCCAATGTGGGAGATGCCAAGAGCCTGGCGATCCATCCTGTGAGCACTACCCACTCTCAGTTGACCGTGGAACAACAGCGTGCAGCAGGTTTGTCACCCGAGCTCATCCGCCTGTCCGTAGGCATAGAAGATGTAGAAGATATCATTGAGGATCTTGACCAAGCGCTGCGAGCAGCCGGCTGAGCACAGTCGAGCTCCAGTGGTATCTGAACGCCACGTTGCAGACTGCGCGTAACGAGCACTAAGTACAGACCGTTTCTCGATCTTTACACTCGCGGAGACCGCTTCATCTGTCATTGATCAGGACGTGGCAAAGACGTCCTTCGCATCACCCCTCGCCTGCCTTATTGAGACAAATCACAAAGATCTGATGCGTCTTGCGGCAAGTCCTTCCCTCGTATTGTTCACCCTCATGGCAAGCTTTCATCGGGTCTGATGCTGCGGTCCTGAATCGTTTTCCTGGTTGTCGCATCAAATGATAGTAGTTAAAGAGACCGAGGAAGGTGAAGAATATGAGAAAAGAATTGCGGATCACCGCTGTAATGATAGCGTTATTAAGTACATTTCTTGTGTCAAGTATAGTCGGGGCGTCTTCCTCCGAAAAGGAGAATCTTCCAGACATAAATTACCTGATCAGTGTTTCGAGCATGACTTCCGGAGGATGGAAATGGCCTCCCATGGGGGGACCGGTGCAAAAATACGTCAAGGATATCTCATCGGGCAAGACATACCTCATCCAGGTCGATTACTGGGGATCTGCCAGCGTCCTGAGAGAATTCTAGCGTCTTGGAATGCTCGTAGCTCCGTTGGCGCGCTCCCGACAGAGTGTCCGGGCACTGCAGAATCGTGGGACACGCACCGTGATCGTTATGTGCAAAGAGCCCGGATGCATGCCCCACACCAACGGGGCCAGGGAACACTTTACGAGAGTGCTTACCTATTTCGAGTGATCGTGGCTGTGTCCATGATGGTTATGATCGTGATGAGATTCCCCCGCATGGGGATCATGGACACCTAATTTGGCCATGACTGCCAAGGCCTTGCTGAACTCAGTGTTTGCTCCCTCGATCAGCTTCATGCCGGAGCGAATTCTGTCGGCCGCTTCAGTAAGACCACGTTGTTCCATGAGCTCCGCGACTTCCAGGTAACCTCTCAGATGGTCCAGGTTGTGATCTATCCAGTGGGTAAGGCGCACTTTGCTTCTCTGCACATCATCCATATCGTTACCTCGTTTTACTCTGCCTCTTGACTTGTTGTACGGAGGGAAGTCCGACTACCGCAACCCATGTCCCGACCTCTTGGATTCCACAACCATGGCTAGGAAATTAGCCAAGATTTGCTGTCCTGCATTGGTCGCGTTCGCGTCGGTAGAGCTCGAGTCCCACCCTCTTTCCGGGTGGAACGCCATGCCGTAAATCGGCCTCCCGGGAAATCGTATGAGCTGCACCTCGGACAAGCCACTTCTGGCTATGTTGACGAAAGGCTCCGGAACTCTCTTTACCTCTTCGTAGTGACTCTGGAATACCAGAAGTCTCCCGGGGTGCGATGCGATCCCTGCCAGGATTTCGTCATCCCGAACAGTCTCCAGGAGGACGGGGCCTCGTTCCGAAATAGCCTCCTTGGGGTACTGCTCCGGAAATCTACCTGAAAACCTGCCGTCTATGAAATCCACTGGCGCACCAAACGTGAGGGCAAGGAATTGGTGGCCACCGCAAATTCCGAGCAAAGGCTTGTTGCCGTTGAAAACCAGATCTCTCACGAATCCTTTGAGACGATCGAGATGGACAGTTGCCTCTCCCCGATACATGTACCACGGCGTGGCCTGTGGACTCAAGAGCACAAAATCAAAATTGTCGGACTCCGACAATTTGCCGTCGAGCATTGAGAAATGGACGTAGTCCAAGGAAACGTCAACCTTGCGCAGGGCAGGAGTCGTCCCGGGGAGCTTGGCTACCAACGCGGAGCGCAACTCTCCATACCGTGTCGCATCAGGCCCCTGGAGCTCCAAGTCTACGAGCAGACCACGAATCTTCTGAACCTTCATCAAGGCGTGAATACCTAAACCGAGAGCAATTGCTGCGAGGACGCAGATAAGAATCAACGCGACGGTGCGTCTGCGGTCCCAGCCGGCCCTTCCTTTCATAACGGACGCCCTCGCGCGGTGAGAGCGCATCGGCCGGAAAGAGCCCTCCAGTGAAAGCAGGGGCTGCCACATGCCGCAATGCTACGGGATCCTGTTCTCGCGCGCTTTCCCGTCATCCGTCACCACATTCCGTAGGGGTACGGCCAGTACTGGTAGGGTCTACGCAAGAACACCGAATATGTGTCCCCGTCTGAAGCGCGAAACACACCTCTGATCGTCCCGTCAGGATACAGGAAGCCCGAGAAGGTGTGTCCATCCTTGGATCCGAAGACCTGATTGCCCATTACCTTCCCGGATATGGTAAATTTTGCTCGACCGAAGACGTTGCCGCCTTCCACCACTCCCTGAATATCTTCCCCTTGCTGGCTCACGATATGGACGCTGCCTTTGGCCCCAAAGATGGACCCTTGAGCATTGCCTTCCCAAACCCCGCGGATATCCGCCGAGGGATATGGGCCGGCTGCATGAGCGGCAAAGGAGATCAGCAGGAACGGAGCCAATAGTAGATACATCTGTCTTTTTGGTGTCATGGACTCAGTTTACCATATCTCATCGAGAAAGTGCATATAAATGTATAATTTCAGACCAGCCCAGGGACCGAGGACTTATAAGAAATGGCTTGCCCCTCCCTCCTTGGCGAGCGCCTCCAACTTTGTCCTCTCCCCGAGGGTAATAAGAGTGTCGTGACACTCGATGACGGTTTGGGGGCCAGGATTGAAAACCATCTCCCCGTTTTTCTTCTTCACTGCGATGATGATAAGATTCAGGTCTCGACGAATTCCAGTTTCCAGCAGGGTCTTTCCACAGTAAATCGACTTCTCTCCCACTTCGACTTCCTCGAGCTGGAGATCCAGATGCTCGTAGTCCATCGCCACTTCCAGGAAGCTCATGACCGTGGGTTTGAGAATTCCCATCACGATTCGAAATCCCCCGGTCTGGTAGGGGCTCAGCACCTTGTCGGCACCGGCCCGGGAAAGCTTCTTGATCGCCGACTCATCTGCAGCCCTTGCTGTTATCAGAAGGTCGGGATTAAGCTCGCGCGCTGTTAGAACGGTGTACACGTTGGAAGCGTCCGAGTCCAGCACGGCCACGAGTCCCCGAGCGGTGCGTATGTTGGCCGCCAGCAGGACGTCCTCCTCTGTGGCATCGCCTGGAGACAGGAAGTATCCTGCCTGGATGACCTTGTTCTGAACCTCAGGGGAACGCTCCACTACAACAAAAGGAATGCCCCTAAGGTGCAACTCCCTGCACACAAAAGAACCCATTCGTCCGAAGCCGCAGATGATGAAATGATTCTTGATCCGCTCGATCGCTTTCATAGATTGCCGCCTTGACAGAATCTTTTCAACCTCTCCCTCGATCATGAATCGGGTCATGGTTGCGGCTCCGTATGCGACTACGCCGAACCCCATGAGGATGACAAGAATTGTGAACAGCCTTCCTGAATCGCTGAGGTCGTGTACTTCTCTGAACCCGATGGAGGTGATAGTGATCACGGTCATGTAAAAGCCGTCCAACCATGTCCACCCTTCGAGAATCTTGTATCCAAGGGTCCCAACGGTCAACACAAACAGCATACCACTAAATAACCGCAATAGAACATTGGGACGTTTCAAGCAGCTCTCCCTGACTCCGCGCAGTACAGGTTGTCCGCTCACCTGCGCGATGAGCTATCGGGCGACACCGAGTCTACAGACTCGACAAGAATTCCGAAAAAGCTTGGGGGCCGGAGCCCCTCTCTCACTGCATCGTACTTCCAGCCGATGTGTTGAAAGCACCGGGCGCACAGGAGGAATCTCCATCCATATCCAGGAAACCAGGAATGCTGGACATATAATTCTTGATGCGCCGTAACATTCTGGCACGTGACAAACGTGGTAAAATTGCACAGTACCCCGGCCGGGTTGACGAATGAATGGTCTCTTGCTCCTTGAATCGTGATCATCGCAGCCGAATCCGTGATAAACGCCCCGCAGTATGCGCAATGGTACGATCGCCGATTCTTGTCATCCTCGACCCTGAATTTCACGTACCCGATCATGTCGAGAATTATGGCCCAAATGGGCGAACAACGCAAGATCGGCAAGCACTGAGGAGCCGGCCTATTGGCCGTGGGTCCTTGACTCCGAAGTCTATCTGACGCATAGATACGAAGTACGTCCTTTTGAGTGGAATCGAACGGTACCACCGAGACTGATCTCGCAGCGATCGGTCCCCGACTCGGTGGGCGAAACACGTGGCGGACACGGCACTTTCACCGGAGCCCTCTCGCATGAAACTGGCATTTGACGTAGACGGGGTAGTCTTGAAATCGATCGAGATCATACTCGATTACATCAATCGCGAATCCGGCTTGAGCCTCACAACCGACGATCTCTGCGCGTGGGAGCTGGAACGGCTTGGCATTGATCGAAAGACCATGTGGGAAGCAGTAGACCACATGTACGAGCAGCCGCACATTGAACCCTATGAAGGGGCTGCGCCAGTCCTTTCAAACATATACAAGCTCTCAGGAGAACCGCTGCTGTTCATCACTGGACGCAGGGATCCTTCAAGTGCCTTGAAGCAGCTCCAGGCGTTGCCGTGGAATCCCGCGGTCCCGGACATGATTGTCACCGGCGGTGATCGAGACAAGCGACGCTATCTGGCTGAGACGTCGGCGGATTTCATCGTCGAGGACGACATCGAGTATGTGCAAGCGTATTTGGACCAGGGAGTCGGAGTGGGATTAATGACACAACCCTGGAACAAAGATTCTCAAGTTCCTGTTATGCGGCGATTTGCAGGATGGTCGGATGTGGAACGATGGTTCCTCGAGGTGAACAGCCGGAGACGGACATCATAGGACTATCATGAGCCGACGGTCGAAGCCTCGCAAGGTGCATGGCCGGGGCTAAGGAGAGGATGTTCATCCCCACTACCGCTTGACATGTTATGCTACGTGCATAGAATGAACGGCGAAACTTGGGCTCTGTCGCATGGTAAAGGAGGGGCATGACCATGGGTTTTTTTGGCAAATTTTGGGCTATGATCCGCGGCGTCTTCATCAGAGCCGGTGACGACCTGGTTTCATCGAGCCCTGATGCGATCAAGGCCACGTATGCCGCGGCCATAGATGATGCAAAGAAGCGCTACAAGGAGATGGAGAGAGCGGTCGCCCTTCTGGCCAGAGAACGAGAACGTACGGAGATGTCCCTCAGAGAGCTTGACAAGGAGGAGGCCGACCTCCAGCGGAGGCTTGAAGGGGCACTCGGTGCGGCAGAAGCTGATCCTGCTAACCCATCCCATCGCGAGGCAGGGACCAGGTACCTGACCAGGATCAAAGAAATCGACGAGCGTCAAGCAGTACTCACAGCAGAGCTGGAAGCCCAGGCTGGCAAGGTGGAGCAGTACAAGATCAAGCTGCGGTCTTTCACAGATGAGATCGAAAAACTGAAGCGTGAACAGGGCGAAATGGTCGCGGAGTTCGTGTCCAACCAGCAGGTCATTCAGCTTGAGGATCGTCTCAAAGGGCTGGGAGAGACAGCGGTAGACGAGTCGATCGTGGCCATTCGGGAGAAAGTGGCTAATCTGAGGGCTCAAGCCAAGATCGCTACAGAGATGGGGGGAGCGACCCTCGAGTCGCAAGACCGCACGTACGAGAAACTGGGATCCGAGCGCGAGGCTCAAGCCCATTTCGACGAGCTTCTCAAAGCGAGAGCAGCCCAGAAATTAGGGGTTGCGGGCAAGGAACGAGACCTCGGGTAACCCATCGCAGGAAAACACGTTCCACGCTACACTATCTTGTTGGCCACGAGTAGCGGGGGCTACTGGCCGATGGGCGGCGCGCGTCCCTGTCATGACGATGTCTCCCGCTATAGTTCACTGGCTTTCAGACCTAACGAATGCCGCGCATGTTCACTGCGTGGCAGCACAGAATCAGATTACGATGGACGGTTCTTTACAAAAGCCCCAGTTCGCACAGCGGATCATCGAGAAGTTCGTCTCATTGCAGGCCAACGCATTTTTGGTATATGGAAATACCCGCGACATCTATCCGGTAGAATCCAACCGCTATGTTCCGCTCGTAGACTTTTTCGTGGAAGCCCTCATAAAACCGGAGAGGGAAGATGCTCCCAAGATTGTCCTGGTGTACGATCCATCAACCGGCATCTCTTTTCTCAACCCCATGGACAAGGCGCTCGTGTCTTCCTCTATCGGCCAAGATCGTCTCGACCGCATACTCTCCGCGTCGAGGAGCGACATTGCAACCGCTCTGGCGGTGTTGAGGGAATTCACGAACGTCGACGTCACGGTTCCTCTAAAGAACAACCCTTCCCAGAAGGTCAGAAAAGATTACGCTATTATTATCAAGTACGGTGAGGCGGTAGCCCCTGCAGCGCGGGGGGATCTGATGCTCGATTCGGATCGACTCAAGGTAATTACCCTCGAGAACTGGCTTTCCGACTCCAGATTTGTTGCTTCGTCCGATATAGTGTTCATTCTCGCAGAGACACTCAATGGAGTCCACGAGCGCATCGTAGACTTGCCCTACTGCGCGGCCATCCAGATAGATAGACCCAATCAGGACCAGCGCAAGCGATATATCGAGCACATTCTCGTCGAAGAAGGAGCTCAGACGAGCATGTCTGCGGACCACATTGCGTACAGCAGCGCCGGTCTTACACTGCTTTCCCTGAGACAGATCTTTCGCCAGGCGGCGTACAAGGGAACCTCGATAACGCCGGATCTCATCTTCGAAAAGACCAAAGAAATTATCGAGAAGGAGCTTGAAGGGCACATTGAATTCCCCAAGCTCAAGTACGGCTTCGAGAAGATTATCGGGGCCTCCCGACTGCTCAAGAAGCTGAGAGAGCTCAACGAGTGCCTCCGGGGGGAAGATCCGGAGCTCATGCCAGTGGGCATACTGGTCCCGGGCGCGAACGGGGTGGGAAAGACATTCATCTACAAAGCGTTCGCCAAAGAATGTGGATGGGTTGCGGTTGTGCTGAAAAATATTCGGGGACCGTACGTCGGGCAGACAGAAAAGAATTGGGAGAGGATACGGTCTGTGCTGGAAGCCATGGGCAACGTGATGGTGATCTATGACGAAGCAGATACGGAGATTGGAGGCCGGAGCGCCCAAACTCACGATGTAGACAGACGGCTTTTTGGAAACATCCTCAAGATGATGTCCGAGCCGACGAACCGGGGTAAGATAGTCTGGATAATCATTACCGCCCGGCCCGATCGACTCGAACCGGACATAAAGAGATCCGGAAGGGCCGGAGAGCATCTTCCGGTCTTCGACAATGAAGGGCACGAGAAGGAGGAGTTTCTCAAGTATGTACTCTCCCAGGCTGGCGTTGACCTGAGCCAGTTTCCAAAGGAGCTTTACGAAGAATTCTTGAGATGTACTGCGGACTATTTCCCTGCGGATTTCGACCAGGTTCTCACCGAGCTGCGAAGACGACGCCACCTTGAGGGCGACTTGACCCCAGAGATGGTGCTGGAGGAAGTGGCTGACTTCATTCCCGCAGACGTTGCAAGGCAGCGAGAGTATCAGGAGCTCCTCGCTGTGCTAGAATGCACTTCTCGAGAGATTCTTCCGGACCGTTACGCTGATGTGCCCCGAGAGGTTATTCAGCAACGAGTCCACCAGATCCGTTCTACTATGGTGTCGGGGTTCTGACCATGCTTCTGCTCGGCATCGAGACATCGTGTGACGAGACTGCTGCAGCAGTGGTCCGAGACGGAACCGAGGCCCTGTCGGATGTGGTGGTTTCGCAGATCGACGTGCACAAGGAGTTCGGCGGAGTAGTCCCGGAACTGGCTTCGAGAAAGCACGTGGAGGCCATCTCACCAGTAATCGACAAGGCATTGCAAGGCGCCGGCATCACCCCCAACAAGCTGGAAGGAATCGGGGTCACCCGAGGACCGGGACTTATCGGGTCTCTACTCGTAGGAATCAGCGCTGCCAAGGGAATGGCCCTGGCCCTCGACGTCCCTGTCTGCGGTGTTAACCACATCCACGGTCATTTGTTTGCCCCTTTTCTTGAGAGGCACGATCTCGAATTTCCTTTCGTAGGTCTCGTCGTCTCTGGGGGACATACCAGTCTCTATCATGTGGCTGGCCCGCTCGAGATCGAGCTTATGGGAAAGACCCGAGATGATGCTGCTGGAGAGGCATTTGACAAAGTGGCAAAGCTCCTGGGACTCGGCTATCCCGGAGGGGTCGCGATCGAGCGAATGGCCCAGGGAGTCGATCCACGAGAACTGCGATTTCCGCGGGCGCTCCTGGAAGGAGATCAGCTAGATTTCTCCTTCTCCGGTCTCAAGACAGCGGTGCTGCGATGTGCAGAAGATATGTTTGGAGCGTCCCGTCGTTCCGAGAGCCCAGGGAGTTTTCATCCGCTCGTACCAGCGGAATCTGACGAGCGTGTGCGGGAGCATGTTCGTCAAATTTCGGCCGCGTTTCAGGATGCAGTCGTTGACGTCCTGACAATCAAGGCATTTCGCGCGGCTGAAAACCGCAGGGTAGACAGGCTGATCGTATGCGGAGGTGTGGCTGCAAACACAGCCCTTCGTCAGAAGATAATGGATGAGGGGAAGAAGAGAGGGATTGAGGCCATTTTCCCATCTCCTCGATTGTGCACCGACAACGCAGCAATGATTGCCGCCAGAGCGGATGTCCTTTTGAGAAAGGGAAAGGCGGACACTCTCACGTTCGGGGCGAAGAGTCGATGGTAGGGCCCTCCCCCACGGATTTCTGCTCCTATCCCGTTAAGGCCGACGAGGGCAAGCGGCCGTCTTCAGGAGAATGTACGATGCTCGAAGCAAAGAAACGTCTGCTCTTCAGTGCCGACGAAATTTCGGCGAGAGTAAAAGAGCTAGGAAAACAGATTTCCCAGGACTATCCTGAAGGCAACGTCCTGCTTGTCGGCTTGCTCAAAGGAGCCTTCGTGTTCCTAGCCGACCTGGCTCGCTCTCTTGAGAAGCCCTGTCAAATTGATTTCGCGCGCGTATCTTCCTATGGCAGCTCGACGGAATCCAGCGGCCAACTCGTTGTCACCATGGACATCAAAATTCCCGTGGAAGGCCGGGATGTTATCATCGTGGACGACATCGTTGACACAGGCCTAACTCTCCACCACTACTGCGAGTCCATACAAAGTAAAGGACCCCGCTCCGTGAAAACTGTTGCCATGATCGACAAGAGAGGACGGCGAGAGAGACACGTCAATCTGGACTACTGCGGCTTTACCATTGAAAATGGCTTTGTGGTCGGATACGGACTGGATTGCGATGAATGCTTCCGAAATCTCGAAGCCATCTATGTGTTGGAGTAAGCGATGGGCGCCGGGAGTAAGTCCGCCACTTCGCAAGTACGGTTGCGTATTCTGCCACTTCAGAAAAAGGGGCAGTGAGTCGCTATTTCAGTGTACTAGTGAGGAACCTCCTCAGGTTCACCAATCCGAAGAAAATTCCCGCAAGCCAGCCCCCTATGCACCCCACCAGGAACAGCTCCGGCTGAGGCACTGGACTCACCCGGATCTTGTAGTGGAGAAACGCGTACACCCCAACAAAAGAGGCAACTGCTGCCAAGGTGAAGACCCGCACGAAATATCTTCGTGCCACCGTCAGCACCACGCCACAGAGGTAGAACACGAGCATGAGGATGCCTACCGCGAGAGCGAATCCCATGAACCCGGACTTGAGAACTATTGAGAAGTCCATCTTGAGCTCCTAGCCCTGCCGGGGAGAACGATGACACAAGACCGGTAGAGCTAGCTTCACCAAGTGCAGGATTTCATAAGTACGGTTACGTATTTGGGAAACTGCTTCCTTTAGGAAGGGCCGGTTCACAGCCTGTTTCAATCCTGAACAGGGCTGAAGCAAGTACGCGACCATATTTATGAAACGGTGTACTAAGCTACTGGTTTTGGGTCCCATGAGCCGATCCCAGGTATTTCACTCCGTACACGATGGCACCTTCGGCCTTGTCTTTGTACAGCAAGAGTACTCGATCTCCCTCAAGGGGCAGTTTGGGCGGGATGAACTGTGCCTTCCAGCGGAGAATGAACTTTCGTGATTCGGAGCCGTCATCTGGCTTGAGCCACAGGTATCCCTCTCCCACGTCTACGATCACACCCTGAATTTTTTGGATCGGGGCAGCCTCACAGTTGCCGGCAGATCCCAGTCCCAGCAGCAATAGAGCGAGCAACGCAATGCGAATGGGAGTACGGATAAACACACGAGGAAATCCTTGCACAAGAACCCACTTGAAAACCGAAGGCTGCCTTCCCGATCGCTCGGGAGGACAGCCACTCGGGTATCATCTGTGTCAGCTTATGCCGAAAGTGTCGAGCATGGAGAGCGCTGCCTTACGCCCGGCGCCCATGGCCAGGATGACTGTCGCAGCGCCGGTTACAATATCCCCGCCTGCCCAGACCCGATCCTTTGCGGTCTTTCCGGTCTCGAGATCGGCAACGATATTGCCCCACTTGTTGGTTTCCAAGTTCTTCGTGGTTGTTGGAACGAGGGGGTTGGCCGCGTTGCCGATGGCCACGATCGCGGTATCACACTCAATCTCGAACGTCTGACCGGGAACGGGGACGGGCCGCCTTCTCCCCGACTGGTCGGGCTCTCCGAGGGTCATTTGCTGGCACCTGATGCCGACGGCCCATCCGGTTTCATTGCCAAGAATTTCCAGGGGAGCGGACAGGAGCTTGAACTTGATCCCTTCCTCGACAGCGTGATGGACCTCTTCCGCCCTAGCCGGGAGCTCCTCCATGGTCCGCCGGTACACAATGGTGACTTCCTCTGCGCCAAGGCGCAGAGCTGTTCTCGCGGCATCCATCGCCACGTTGCCTCCCCCGAACACCACGACTCGTCGTCCCTTTGCGACAGGCGTGTCGGATTCGGGGAATTTGTAGGCCTTCATGAGGTTTGCCCTGGTAAGAAACTCATTGGCCGAATAAACACCATTGAGATTCTCCCCGGGGATTTTCAGGAAGAGAGGCGCTCCGGCGCCAGTTCCAATGAACACGCCGTCGAACTTCCTCTTTTCCAGAAGATCGTCCACAGTTTCGATTCGTCCCACTACCCAGTTGGTACGGAACACCACGCCCATTTTGCGCAACTCGTCCACCTCGTCCCGAACGATCGCCTTGGGCAAGCGGAACTCCGGAATTCCGTACACGAGCACCCCTCCGAGCTCGTGCAGAGCTTCGAGGACCTCGACCGCTATTCCCTTCTTGATCAAGGCGCCTGCCAGCGTTAGACCAGCCGGTCCTGATCCCACAACAGCAACCTTGAGGCCAGTGGGTTTGGGAAGCTCCGGCATTTTGCCTTCGCCGTGCACAGCGGCCCAGTCAGCAACAAATCGTTCAAGACGACCGATGGCGCAGGGCTCGCCTTTCCCTCCCTTGTTCAGGACACACTTGGCCTCGCACTGGCTTTCCTGAGGGCAAACCCGACCAGCGATCCTCGGAAGGCTGTTTTTCTCCTTCACTTTCCAGGCTGCGCCGATGAGATCTCCCTGCTTGATCATCTCGATAAAATCCGGAATGTCAACCTCAACCGGACATCCGGCCATGCAATAGGGTTTCTTGCACCTAAGACAGCGGCTGGCTTCCAGGAGGGCCAAATCATTATCATATCCCAACGCGACTTCATAGAAGTTGTGAGCTCGTTCAATGGGGTCCTGTTCCGGCATCTTCTGTCTGGGAATCTTGGGTTTCTTGGGCTTTGCCGGCTGTTGGACATCTTTTTCCTGATCACTCATCACATGCCCTCCGGTATATTACATTGACACCCTCTCGGTGATTCTCGGAACCTGTTGAGCGCTATGAGCTCGGGACCTTTGTACATGGCCAGTCTCTTGGTCAGGAGATCAAAATCCACGTCGAATCCGTTGAACTCCGGCCCGTCTACACACCCAAACATGGTCTTCCCGCCGACTTCCACACGGCATGCGCCACACATACCGGTACCGTCTACCATGATGGGATTCAGGCTGACAACGGTGGGCAGGTTGGCCTTCTTGGTAACGTTCACCACAGCTTTCATCATGGGAACAGGCCCAATAGCGACACAAAGATCTATCTTTCTGCCCTCGTCTATAAGTTTTTGGAGCACCTGGGTGACGAATCCGTGAATTCCGTACGAGCCGTCGTCCGTTGCAATGAGGAGCTCGTCGCTCACGCTTCTCATCTCTTCAGTCATGATCAGCAACCCTTGGGTACGGGCGCCGATAATGGTGATCACATGGTTGCCGGCATCGTGCATCCCCTTGGTGATGGGGAAAAGAGGAGCCACGCCGATGCCACCTCCAACGGACACGACCGTACCGAACTTCTCGATATGGGTCGGCTTTCCGAGGGGACCACACATGTCTTGCAGCTTCTCTCCCGGGCACATGGTCCCCATGAAATAGGTGGTGACCCCCACCTCTTGCCACACGAGCGTAATGGTCCCTTTCTCGACATCTTTGTCTGCCACGGTGAGCGGAATTCGTTCCCCATCCTCGTGAGTTCGCAAGATGATGAATTGCCCTGGGTGATGGACCCTCGCGATATCGGGGGCGAATATGACTGCCCGGTTAACGCCGGGACCGATCCGCTCTTTCTCCAATATTTCAAACATGCACTAAACCTCCTCGGCTTCCTACGAGCTGACGGATTTCTGAAGATACTGTCGCTTGGAGTGCGGGATTATCCAAGAAAAACACAAAACATAACAATACCACAGCTTACCCTTCATGATCAACTTCTTTCCAGGGGCAAGCTCGGACGAGACACCACCAATCCCGGGGAACCCTGGGGGAAGAGATCCCCTTCCTTGGTACATCGAGGGGGCTTCGCGTGCCTATTTCTGGGGGATCGCTCTTACTCTATCGAATTCTCTCCAGAATCCGCAGGAACTGGGGATGGTTACGTATGGACTCAAATACCGGATCCGCTGTTAGGCTGTCCTGTCGAGAATACCCTTTGTCTACCGCCTTGTTCAGTGCTTCCAAGGCCTCTTTTTTCTTTCCACTCAAAGCGTACATCCCTGCCAGGTTATAGAAATATTTAGGATTCCCTGGCTCAGCCACCACTGCGCGCAGCATCCACGGGATTCCGTCACCGGGTCTGCCTGACATGGCCAAGGCCAGGGCGTACGGAGCGAACAGGCTCTCAGCGCCAGGAGTATTTTTCAGGCTCTCCTGGAGAATCTCCAATGCCCTGCCCACCTCACCGTACTCAAGAAGAAGGGTAGCAAGATCGGCGCTCACGTCCTCGTTCCCGGGATTATCCGCAAAGAGTTTCTCGTAAAGCGCCAGAGCTTCCTTCTTCCTCCCGGCCTTATAGTACGCTGCAGCCAGAGAAAACTCCATTCTGGGATCGTTGCCCGAGAGCTCAACAGCTTTCCTATACTCGGCTATCGCTTCAAGGTATTGCTTCTCTTCCAGAAGGAACCCGCCCATCATCTTGTGGATTTCCGGATTTCCTTCGAGAATTGCGGATGCGCGGCGGAGTGCCTCCCGCGATTCCTGTTTTTTCCCTGCCCACCTCAGCACTTTGGCCAGATTGAGGTCCTTGGTCGCGAAGAACTCTCGGTCCAGGGACTTCATCCCCTGTTCGTACAGGGCGTGCCGTTCCCTCTCGGTAAGGTCTCTCTGCGGAGCAAAGAAACCCTTCTCTCGCATCCGCGCCACAATCATCTCCGCCAGTAGTTGGTGGCGCTCAATCGTGGGATGGACATGATCCAAGAAGCTCTCGTTTCCCGGTGCTCCTGCCCTCGCGCCGGATGTGGCAGCGATCTCTTCGAGACGGGCTCTGAACTGGACAAGGGGCACGCCCTCGCGAGAAGTAATCTGTTCTATTCTCTTTTCCAAGGCCGTGGTGCAACGCAACGGGCAGACATCCAAATCTCGCGCTCGCAAAAATGCATCTTTGGCATCTTCGTTCCTGCCCGCTGCCAACAGCGCCTGACCTTTCCAGAAATGCGTCTCGGCGAAAAGCGGGTCTCTCTCTTCCAAGCCCTCCAAGATATCGAGCGCCTTGTCGCCACGTCCATCCTTTATCAGGCGCTGCGCTCTCTCGAGAGCTGCGTCGTAGTCCATCTTAGCTTGTGAAGTAAAGCTGTTGTCGTGCTCAGACTTGAAGGGAGAAAAGTCCCTCACGTTCGAAGCGGGAGCGACGAACAGGATAGGCACCCCCGCATTTCGACATAGATCTATCATGGCCTTGATATTGTGAGAGAAATGGTCCGCAACGGCACTCGAAAGCTCCTCATCCCGGTGGTACAGGTCAAGGCCCGCACTCCGATCAAGGATCGCTGTCACCTCGTCCTTCAGAACAGTCTTGGCAGTGCTGCCGGACGTGCCACCAGCGCGGGACGATAACGACTCCGTGCTGCCCCCGTTCCCTTCCAGACTCGGCACGATAAGTGCCAGGATACTCCTCAGCACCTGATAAAGACGCAGGTCCTCCACGAAGGACCGGACGCGTATCAATGTGCCCCCCTGTTGAAACAAGCTCGCATAGGTCCTGCGCTCGAGAAATTCGTTGTGGCCGGTGTACACGACGATGAGATCGGGGGAGTAAGAGAGGGCCTCCTTAATGAGCGGGACGATCCTGTATGACGCATAGCTTATTCCGCCAGCATTTATCACCTCATACTTGCGAGACGGGTCACCGGCAGAAAGAAGGTCCTGCATCCAGCGAGAAAAAGACGTCCTGCCGTCAAACGGTCTGCCATAGGTGGTAGAACCTCCAAACGAGAATACGCGCACAGTGTTCTGGGGCTTGGTTGCGGCAAAGCTCACCGCATTGAAGTACTGAAGCCTGGCGGGGCTGGTAGAAGCGATCCCGTCCCGTACCACGAAGAGGGGCTTTACCGCTGAGAAGCCCACGAACGGGTCATGAGTCGGATCCTTGCTGCCGACACCTGCGACGCGGAGACCCGCCTCGAGGATGACAAAAAAACAGACGCACACGACCAGACCGAGCGCCATGTCTTTGACCACTGACCGTGATCGTGGTACTCTTCGTGGCAACGAATCGGGGTGTTTGGCCGCAGGTGGGGTGGTTCGTTTTCTGTCCGGCTGCTTCCTGCGTTTTGACGAACGGCTCATAAGGTCACCTTGCCCGGTTCCGCTATCACCTCTCGTCGCTGTGCTGTACCTCGATCACGGGTTCCTGTTGCAAGTCGAACGATCACAGGGTATGGTAAGGATATTGATTTGCCGCGCTGAGTCGGACGCGTCTGGCATTCATTGAAACGGGGAGAATATCGATGCAACGACAGGCCATAGTAATGACTGCCGTCGCTGTTTGCGTGCTGATCCTTGCCGGAACCCTCTCGATCGCGGATCCGATCAAGTGGTCGGCCCCTTTGAGCGATTACCCCACGCCGTGGGCCCCTACCCCGGAGCCGCCGAACTACTACAATCCCTATGGTTATCGGTATCCATACGGTGGATACGGATACGGCGCAGCGGACTACTACGGGTATGGTGGCTATGGGTACATGGGAGGATATCCGGCCTATCAAGGCTACCAGCGAAGAGGCTTTTCGGGCAACCCCTATATGTACTATTATGGCCAATAACTTTTACCTCTGAGGTCTCACCAATCTTCTCAGATCGGACCGTGCGGGCTGGCTCATTCCCGGGGGAGCGTTCCCCCGCAGGTGCGATTCCTCGGAAGGGGTTGCCACCCCGCGGAGCGGCTCTTTACCTCCTGCAATACCCCCGCCACATCGATCAATTCCACTGCTTTCGTCTGCCTGTCTCTCAGCTCTACCTTTCCCTGAGACAGGGTCTTTTTTCCCACAGTCACCCGGAACGGTATTCCCATGAGATCGGCATCCTTGAATTTCACCCCCGGTCGCTCATCCCTATCATCCAACAGAGCGTCAATTCCGTGTTCCCACAGTTCTCGGTAAATCAGCTCGGCGGTATCTTCGATCTCTTGGGCTTTGGCTCCCACCGGCGTGACGATGACGGTAAACGGGGCTATGGCAGGCGGAAAGATAATGCCGTCCTGATCATGGTTCTGCTCAATCGCAGCGGCTACCGTACGGCTCACACCGATACCGTAACAGCCCATGATCATGGGACGATCCTCACCCTGAGCATCGAGGAACGTCGCATTCATGGCCCGTGAGTACTTATCACCCAGCTTGAATACGTGGCCCACCTCGATGCCTTTTGTGAAGCTGAGCCTTCCCTGACAACGGGGACACAGGTCCCCCTCCTGAGCCGAACGAAGATCTCCGTACACGTCCACGTGAAAATCAGTTTGAGGATTCACGTCCACAACATGAACATCTTGCTCGTTTCCCCCTACCACCGCTGAGGTCATGCCCAAGATTGCATTGTCCGCAAGGACCTGGACATTCTTCAGGCCAATGGGTCCGGAAAATCCCGTCGGTCCCCCGGTCACGTCCTCAATAGTTCTCTGGTCCGCCAGTTCTATCTCCGTCACATTGAGCATGTTCTTAATCTTTATTTCGTTGAGATCGTGGTCCCCACGGATCAACACTGCCACAGGTCCCCTCTCTGTTCGGAGGATCAATGTCTTGATGAGGTCGCGCGCCTTCACTCCGAGGAACTCCGAAACTTGCTCAATGGTGCTCATTCCTGGAGTCGTGACCCGTTTCTTGGAGCCCGGGCCAGCGGGTGGTGCCACCGCCGGCTGGCGTATTTCCGCTTTCTCGAGATTGGCAGCATAATCGCATGTGTCGCACGATACGACAGTGTCTTCCCCCGTATCGGCAAGGACCATAAACTCGTGAGAGAAGCTGCCCCCAATGGGCCCTGAATCCGCTTCTACGGCACGGAACCTCAATCCGCACCGAGAGAAGATCCTTGAATATGCCTCCCACATCGCCCGATAGGATTTTTCGGCCCCTTCTTCGGTCGCATCGAACGAGTATCCATCTTTCATGATGAATTCGCGGCCGCGCATCAGACCGAATCGCGGCCGAATCTCGTCCCGGAACTTCGTTTGAATCTGGTACAAATTGAGAGGGAGCTCCTTATAGGATCGCACGTCCCGACGGACGAGATCCGTAACAACCTCCTCATGAGTGGGGCCGAAGCAGCACTCTCGGTTGTGCCTATCCTTGAATCGGAGGAGCTCCGGACCGTATACGTTCCATCTGCCTGACTCCTTCCACAGCTCAGCAGGCTGCACAGCAGGAAGAAACACTTCCTGTGCGCCAGCGGCGTCCATCTCCTCGCGGACAATCTGCTCGACCTTGCGCAGCGATCTATATCCTAACGGCAGGTACGAGTAGATTCCTGAAGTCAGCTTCCGGATCATACCGGCCCTCAGCATCAGTTTGTGGCTTATCACCTCAGCGTCGGACGGGTCTTCCTTTAGGGTCGGAATCAACAACTTGGACATTCTCATGTGTGCCGGCTCCTCACCGATCTTACGGAATCCCGATTATATACCTTCCGGACTTCCGCGTCGTCAACCCCGGGGAAGAATCGTGCGGATCATTCGTCTAAACTCGAAGGGCCTATCTGGAGGGCCTTCAGCCGCGATCCGTCCTTGACACGTACGTGTCCGCCGGGTTCACAAGCCTCCGTTCCTGTCGGCTCAATCCACGATCCGGTTACGACGCAGACGATTGCACAAACATCAATGATGTCGCAGCCAATTGAGGCAGGTCGGCCCGTTATCCGGCCGCCCCCTCACAGGCCCTAGCGTGCGCCGGAATCGAGTAGAATTCCGAGTTTCGCTGGACTCATTGATGGCGGCCACGAGCTGCCCTGCTCCCGTCTTCTTAGCGCCGGCGTCTCGCTGGTAATCAAGAGAGACAGGTAAATGCGGTTGCGTATTCGCTTCAGCCCTGTGCAGAGAAGGGCAGGCTGCTGAAATTATCTCGAGGACACAGGATCTTTCACCCGTATGATCACTACGGCGCGCCTGTCTCCCTCGGGCACGACGGAATCGTTGACGGTAAACGTTGCCCGTCCTTCAACGTAGTCACGGATGGAGTATGCCCGGTTACTGATCCTGCCGCCCGGGCAGCTCTGCATACACACGATGCAACCTGACCTCCATAGGGGGACAAGAGCCATGTGACCGCCGAACCGGAGATCAACCCCTTTCCCACCCGGGTCCAACATGAGGCTCGACAAAGGAATTGGCGTATTCAATCCCTGCCACCAGACCAAGACATCCATAGGAGTGCCCTCCACGATGGAGTCTGGCGCTTTGCTTCTCGGATTCTTACGCTCTTCCCAAACGGCCTGCGAAAGATTGTCTCCGGGTACCGCGCCGAGCCCTATCAAAGCGTCGTACACTGCCGAATCGCTGGCAAAGGTTGACAGGAGCGCCTCTCCGCCCTTTTTTCCCCCTTTCCACGTGACGGCATGGTGCCCGGGAAGCTGTGTAAACCAGCCTTTCCCGAATGCCTTCGGCTGAAGAACCGCCAGCAGACGGACCTCTCCCGCCGCGTTGTCGACAGCTATGGCAGATTCTTCACTCAGCCCACTCAGGTAATCCATGCCAGCCATGGTAAGCTGAGCGTACAACAACAGTGCCAGACCGAACAATATGGCACCAATTGACCGAGTCATGGTATGTTTGCTTTCTTTTCACGATGACTCATCTGCGGTCCGACCGGTTGCAGACGTTCACCTGGTTCACTCGAGAGAGTCCCGAGCTCCGAGGGCAATCCTCGTTATGAGTATGGTACCGATAATCGCCCGTGCCAAGCCAGGCACCGGATGAAGATGGAGGAGAACCCCCTTTTCAACTTCGCCTGTCAAGCCACCGGTTGCCCGTGTCTGGGGATTCGTGACATAATGTATTGAAAAACCCACGCGGCGTGAATTCCACACGCCTACAGGAATTGTCGATTGCCTACCATCGATGCACAAGAGATCCGTAGACGAGCGCGTGAAGCCCGGAGATTGTCCGCCCCCTGCCGATTATGCCCCCGAGAATGTCGCGTTATGCGGAGCTCAGGAGAGGCTGGATACTGTGGAGCGAATTCGGACCCCGCCGTAGCAGCGATCTTGGCCCACCTGGGAGAAGAGCCGCCGCTTTGCACAGGAAAAGGGGCAGGCACCATCTTTTTCTCCCGATGCAATCTTCGCTGCGTTTATTGTCAGAATCACCAAATCAGCCAGGGTCCGATAGGTCGAAGCATCTCCCCCGAGACGTTGGCTGACTGCATCCTAGATCTTCAGCATCAAGGATGCTCCACCATCGAGCCTGTCTCTCCTTCTCACCACCTGCCGGGCTTTCTGGAGGCCCTGGCAATTGCTGTGGACAGGGGCATGCACCTCCCTGTGGTGTATAACTCCAATGGGTACGAGTCTCTCGATACACTTGCCCTGCTCGAGGGAGTCGTGGATGTGTACCTGCCCGACATGAAGTATGCCGACGACCGCATGGCTCGCGCGTACTCCGAGGTCGACGAGTACGTGCGCGTGTCCTCGTCCGCAATCCGAGCAATGCACGCGCAAGTGGGGAACCTCGTGGTGGACACTGAGGGGCGAGGGGTTCGTGGCCTCATTCTCAGACATCTCGTGCTCCCGGAAAACGTTGCAGGCACAGACCGGGTTCTCCGGTGGATAGCCGAGAACCTGCCGAAAACAGTGACATTATCTCTGATGGCCCAGTACGCGCCGCTCCACAAGGCTCATGAGTTCCCTCCCCTGCACAGGAGAATCACCAGCGATGAGTATGACCGCGCAGTAGACTTGGCCTGGGAGATGGGCTTCGAAAACGCTTTCGTCCAGGACCTGGAGTCACCCGATCTGGGCGTGCCAGACTTCTCTCGTCAAGACCCGTTCGTGTGGGAACGGGATTGCCATGGTTAGCAGCCCCTGTGGAGGACAGGAAACAGCAATCACTCGGGCGAGGCCCCAACGAAGCCAATGCAACGGTCTGACGGGAAACTTTAGTCGGTTGACATCGACAGCGGCGCAAGCTAACCTGCGTGGCACCCCGGCGCGCCAGCCGTGGGGTCCGCGCATTGTTCCATGACCGAACACCAGCGGTCCTGACCCGTTGAGGAGGCCCCATGGAAACTCGTACCTTTGAGCTCGAGTTCGCCAAGTTTATCGAACGCTTCCATGAGGAAATCAAAGAAGCCTTCATCCAGGACACGTACGAGAAGCGAGAAATCCTTTCTCACTACCACCTGGGGTTAAAGATCCTCGAGGACCTTGCCGACAGCGTGGTCCCGGAGTTCACCAAGAACATAGACCGAAAGACGGACGTCGAGGAAATAGCAGACAAATATGTGCGATTCGGCATTCACTGTCGCGATCTCAACCTGAGTTATTCAGAGATAGTACGTGCTTTCATCTTACTCAAACGGCACATTTGGCTCTTTTTTCAGGAGAGCAATTTCGCAGGTCAACCCTTTGACGTGAGATCCATCGTCGCTCTGAACAACAGGACCGCCTTGTTTTTCGACCGGGCCATCTACTACTTCTTGGTGGGATTCGAACAGGCCAGCGCGGACGAACAAACAGAGCTCGAACAACTCTACAAGGCTTTTCTCAACAAGGTCCGCCGGGATCTATCTCAAACAACCGCTGACTGATCGTTCAGTCCCATCTTCGGGAAGCCAGATCAAACAAAAGCCGGTTGGCCGCGCCCACCATTTGGGTGCCTCAACCGGCTTTTCAACCATCCTTACCGACAGACCGGGAGCTGTTTGGGCTACTGCACAACCCTCACGGTGTATCCGAACTTGTCCCCATTTTCCTGCCTGTAGTCAACCTGCACCCTTTCCCCTACCGCTGGCCTACGAAAGGGTATGAACTTGGTCTTCAGTCCCACCTTCACATTGACGAGCTCCGCAGCCTGTCCCTCTTCCATGACTCTGAGGGAAAGGCTTTGAGGCGAGGACGCAACCACCTCTCCCACAATGGTCTTTTCGCCAGGATACGGCTTCTTCTCCTCCGTCACGCCAGGCTTCTCTTTCTCAGGTTCAGGCTCCGGTTCCGGCGGCTTAGTGACTTTCACCTCTTTCTTGGGCTTCCTTTCAGGCTTCGTCACTTTGGGCGCCGGTTCTCTCGGGCTCCACCGGCTTGTCACGTGCGCAGGAGGAGTGGTGGAGCAGATCGGCCGTGGAGGAACGCACGATTCTGGGGCTGCACGGTCGTCTCCCACATCGCGGCACACCGCGGAGCTCGGCGGCGCAGGCGGGTAGCATTGCACTGACGGAGGTAGCGGTGACAGACTGACCACCTTGGTAGCCTTCATGTAGCCGTCTTCCAGGAGGAAATCCACCGCCACCCGCTCTCCCAGGCATGGCCTCCGGTTGGGGATGTACTTCGTCCTCCACCCGACGTTCACTTCTGCACATTGCGTTCCCGACTTCACGGTCATCGTACGCCAACCATGGTCGACGACGACCCCCTTGAAGGTGCAGACCCGGTATGCGTCTGCAGGAACTGCAATCAGACTCGACAATATGAGAGTTGCACACACGGCTGCAACCCTGGCTGAAACGTGATACCTCCCGAACATGGGGACCTCCTGCGAGGGGGTGGTAATTTCTGGTCTGAGGGGCGACGTCACGGGATCTCCGCAATTCCAGTAGCTCAAAGTGCCCTGAACATAGTAGCTTATATTTAAAATGTCAAGTTAATTCTAAGAAAATATCCCTGGTTCCCTGCCTTTAAACCGTTTTTTCCCAGGAGATAGAAGCACAGCACCGAAACTTGTCTTCTCCATACCCTTATGCTATCAGCTTCTAATGGAGAAGATTCATGGGAATATTCAGGGATACCGCAAACCAGGAAATCGACATTGTCAAGGAAATGGCTGAAAGCCTCGGAAGCACGGGGCTCAAGCTCGACGACATTCTCGAGAGGGCGCGGGAGGCCCGTCACAAGGCCGAGCTCCTCATAGATCAGTTCAAGCATGGCGACGCGCGGACTGACATGCCATCCTTGACTCTGGTGAACGCGTCGATTATGGAATATAACGCCTGGGTTGACAAGGCAGAGGATGCTCTCAGGTGGCTCCTCATTCAGCGTGAAGCGTGCGGCTTTAGAACTCATCGAAATGTGGACATCTATTACCCGATTCCCTCAAAGATTAGGCTCTTGTCTTCGTGAATTCTCACTGCTCGCAGCAGTCACGCGAGCTCGCCGCCCCCTTGTGTCACGGGAAGGGGAGCGACACAAGGTGGTCTGCATGTACCTGATTCGAGGGATTTCGTGACATGAGTGTCTTGGGAAGAAGGCTGGCGCTGGTAGTCATGATCATCGTCGTTGTTGTCGGGCACGGCTGGGATCATCCTGAGAGCTCGGCCTCGGGCGCTAGCAAGCGGAAGCCGGTATGGGTCGTTTTTTTCTTTTCAAAGGGGTGTCCGAACTGTCAGCCTGTCCGTGAGTTTCTCGATGCCCTCAAGAAATCGTATCCGGTCCGGCTGAAGTCCTTTGACATCGACAATCCCGAGCATTACGGGTTATACCGGCGTCTAGAGGAAATACACGCAAGGGGCGCCTTTGCGGTCCCCCTCGTTATGGTCGGTGAATCCATTCTGATCGGGGAGCGAGAAGTATCAGCGAGACTCGAGAAAATTGTGCGGAACTTGTCGCGCTCGGGGGGATCGTCCCTACCCTACCTGGGCTCGGACCCGATTCCCGGCCCTGCGCAACATCCTTCAGCTAACAGAGACGCTGAAGGGGCCCCGTGCGCGGATTGCGAGCGAAAGGGTCGCCCTCCGACTGTTCAGGAGGAATGGAAGAAGATCAAAGACTTGGTCAACAAGTATTTCTGAGGTTCTTTCGCCTGGCACAAATGATACGACGGACCGGAACACGTACGGCAGGAGGTTGTTCATGAAGCGGCTCTTATTCCTAATTCTCCTGATTGCAGCCATTGGAGCGCTGTCGTCATGTGCCTGACCGCTTAAGGCGAGGATCCCGTCCGGTCCGGATGGGGGGAAGGATCAAGCGGCACAGCCGGCGTGTCCCCCCGGTTCTCTATTTTGCCCGGTGAAATGAGGCTGGCGGCCAGGCTTGACAATATAACTATATATGTATATATTTAATCTCTAGACAGTTACCGAGGAGGGTGCCATGGTCACCATTGATGCCGAAAGCAAAAGCTTCTTCAAAGACAAAATTGGAGAAGACAAGGTTCTGAGAGTCTTCTTCGGCGGTTATGGCTGAGGCGGTCCCAATATGGGGCTGGCTCTGGACGAGCCGAGAGACGGAGACGAACGGTACGAAATCGACGATATTTCTCTCGCCATTGATCCGTTTGCGATGAAGGTTATCAAGCAGTACGGGGGAGTTAGCATACGGTCCACCGTCTTTGGGCCCGCTGCCGAGCTCCAGGGGATGCAGGCCGGCGGCTGCGGCTCCTAGGAGGTCCCGATGCCCATCTACGAATTTGTCTGTGAAAAATGCGGGAAAGAATTTGAGCGCATCGTCTTCGGTTCGGACACCGACAAAGTGAAGTGCCCCGCATGTAGTTCTGAAGAGACCCGCAAGCTTTTTTCCGTCTTCGCATCCACCGGCACGGATAAGGCTTTGGCATCGTCCTGCGGGTCGGGCCAAAGTGGTGGATTTTCCTGAGCATAACCGAAGGCCGCGGTCTGCGGCAGTTTCCGGTGATGCTCTGAGCAAGTGACAAAGCTTCTCGCTTAACGAGCTGAGGGCAGGCTCTTGCAACACAGAGCCCTCAGCTCGTTCTCCCACCAGAAAGACAGGCGGTGTTTAGGCCCTTGTTCTCCGATCAATCCCACTTCCTTATGTCGTGAATGACCTTGTCCTCATCCGGGATTGTCCCCTTTTCCACAACCTTCACCGTTCCCTTGAGCTTGATGGCCTCGCGGATGGTCTGTTCTACCGAAGGAACGAAATCTTCGGCCGCTGCCTCGGTCAGCTCCACCTCGAGGGTCATGACATCCTGGTCGCCAACCCGATCCACTATCAGCCTTCCTTTCCGGATGACGGCATGGGCTTCCAAGACCTTTTGAACTTGGGAAGGATGCACGAACATTCCTTTCACCTTGGTGAGCTGATCCACCCGTCCCATAATGCGGGTAAGGCGAGGAGAAACGCGGCCGCACGGGCAGGAGTCGACCACTATACTGGACAGATCGCCGGTACCGAATCGCACGAGGGGATAAATCATGTTGTTGCGCGTCACGACTACCTCCCCAGGTTCTCCTTCAGGCAGGACCTGGCCGGTAGCGGGGTCGACAATCTCTACGATAGCATCGTAATGAATGTGCATGCCGTTCGTTTGAGGGCACTCGTACGAGACGCACCCGACGTCCGCGGTACCGTATGCCTGCCGCCCTATGATAGAATACTCTTCCTTGAACCGGGTCCGGAGGGACTCGGGTAGCATTTCCGCCAAAAGGAACCCCACTTCGAGCGCGAAATCATCGCGAGGATTGAGCCCCATGGATTCAGCCTTCTTGAGGATGGCCATCAGGAAGCTCGGGGTCCCGATGTATCCGGTCACCTTCAATTGGCGCATGATATCCACCTGAGTTTCGGTATTCCCAACCCCGGTGGGCACGATGGCCGCCCCCAGTTCCGAGACTCCTTCTTCAAACATGTGGCCGGCAGGGGTGAGATGGTATGCGAAAGTGTTGACCACCACATCACCGGGTCTGAACCCCACTGCATAGAGTGCGGTTTTCCAACGCCAGTAATCCGGCACCTTCCCCACGGGATCGTAAATTGGTCCAGGCGACTGGTGAATGCGGACGAGATCCGTCACGGGAACGGTAAGGAACCCCCCGAAGGGAGGATTCTCCTTCTGGGCCTTTGCCAGGTCGGTCTTCTTCGTCACCGGGATCTTCTGGAGATCCTCGATGGTCCGAATGTCTCCCGGGCGAAGACCTGCCGCGTCCATAGCAGCTCTAAGCGGCGTTCCCGCGGCATAAGCATGGCTAGTCACGTTACGAAGGAATGCCTCCTGATACGACCGCCTCTCCTGTGCAGAGAACTTTTCTTCCGGTTGAAGAATACCGGAATTTCTGTCCAAATGGTGCATACGTCCCTCCACGACAGAGCAAGTCCGACCTGCCCCGAATCCAAAGTACAGTTGACCTAAAAAATGCTCGGTTCCTTAAATTCGCCAAAGACTTCTCTGAAGACCCCGGCCATCTCCCCCACGGTCGCGTAGACCTTGCAACACTCCACGAGAGCGGGCATGACGTTCCTCTTGGAGCGGGCTGCGGCTTCCAGCTCCTTGAGGGTGCGAGCCACGTCAGCCTCGCTGCGCTCGCGCTTTACTTGTCGCAGGTTCTCTATTTGTCTCTCTTGGGTGCTCGGGTCGTACTCGTGAAGCTCCACGTCCGGTTCTTCCTGGTTCTCCACGTACTTGTTGATTCCGATCTTGACAAACTCCCCATCCTTCAATCCTCGCTCCCACTCATATGCCTGCTGAGCGACGAGTCTCTGCACAAACCCAGTGGACACTGCGTCGATCATCCCACCCACTTTCTGGATCACCTGCCTTGCTTCGATGATTTTCTCTTCCATCTGCTTGGTGAGCGTCTCGATGAAATACGAGCCCGCCAGGGGATCGACGGTATCGCGCAGCCCGATCTCGTCCATGAGAAGCTCGCAGGTTCGCAACGACAGGAGAGCTGCCCTCGGGGTGGGAATGGTGAAGGCCTCGTCGAAGGAGCACAGCGCCGTTGTCTGAGCGCCCGCGAGCGCCGCGGCGAGGGCATAGTAAGAGCTCCGAATGATGTTGTTTTCCGGCTGGGCCTTGGTAAGGCCGAATCCGCCTCCGCCGAAGAGGCCCCTGAGGTGCATCGACTTGGGATTCTGCGCGCCGAGCTCCTCTTTCAACATGCGTGCCCACAGCTTGCGCGCGGCTCTGAACTTGGCCACTTGTTCCCAAAGATTGCCGAATATGTTGAAATTAAACGTTATACGCCGAGCTATGTCGTCCACGGACAATCCCCGAGACCTGGCCTCCTCGATGTACGTGGCAGCAATCTCCAGGGCAAAGCCGATTTCCTGTGCCGGATTTGCGCCGGACTCACGGATGTGGTAGCCGCACACTGAGACGGGGTTGCACCGTGGTAAAGTGGTGATTGAATATTCGATGGTGTCACCGATGAGCCGAACTGCATCCTGGACCGGAAATATCCATGCGCCCCGACCGATCATCTCTTTCAGAATATCGTTCTGGGGAGTGGCGCTGATGCGCGTAATGTCGACTCCTCTCTTCTCTGCCATGGCCTGGTACATGGCAAGCATGACGGAGGCCACAGCGTTGATGGTTAGCCCAGACCCGATCTTGTCCAACCGGATGTCCGCGAAGGCTATCTCAAAATCTCGGAGCGTGTCGACCGCCATTCCCACTCTGCCCACTTCCCCATCAGCGATGGGATTGTCCGAGTCGTATCCCATCTGGGTGGGAAGATCAAAGGCGACATTGAGGCCTGTTTGCCCGTGGGAGATGAGGAGCTTGAACCGCTCATTTGTTTCCGCAGGGGTTCCGAAGCCGGAATATTGCCGGGTGGTCCACGCCCGGGATCTGTATCCCTCGGGATGAATTCCCCGCGTAAACGGGTACGACCCGGCATCGCTCAGGTCCGTTTCATAGTGGAACCCGACTTCTGCAAGATCTCGAGGCGTGTACTGAGTCTTGACTGTGATCCCTGACTGGAGAATCACCTCTTCGATACCGTCTTTTTCGTTCCTGATGTACTTCGCGACACCCATGATGTTCTACCTGTGCTTCCATTTACTACTAGCGCGCACTGAAAATGATGCCAGTCACTCTATTGGTAGCAAAAGAGCCCCCTCGGCACGTCGAGAACACAAGGGCTCCCTGCCGGAAAGGAGCCTGCCGTGTCTTGAGTCATGCCAATCTGATGGTGGGGCGCCGAGCTCTTCACAACGCTGCCAATTCCTCCTTTACCGTTGGATCTGAATCTAAATGCATTCGCAGAGCGCCGCGCTCATCCCGCCCCACTCTGCATGCTGTGCATGCTCTCAGATGATCCCCTCGGATCTGAGGGCCGAGATCTCGTCAGCCGAGAGGCCAAGCTCGTTTCCGAGAATCGATTCATTGTGCTCGCCAAACCGCGGAGGAAAGGAAAGCCGGCGGCCTGCCGCCTCCACGAATGGCGTGTCATAGGGAGGAGGCGCAAGAGTCAGCGTAACCCCGGATTTTTCGTCCACCGCCTTCAGGAGCTTCCGTGATACTAGGGGATCGTTGGTCACTTCCTCGATGCTCTGTATCTTGGAGGCCGCCACTCCGATTGCATTCATTTTTTCAATGAGCTCCCTCGTGGTCATAGCACGGGTAGCATCCTCGATTGTCTTGTTGATCTGCCTCACATCAGCTATGCGTCCCGCGTTCTTTGCGTATTGTTCTTTGTCGAGTAACGAGAACTCTGGCAATGACGAAAATGCCTTCCACTGCTTGTCGTTTCCGACAGCAATGTACACAAAGCCGTCAGATGTTGGGTACACCGAAACAGGTGCAAAGAACTCGTGTGTGTTTCCTCGTCGAGATATGGTTTTGCCGAACGACGCAGTCATCGTGATTGGCACCGTGAGCCACGATGTCGTGCTCTCGAACATGGACATGTTGATGGCCGATCCGTTACCCGTGACTGCCCGGACAAAAAGGGCCTTCATGATTAAGCCATAGCAGTGTTCACTCGTTCCCATGTCAGGCAAGGGAATGCCCGTGACCTGAGGACTGCCGTCCGCCTCTCCCGTCAGCTCCATGAGTCCGCCCCGAGCTTGCAGAATAGGGTCATAAGCCGCTTCATTGCTCTCAGGACCGAAGCCAGTAATTCCTAGCCAGATCAAGTCTTCCTTAACGGTCCTGAGAGTCTCGTAGTCGATGCCAAGCTTCCTGTAATTCCGGGGAAGTTGATTGGTGGCGAAGATGTCGACCTTGAGATCTCGTATCAGGCGTTTGAGTATTTCTTGTCCCTTGGGATCTCCGAGGTTGAGAGTGACGGCCTCCTTCCCGGCATTGATGGCCATGAAATAACTGTTCATGCGCTCTTCACCGGGGATGACGGGCTCGCCCACAAGCCTGTTGGGGTCGCCGTACACAGGGTGTTCGAGCCTGATCACACGGCACCCGTCCATCGCGAGCCGATAAGTAAGATAGGGTAGCACTGTGGCCTGTTCCAGGGACAGCATGGTAATGTTCTTGAAGACGTCCATCTGCTCTCGTCTCCTTCCTCCGGACAATGGTGTTGACAGTGATTTTGCGAGCGCCTATGATGGGAGCTTGGAAAAGAATCCGGTCCTCTGCGACAGGTTAATCCGACAAGAACAGTTGTGTCAAGCTCATTGCTGGAAGCTGAATCGGTTTCAGCCAGCCGATATCATGGCCCGGTTGGCTGGTATTAGAGTGGTACCCTGATTCGGAGGAGTCATCATGCGCCTGCCGCCTTTCGACTATTTCGCTCCCGAATCGCTGAGCCAGGCCCTCAAGATCAAGAGCGAACTGGGCGCCAGCGCGCCCATCTTGGCTGGTGGCACAGACCTGGTGGTGAATCTGAGAAACAGACTTCTTTCCCCCGCTGCGGTCATATCTATCAAGAATATTAAGGAATTGCAAGGGATTGTCCTCAAGCCCGACTCAATCGTGATCCGGGCGGGAACTACCTTAGCCGAACTGGCCGAGCACGCAGCGGTGTTGGAGCATTTCCCCATTCTGGTCGAGGCAGTCAAATCTATAGGTGCAATCAGCATACAGCATTACCGCGGGACCCTGGGAGGAAATCTCTGTCTCACTCCTCGCTGCATCTTGTACAATCAATCCCACTTCTGGAGGACAAGCAAAGGTAGTTGCCACAGGACGGGAGGGAAGGATTGCCTGGCTCTTCAAGGATCGGAATCGTGTCAGGCTCTATGTTCTAGTGATACGGCACCCGTTTTGGTGGCACTGTCTGCGCAGCTCACCATTGCAGGCCCCGGGGGAACGAGATCCGTGCCTGTGAGCGATTTCTTTACCGGCAAAGGGGAGAGCCCCTTCACGCTTGGTGGGGACGAGATCCTCACGGAAGTGCGCTTGCCTCTCCCATGGGGACCCCTTTCCTGGTCATATCAGCGCCTTAGCATGCGATCGGCCGTCGATTTTCCTTTGATCAATGCTGCCTGCGTCGCAATTCACGACCGAGGACAGGTGGAGAGCTTTCGGTTGGTTCTTTCTTCTGTAGGACCGGCGCCCGTCATTTTGAAAGAAGTGGAGAGCGTGGTAAAGGGAAAGACTCCCGATTGGGACATGGTGGAGGCTGCCGGCGCGGCTGCGTATCGGATAGCGGAAGGGACCGTGGTGGAAAATGCCGGCCAGTCAAGGGAATATCGCATAAAGATGGCGAGCGTGCTGGCCCGGCGCGCTGCAACAGAGGCTCTCTGTCTGTGAGGAAAGGGCCTCCGACCGATGCCCTGCTGCCACGAGGACTGCTTCCACGGACAGGTGAAATCGGCTAAGCGGACTTCTACAGGGGGAAGTTCTCCACGGATTCTGGAGGTCCTCTCGATATGCGCATGGGATTGGGTTCTTGAACACCTTGGGGACGAGGAAGAGCATGAAGAAACAGATCCTGAGTCTGACAGTGAATGGCGAAGAGGTTGAGCGCGCTGTCTTGCCGTATGCGACGCTGCTCGAGTTTCTCAGGGAGGACCTCGGACTGACTGGGGTTAAGGAAGGCTGTGGGGAAGGAGCATGCGGAGCTTGCACCGTCCTTGTGAACAACGTTCCCGTGCGTTCATGCATCACTCCTGCTCTGGAGGTGGACGGCTGTAGCGTGGTTACCGTCGAGGGATTGGCTACCGCGGAAGGCCTTCACCCGGTTCAGCAGGCGTTTGTTGAACGAGGAGCTATTCAGTGTGGTTTCTGTACGCCAGGGATGATCCTGTCCGCAAAATCTTTGCTGGATAGAAATCCGCAGCCCACGGACGAGGAGATCAAGACAGCGCTCGCGGGGAATTTCTGCAGATGTACAGGATACGCCAAAATCCTTGAAGCAGTCCGAACCGCTGCGTCGGGCCAGGGATGACGGGAGAGGAGCCCAGTGGGGCAGGGGAAAGGCCCGCCGGGTCAACGTCCTGATCTGTGCTGCCACGCGACGAACATCGCGTGGCAATCATCACCATTGAAAGCCAGTGAGCCTTGGATGGACACATCCTAACAGCACAGGTCGAGGCGTCCGAACCGGGTCAGAAAAACTCCTGAATTATGGTCAACACGATGGCGGGGCTCGGCAAGTGTTTCCAAGCGGTCGTTTCCGGCTCGGTGAAGGTCCTAGCGTTCGCGATATCTCCGAACAAGGCTGGCTGGACTTTGACTGGCCGCTTGCCGCCGTGCTCAACGGGCTGTTGCATGTTCACATCGGTATCATGACGTCACTCATTGGCGGTGGAAGGCACTGGCGTAAGGTTCACACCCTGTTCGTTTTGTAGAGCCGGGGCTCTGATTACCGTCCCGCTGAGGGAAAGGTGATTCCGTGGACAGATCCTGAGCCGGAGAAGAGGAGGTGTAGGTGTCTGAGAAGGGATTCACATACATCGGCAAGAGCGTCCCGCGGGTGGACTCCCATGCGAAGGCAACGGGAGAAGCGGTGTTCACCGCGGATCTTCAGCTTCCTCGGATGCTGGTGGCAAAGGTTTTGCGTAGCCCTTACCCGCACGCGCGCATACTCAACATAGATACCACTCGAGCCAAAGCGCTCAAGGGAGTACACGCTGTCGTAACAGGAAGGGATACCGCGGGGGAGAAGTGGGGCGTGTTCAGGTACACCCGTGACCAACAGCTCCTCTGTGTCGATAAGGTTCGATACGTGGGGGATGAGGTCGCCGCCGTCGCAGCAGTGGACGAGGAAACCGCCATGGAAGCTCTCCGTCTGATTCAGGTCGAGTATGAGGAGCTGCCCGCGGTTTTTGACTGTCATTCCGCGCTTGAACCCGATGCTCCTCGGATCCACGAAGAATTTCCACGAAATATCAATGTGGCTGTCAAGATAGACGTGGGAGACGTGGAATCCGCTTTCAAGCAATGTGCTCTGGTTAGAGAGGACACTTTTGTGGCTGAAGAGGATTCGTACTTCATGACGGAGCCGTATGCTGTAGTAGCAAACAGTCACGCTGATGGCTCGGTAGAAGTATGGATGCCGAACGCTTCTCCGCATACAAAGGCAAAAGCCCTCTCCAATGCCTTGAGGCTCCCTCTATCCAAGGTCAACGTGCGCAAGGTTACCATCGGTGGAGCGTTTGGGGGTCGCTCCGACGTATTTCCTGCGGAGTTCATCACGTGCCTGCTCAGCGTTCGCTGTGGCAGGCCGGTGAAGCTCGTATATACCCGTGAAGAGAATACCATCGCCACCCGCATGGGACACGCGATGATCACTACCATAAAGACAGGCGTGGACAAGGAGGGGCGGGTACTCGCTCGTGACATCGTGAGCTACCTGGATGGCGGTGCGTATTCAAGCACCGGTCCCATCGCAACCTCGGTCCCGTTCCTCTGCCACGAGCAGACCTACCGCATGGACAACGTCCGTTTCCACGGATACCGCGTGTACACCAATAAGCCGGTTCGGGGGATGATCAGGATTCACGGTCGTTCCTTTGCGTGCGGCATCGATACCCAGCTCGACATGATTGCAGAGGAGTTGGGCATAGACCCTGTCACCATCCGTTTGCGCAATGCCCGGCGGCCGGGCGAATCGACTCCCACCGGGTCGTACGTGGCCAGTTGCGGTCTAGTGGAGTGCATTGAGAAGACAGCAGAGCGAAGCGACTTTCTCAAGAAATACTCAGAACGCAAGCCGAATTGTGGAATCGGCATGGGACTCAACTCCGTCCAGACTGGCTTCCCCCTTGGCATCCGGGGCGGCTCCCAAGCATTTGTCAAATTCCACGAAGACGGGGGGGCCACGGTTATTTCAGGGGTCGTGGACAACGGCCAGGGCAACGACAACATGCTGGTTCAGATAGCAGCCGAAGAGCTAGGCTTACCAATGGAGGATATCCGTCTTGTCTCAGCGGACACCGAGGTAACACCCACGGACGCGGGCTCGTACTCAATGATTTCCACATTCGGCGGAGGCAACGCTGTCAAGAGGGCCGCGGCCGATGCAAGAGCCCAGATCTTTGAGGTTGCATCCGAGATGCTGGAGGCCGACCCGGATGATTTGGTGGCCAAGAACCGCAAAATCTTCGTTCGAGGAGCCCCCGCCTCTGCAATCCCCCTCGAAAAAGTGGTGAGAAAAGCGCTCCTCATGGGCAGACCCATCATGGGGCGAGGCTCGTTCAATCCGGACGTGGACCAGCGGAGGGAATGGATAACCAATCCTCGCGGTCAGCTTTCCCAGGCGTTTTCATTTGGAGCGACCGTGACAGAAGTTGAAGTGGATCCCGAGACCGGGATGGTAAAGGCACGGAAGGTGACCTGCGCGCAGGACTGCGGATTTGCGCTAAATCCCATGGTGGTGGAGGGACAGTTTGAGGGCGGAGTCGCCATGGGTGGACAAGGCGGCATGCTCGGAGAGGAGCATCGGTGGCACAAAGGCCACGTGCTCAATCCATCGCTTCTTGAGTATAAGATCCCGGCCATCACCGACATGCCCGAGATCGAGCCGATAATCGTAGAAACCATAGATCCGGGAGGACCTTACGGAGCCAAAGAGGCAGGCATGTCCATAGCGATGTCCGCCGCCCAGGCTTATGCCAATGCCGTGGGCAATGCTCTTGGAGTCTACTTCAACCACTTTCCGCTGACCCCGGAGCGAATCCTTGCCGGTATCGAGAACAAAAAGCCCGGTATCAGAACGGTCTTTGATTTCGAGCCCGCGCGTGTGCTTGAAGTGGAACCCAGGAAGCCCTAGAGTGGCATGTGGGTCAAAGCTTTGCCGGACTGGCACGCTCCGTGAGGTTCCGGCTACACCGTTTAGTAGTTGGGCAGGCTCCGCTGACAGCGTCGACGTCCTGCCATCATTGACGCTCTACTCAAGTCTGTGTTGACCGCCTGCCTTCGCTTGAAGGACGGCTTCGCTGAAAGGTTCGCCAGTTCAGGAGGATTGCATGACCGTAAGTAAATGGATTCACATGGGGACAGTGCTGAGCCGCCATGCAGAGCAGTTTCCCGATAAGCTGGGATGTCAGGATAAAACCCGGGACCTCACATTCAAGGAATGGAACGACCGTAGCTGTAGGCTTGCTCAGGCACTCGCAGCAATGGGATGCACATACGGAGATCGCTTCGCCATCATCGCATTCAACCGGGTTGAGTGGATGGAGATGTACGCTTCGTGCGCCAAGGGCGGACAAGTGGCGGTTCCCATAATGTTCAGGCTGGCGGGTCCCGAGATCACCTATATAGCCAATGATGCGGGATGCAAGGTCTTTATCGTGGAAAAACCGTTCGTGGACCTAATAAACTCCATCCGAGACCGATTGGCGATTCCTAAGGAGAATTACGTGTACCTGGGATCGCCCGGTGACACGGTCCCCGACGGGTACGTGGGATACGAAGATTGGTTGGCAGCGGCCTCAGGCGACGAACCGGATGTCATGGTTGACAGCGAGCATCCGTGGACGTTCATGTACACGTCAGGAACCACGGGTAAGCCCAAGGGGGTTGTCAGGACTCACGAAAGCTTCATGGCGGAGTATTATCTGAACATCGCCAACATGGGACTGCGTACCACGGACAAAGTCCTCATGGTGATGCCCATGTGTCACGTCAATTCAATTTTCTATTCATTCTGCTACACACTCGTTTCGGCCCCGGTCTGCGTGTACAATGAAGCGAGTTTCAGTGCTGAAGATTTTCTCTCCACCGTTGAGAAGTACCGAATCACCTTTGTTTCGCTCGTTCCTACCCACTACATCATGATCCTCACGCTTCCCGACGAAATAAAGAAGAAGTACGACGTCTCAAGCATGCGCCAGCTCCTCATTTCTTCCGCGCCAGCACGCAAAGATACGAAGATCGCAATCCTTGAGTTTTTCACGAACGCCGAGCTCTGGGAAGCGTATGGGTCTACGGAAGCTGGATTGGTGACCCTGTGCCGTCCCGAGGATCAGCTACGCAAGCTCGGAACGATCGGACGGGAGATATTCGGGGTGGATAGAATCAAGGTTCTGGATGAACAAGGAAACGAGGTGCCAGACGGGGAAGTGGGAGAGCTCTATGCCCGCACTCCTATGATGTTCAAGGAATACTGGAACTTGCCGGAAAAGACTAAGGAGGTCTTTCGGGGGGAATGGTTCACGGCCGGCGACATGTGCTACCGAGACCCCGATGGATTCTACGTCCTTGTAGACAGAAAGGCGAACATGATCATCTCCGGCGGCGAGAACGTCTATCCGTCGGAAGTGGAGAATGCGGTAGGTGCCCATCCAGCGGTGAAGGATGTAGCTGTCATCGGGATTCCCGACGACAAATGGGGCGAGTCAGTTCATGCCGTCATTATCCTTCACGCTGACATAGAGCCAACGGAGGAGCTCAAGAACGAGATCAGGCGATTCACTCGTTCCAAGATAGCTGGCTATAAGGTGCCGAAATCGATGACGTTCATCGAGGAGGACGACATGCCTCGCACGGGAACAGGAAAGATCCTCCACCGCGTCCTGAGGGAACGGTACGGCACATGGAGCGATAGCAAATAGTGTGCTGTTCAATGTGGAGAAATTGAGCTCGTCGCGGACGTTTTCGGGGGCGCGCTTTTTTCTCACTGGGCCGACGAGACTCTCGCGTACAGGAGAGACGAGTCGTTGCCCTCGCAGGAGACAGGCCTCGGCCGGGTACTCTGAACAAGCAGCGCCCCTTGATAACAGGGCTAGCGTGTGCTAAAGGCATGCGGGTGGAACGATATCGATACCGGATTCACCAATATGACAGATGCTACCGGTTAGCCATTGTCAACTCGTGGATGACAGCTATTCTTGAACGTTCGGACTGAGAGCTCGATGATACCAGATCAGCACGGTAACAGACGACAGCGAATACCGCATTCCGTCAGCCCCTCCGTGGGAGCGCGTCCGTGGTTCATTCCACGGGGGGAGGACGCTGCTACCCTGGACTCGGTCCGGGACGCGTCTCCTCAGAGAAGGGGAGCCCGAGCTCGCATTCTTATCGGAGTCCTGAGAGCCGGCGTGGCCGTAGCCGTCGGATTCTTGCTGATCAGTGGCTCTCCGATTTATGCCCAGAGTGCGAGCAGTGCGAATCGCGACCAGCCGGATCAGTGGGTGAGCCATCAGATGAATCAGCCCCCTCCTGAGCTGGGAAGAGGACGGGTCCCTTCACCTGAGCGGGTTGACGAGATCCGCCAGCTCTACGAGCTTGCACGAAAGGAGGCTGAGGCTCGGGCGAAAGGAAAGCCAGGTCCTTCCAAATGAACCAGCACCCTACCCCGGCAGAGAAGACCCTGCCATGAGGACCCATCGGAACAGGACGTCGCCTGGTAGGTGGGCAAACAGGCGCTCCACCTTCTTGAGCCGCTCCTCGTAGACTATTCTGGGGAAGAGCCCCGCTGACATGGCGGGAACGGAAAAGAATTGGCGAATCACGGGGAGAGCCAGTCGGAAATCCTCGGTCCACTCTTCCGACCGAGGGAACAGCTTCTCGAACGTCGCCCGAAATTCCCGAAGTTTCACTGCCCTGCTGAGGCTTACCCCCTCCCCTGCCATTCTGTCGGCCTCGGCAACCAGATTGTTCCCAGCTTCGTCATACAACCCGTCCATGAAAGTGACTCCCACCTTGCCCGTGGGACTGAGCAGCCGTCGAGCTTGCTTGAGGCTTTCTTCATAATCAGGAATCAAGAAGATTGAGGCGCTGTAGATGACTGCATCGAATTCGATGGAAAAATGATCCGCCAATCGCCCTGCGTCCCCGTGAACGAAGGTGAGCCGATCCGAGTCTCCAGCATTGATCCGCGCCTGGTCCAACATTGCGGAGGAGATGTCCAATCCCCATACTCGGGATTCGGGGACTACATCTGCAATCTGGAGAGTGCTTACTCCTGTTCCACAACCCACATCAAGCACACGGGATCCAACCGGCAACTTCATGCGGCTGAGAAGCAACCCGTTCAGAGCGCAAAAGAATCCGTGCTCGTTCTCGAACGCCTGATATTGCTCGGGGCTCTTGTCAAAATTGTTCATCACCGCAACTTTGATTCGTGAGATCTTCTCTTCGTTCATAGGCATTCTTTCAAGTGCGGGCAGGATATCCCTGCACGGCTGGAGGAAGAGCGCTCGAGCGCTTTCCGAGACGCAATCACTGGTTCGCACGACGACCGGGTCTGGGGAGATCGCCAAAACCACCGCTTGTGACTGCAGGGGCGCGTGGATCTGATACGATTACTGGTCCCATGGAAAGACCACTAATCTCTCCAACTTGCGCTTCAGACTGTGCTCACTATGGTCATCACCATGCTTCCACTGCCGGAGAAGCTCCTTTGCTTGATTCTTGTCGAGTCCAAGCACCGCTCTCAGTTGCCCCATGGTGATGCATTCCTTCTCGTACACGTAGCGAGCAAGGATGTCGAGGGAAACTTCCTCCAACTGCTCGAGGGGAATTTCTATGCCTCCTGCAGCCAAGTATCCCTGGAGTCTCACGTACTTTTGCCGTTCTGTGGGGGCTTGGGCTTCCGTCTCGGTCGCGCCTTGAGCGTGCGAGTCCACGGGGCTTCTATCGATGAGATCCTCGCGAATGGGGGAGAACAGGTCTATCACGGTGCATCCCTCGGGACCCGCCATGGCAGCGTGGGGCTGGGAAGGTGGCACAAACAGAATTTCGCCCTCATGTACGGTCACATCCTTAACACCGGGGAAGCTCAAGGTCACACGCCCGCTCTCTACTATGGTTACCTGCTCTGAAATGTGGTCGTGGACCGGCACGATCGTGTTGGGGGCCAGCTCCCATCGCACCACCATAATGTGCTGCCCCCAGATCGCCTTGCGAGTAACATCCGCGGTTACTCTCTTTTCTCGAATGTTATCCCAGGACTTGGGCTCCATATCTATCAGATCTCCTAATTCGTTCGGTTCTCGTTCCTGTCTGGACAAGCGGGCAACTCCCGGCTGACCTAAGGATAGGAGCGTCCCCTTGATCCTCGGGCGAGCTACATATGAGATTATGACAATGCGCTCGTCGTTTCCAAGTGCCACTGTTCCGGTGTCGGAAGCTGGCATGACAGGCCGTAAAATAGAGATTCCTGTCCACTAAGAGGTATCGAGGTCTCAAGCAGCCGCCTAGTAGCGAGCAGCATCATCCAGAGTCTTGTATTGCTTTTTCTTGTCGAATCCGAGAGGTCTGTCCTGGAAATCTTTTAGCCCTTCCTGGGTCCTGCCGTACTCGGACTCCACGGATTCGACACCTTTCTGCATGAAGAAGAAGACCGTGTAGTAGACGTCCGAGAGTACCGTGGTCCCGAGAGCCGAATCAAGGTGACCGAACACCGAATCTCCACCGATTCTGACCGATCCACCCAGAAAGATAAGGGCGACCACGACGAGCAGAACTATTCCTGTCGTTCTCATGGTTGGCCTCCTCGTGTCTATGCTGATGTGGGCGTTAGTGAAATTTCTCCCACTCTTCAAGATCAGGTCGAGTTGGGTCTATGACAGTGACTTTTGAATTCTTCAAGACGAGCCATTTCATACACTTTGGGCACTGGATCCGGACTCCGGTTTTCTTGACGATCTTGTCCACTGATACACGACAATCGTCGCACACGATCTGTGCAGTCTCGAGTGAATCCAAAGCATAAGCCTCCCAGATGTGGCCGCTTCCCGATTCGATTTCGAGAAGGCGGTGAACCGCCTCCACGAGAGTGGCGGCATCCGAGGCCAGGAACTTGTCCCGGGCGCATATTGATTCCACCGTCTCTACAAGAGACTTGAAGTTCCCGCTAACTGCAGGAGCCTGCTTGACACGTTTCCCCTTCCTCTTCAACGACGGCCACCGTATCCGCAGATTCCGCGCCGGGAGAAAGGTCTTGAACTTATCCGGGTAGTTCCGGACGTACCAGATTACGAATATGAGGATCCAGATTCCAATACCGACAAGGATTTCCATCGCCATTCCGCGTTCACACCGAAAATCGACTGCGCTCTAAGCTCGTGCCGACTTCTTGTTTGCTACCATGATCTTCAGATCTTCGAATATTTGCCCCACCTGTTTGCGAGTCTCATCCACCGAGCCGCTGTTGTCAATGACCCGATCCGCCAAATTGCGTTTTTCCTCGATGCACATCTGCGCGTTCAAGCGGCAGCGGGCTTCTTCCATGGAAATACTGTCTCGACAGATCAATCTCTTCTCTTGGATATCCCTTGGAACGTAGACGACGATTATCATATCGAACGAATCTTGCCACCCGCTTTCGAGGAGCAGTGGCACATCCACAATGGCCATTCGATGTCCGTCTCGCTCTAACTGGTCCAGGCGTCTGTCTTTTTCTTCCTTCACCCGGGGGTGAATGATGGCTTCAAGCTTCTTTCGCCGCGAGGCGTCGGCAAAAACCACGCGAGCCATGGCCGCACGATCGAGCCTCCCCTCGCCGTCGATGACTTCCTCCCCGAACACCTCTCGGATTTCCTCCAGCGCTGGTGAACCGGGTTCAACCACCTTTCTCGCAAGGTCATCGGCACAAATAACTGGCACCCCAACGTCTTGAAACATCTTGCTCACCGTGCTCTTACCTGAACCTATGCCACCGGTCAGTCCGATTACCAGCATCGTATCCTACTCCTTCCCGAGCACAGCATCCCCGGGTCTCTCTGCACTTTGCTTCAGGCGTAAGCCCCTGTTGCGGGCCCAATTCATTGATCCTTTCTTCCCAGTCCCTCATGCCCTCGCCTCGCAACTCGAGAAGCGCCCGACCGCACCGATGCCTTACGGCCCTCCCCTGCAGCTTGGCTACCGTCAGGACTTTTGCCCTTCGTGCTCCCGTGTTTTTCATGGTCTTGAAAGAGTACCACGGTCACTGCCGGCCTTGCAACATACGCTTTCGATGGACGAGAAGTCTGTTGAGTACCGAATCTGCTGATAAGCGAATAGAACCAAAGGACTTGACACGAGGACTCTCGTTTAATACAAGCCCTACCATACCAGGACAAGGTAACCGTGACTTGGCATACGTCCGATCGACGGCAAAACGATCCTGATTCTGATGAGAGAAGCCACCTACAGACCGTTGGAAGCGGCCCAGATGCTGGGCCTTACTAAGGATTCGCTCCTGGCGTATGAACGCGAGGGCAGAATACCGAATTCGCGGAGAGACGAAAAGGGAAACCGTTTCTACACGGGCGATGATGTGGAAGCAATTCGGTCG
Source organism: Thermodesulfobacteriota bacterium (assembly GCA_040753915.1). Taxonomy (GTDB): domain Bacteria; phylum Desulfobacterota; class Desulfomonilia; order Desulfomonilales; family Desulfomonilaceae; genus JBFMDN01. Next base: position 50,369 of record JBFMDN010000015.1, on the reverse strand, counting down.
GCTCTCGGGGTGACGCCAAAGCTTGACGATCCTCCCGCAATTCTTGCTGTATTCAACATGAAGGGAGGAGTCGGCAAGAGCACCATTTCTTCTAATTTGGCCTGGAAGTTGGCTCGATCGGGATTCCGGGTGATGGCAATTGACGCAGATCCCCAGGGTCACATGACGACTTCCCTCGGAGAGGAGCCGTCGGATTTCGAGCAGACGTTGCTCCAGGCAATTGTCCCGGACCAGAAGCGTCGTACAGCCGACGTGTCGGAGGTCCGGGCGCGGCTAAATCCAAACCTGGATCTTATTCCAGCGAATCTGTCCATGTGCTCGATGAATCTGTTGCTGTTCCAACAGCCTGAACGAGAATACCGCTTGCGGCGGATGCTTGAAGATGTTCGCAAGCAGGGTGCGTACGACCTCGTCGTCATCGATTCGCCCCCCTCTTACGATCTGACGAGCCTGAACATATTGCTGGCCTGCGACTTTCTCCTGGCTCCCGTGAAGCTGGATGGAAATTCTTTCTACGGACTGCAGTATCTGTTTGACGCGATCCGCGACATCGCATACACGTATCGTTATACAATCCCTGTGGTAGCCATCGTGCCAAATCACTACAACTCCGGCTATACGGTAAGCCGCCAAATTCTCGACGGCTTGCGGGAGCATTACGCACCGCACATCACTCGTACCGTGGTACGGCAGGACGTAAACTTCGACAAGGCCAACGCCCTGAGACAACCCATTTTCATCACGGCTCCCTCATCGAAGGGTAGCAGAGATCTGGAAGACCTGTCTTCAGAGTTGTCCGAGCTCTTTCGGAGCAGGCATGTGGGGAACAGTCGAAATTATGAGCAAGAAGAAGCCTGATTACACGAAGTTCATGCGAAAGCCCGTACCCTTGCACATGAGCTCGCCGTCTGATCTGGGTCCATTGCGAGGTCCGGTGCGAGAAGAGGAGATTCCGTGGGCTGAGATCGTGGAACAATGCCCTCCGCGTCCGCCGGAGTATCCCAAACCGATACAACCCCCGATTACCGTAGATGACGATGGCTTTTCGCAGGCGCCGTCAAGCCGCGCTCACCTCAAATCCGTGAGGCGGCTCGCCACAACGGTGGTGGCTGCAGCTCTCTGGAGACCATCCCCGCTGTCTGCCGCGGGAGTTCCACCTCTGCCTGCGCTCCTTGTTGCCTTGGCCCTTTTGCTCCTAATAACGTATTAGTCCGGGGAGCATGGCCGCCTCATCTCCGCTGTTTGCGGCTGTTGACATGCAGCCGTGTTCCTGCTAGAAATGTCGGTGAATCTCAGTTCATGTATGCATTTCCGATTCATTGACGAGTAGCCGGCCCCGAGACCGTCACGGAGGCGGATTTTCGAACGCTAGAGGGTGTGCGAGAAGTCCGTTCACTCAAGCGCATGGGTTTGCCCGACCGGCGCTCCTATTAGGCAATAAGAAGGAGGAAGAGACCGTGAAGGTGCTGGTTTCAGACAACTTGTCCGAACTAGGGGTCAACATCCTGCGGGAGTCGGAAGGAATCGAAGTCGATGTCAAAGTGGGTCTTAAGCCCGATGAGCTTAAAGGTATCATCGGGGAGTACCACGGCCTGGCTATTCGAGGCGCCACCAAGGTTACAGCAGAAGTCATAGCTGCAGCCACCAATCTCAAAGTGGTTGGTCGTGCGGGAACGGGGCTGGACAACGTGGACATTCCCGCTGCTTCAAAACGCGGCATAGTTGTGATGAACACCCCAGGGGGCAATACAGTAACCACTGCGGAGCACACACTCTCCCTTATGATGGCTCTAGCAAGGAACATTCCCCAAGCATGCTCCTCTATGAAGGAAGGAAAATGGGAGAAGAAGAAATTTTCAGGCACGGAAATCTTCAATAAGACTCTCGGAATAGTGGGTCTGGGCAAGATAGGAGCCGTGGTTGCGGACCGGGCAATGGGATTGGGAATGCATGTGATCGCGTACGATCCGTTCCTCTCGGAAGATCAGGCGAAATCCATGGGTGTGAGACTCGGCACCATGGATGAAGTTTTCAAAGAAGCGGATTTCGTTACGTTCCATGTTCCGCTCACCGAGGAAACCCGTGGCCTCATCAACAAAGACAACATCGCTAAGATGCGAGACGGAGTCCGGATCATCAACTGTTCCCGTGGTCCTGTCGTCAACGAGGAGGATCTCGCCGACGCACTGGAATCGGGAAAAGTTGCAGGTGCCGCCATAGACGTTTTTTCGGTCGAGCCTCCGGGACTCACTCGACTCGTGTCACTCCCTTCGGTCATCTGTACGCCGCATCTGGGAGCTTCCACCAAAGAAGCCCAGGACAATGTGGCAGTAGCTGTAGCAGAACAGATCCGAGATTATCTCCTCTTCGGTACCATAAGAAATGCTGTGAACGCACCGGCCGTCTCGGGCGAGGCCCTCGAGACCTTGAGACCTTATCTGGACTTGGCTCAGAGACTCGGTCAATTCTTAGGGCAGACCATTCAGACAGGAATCAAGAAAGTGGAAGCCCAGTACAGCGGCGATGTAGTGGATCTGGACCTGAGGCCTATTACCACGGCGTTTCTCACCGGGATGTTGACTCCTATCATGAAAGAGGACGTGAACCAGGTCAATGCCCCCATGGTGGCCAAAGAGCGAGGCATTGTACTGTCAGAGACACAGGTCAGCAGAGCCGAAGATTTCTTGTCCCTTTTGCGCTACAGGGTCGGCACCGAACGCGGAGAGCAGATTGTGGAAGGCACCCTCTTTGGGAAATCCGAGCCACGGATGGTGCGCTATGGTCCTTTCCGGGGAGAATTCGATCTGTCGGGAGAGCTCATTCTTATCAGGGGAAAAGACAGACCAGGGCTGATCGGAAGGGTAGGAACGGCTCTTGGATCTTGCGGAATAAACATCTCGCACTTTCAGTTTTCACGACAGGAGGTCGGCGGAAACGCATTGCTCTTTCTGAATACGGATACGCGGGCTGACGTGCCGTGCATCCAGTCCCTCGAGAGCCTGGAGCACGTAGAATCCGTTCAGCGACTGGCAATATCGTCGCTGTGATTGCTTCACGACTGTCCGTGCAGCCACAGCGGCTGTCAGAAACGGTTCGAACGCATGTTAAATATCAAGGACATCTCCCAGCCGGATCTTCCGAAGCAGGACAACTATGAACAGGCCCTCAAGCTGGGCCTAGAAGTCTTCGGCCGCAGGGACCCAGGTCGAGTAGCCCAGAAGGCCGGGGCACGGTTGGAAGGAAGGGTGGTCGTCGTTCCGCATCTCGATCGTGAGCTTGTCTTGAACATTGACACCCACCACTTTTCCCTTCGAGAAACCGGCCAGGACATCCCAATCTGGCTAGCAATCCTTACCATCCATTACCTGAATAATGCAGACGGAGCTCAGCCGGCAGGCCGACTGAAACATTTCAGGGAGTTCAAGGACGGCCACTTCTACGAACCGGCATTCAATAGGAGAACCAAGGACGTCCTTGTTAGTGTTTTTGGAACGGATCCATCCCCTATGATCAGGGCTGCTCGGAAACTCAATGGAAGGGTGCTCGAATCCGGTGACGCCGGGGTTGAGCTCCCGTATTTTCCGTACGTTCCGATCACATGCATTGTTTGGAAAGGCGATGAAGAATTTCCACCTGAGGCGAGCGTCTTGTTCGATGAGACTGCGGGTATTTTCCTGAGCGCCGAAGACATGGCAGTTGCCGGACAGATGGCAGTTCTCGAATTGTTGAAAGCGGCACGGGAATGAGCTTCCATTTTAGACGCCCGATGAGCAATGTTACTTTCGGCAATGGTGCCGAAATGCTCATACGAGGATACCGATGAAAATAGCAGTGTCTGGAAAAGGCGGGGTTGGCAAAACGACTCTGAGCAGTCTTCTGGCTCGATACTGGGCCAGACAGGGATACCGAGTCCTGGCAGTGGATGCGGATCCCGACGCGAATCTGGGCTCCGCGCTGGGCATTGATACGACCGGGATCGTGCCGGTCTCGAAGATGGAGCACCTGATAGCGGAAAGGACGGGAGTCCAGCCCGGTACGGTGGGCGGTTTTTTCAAAATGAACCCAAAAGTCGATGACCTTCCGGAAGCCTTGGGGAAGGAGAGGGACGGCGTGCGACTCCTGATTATGGGAACCATAAAGAAGGGAGGCGGCGGTTGCGTTTGTCCGGAGAGCGTTCTTCTCAAGGCTCTCGTAAGCCATCTCGTGTTGTATCAAAAAGACGCCGTGGTCATGGATATGGAGGCGGGCATCGAACATCTCGGCCGCGGGACGGCTCAGGGAGTCGATCGGTTAGTCATAGTCGTGGAACCGGGACGAAGGAGCATAGAGACAGCATCCAAAGTCAAGAAGCTTACGCAAGACATAGGGCTGCACAAGGTTGTAGCAGTGGGAAGCAAAGTGCGCAACGAGCGCGAAGACCAGTTTCTCCGAGAAAGCCTTGATGGGATTCCTCTCATAGGCATTCTTCCCTTCTCGGAAGAGATCGCTGCTGCAGACTTGGAAAATCGACCGCCATTGCTTGACGATCCGGTGATTCATTCGGCGATAGAAAAGATCGCAAAGGCCTTGGAGGCCGAAGCGACATGAAAGTCGCTGGGCTGTTTCCAGCCTGGCAGTGGACGGAGAGGGGTTACGTATATCTCTTAGGAATAAAAGTGCAAAGGAGGCATAAATGTCGGCCAAGATCATTAGCGGGAATGAGGTCTCGCAACAACTCAAGGACGAAATGAAGCAAGAGGTCCTCGAACTGAAGGCCCAGGGCCTCGAACCGTGCCTCGCCGTCATCCTCGTGGGCGACGATCCGGCATCGAAAGTGTATGTCAGCAACAAGAAAAAGGCGTGCGAATACATTGGGATTAAGTCCCTCGAGACCAAGCTTCCCAAAGAAACCACGACGGAGCAACTGCTCGAGGTGATCGACGGGTACAACAAGGACAAAACAGTCCATGGAATCTTGTGCCAGTTGCCCCTCCCCAAGCACATCCCGGAAACCAAGATTCTCCGGTCGATCCTGCCCGAGAAGGATGTGGACTGCTTCCATCCCTTCAATGTTGGGCTCATAAGTATCGGAGAGGTAAGATTCCTGCCCTGCACACCTGCAGGAGTCATCGAGTTGATCAAACGAGGCGGCTTCAAGACCGAGGGCGCGGACGTGGTGATTCTCGGGCGGAGCAACATTGTTGGTAGACCTCTTTCCAACATGCTCGATCAGCGGGACATGAACGCGACAGTCACCATGTGTCACACGAGGACCAAGAATCTTAAGGAGCGTTGCTTGGCTGCCGACATCATCATCGCGGCCATTGGCGTTCCCGAATTCCTGAAGGGCGACATGGTGAGCGAAGGGGTGGTAGTCATCGACGTGGGCATAAACAGAGTTGAGGCCCCCGGCACAGAGAAAGGCTTCAAGCTCGTTGGTGACGTGGCGTTCGACGAAGTGAAGGAAAAGGCTGCTGCCATTACTCCCGTTCCCGGCGGAGTAGGTCCCATGACCATTGCCATGCTCATGAAAAATACGCTCACAGCAGCAAAAGAAACCATGAAGTAGACCTGTGCATTTCCGGGACCGTCCCTGCACGGTCCCCTCCCCCTCCTCACTTGGTGCACCTGTTGTAATACTCGTTTCCATTCTAAAAAATGAGCAAGAGTCTCCCCGATCACACATGAACATACGTGGAGGCTATCACAATCAAAAGCTGTAGCTCAGAGCGGCCAGTGCTTTGACACAGTCGTCTGTGACTCGGTTTAGGAATCAGGTTCGGGCCTGTTGCTCAACTGTAGCCTTGCACCCGTTTCCAATGCGCTCCACTGTAGCTTCTTCTTGAGTCGCGTCCTTCACTGTGACGTTTTGGCTGTGTCTTTCCGATGGGAATCCTGGTATAGTGCAGTGAATTCCGGGCATGCTTGTGGATATGGTTAATGTCCACCCTGCCCTTGAGGTGCGGTTGATGGAAGACGAGGCGACGCGAGTAGAAGACCGCGGAATCATGACAATAGACACATTCCTCGATCTCCTCATATCGTTTCTCGTGCTTATTGCGGTCGTGGGAGGCGTGTTCGTCCCGACTCTGACGCACGAATTTAGCAACTGGGACGATCCGAAGCACATTGTTGCCATCTGGAAACCTAGTTGGGAACGAGCCTGGATGATTCTCTCGGATTGGAATCTGCGGTATACCGGCGTCTCCTACTTTAGCCCGCTCCACTTCCTGAGCTTGATGATGGACCAGGTGCTGGTAGGACCGGCAGTGACCCCTCAAGCTTGGATATCCAAGCTCATGAATATCGCTTACCATGGTGCCAACGCTGCTCTCGTCTTCGTTCTGTTTTCTGTGCTTGGACTCGGCCGGAGGGCAGCGCTATTTGGCGCCCTCCTTTTCGCGGTACATCCCCTGCAAGTGGGGACTGTGGCCTGGGTTGCCGAAAGAAAGAATCTGCTGGGAACCCTGTTTTATGTAGGAAGTTTTCTCTCTTTTGTCCGATACTCTCTGACACGGCGATTCGTGTACCTCCTCCTGGTGGTTGTCTGTTTTGCAGCGGGACTCCTCTCAAAACCCTCGGTCGTTACGCTCCCTGTCGTTCTTGCCCTTTGGCTCTGGTGGGCAGGGGACAGGAGTCAGAGGGAGAAGGCTCCGTACACTCTCTTTGCTGTGCTTTTCGCCGGGTCGGTAGCGTGGGGGCTATACACTGTGTCAACGGAGGTTGCATATGAGGGTATGCTTCCCGCTCTTCCCTATCGACCCCTGTTGGTGGCTGGAGCACTACTCTTCTACGTGAGCAAGTTCCTCTATCCAGCTCAGCTTGTCCCGGTGTATCCGAAATGGGACGTCGAGGGAAACCTTCCGCTGTTCATTCTGGGACTGGGCATCGTTACCGCCGCTACCGCGGCGATGACGTATTGGCGGAACCGCATCGATCGATTGATCTTGTTCGGTCTTATATTTTTTGCGATCAATGTGATTCCCGTAGCAGGTCTCGTACCCTTCGGCCATATGAGCCACTCATTTGTGGCGGACCATTTCATGTATCTTCCCATGGTCGGCTTGTCCCTTGCGGTGGCTCGAGGCTTTCAGTTGATTTCTGCACGCATCGCACATCGCAAGAATGTGCAAACGGTCGCGATTGCAGGAGCATATATGGTCGTGTGCGCACTGGGCGTGCTGTCGATCCATCAAGGGTCGATCTGGCAGGATCAATTTGCGTTGTGGGAGGCGACCTTACGGGTGAACCGCTCTTCCGCGGCCGTGTACAACAATTACGGTTTGGCAGCACTCATGCGCGGTAAGCCGGAAAAGGCTGAAGAGCTGTTCCAGAGGGCCCTCGAGCTCTCTCCAAATCTTGCTCCTGCGTACCAGAATCTCGGTAGGCTATATTACAACCGCCGAGATCGAGATGGTGCTCGAAAGATGTTTGAGAAAGCCCACTCCCTCAAGCCCCAGGACAACTTTCCGCGTCTGATGTTGGGAACTATGCTCAGAGAAGAGGGCAAGTATTCAGAGGCTATCGACTTCTTGACAAAGTGCTTGCAAGACACTCCAAGAGCGTACTTGTTGAGAATCGAGTTGGCCAGAACCTATAAGGAAGCTGGCCGGTCTCTGGATGCTCTTGACGAGCTGGATCGGGCTATCGGTGTGGACTCCCTCAATCCTATCGGCTACCTTAACAAGGGGGCTGTTCTTCAGTCTCTCGGGAGACTCGATGAATCCATAACCCAGTTGGAAATGTCTCTGGAGAACGGAGAGACTGCAGAAGCGAGACATCTGCTCGGCGTGGTGTATCTTGCGAAAGGTCGGCCGGAAATGAGCTTGAAGGAGCTCGCTCGAGCCCATGCCATTGCACCACAGCTCCCTGGAGTGTCAGACAACATGGCAAGGGCGCTGATCTTGCTTAACAGGATCGCTGAAGCTCAAGAGATCTGCGCCAACGAGGCCGCACACGGGAGACCGTGCTCTGAAGAAGTTCTGAAGCAGCTCGCCGGGAGCCAACGTGACGGCTAATGCGTCCGCAACGAAATCGGAGGCAGGCCCGAGCCTTCAGTCGCTGTCTGAAGACAGTCAACTCTCATCCTGACCGAAAAAGCGGGACACCGCAGCACAAAGACTGCGTTTTGCCCCGCCCTTCGTTTCGGTGAGACATGCGGCCTTACCATGGGTAAGCATTCACTCTTGAGCGGGAGTAGAGGATCGGTTAGCAGAAATCATTGACGATTTTTTTCTGTCCGCCGCGCATAAGTGAATGCTTGCTACCATGGAGGTGTCGCGTGTTCCTGCTGGCGACTTCCAAGGGAGAGGCACCTTCGCACACCTGCCTCATCATTTTGGCAGTGCGGGTTGATTGGAGTTCTCTTTCTTTGATTCGCCTCGCTCTGGTGTTACCGGCTGGCCATCTGCTTTGCTTTCGGTCTCCGCGGCCTTCGACGGCCCGGCCTTTCCTGGCGATTCTGTCGACAACGGCTGACCTTGTTCTTTCTCCGCCTCTGGAATCGGTCGCCCACGTCGATCTTCGCCGCTAATTGCCCTGTCCATTATTTCTAGAGCCTTCTCACCCGTTTTCGGATTCGTTATTTCAAAGAAGTATATGTTTCCTATGGATGGCGGGCCGTACAGGACAGCATCATTTTCCTTTATCTTCATAGTCCAGGGTGAATCCCACGAAATGCCGTACTTCTCGAACAAATCCTTTTTGAGAGCTCGAAGATCCCGAAACGGAACATTCTTCATGTCGAAACGGATCAGAAATAGCCGGTCCTTCTCGGTGAACTGGAAAACTACCTGGCGGAAATTAGGATTATCCGGCAAATGCCACACCAAGGCATTCCTGTCCGGCAGCGGAAGCGGTTTCGTCACATGGGTTCCCGCGTCTTTGACCATGGCAAGCACTTCCGCCATGGGGACCCCCATTTTGACATCTCGTATCTGAGTTGGGAAAGGCTCTTGCGCGAACGCTGAAAGCAGGATGCAGGGCACCAGACCAACCGCAATTGCGACAGCGAGAAGGACTGGCAACTTCATTCGCGACACTCGGTTACTCGTCTCACATTTCATATTTTTCTCCCCAGAATACGGGTCTCCGAAACATCCGAGCCCTTTCCCCGTCGTGACAGGTGGCTTTGGGTCACCACTTGAGCTTGGTTACCTTGCTCTCCTGACCTCCTGATTCCATCAAAGACTGGAGAGCCTCCACCAGGAACTGACCCTGAAACGTCTCAGGAATTCTCCGCCCCTCGAAGAAAATTTGGGGGGTGGAACTCAAGTTCATGTTGACGCCTATTTGTACGTCCTGTTCGATCTTTTTCGCGGCAATCGAATCGGGCTTCATGAGCTGGCCGAATTTGTCCAAATCAAGTCCCAACTTCCCTGCAATCTCAGGCAACATCTCTGGTTTCAGCTTTTTTTGCGAGGCGAACAGCTCATTCGCGTATGCCCAAAACGCCTTCGGCCCCCCAAGGAGGTACGCGGCGTACGCGGCCCTGGCGATCACGCATGCCCCAGGATGGAGGTCGCCGGCTACGATCCTGTTGCATTGTTTCTCGAGCGGATAATTTATGAAGACCAGCTTCAAGGCTTCCGGGTTCTTGTCTACGAGCTTCTTCAAGAACTCATCGGTACGAGCACATAGCGGACACTTGAAATCGCTGAAGAGTATCAGGCTATAGGGGGCGTTCGGCGAGCCATAGACCGGATGCTCTGGAGTCAGTGCAATCTTGTGTTCGGGAGCGCCCCGGATCACCGCGCGGATCACGACAGGATCGTTGGCCAGGGCTTCATACTGATCTTTAACGTCTGCAAAGCTGAGAGATTTCTCCCAGAGCACGGACCCCAAAAAGACGAGCAGCGAAATCGCCACTCCCCCCAATATCAGGTAGAATCGCTCCGCCACCGTCGAGATTTCCGGAAGGAGGAATTTCCTCCGATTTCTTATTGCCACAACGAGCACGACAATCAGGGAGATGAAATTCACCACGTGAACAACGATGCACCAGGGGCAGATGAAATCCACCTCAAAGGCCATGACATACGCATAGTACCAGCTAAACCCGATGGCAGCGAAAAAATATAGCAGCAGAGCCGCCCAGACAACCTTTCTGGATCGATTGTTCACCAATCCGTTCAACACGAGCCACAGCACAAAGACGAAGCCCATCAGTCCAAGGACCGCTGACGGGAAGTAGCCAAAAAGAATGGAGTAATCCGACCGCAAGATCTCGTCGCAATTTATGCTTCCGCTGGCTCGGCACAGGCCAGACTCGGTCACATGGCCGGAGGTGCTCACGACCACTACGTGCCGATACGTGAGAAATCCAGCGGCGAAAAGGCCTATGGCTCCCAACACAAGCAATATCAGGAAACAGTGGTAGGTGGTGAAATAAGGACCGCCATCGAATCTCACGTGTCCAGCGAGAGCGGAGATCCTGGCCTGTCTGCGCTTCCATAGTCTTTTCAGAGGGTTCTGGCTTTCGTTCTCCGTGCGCATCTTCAACGGCACAGTCATCAGCTCACTCCAATTCACCTTTCCTATGATCGATGCGGCAAAGAGAGAGGGTCGCACCGCTGTGTCAAACGTGCTGCACTTGGACTTTCGGACGAGGCGTCCGCAGTGTCGATTGATATGTCTATACTATCGAGGGCCGGCGGTCAATACTGCCCTCAACGACAAGCGAGAATCGTCGCGTGAAACGCCGCTACCGGTGATGATTGACCACATCGAGCACGAATCGCTTTTCGCGCTCAAGACCTTCCGGGGAGATCGTTCAGGGCCTGTTGCCTACCCTCCCGCCTCACGCTGCAAGTGGTTCTGCTTCGCCACCAGCTCCTCAGACGTGCAGTGTCGTTTGGCCATCCACCGCAACTTTCAAGTACCGACACTGTGCGTGCCGCCCCGAGCCCGCTCAGAGAGATCGTCGTTCGCGACCCCGGTCCGTGGGGTACGGGACGAGAGCACTGAGGACAAGGCCTCCCAACGGCAGCAGCATGATGGCTTTGAGTGCCATGGGCACACCAAAGTGGTCCGCGATCACCCCCAGCAATGTAACACCGATCCCGCCTGTTCCAATAGCAAATCCGGCCATAAGGCCCGAGGCTACGCCAAGATTGTTGGGAAGCAATTCTTGAGCCATCACCATGGTAACCGTGAAGCTGGAGATCAAGGCCATGCCAACGACTCCAAGGGTGACAAAAAGCATGAAGCCATGCGTCACCAGGATCAATGGGAGGAGGACGGTTGTGAGAACCATGGACATTACCAGGAATCGTTTGTAGCCCCATCGATCCGCGAGAGGAGAGCCCACCACCGTTCCGACCGCGCCCCCCACCAGGAAAACCGACACCAAGGTGCCTGCATAGAGGGGGTCTCCCTGCTCATAGTCGATGTAGTAAAAGGGGAGGTATGCCATCAGACCAAAATGAGTCCAAGACCTCATGACAACAGTAGCGACTATCAACCCTACGGGGAGGTAGGCTGTCTTCGGGATTCTGGTCCGGGAAGTCGCTCCCGAATCCGTGGCCGGGCGGGCGTGTGCCACCGAACGCCATGTGAAAGCCAATAAGAGGAGAAAGGTCAGGGAGAACAGAAGCATCAGCGGTAGATAGCTCAGACCGAACACTGTGAGAATGAACGTTGCAACCAGAGGGCCGACCGCCAAACCCAGATTACCACCCACGGTGAACACCGCCAGACCCGTTGCCATCTTGTTTCCCGTAAAAGAACGGGCCGTCTTGAAACCTTCAGGATGATAGGATGCTATTCCGAGTCCACTGACGATCACCAACAAGAGGACGACCTCGTACTGGTTCGGAATCGACAGCAGCGATAGACCGAGACCGGCACAGAAACAGCCTGCCGGCAGAAGGATTGCCTTTTCTTTTCGGTCAGACAGGTACCCGAAAAGAGGCTGAATTACCGATGACGTTACATTGGACGCAAGCATGATCACGCCCGCCATAGCATAGGAAAGAAGTAATTTCGCCTTCAGGAACGGCAGAATCGCCGGTAGCGCACTTTGACAAATGTCCGTGGCGAAATGCCCGAACGACAAGACCAGGAGCATTCTAAGATTGAAGGGGTTTTGACCAGGAGACTCAGCACTCATCCAGCATCTCCTTCCAGAAATCAATCAATCGAACCAATAACAATAAACCTGACGCATGGCAAAATCAACTCCGGTCGGCGGAACATGTCATGGAGCCACTCACACGCGTCAGCCATACGTCATGCAGTATCGCTGCCGGGATCGACACGGCAAAGCATCCTCTCTCCTCGATCTATGGAAACGGCCCGGGCCGGGGCTCTCGGTTCATGTATCCCTAAATTGGCAGATTTCAGGAAACGTTTTCCATGGGCTTGACACGAGTTAAATTGCTTGTTAATTTAACAAATGAAAGTGTGTTTCTCCTCAGTCCCGATCGGGAACACGGGCGGAATACGAAAACCAATCACCAAGGAATAAGGCGCCCGTACCGAGGATTACTCCAGTCAAATGCTCTTCATGGCAATCCCCGTTTATCGAGAGTTCCTGAATCCCACAGCCGCACTCAAGATCTAGCCTCTGGGTGTGATTTTTGAAAGGAATTAAGCAATGAGTATCAACATTTACGTAGGAAATCTGTCTTTTGACACCGCGGAGAGCGAACTGAGGGAGCTGTTCGAGCAATACGGGGCAGTGGATTCTGTCAAGATTATTTCCGATCAATTCACGGGACGCTCTCGTGGATTTGGCTTCATCGAGATGGGGTCTCGGGAAGAAGGCGCCAAAGCAATCAAGGAGCTGGATTCGAGAGACCTGGGGGGACGTCCCTTGAAGGTCAACGAGGCCAAGCCGAAAAGGCAGTCCAATGACCGAAGGGGCCGCGACTCCCGCTGGTAAGCCATTGAGCCTATAGGCGATTTTGGGGAAGCGAAGTCTGCGGAGTAGACTCTCGCCTCCCCAAGAGCGGGATTTGTCGCACGAACGTGCTGGCAGGGGCCTGTTGACTCACGCAGCAGTTTCTCTTTCGACTGCGGTACTTGTGGGGGATGGGAAACGCTTGCCTGCGGAGCGTTATCGTGCTGCAATCGTCCCAGCGGTCACGTATTGGGACGGCGAAGATTCAACGGCTCGCTGACGCCAGAAATCTTCGAGACGATTCCGCTCTCGTGGACAGATGCTCCCGCCTGGGTGGACGTGTCTTTCCTCGCTTCGATCAGGATGTCCGTGGCCAGATGGGGATACCGCCGCGCTATGAGCTCTGACGCTCGCCTGTACCACCGATAGTCTTCAAGCTTATTCAGGGCTCTGATTCTGTTGAGCAACAGTCGAAATGCGGTGATGTTTTCCACGCGCAATCCCGTAGCATTTACGTCTTCGATCAACCCCCCGGGCTTGTAGTACGTGACTCGGCAAGGTCTGGTGGAGATCTTCCAGTCACGTTGGCAATCCAGAGCGATGGTACTCTTTTCCTGATAAACCATCCGCGACCATTTCTTAAGCTTACCGATTATCTTAGGAAAACGTGAGATCGGATTGTATACCAGAAGCATTCCCCCTGGACGGAGGAGCCGGCAGCACTCCGCGAGGATCTGCCGCGGGTTAGGCAAATAGAGCAGTATTTCGCCACACACGATGATGTCGAAGGATTCATTTCTGAACGGGATACCGTCCACAAGATTTGCCTGCAGAAGCCCCGCATAGAGGCGCTTCGCTGCCGCCTGACGCAATTGATGCGGCCAGAGATCGAGACCGTACACATCATACGGCAGAGGAACGGGGTAGTAGTTTACCAGGGTTCCGGGGCCGCAGCCCACGTCGAGGACCGACAATCTCGCGTGCGCAGGAACCGTCTCTGCGGAGAGCAGTCGTGCAATGTGGGGAAAATGTGCGAATTTAAGCAGTTGCTCACCCATTCGATAATTCTGCCCCTCTTTGGACCACATGGGCCTGGGCTGTTGCCGGCAGCAAGCCTCCCTCGGCTAGTAGTTTGTGGCACTGCGTGTCTGCCTCGGACAAGATTCTGCCATTTCCGCCGGACCATATCACAAAAGGGCGCCATTAGGAAAAGGAATGCTCGGGAGATCGTGGAGAATAGGCTCACGCGGTTCGAGAAACAAAGAAAGCCGCGATGCGTCTGGCATCCCGGCTCTGTGGTTTCTTGTCTTGGTGGGCCGTCAGGGTCTCGAACCCCGAACCTACTGATTAAGAGTCAGTTGCTCTACCAATTGAGCTAACGGCCCGTTAGAATCATTACAATACCCCCTTCCGACGGCACTTGTCAAGAGCCCAGGCCCAAAGAGATCACGCCACATGGAGCCCCGAGCCTAAAGACCGTTCCGACTTGTGAGACACCTTGCACGCGTTGACCGGGATCACGATGGGAAATCCTTCAACCTCCCTGACGATGGCGTGCACGTGATAAACCTCTGCAATAAGGTCCGAGGTAATCCCATCTCTGGGGACGATGGCGTGAATCTTCCCGTCTCTGAGCAGGAGAAATCGGTCGGCAAATCTGAGAGCGAGGTTCAAGTCATGTATTGCAATGATAGCTGACATCTCCTTGGCCTTTACGGTGCTTGTGACCAGGGTCATGACCTCCAACTGGTTTTTCACGTCAAGGTTGCTCACCGGTTCGTCCAGCAATAAGAGGCGGGGCTCTTGGGCAAAGGCTCGGGCAATAACCACCTTCTGCGCCTCCCCGCCGCTCAGCTCGTTCACGGAGCGGAGAGCGAGGTCGCGTAGGCCCATTAGATCGAGGATTTGCTCCACTACATGAAAATCTCGTTCCGATGCTGCCCATCTGATATGGGGCTTGCGTCCGAGCATGACAGCGTCGAAGACCGACAACTGATCATCGCCAAATCGCTGCGGCGCGTATCCTATGTGGCGGGCTACTTGGGTGCCGGACATGCGTTGCACGTCGTGTCCGTCAAGAATCACCTCCCCACCCTGCGGATCGAGTATTCTGTTGATGCATTTCAGGAGAGTCGATTTTCCCGCGCCGTTGATGCCCAGCACGGCCAGCACCATTCCGCGTTCCATACAAAAGGTTATATCCTTCAAAATTGGCCGGGCGCTGTAACCGAAACGAACATTCTCAACCGACAGGATCATTGCTTCCGTCCTCCTACGAGGAGGTAGAGAAAAAGTGGCGCGCCCATAAAAGACGTGAGCACACCAACAGGAAGAGTTCCCGACCCAACCAGGAGCCGGCCGGCCGTGTCGGCGAAAAGCAACAAGATTGCACCCACCACGCATGCATGAGGAAGAAGGATGCGATGATCAGACCCCACAAGCTTTCTTCCGATATGGGGAGCTAGCAATCCGAGAAACGCTATGACGCCATGAAATGCCACTACAAGAGCGGAGACCAGCGCAGCCACCAGCATGCCCCACCACCGGAGGCGCTCCACGTCCACTCCCAGTCCTCGGGCCACATCCTCTCCGGCCGAAATAGCATTGAGATTCCATCGGTTGAGCATGAAATACGCTGTTCCTCCGCACGTGACTATCCCCAAAATAAGGATCTCATGCCAATTGGACCTGGACACGTCACCAAAAGTCCAAAAGACGACGGAAGCCAGCTCCACCTCTGTGGCGACGTACTGAATGAGAATCGTACCGGACACGAACAAGGACGACAATGCCACTCCGCCCAAGATGATCGATTCGGGGGACAGCCTTTTGACACGTGCCATGAATAGAATAGCCAGGGTCGAGGCCATTGCGCCAATAAATGCAGCCAGAGTAACCAGGTAGATGTTACTCACTGTGAAGAGAGAGCTGGCCGTGGTCCTGAGAGGACCGTACTGCGTAGATCCAGCCCCCAAGACCACGATGGCGAACGCGGCACCGAAAGCCGCCCCGTGACTGATCCCCAAGGTGAAAGGCGATCCGAGCGGATTCTTGAGCAGACTCTGCATGGTGACGCCCGAGAGTGCCAGACCCCAACCCGAGACGATGGCAGCTACGATTCTCGGCATCCTGATTCTCCATATCACGATGTGGGAAGCACCCTCATCCTGACCCAGGATCGAGAGCATCACTGCTCGGACGGACAGATCGTACGTGCCGACAATCACGGAATAAATTGCCAGGATCGCAAGGACCAACAGGAGAGACACGAGAAGGCACAGCTTCCTCTTGAACAAGGAGCCGTACGCTTCTACGATGGATTGAGAAGGGTCGGGGGATTTGCGGATCAGGCCAACCGCTATAGGGGTATTTGCGTCTGACATTGTGATACGCCGATCAGAATCTGGTGCACATATTGCCACGATTATCACATGTCGTGCGCGACTTCAACCCCACCCGAGTATCTTGTGAACCGCTTGGGCTGACACGAGTTTCAAGAGGACTTTCCCGCCGGAACAGCCTTACCCCAGCAAGTTCTCTCGCGTTGTTTCGTTCTGCCCGAAGCGCTCTCCTCAATCGTTTTTCCAAAGACTTCGAACGCTGGCAGGCAACGGGCAATCAGTAGTATCCTGCTCTGGTGCAGAGGCTCTCCTTTTCGGCTTCCCGCAGGTCGGCCACGACCATTCTCTTGACGAGCTCGCCAAATCCTACTTTGGGACGCCACCCCAGAACTTCGCGTGCCTTAGAGGCGTCTCCCAACAATTCGTCCACCTCGGTCGGTCTGAAATATCGTGGATGGACAGCAACCACTGTTTTTCCCGTGGCTTGGTCAATTCCCCGCTCATTCACCCCTTCCCCTTCCCACGTTATAAACATGCCGACTTCTCTGAAAGCCAGATCGACGAACTCCCGTACCGAATGATTCTCGCCGGTGGCAACAACGAAATCGTCGGGTTCGTGGTGTTGCACAATGAGCCACATGGCCTCCACGTAGTCCCCCGCATAGCCCCAATCCCGTTTCGCATTGAGATTCCCCAGGTAGAGAATGTCCTGCATCTCCAGCTTGATCCTGGCTACCGCACGGGTGATTTTTCTCGTCACAAACGTCTCTCCCCGCATGGCAGACTCGTGATTGAAGAGAATGCCGTTGGAGGCAAACAGATTGTACGCTTCCCGATAGTTCTTCGTTATCCAGTAGCTGTAAAGCTTGGCCACGCCATAGGGACTGCGGGGATAAAAAGGGGTGTTTTCGGTCTGAGGAATCTCTCGGACAAGACCGTAGAGCTCGCTGGTAGATGCCTGATAGAATCGAGTCCTATCACCCAACCGGAGAATGCGCATGGCTTCGAGAAGCCTCAACGTGCCAAGTGCATCCGCGTTCGCGGTGTACTCGGGTGTCTCGAAGGAAACCTTTACGTGGCTCTGAGCCGCGAGATTGTAGATTTCGGTCGGTTGAAAATCCTGAATAATCCTGATCAGATTTGTGGAATCCGTCATATCCCCGTATTCGAGTGTGAAACGACGATCTGCGGTCAGCGGTTCCTCGTATAACGGGTCTATCCGCTGAGTATTTATCAGAGAGCTGCGGCGCTTTACGCCGCACACGTGGTATCCCTTATTGAGAAGAAACTTGACCAGATAGGCTCCGTCCTGCCCCGTGATTCCTGTGATAAGGGCTCGATTCTCTTTGCTATGGCTCATGGACTGTCTACCCCGAAAGCAAGAAATTGCCGAGAGCACTCAATGAACACATCGGCTTTCCGGAAACAAGAAGACGGCCAACAGCGCTCGATTCTCTGGAGACGCATATGAGAATCTGCTGACCGAATCGCCTGAGAATGTTCAAATAATCTCAATTGGATGTATCAGCTTCTCATTTTATTCCATCCCCGCGCAGCACCACGAGGAGGGTCTTGGCTATGATGAAAGTATCGAGTAACGGGGACTGATGCTTCAAGTAATAGAGGTCGTACTCAATTCTCTTCTCGAGAGAGATGTCTCCACGGCACATGACCTGTTGGTACCCGGTGATTCCGGGTCTGGCCTTAAGCCTTCTCCGTTGCCGGGCATCATATCTGGCCACCAGCTCTACCTGTTCAGGTCGGGGCCCGACCAAGCTCATCTCTCCCATCAGGATGTTGACCATCTGCGGAATCTCATCCAATCCAAGTCTTCTCAACACCTTTCCCACGGGCGTCACGCGCGGATCATTGTTGAACTTGAATACAGGTTCTTTGAGTTTATCAAAACTGATCATCTGGCGGAGTCTCTCGTCCGCGTCGCTCACCATCGAGCGGAACTTGTACATGCGAAAGGGCTTGCCATGAAGTCCCGCGCGTTCCTGGACATAGATGACGGGGCCTCCGCTCGTAAGCTTGATGACAAGGGCTATGAGCAACCAGATCGGCAGTCCGAGCGCGAGAACCGCTGCAGATACAACTATATCCACGAATCTCTTGACCGAGCCGTACACTGGATGGATGGCAGCATCCTGGAGTCGTATGAGAGGAATTCCCGAGAAGCTGCCCAGCTCAGTCCTGGTGACCATTACATCAAAGAGCTTGGGCACCATATAGAAACAGATACCTTGTTCTTCACTGAAATTGAGAACATGTATGATCTTGTCTTCGTACTTGACTGTGCCGTCTTCCCCAAGACCATCCACCACGAGGAGTAGCTGATCGAAGGGGGCTTGGCCGTAGATCGTTTCCAGGTCTTCCACCATGCCGAGGAGAGGCACCGCGCTACCGTTCGCCTCACCTCGATCGTTTCTTCGACTCCACGCCAGTCTCCCGAGCACGTGAGTGCACTGGTTCCGTTCCTGGAGGCGCCGAAGCAGAGTTTCCACATTCTTGCTCCAGCCGATCACAAGAATTCGATATACAGACACGCACGCGTGAGACAGGCGACGCTCAACAGCCCGGAAGCCGACACGGACGAGAATCATCAAGGAGCACGCACATGCAAATCCAATCACATACACAATGCGAGAGAGGAGCAAGGACCGGAACATGAAGGAGATCACCATGAGAAAGACCATCGTATAAAATCCGGTCACCAGCACCATCCGCATACGGTACGTGAAAGCAGTGACAAAATGCAGGTCATCTCGGTAGCTACGCTCCCTATAGAGAAGAAAAATCCAGAGCGAGGTTGCAAGCGCGCTGGCCTTCAGATAGGGTGAGAGAGCAGGAGCTATGGGAAATTCGCGCGCGAAGGGAAAGGAGAAAAAGTCCACATGAAATCGTAGGTAGTATATTCCGATGAAAGATGACATGCACATGATGGTATCGAGGCAGAACAGGAGCCAATGACGGCGTCTCCACAGGCGAGCAAAACCCGCAGCTTCGGGCCATGGGGCTGTCACTCGCGATAAAGCGGCCTGCCTCTCCCTAGCCGACTTCAAAAGTTTCAACCGACTCGCCACACCTCACGTCCCCGCCAAAAAATGCACGCCACATAATCGAAAAGCTGCCGGAGGGCTGCCAGCCCCCCCGCTAATCATGCAAAAACCTGATCATAACTCATTACCAGTTCTCGCGCGAAAAGTCGAGAAATATATGCTGCTTCGATGCCATAGGCCTCTCCGGGGGCGGATAACAGACCACCCCGCGATGCCTCTCGCCAGCGAACCGAATCGTGCGTGTGTTCAACCGGCTTGACACCTCCTTCGCCCGAAAAGTATGGTGAAGTCCTCTTGCGAAATACCTCATTCGAGGTCCAGCGTGAATTTCAATGAACTCCGCATAGCGATCATTCACCACTGGTTTCTCAATTTGACCGGGGGAGAAAGAGTGGTCGAAGCGCTGTGCGAGCTCTTCGAAAAACCGGATCTTTTCGCGATCGTGGCGGACCCGCAAGCACTGACGCCGACCCTCCGAAACTGCAAGCTCTTCACCAGCTTTGTCCAGAGCCTTCCGGCATCGATTACCAGGCATGAATATTATGCCTTCTTGTTCCCTTCGGCTGTCGAGCTGTTTGACGTCGGCCAGTACGACCTCGTAATCAGCAGTGATGCCAGTACAGCGAAGGGGGTAATCACCCGGCCTGAGACGTGTCACATTTGTTATTGCCATTCACCTATGAGATACGCATGGAACCTGTTCCAGGAGTACCTCCCAAAGCGCTTATCGCTCCGGCGGCTCATGGTAGCTCTGCTCATGCACTACCTCAGGCTCTGGGATCACGCCGCTTCGTCTCGGGTAGATTTCTTTGTTGCCAACTCCCAGGCGGTACGCGCACGAATCAGGAAGTACTATCGAAGAGATTCACGGGTCATCTATCCTCCGTGCGATGTGGGGCAGTTCCAGGTATCATCCGGGATCGACGACTACTACCTTGCTGTGGGGAGACTCGTGGGCTACAAACGGATAGATCTGGCTGTGCAAGCCTTCGCCTTGAGTGGACGTCGGCTCCTCGTAGTGGGGGAAGGTCCGGCGAAGAGTCAGTTGAAGGCCATGGCGTCATCTAATATCGAATTCCTCGGCTGGGTCGCGGACGGAGAGCTTGCCAAGCTTTACAAGCGGTGCAGGGCGTTGATCTTCCCGGGGGAAGAGGACTTCGGCATTGTCCCCGTGGAAGCCCAGGCCTCCGGAAGACCCGTCGTTGCGTATGGGAAAGGTGGGGCTCTTGAGACGGTGATTCCAGGGACTACCGGCTTGCTGTTCTTCGACCAGTCGCCACAAGCCCTCAACGCAGCCGTTGAAAAGCTCGAGGCCCAAATGGACGAATTCGACCCGAAGGTCATACGAGCGAACGCCGAGCGCTTTTCGAAAGAAAGGTTCCTCCGAGAATTTGCCGAATTTACGGAGGTCTGTTTCAATCAACATCGGGCTGGAGCCTCCCCAAGTGCCGGCGACATTGCGTTGTGATATCAGTCTCGAAAATTCTCGGGCGGGTCGTATCCTGGCATGCAGTACTCCGCGGTGACCTGGATGGATATCCCCCCGCGAGGATTCATGCTCCCGACAACTCGCATCCATTTTGGCTCGCAGGCTGCTACTGCGTCATCAAGGATTCGGTTTGTGATCTCTTCGTGGAACATTCCCACGCTTCGGAATGATCCCAGGTAGAGCTTAAGTGACTTCGATTCCAGGCACCGATGCTTTGGTACGTATGTGATCACGATTTTCGCAAAATCGGGCTGCCCCGTGATGGGACACAAGCTCGTGAATTCAGGACAATCGAATTTGACCGTATAGTCCCTGTTCTCGAAACGGTTCGGAAAGCTCTCCAAAGTAGCTTCTTCCGGACTGAGCGGGTACCGACGCTCCCCCGCGGACAAAATGGTCAGTTCTTCGGTTTTCGTTGACATGCGCACATCCATAAGATTCTTTTGGATTCATTATTTCACTTCTGATCGTCAGGTGGCAAGGTTCCTGCCACACGTGTTCGGAGTGCGAACCTTTCACGTGCCTGCTCATGGCAGTCTGCTCGCGGCGAGCCCTCTTCAGATATTGCTGAGACTCTTCGGATAGGGGAGAAGGAGCCGTTGTCATGGAAGCTGGCAGGTCGGCCTTGCCACAGTCCTTTTCTCGCATTACCATGCGTGATCGATGATGCAATTGAGACAGGTGATCCATGTTCTCGCAGGGATTTACGCTTGGAGGTTACTTGCCGCTGGGATCCATCCTCCATCGGCTGGACCCGAGAACAAAACTGATAGGTCTTCTCCCTCTCCTGGGGACGCTCTTCTTGTCCCCTGGCTTTGAAGGACTTCTCGTATGCGCTGCTTTCATAATGGGGCTGGCCTTTCTCACAGGCGCGGGTTTTCGGATTTGGTGGAACGCGCTCAGGCGATTTACGTGGATGCTCGCTATAGTGTTGACGGTGAATCTTCTGTTTAGACAGGAGGGCAAACCACTCTATGCATGGGGGATCGAGCTGCCTGTCACGTGGGAAGGGTTGTCGTACGGTCTTGCGTTCAGCGTGCAGATTTTGTTGGCGATTGTCGCGTCTCTCGTCGTTACCATCACCACCACTCCTTCGCAACTTGTCAGAGCCATGGAAGCATTGGCCCGTCCACTGGAGCGTCTGAGAGTACCCGTTGAAGATTTTGCCACTACCGTGGGGTTGGCGATACGGTTCCTTCCGCTCCTCCATCAGGAGATCCGCATGCTCGCAGATGCCCAGAGGTCGCGAGGAGTCGATTTCAGAGCGGGAAGCCCCCTTGTTCGTGCCCGGCACCTCGCTTCGGTCCTCGTTCCCGCGTTGTCCAATGCGCTCCGTCGCGCGGACATCCTTGCCACCGCCATGGTCATGCGAGGATTTCAACCGGGAAAAAAGCGCTCGACGTACAGAGAGCTCCGCTTTTCTTCCGGGGATTATTTGGCATGGTTTTGCCTCGCCTCCCTCTTTTCTTGTAGAATAGTCTTGCCGTGGTAGGAAAAGGTCCGTTTGATTTCTGATCGACGGTCGCTAATGACTCGATGGAGCATATGAATGGCGAAAAATTCAGCGTGGGAGCCGTGGATCCTGGAAAAGATGGCTGCTGGGGCCGTCACTTTTGCATGGGACGACAGGGAAGTCAGAACGATCCCAGCACCCCAGGGAGCTTTGGCAGAGATGCAGAAGGCGTGGGACTGGATAGCGGCCCGCATGAAAGAACTGGAAACGGAAAGGGGCAAACCGCGAGTGGTCTGTTTTCGTCTTGACACGGGGGAATTCCGAGGACTCAGATTTCCTGACCTGAACCCGGGAGCTTTGTGATATGCTGCTTAAAGGACGGGTACCTCGAAAGTCCTGTTCTCTGGGGGCGATGAATCCCCTAAACCGAATCATCTTTTCGCGGACCACGGGTAGCGCGCCGGCCTGATTGTTGATCTGGGGAAGAGCACAAGTGAAATGGTCTTGCATTGGACCTTAGGTGCAGATAGGGTAGCTTTCGCAGGCCGTCACGCGCGACGGCGGTTCGCAGGGATTTCATGGAATCGTCGCGCAAAGTGTATGGCGCTCGGGCGGCCTGACATATCAGGGCCGAGCGAAGGCCTTTGGATGTGATACTTGCAGGAACCTGCTCCAGATTCCATAACCGCGTTGGAGGTTCCTGGCAGCACGGTTCCATCCTGCTGGAAGGCATTGAGACAGGCCCCGCAAAGAAAGAAGAGTCCTCGCTCGTGGGGTGGCCTCTCCGAACGACATTGCTTCCTTTGCCTGTGCCGGGGAGAAAAGCGTTGACCCTCTTGAGGATTTCCTGATATCATCCCGGCTTGCTTAAGCAAGCCGACGGCCGGAAAGGAGACCGATCGATGAATTTTTTGGTGGCGGTCACGCACTCCAGATTCCCGGTGCTCATGGTTCTAGCAATCCTGATTTTGCCGAGCCTCTGTTGGGGACAGGACTACGAAGTGTTTCGCAGCGAGGAGTACGGCTTTTCCATGAAGTATCCTGCCACCTGGAAGAAAATTGACAACCCGCGCGGAAACTATTACGTGGTTTTCCAGGCTCCTGAGATGACCGATAACTTCAGAAATCGGATACACATCGCGGCTCACAAACCGGTCAAAGACCCGCTAAGCGTTTTCCTGGAAGAGTTGCGCAACGGAATTAAGGACTTGCAGAAGAAAACTGGCGGGGAGGCCCCGTCTCCTCAAGTTCGGATTCTCGATGAGGGCGAATTCAGGTCCGAAGTCCCGGGGGCATATTACTTCTTCATTCAGGCCTATGAGCCAAAGCTCAAGCTGTGGATGGACATCGTGATCGTTTTCTACAAGCATCAAGACACGCTCCTCAGGATTTCCTGCCTCGCACCTGCGTCGATGATGGAGAAGTACCACGCGCTGTTCAACGATGTCCTTGTATCGGTGAAATTTGACGTCCAGCCAAAGGCGGAAACGCCTGCAGGTCCTGCTGAAAGGCCGTCGCCCGTTCCCACTCCGCGAGAGGCGCCCCGAGCCATAGAGCGTGCACCGGGAGGGACGGTCCCCGAATCCGAAGAGTCCGCGCCTCCACCAAGGCCTCGCGCCGTCCAACCTCCTTCGCCAACACAGGAGGCGCCGCTGGCCGTTCCGCGGCAACCAGACCCCGCGACTCCCGGCCTCCAACAAGAGCCTGAAGAGCGCCCACAGCCCAGAGCCCCGAGACCCGGACCAGGGCGAGGACCGTCTCGGCAACCGGAAAGGCCGTCCACTGGAATCGTGAACTGATTTGGTCTGATTTTTCTGCAAATGCTTCGCATCGAGAGGTGAGGCCAGAATGAGTCTCTTGGCTGCGTTCAGGCTTTTGGAATCGTATAGTCGCTTCATGCAATTCAAGCAGACGATGGGAAATGTGCCGCCGAAGTCGGTCAATGCGTGGATCTTGCGAAACAGGGGATGTACGCTGGCTGAAAGGCACGAACCGAAAGGTGACCATTCCGAGCTTGAGCGAGCTATGGAATCGTACTCCGTGAGGTGTACACCCGAGACGTTCGACCAAGTACGGACAGTTCTGCTATTTCTAACGCGGACGTTCTTTCGCAACATCTCGCAACCCGTTTCGGCAGAGACCCAGAAGCGAATCTTGAGCTTCGATGGCCCGGTCTTTTTTTTCGTAGGACACACGTCATACTTCGATTACGTCTTTGCAGCAGAATTAGCCGAGAAAATAGGAACCGATCACCCTGTCGTCCACGTTTCCGGGAGCGTAACGGAGGGATGGATCTCCAAATGGCTGGATGCTTTTCGTACCCTTGTGGTGCCGAAAAGCTTCTCGCCGGTACAGCACCGGGCCTACGCCTGGTTCTCTGCGGCCCTGGCCGAAGACAAGCATCCTCAAGCGCTTTTTGCTCGCACGAGCCGATACAGCGTAAGGTCGCGGGACGGCATCCTGCGCGAGCCATACGTTCCCCACTCAGTGCTCACCGCAGTGAAGGCCACTGGCAAGGCTCTGGTAGTGCCGGTAGCGATCTCATACGAGATAATCCCGGAAGACGCCTACCTGGTGAACATGAGATTCTTACCTGTAATCTCCATGTTTCCTCGTAATCGTACACATCTTCTCCCGTTCCTGTTAGGTGTCGGGAATCCCGAAAAGGTGCTCCATAAGCTTGACCGGGTGTTCGGAGATGTTTCCGTGGACGTTGGCGAGCCCTTTGAGCTGGCAAACGACGATTCTCTCATCTTGCAAAGAATTTCCCACCGCGCCATTGAAGAGATAGCTCGGAACAAGGTCATCCAACCGAGTCAACTGGTTGCCAAAGCAATCCACGGACTTGAGCGTGTGCCTGTCAAGAGCCTGAAGGACCGAGTGGAGTCCGAGATCGAGAGCACGCAATCGTTTTTCAGGACGCGGTACAGAAAGGAGCCACCTTTTCATCCCCTCATCATCAGCGACCTCTCCGAAGCCGTAGAGCGAGGAGTGCGCGTCCTGTCCTCGCGACACGCAGTTTCGCAATCCCTGTTTCGGCGGAGCTACGCAGCCAGAAATCCGGCAGTACTCAACTTCTACGCGTATCATGCGGACCGGCGCATTTATCCCCTCAGGGGAAGAAACACCATTACTCTGGTCAATGCCGGCATCTGGGGATACACCCTGGCGCTGCACATAGGCAACAACCTGCTGAAAAAGCCCGAGCTCGCGGAGCATTCGCTCATACTGTACGATTCTCGTGAAGACCTCATCGAGCGCCTGACCGTGGACGGAAAGCACCCTTGGCACTTCAAAGATCTATCGGTTCCGCGCTCCGTGAGGCCGGAAGCAGACCTGATCGCTGCGGTGGGTGATACGTCTCTCATCTTGCTGGTCACCCCGAGCAAGTACTTTTACGCGACCCTGGTGAAGGTGATCGACCTCGCTCCTGAGGGCGCGGACTTGGTAATTGCCACCAAGGGCTTCATACCGGAGACCGGCCTTCTCCCCTGTCAAACCGCTCTGCGAGAAATGGAGCGTCGCGGGAAGAAGATGAGAATCGCCGCTCTGTCCGGTGCCAATCTTGCCCATGAAATCGTGTATGGCGGCGCAGGGGTGACACAGATTGCCTGCGAAGACTTTGAGACGTTCGCTAGACTGCAACCCCTCATTGATACTCCTCATTTCCGTGCGGTCTATTCATCGGACGTTATTGGCACCACTATATCTGCGGCCATGAAGAATGTTTACGCCATAGGATTTGGGATTCTCGAGGGATCCAAGAAGGCCCCGGAAAACTTTCTCGCTACGTATGCTACGCTAGTCACCGCGGAAATCAGGAATTTCGGGCTTCTCCTTGGCGCTCAACCCGAGACATTCGACGCAGAGAGTCAGGTTTGGATGGCCGACCTGCTTGCCACCTGCCGAGGGGGACGCTCGGCCAGCTTCGGGAGAGATTTGGCCGAGATGGACGAGAAAGGGGGCAAGTCGCGTCCTGCTCGACTCCTACTCGAGCAGTATCGCAAGAAAAGGATCGCGGTCGAGGGATTCGAAGCATGTCGCTATGCTCAGAGGATAGCTGCTCAGAGAGGATTTCACCCCCCTATCCTTGGTGAGATCTACTCCATTCTGCACAGTGGGAAACAGGTCGACGTGGACTCGTTCATGGAAAAGTGCCTGGATGCCCTTGGTCCAAAGTTGAGCTATCCGCTCCCCTCTTCCATTCGGTCGCGATCCTACCGGTACTGAGCCAATTCTCTTCGAGGTCAGGTGCTCCCCGAATACGGCATGTCTGTGTTCTGTCGCGAACAAAGGAGAATTCTCTCCGCACGGAGGCTGCGTCGATCCAGGAGCCTCCGGGATGTTCGCTGACTTACTGTGGCCGGGCGGAGGTTGCGAAGAAACCGGTCCACCTCGACGGACCTGTCCAGCCAGTGTATCATGTGGGGAGCTCATCGCATGATTTGAGGAATGGGCTATGGAGACCAACGAGAATCTCTTCGACACGGCTGTGAGAGTGAAAGAGCTCAAGGCAGGGGATACGGTCCTGCAATTTTTCGAGCTCAAAGCCAAAGAAGTTCGCAGGACGAGGTCGGGACAAGACTATCTGGACCTTATGGTTGGCGACGCAAGTGGAGCCATCGCGGGAAAGATGTGGGCGGATGCCATTCGCAAGTGGGGAACGGATTTCGAGCCAGGCGACATCGTGAAAATTGAGGGGAGGGTCGAGGCTTACCGAGATAAGAACCAGATCGTTGTCGAAAAGATTCGAAAATCGCATATCTCGGAGGTTCCTGACTCCTCATCTGTTATCCGATGCAGCCCTCTCGATCCGGAGAAGGTGCTGACAGAGCTCATCCAGATTGCAGTGACGTTGAAGCCTCCACAGTTGTCAGACCTCGTAGCGGAGGTGTTAACTGAGAATCGGGAAGCACTCATGACGTGTCCCGCTGCCCGAATGATACACCACGCCTATCGGGGGGGATTGGTCGAGCACATGTTGACAGTGACCCGCAAGGTCGAGGCCATCCTGGCTCTCGAATCCAAAATCAATAGAAGCCTTGCGCTCGCAGGAGCCATGCTTCACGATATAGGGAAGATTCGAGAGCTAAACGCAGCAGGCAAGAACCGTACGGCGGAAGGCAGACTCCTCGGGCATGTGGTGCTGGGAACAGATATGATCAGGAGCGCCGCTGCCCGCAAAGGGATACAGGACGAGCCGTGGCTGTGCGAGCTCGAGCATATTCTCTTATCCCACCACGGAGAGCCCGAATTCGGTGCTGCAGTGAGACCGTTGACTCGGGAGGCCATATTGGTACATTTTATTGATAACCTTGATTCTAAACTGAAGATCATCGACGAAGCACTGGAATCTGCGGACTCGGAGGGGTTTTCGGCGTACAACAAATGGCTGGCAGGGAAAGCCTACAGCGGAAGCGATCCAGTGGAGCAGGAGGACCGATATGATTGAAGTACAAGAAAAGCTTGCAGAAATACGGGAAAAGTCCACCCAACTCAGAGGTTATCTTTGACCTCGAAGCCAAGATCTCCCGTCTGAGCGAACTGGAACGAACTCAAGAAAAGGCCGAATTCTGGAACGATCCTACTGCCGCCAAGGCGGTTCTCAAGGAGCAGAAATCCATTTCCAGGTTGGTGAACAATTTCTTAGGACTTGACAAAGACCTCGAGGACACGGAAGTCCTCTTGGAGCTTGCCATCGAAGAAGGTGACCATGCGGTTATCAAGGAGGTCGAAGAGAGACTTTCTGCCATAGAAGACCACGTACGGGACCTCGAAGTCCAACGGCTGTTCTCGAGGCCTGAGGATGCCGGTGGCGCAATAGTGGAAATCCATGCCGGGGCCGGGGGTACTGAAGCACAAGACTGGGCTGAGATGCTCATGCGCATGTACCTGAGATGGGCTGAGAGAGACGGCTACACGTGCGAAATCCTGGACACCCTGCCTGGGGAAGAGGCAGGCGTCAAATCCGTGACTTTCTCTGTGGATGGCTTGTATGCATTTGGAAAGCTGAAGGCGGAAGTGGGAATCCATCGTCTGGTCCGAATCTCTCCATTCGATGCCAATGCGAGAAGGCATACCTCCTTTGCTGCGGTGTTCGTCTATCCTAACGCTGAAGATGACGTGGATATCGAGATCAACGAGGCGGATCTCAAAGTGGACACCTATCGCTCCTCGGGTGCGGGAGGACAACACGTCAACAAGACCGATTCGGCTGTTCGGATCACGCACTTGCCGACAGGAATCGTTGTGCAATGTCAAAACGAACGATCCCAGCACAAGAACAAGGCTATGGCCCTGAAAATTCTCCGGTCTCGACTGTACGATCTCGAGCTCCAGAAAAGGCAGGAAGAGAAGGATGTTCTTCATAAGAACAAAAAGGACATAGCGTGGGGATCGCAAATTCGATCCTATGTTCTTCAGCCCTACCAGATGGTGAAGGATCATCGCACCGGCTGCGAAATGGGCAATGTGAACGCTGTTCTGGATGGCGATATCAATAGATTTATCCAGGATTTCCTCCTCCAGCAGGCCAAAGAAACCGAGAGAGAGTCCACCGCGGCTTAGGCCGCAATCTGGCGGTCGCCTCCTCGGGAACACGGGTTTGGAATGGAACCGATTCGCGGATTAGACGAATTGTCCAGATTGGTCTTGGAACGAGGGAGGTGTGCTTCGTGCGGGGCCTGTACCGGTAGGTGCCCGTATCTCGTTGCATTTCGGGGCAAAACGGTTGTGCTCGACCAGTGCACGGTAGAGCACGGACGATGTTTCGCGTACTGCCCCATGACCTTCTTCGACGCTGATGAGGCAAGCCGCCTGGTTTTCAACGCCCCGTACCGAGAAGACCGGCCTATCGGCTTTTTTCGAGAAGTGACTGCCTCCAGGGCGAGCGACGACGCCATCGCTGACGCAGGTCAGGGAGGCGGGACAATCACGGCGCTCATGACTACAGCGTTCCAGGAGGGAATAATTGATTGCGCGATTGTCACCGGCACTTCACCCGGCGAGCCTTACTCACGGGGCATCGTGGCAACGAGCATCTCCGAAATTGCGGCTTGTGCGGGGTCCCGATACGTCGGGGCACACTCGCTGGGCGCGCTGAAGGAAGCATTGGAAAGAGGCTTCCAGAGGATCGGTGTGGTCGGAGTACCGTGCCAGGTGAAATCCCTCCGTAAAATGGCGCTGTACGACCTCAAGCATGAAGACTTGCAGCAGAGAATACGGCTTGTGGCAGGTCTGTTCTGCAATTGGGCCTTCACGGCCAGAGAATTCGCCGAGTTTCTGGGTCAGGAATTCGGTTTGAGCAGCGTGGGCAAGATCCATATCCCTCCACCTCCTGCCAATAGACTGGATGTGGAGACGGACCAGGGGTTACGAGAGATACCTCTGGATCGGCTCCGCCCTCTGATCCAGGCAGCCTGCGGGGAATGTACCGATATGACTTCGGAATTCGCTGACTTGTCCGTAGGAATGTTCGAGGGACGCACTGGATGGAATACCCTCATCACGCGAACTGAGGCAGGCGAACAGATCGTGCGTGTGGCTGTCGAAAAGGGAAATCTGCGTAGAGAGGATTTTCCCCCAGGAAACCTGGATCATCTGATGAAAGCCTCTGCAAACAAGAAAAGAAGACGGCTCGATGAGGCATAGGGGGCGGAGCGCCGCGCCCACAAGCACCATCGAGACTGCCTCATCGCAGGATTCTAGCCAATTGAGTGCGGTGGAGCCGCGAAGGGCCCATCGGACCCGATTCTGGAGAGGGAAAAAGGCTTATTCATGTCTCTGATCAGCAAGGATTCACCAGGGAAAGAGCTCTTGCTCATGGGCAACGAAGCCATTGCCCGGGGCGCTCTGGAGGCAGGCATTTCAGTGGCTGCCGCGTATCCAGGAAATCCCTCCTCGGAAATCATCGGCTCTCTCGCTGAAGTTGCTCAGGAGATGGGCATCTACGTGGAGTGGTCCATCAATGAAAAAGTGGCTCTCGAAGTAGCAGCCGCTGCGGCAGCATCAGGTCTGAACGCGTTGGTAGCAATGAAGCAAAATGGCCTAAACGTTGCCTCCGATTTTCTTTTCAATCTGAACCTCACCGGCATACGGGGTGGCCTTGTTCTCGTTGTCTGTGACGATCCATCCGGAATATCGAGCACCAACGAGCAGGACTCTCGCATCGCAGCCATACCTGCAGACTTGCCCTTGCTGGAGCCCTCGACGTTTCACGAAGCCAAGGATATGGTGAAGTACGCGTTCGAGTTGTCTCGATCAATTCAAAACGTGTGCCTGGTTCGCAGTGTGACCCGCATATCCCACGCGCGGGGAAACGTGACTTTGGGGCCACTCCCTGACCGGCGACCGGTTCCTTACTTCGACACAGCCAAGAGTCTCAGCACGCTGCCGGCCTCCGTCACTCATCCAACTGCGCATCGCAAGTTCCGGCAGGCGAGGGAGTTGTTGAAGGATTCCCCCTTCAACCGATACGAAGGACCAGAAAAGCCGGAGCTCATGGTGGTCACGTGCGGTTCCGGCGTGCTTTTCTCGAGGGAGGCCGTTCAGGAACTGGGGCTCGATGCAAGGGTAGGACTCCTGAAAGTGGGGACGACGTGGCCGCTTCCGGAAACCTTCGTGGTGCATCACCTCGCGAATGCCAAGAAGGTTCTTTTCGTTGAGGAAGTCGATCCATTTCTGGAAACGAACGTGCTCGAGATCTACGCAAGGCACAATGGGAACCTGCCTGCAATCGAATTCTTTGGCAAGAAATCGGGGTTCGCTCCCGATGTTGGTGAGCTCAGTCCGGGACTTGTCCTTGGACTTCTCTCCCAGTTGACCAAGACCCCTCTTCCCACTCGAGATGACCGCTATAGCGCGGATGCTCAGGACGCTCTCCACCGATTCGCTCCTGTTCGATCTCTTGCCTTCTGTGCCGGGTGTCCACATCGGGCATCGTACTGGGCACTGAAGAAAGCCCTTGCTCTGGATGGACGAAACGGGGTCGTATTCGGAGACATCGGGTGCTATGCGCTCGGAGTCTTTGCCACTGGATTCCATCAGGCGAAAACGCTCCATGCGATGGGATCCGGGGCCGGTATGGCAGCAGGTTTCGGACTGCTCGGCAAGCTTGGGGCTACTCAGCCTGCAATAGCCTTGTGCGGTGATTCAACCTTTTACCATGCGGCTATTCCCGCTCTTATCAACGGCCTGCATCACAGGTCCGATTTCCTTCTGATTATCCTGGACAACAGTGCCACAGCCATGACCGGCTTTCAGCCTCATCCTGGGAGCCGTGTCGACGCTATGGGCTTAGAGGCGCGACCAGTGGTCCTGGAAGACCTCTGCGCCGCTCTCGGTGCTCCTCCTGTCATTCGGGACCCTTTTGATTTGGAGGACACCACTGCTGCTATCTATGATTTGCTTCAGAAGCAAGGAACGAATGTGTTAATCCTGAGGCAAGAATGTGCTCTCGTCCGTGCGAAAAGGAACCAGGCTCGGAGGAAGGTCGAGATCGATCAGACGCGATGCATCGGTGAAGAATGCGGATGCAACCGTCTGTGCACGCGTGTCTTGAAGTGCCCCGGCCTCAACTGGGATGCGGGTGCCGGAAAGGCTCGTATTGACGAGGCCATATGCACCGGCTGCGGGATTTGCGCTCAGATCTGCCCCAGTCGAGCCATCGATGTGCAGGAGGCATGAAATGACCAAAGACCCGTTCAACGTGGTGGTCACCGGGGTGGGTGGACAGGGAAATGTCATCGCGTCCTTGCTTATCGGTGCAATGCTTGTGGATCAGGGGTACAAGGTGACGATCGGGGAGACCTATGGGGCTTCCCAGCGGGGAGGATCGGTGATGAGCCACGTGAGGATTTCGCGGACCCAGCAGCTCGGTCCCCTTATGCCTCCTGGAGTAGCCGACCTGGTCATCGCCCTCGAACCGTCGGAGGCGGCGAGAGTCCTGGGGACGCTCGGGAATCCGTCCACAGTCTCTGTCGTGAACACCCGGCCGGTTCATCCGGTGGACGTCATCTGCGGCGACCTCCCCTACCCCGATTTGGCCGAGTTGTTCGCGAAAATTGACTCGCTGAGCCGTGAGTCCTACTTCATCTCGGCCACTGATAGCGCTCTCGAGCTGGGAAATCCGATACTGGCCAATATAGTGCTCCTGGGAGCGGTGGCCGGCGCAAACCTTCTTCCTATTTCCCGTGAGGGTCTAGAAAAAGCGGTTTCAGAATATATGTCGCCAGACAAGGTGGCGATCAATACCGAGGCCTTTGTCCGCGGAATCGATCTCGTAAGAGGACGGGCCCGCGACTGATCGACCGGCTGCACTTGACGTACGCTGATTCATGCAGAATCATTGAGGTATGGACTTAGACCGCGCTTTTAGGATCGAGCCAGAGAATTCGGAAAGCATTCATACGACATGGAAAAATACAGGTCCCCCGATCCTCCAGTGAGAACCGACGAGAAGCTTGTCCGACTTCGCAGGGAAGACCGTGTGAGACGCGAGGAGCCATTCAGCGAGCATCTCCGTGCTAGCAGCAGTGAAGAGATCCTCGAGAGGCATCTGAAAGAGCGGGACAAGATCGAGGCTCGCAGAAAATGGACTGGCCGAATCATGATCTTGTTCGGTCTCTTGACCATGCTAGGCTCTTGCCCGTTTTACGCACTGGCTCTCATCCCCGGACAATCCGTGGTGGCAGGTCTCGCGATCATGATTGTGGGCCTCCTTATCACGGCGGGGGGCGGGGCACTCCTCGCCTGGCGTCCGCGGCTCAAGGATACCAACGAGGCGCTTCTCGTAGCTTTGAAGCACGGAAACCGTCTCACCGTGTCGCGGCTGGCCCTCGACATGGACATATCGTTTCAAAAAGCTGAGCGCATTATCCAGGAGCTTGTACGCAGTGGAATTGCAGAGATCGATCTCGACGACCAGGATCCGGACCATTCCATCGTGTACAAGATTCGCGGTGTGTAAAACCGCAATTGAGAGTTTGTTCGCACACGCGAAGTTAACCACCTGTTATTACAGTGACGAGCTTCACCTCGTCGCGGTCTTCCAGAGATTGGTCGAGATCTCGGCTCTTCCCGTTGACGATTGCCACCATTTTCAGCTCTCCCGGTATTCGCAGAAGGCCAATGAGCTGACGGGGCGTGACACCGTCCGGGAGAGTTATCTCCGCCTCGCTCACGAATCTTCTTATGAGTCCGATCGGTATGACTCTGATCTGCACAACCGAGCCCTGTTACATTTCGGCAACTTCAGCCGCCATATCATGAGCAGAGAGCGTCTCGGTCGATGGAATCCCTGCCACGGGATCCATTCCCATCAGCTCGTAGAATCTCTCTTTCATCTTGTCGAATTCTATGGTGATTCCTTGGGGTTCACCGTCCCGTGCCGGTTCCAAGAGGCGAGGCGTGAGAGTGTCGTCTTCTGCAGTGAGGCCGTACCGATGATTGATGAGACGTTTGAGGTAGAATACCCTGCGACCGGCTCTCATCATCTCGTCGGAATCCCAGCCGTACCCCGCAACAGTGTTGAAAAGCTCCACCCACTCCGGAATCGAGATCTCTCGATCAGCGAACTGACAGAAGCAAGCACTGTTCTCGATCGCTCCCAGGGGCACGGATATTGCCGCGGACTCGGCCTTGTGCTCGTAGCTCTTAGGCACCAGCTCGAATTCGAACCCGATCTCGGGATAGTAGCACGCGCCCATCTCGAAATAGAGCATTGGATCGGCCACGTGGCAAGCTCCCCTCGGGCTCATGGCATAGGTCAGGGCCATTCCGTGCCCACCTCCCCGAGGGTCGTGCATGGGAGCTTCCAACCCCTTACTATGGGTCGTATACGAAATCGAGCCCTTACCTACCCTCTTCGCAGAGGACACGCTTCCCGCTGCCAACAGCTCACCGAGCTTTCCCTGGACCGCTGCGATCCTGGGGAGAACCACGTCGACGACCGTGCCCATATCACCCCAGACGATGGGAATCCCCTCTGTATCATCGAGAGTGAGGTCCCCTTTCTCAAAGGCCTCCATTGCCCAAGCAAGCGTAGAGCCACATGATATGGTATCCATACCGAGGTCATTGCAGATGCGGCCTGCCTTGCACGCTGCAGCAAGGTCCATGGAGCCAAGTAACGATCCGAACGAAACAATCGTCTCATACTCGGGACCGGGACCCTTTCGGATGGCAAACGGCCCCTGAGCAACTTCCACGACGCGTTTGCATGCGATTTGGCAATAAGCGCACGCCGCGCGATTGGTCAGGTACTTTTCCGTGAGAGCACTCCCAGTGAGGGCTTCAGCCATTTCCTCCCAGAAGTTCGAAGTAAAATTCCGGATTGGAACATCACCAGTATAGACTCCGCCCTCCAGATTGGCCGCTGTCCCATGCTCTCTGATCACCTGGGATGCCAGAGCGTCCTTAATTCTTGCGTTCAGCTCCTTACGGAGATCTGCAAAGCCTTCGGGATCGGCAAGCAACATCTCTCTGCTGCGCGCCCTCGCCACAATGGCCTTGAGATTCTTCGAGCCCATGACTGCGCCAAAGCCCGCTCTGCCGTACGCGTGGTGGCCTTCATTGAGAATATTCGCGAACCTTACAAGATTCTCTCCCGCGGGGCCGATAATGAGCGATCGACATCCGCGCCCGAATCTCTGCTTAAGCGCCTTATTCACGTCTTCGATGCCCTGACGCCAATACTCGACCGCGTCAACGACGACCACTTTCTCGCCCTCTAAGAGAAGCAAGGAAGGACGCTCAGCCCGCCCCGTTATCGCAATGCCGTCATACCCGCAGTAGCGCAATTCCGGGGCAAAGTGTCCGCCACAGGAAGAATCGCCCCAATGGCCCGTCAAAGGCGAGCGTCCAGCTACACAGCTCCTGCTCGCGCCAGACATCTTCAGACCTGCAAAGGGACCACACATGAAAAGCAGCATCGCCTCGGGGGCCAACGGGTCAGCCGAAAAATCTCCCCGTTCCCAGAATACGCGAGCAGCCAATCCGCTGCCTCCGATGTATTTCCGGTAATATTCCTCAGGCAATGATTCCACAGCCACCGAGCTGCGGGACAGGTCTACGAAAACGATTTTTCCCGTATTGCCGTACACGGTGCGCTCCTGGAGATCACTTCATAATCTTATCTTGCCATCCAAGATCTGCGAGCACCTTATTATATATCACTGCCACCTTCTTGAGCTTGGGGGCGAGCTTGAGAAGTCCTGTTGCGCTCCCCTTTACCCGAATCTTCTTCCTCGTAATGGCCATCACAGGATTGAGCTTGTTGGACCATGACCTGTGCGCGTCATCAGCGGAAAGACTCATTACTAGGTCCGGCTCGTCCGCCGGCTTACCGGCTTTCACATCGAGCTTGCCATCACGGCAGTCCACATGAAACGAGCAGTCCGGACCGTCCTCGGTGTAATCGAACCATATGAGCTGGTTGACCTTTGCCAGGCCGGACCTCAGCTCATTGTCGTTGGCGGCCTCCTCGAAAAGCTTTACAAACGCAGTGATTGGCTCGTTGGTATCCTTCCAGTATTCCATTGTCATTTCCTTTGTCTTATCGGGCTGCACGGTAAAGAGCGTACAGATCCTGCTCCTCCACGTATCTGGGATTGTATCCGATTTGAGAATCGCCAGCAGCTAGATCCACCGTTTCTCGGAGGCCATCCTCATCCTCCGGCACATTGAAGTCGGCAAGTGTTTCGGTCAGGCCAACGACTTTCTTCAAGTCCTTGACGGCCTGGACTGCCTCAGCGGCCGCATCCGGAGCGGCTTTTCCTGACACGTCCAATCCCATAGCGTCCGCTATCATCGCATACCTGTCAAGAGCCTCCCCGAGGTTGAACTCCATGACAACGGGCAACATGATCGCGTTGGCCAGGCCGTGGGGGACACCGTAATGGGCTCCCAGGGCATGCGCAGTCGCGTGAGCCGCTCCCGTCATGCTATTCCCGAAACACATGCCCGCAAGGGTGCTCGCGATGAGCATGTTGCCCCGCGCTGTCACGTTCTCGGGGTCTTGAACCGCAACGGGCAGGTACGTGTAAATGAGACGAATGGCATGGAGCCCCAGGGCATCGGAAATCGGGTTCGCTCCTGTGGAGGTCACCCCCTCGATTGCATGAGTGAGAGCATCCATTCCGGTGAACGCGGTAATGCGGGGGGGCAGCTTGACCGTGAGCTCGGGATCCAGCATTGCTATGTCAGCGTTGTACGGGTGTGTGATCTGGAGCTTCATCTTTGCTTCCGTATCAAGCACCACGATGGCATTGGTCACTTCGCTCCCGGTCCCGGCTGTGGTCGGAAACACCACATGAGGCGGAAGGGGTTTGGCTCCTTCCCAAAGGCCGCCTCGTTCGGCCAGCGGCCGGAAATCGTCCACTCCCTCTCCTATGAGGATGTTGATGGCCTTGGCAGCGTCCATAACGCTTCCGCCCCCAACCACGACCATCGCGTCCGCCTGCACAGAACGATAGAAGGCAGCACCCTCGTTGATGTTCTCGATCCGCGCATCCTGAACGATGTTGTCGAATATGCCCATCAACTCCAGATCGGATTTCTTTATCTGTTCGGCCACGAGATCGACCACACCCGCTTGCACAAGCCCCCTGTCCGAAAAAATAGCCACTCTCGTGGCCCCCAGTTGCTCCAGCTCGAAACCGACCTCCCCCCTCACCCCGGGCGCATAGAGGATCCTCGGCCTGTTGAGCCACGAGAAGAAGGGATCGAATTGCAGGTCTGGGTACTTCATCTCTTCTCCTATACTGCCACGCATTGAACATGCGAGTCATTCATTGCAGTTGAGAGCCAATGATCCTTTGGTAGACCTGTGGACAGGGCAACGGTCGAGAATTCCCAACAGCGCCTTACGCAGCTCCCCAATTACGGCCGACACGATAGTGGAGCGCGGTCGGCGCCATTACAGTGTCGTCTCGGACTCAGTTCACGAGTGGGGTTCGCATCTGTTCTTAATGCGCTCCACCATAGCATCACCGGCACATGGCTAGCTCTGTTATCTGAGGAACACGATTACATAAACCGTCGCGATTACGCAGCCGATCACAGTGATCGGGGCGCCGTGTTTCAGGAAATCGAAAAAGGTAATCTTGTGACCGGCCTTCTCCGCTATTCCCGTTGTAATGACGTTGGCCGACGCACCGATTATGGTTCCGTTACCCCCGTAACACGCTCCCAAAGCGAGGGCCCACCAGAGAACTCCCGTTTGAGCACCGGGAATGGTCTGGCTAAGAAGAGCGACGACCGGAAGCATGGTTGCCGTGAAAGGTATGTTGTCCACAATGGCGGAGAGAATCGCCGAAGTCCAAAGGATAAGAATGATTGCTATAACCAGGTCTCCCCTGCATACGCCCTGAATCCAATGCGCTATGGCTTCCAGGATGCCTGTCTCTTCAGCAGCACCAACGATTACGAACAGCATGATGAAGAAGACGAGAGAGGGCCATTCCACGTCGTGCTCCAGCACGTGCACGATGTCGGACTTGTTCAAAACCACTATCAGAGCGGCCCCAAGCAGCGCAGCTACGCTCACCTCCATGTGGAACAGACCGTGGAGCATGAACAGAACGATCACTCCAATCAGCACGGTACCACCCACGTACAGAATTTTGGCATCGGTAATCTGATACTTTTCACGGAGAAACGAGATGGTTCCCTCCACATCATCCACTGCGGCCGCCCTGTAATCCTTTCCGTAATACCATCGCGTGAAGAGTACTTGAGCAACCATGGTGACGATTACAACCGGAGTAAGCACCTTGACGAAGTCGTTGAACGTCAAACCCGCGTACGACCCGATCATAATGTTGGGGGGATCTCCGATCAGAGTGGCTGTGCCTCCAAAGTTAGAGGCCATGATTTCAGGCACGAGGAAGGCAAACGGCGAGATACCCAATATGAGAGATATTTCGATCGTGACCGGCGTAAGCAGGAGCATGGTCGTTACGTTGTCCAGAAAAGCACTCAAGAAAGCGGTCACCACGCACAAAACCGCTGCCAAGAGAAATATCCGTCCTCCCGTGAGCTGAAAAGACTTGTAGGCCATCCATTGGAACACGCCCGACTCCTTGAGAACCCCGACAATGACCATCATACCCATCAAGAGAAAGATCACGTTCCAGTCAACTATCTTGAGGGCTTGCTCGAACGTCAGTACCCGAAATTCCTCGTTGTAATGCCCAATCGTGTGGGTGACCGCGAGAACCATGGCAGCGCCCAGCATGGCCGCAAGGGTTCGATGGACCAACTCGAAGGAAATGAGGACGTAAATTCCAATGAGCACAGCCAGTGCAATCCAGAATGCCATTCCCGCCGAACGCTCAAGGGACGCATGCACCCTAGCATTAAACTCATGGAGCCCTTCGGCGTTCGTTCCCTTGTCCGAGATATTGGATATCGGTATGAGCTGCGAGGATTTGAAACTGGGTTTCTTGACCTTGATGGCCCAAGAGCCTTCCCTCATCTTCTCTTCTTCGGCTCGGACTTCTATCTTGAATAGGCCGTTCTCGCCCGTCACATGTTCTTGGGCGACTTTTCCGCCGAGGGCGGTACGCTCGTACATGCGGAAGGGTTTCCCGTTGAGATACGGCTGCACGTCAGCCTCGGCCAATGGCTTTCCCGTAGCGTCCTGCACTTCTCCCAACAGGATCAGGACCGCCTCCTTCTTGGCCGGATCTTCTGCCAACGCGCCCCCCGGCATCAAACCCCAGATAAGCGCACCCACGAGCAACAACGGAGCCAAGCATCTTGTCATAGAGTAATCTCCCAGTTCGACATATCCTCGCACGACAACGAGAACTATTGCGCACCGGTTCAGGTACTCCGTGCACGCCAGCCCTCGGCACGGTGTTCTTATGCGTTGACGAGTTCGAGGGAAGTGATGAATTGGGACAGTATTGTGGCAAGTCCTGAGCCTGGGGTCAATGAAAACAGGAAAGCTTCGATCCTTTTTGGGGTGCAAAAGTGTCCGGCACCGCGGTTAAGTACCGGTAGCAGCCGGGGCGGCACGAATCACCCGCTAGCCTTTTTCAGCCGTCCGACGAGCCTGCAGCTTAAACTCCTCCAATTGGAACGGACCCTTCTTCTGAGCGACGGGGGCCAGCCGCTCGCGATCGCCAGCAGGTAATCCCCACTTGAACTTTCTCAGTGGCACCGATTCCTTCTGCTGTGAGACCATGTTCCTTGTGGGGCCTCGATTTGTGCGCATGTCGGCAGAACCGACGGGCTCGGGGGGAACCTCTGCAAGGTCGAAGCGTCTGAGAGCGCCCGCTTGGTCGCTCACCGTTGCGCTTCGGACAGACAATTCATCAAGATTACAGTCTATGACCACCCTATAGCGACGTCCCTGATCAGCAGAAGAACCGAGCTCCACGAAAACGACGCCTCCCTCGACTCCGGCTTTCTTCACCACCACGGGTGCGCCCCCCCCGGTTGCAGCGGTCTGAAGTTGTTTCATTGAAGCCTTCTTCTCACCAGTGCGCTGTAGAGCGCTCTGCCTTGGCACATCGTCTTCTCCGGCACTCTTGGGAAACGTCACGAATATCTGTCCGCCAACCCGACTGATCTTGAATGGCGGAACCGGGCGGGATCCAAAATCGGCTACGAGCCTCGAACGGCCCTCGTGCTGCCCCAGACGTACTTCTTTGATCGCCAAGATCGACCCCGCGATCTTTCGCTTCACGGACCCCAGGGTGGCGTTCGGGAAATCCATGACAAGTCGCGAGGGATTCTCCAGGACATACGTCCGATGAGCTCCCACAGTACCCTCAAAGCGCAAGGTTATCTGTCTCCCGTCAGATGACAGATCGGCCGAGGTGATCGTCCCGAGATCGGTTTCCGCGGCATCAACCACCAGAACCGTAATCAGGGACATGACCAGCGCGCAGGCAGCAGCCATGGTGAATCTCGTCATGGAATCGTCTCCGAGCGTTCGATAATGAAGAGCCGCCCGCGAGGATGGTGAAAGAATCAGCCTCTTCGTACAGGGGCTCCAGAGCTGATCGTACCATCCGCGATCACGTGTTGTCAATAAGATAAATCTTAATTCAACAAGTTAAGATATTCTGACAGAATATTGTTAAATAAATTGTTACAATAAGCTGGTATTCTGTATTAATTAGGTTCTAATAGCGGCAAATCACCGGGATCCCGGCGCGCTCTCACGGCGAGCTCGGAGAGGCAACCTTTGAATGAAAGATCGTTTTCAAGGCAAAATCACCGCGGTCCCACAGCACGACTGCAAATGAGACAAGAACAAGGGCGAGGTCTCTCACAATGTGAGCGACACCGACTCGCCCCCCGGAGGACTCGGGTGAGCCGAAGCATCCGCAATCTATGTCCAAGCCCGTGGCGTACGCATAGACTACAGCAGCGAGGAACACGGTCAACATCCCGGTAGTTAACAAGGCCGCGGGTCTTGATTGAATGCCCAGCACAAGAAAGGCCCCCGCAACGATCTCGACCCAAGGCAGGGTCAGCGCGACCACATTGCTCCAGGCCGCGGGTAGTATGAGGTAGTTCCGAATTGCTCCGGCAAACTCGGCGGGATCCATGATCTTGTACACGCTGGCATAGACAAACAACCCGCCGATGAAGAGTCTTGCCGCTAGAATCGTATATTTCACAGAAATATCCTCGCTCTGGACGCGTGGCAACGGGCTACCACGCCTCCGTTTGATACGGGCAATCATTCGTTTCCGGCTCTCTTCCCTCGGGCAACGGGCAGCCCCGCCTTCTCCCAAGCCTTATAACCTGAGCTCATAATCATCATATTTCGATAGCCGAGCTGACCGAGAAAACGTCCAACTTCCTCCGCCATGTCGCATTCAGGGCCGTAGCAGTAGAGAATCAATCGCGATTCCCTGGGCAACAATGCCTCTGCAGCGACGAACTTCTCTTCTACGTCAGTAGGAGGGAGAAACACTGCTCCCTCTACGTGACTGGAGAGATAGTCCGCTTCGTTTCTCGTGTCGACGAATACCGTTCCCGGATCCCCAAAGAACTTTCGCGCCTCTCGTTCGTCAATGAGGGGGACCGTAACGCCCGACAATTCGAGCTGGCTGGCTGGTTCGTATACCCATGGCAGGGGTCTGCTTGAGGCCATGTTCAGCGCGACTCCCACGAGTGACGCGCATATGAGAATGATTGCCGCTCTTACCACGAGACTGAAGACAGATCTCATTCCGTTCCGACCTGCAATCCTTCCTATTCACGTTATTCTGTCCCGTCGGACATTATCACAGTTCCCGAAAAAAATCCTCACTCGGGGATTCGACAAAGGGGCTCACGGATAAGGCCTTTTAATAGGCTACAGAAATCTATTGACGATTTGCCCTAAACATTGATAAGGTTCGGCCAGTCAAGTGTATTGTCAATATGTGGGTTGGAAGTCATGCGAAGGCTCCTTTTTGCCGTGGTAGTCAGCGTGGTCGCTATCGGCTTGTGCTCGGGGATTTGTTTCTCCGGGGGGTCGGGTCAACCGCGAGGTATGGTTCCTGCGCCGCTCGACCCTGTGCTCATGGGGTTCAAGGAGCAGGGAGTTTGGTATTTTCTCTGCGAGGCGCCGATCTACCATTATCGGATTCCTCCGCATTATCAGACAGTTGCCCCTCCGCCTCCGCCGTGCCCCGTTCCCCTCGTGCCTGCTCCGGCACCGCGTGCGGTAAAGTGAGGCCCGGGTAACGTTTCAGAAAGACGGGGAACAAGGCTGCCCTCGTGCAGTCCATCCCGGAACGACCGATCGGTGGCCGTGATATTGTCGGGGCGCCGACTCATGAGTGAGCGTACATGAAGACAAGAATACTTGTGGCAATCTTGGTTGCTTCCCTGGCTGTCCCCTCCGTTTCTCACGCGTTCGGCTTGCTCAGATACGCGTTCGACGCCGTCTCCAACCAGCTTGGCTTAGACCGCGGACCGGTTCCCAAGATTCCGGCGAGACCGGTACCCGCGCCGCTCGGTCCGGGGGGAGTGCCGCTGGGCAAGCATGCTGACACCCCAAGGCTCTACATTCAGGCTGACGGATTCTGAGTGTCACGTGGAAAAGCCAAACGGGGGCTCTGGCGCCCCTGCCCGTTTCTCTCTCCGCGGCGGCCTGGGTTACTCTCTTCTAACTCAACAGGAACGTTCATAGAATTCAGCAATCCGTGACAGCACGTAGTCTTTCTGCGCGTCTGTGAGTTCCGGATAAATGGGCAAAGCCAGAACGCTGCGGCTCGCCCTTTCGCTTACCGGAAGCCTGTCACTCACTCCCAGCCGCTCGACCACGCAATCTTGCTGGTGCAAACACTTCGGATAGTATATCTCCGATCCTATTCCGCACGTTTCCAAGTATTTCTTCAATTCATCTCTGCGCTTCGCCTGAATCACGTATTGGTTGAACACATGCCTCTCCTGCTTAACGAGAGGCGGCGTGACATACGTCCCGGTGCGGCCATCCTGCACAAAACGACTCGTGTAATAGTCTGCGTTGGCACGTCTCTTCTCAGACCACGTATCCAAATGCCCGAGCTTCACCCTGAGCACTGCGGCCTGGAGCGCGTCAAGGCGAAAGTTGCCGCCCAGCACTTTGTGAAAGTACTTGGGCTCGGCTCCTTGATTTCGAAGAATCCTTATCTTTTCGGCAAGTTTCCCATCATTGGTGGTAACCATGCCTCCATCGCCGAAGCCTCCCAGGTTCTTGGATGGGAAAAACGAGAAGCAGCCGACGGAGCCCATGCTTCCTGCAGGACGTCCTTTGTACTGGGCTCCAATGGCTTGCGCGGCGTCTTCTATAATAGGGATTCCCGTCCGTTTCGAGATGTCGAGAAGGGGATCCATCTCCGCGCACTGCCCGAAGAGATGCACAGGAAGAATGGCTCGGGTTCTTCGACTTATCAGGCGCTCCACGTGCCCCGGATCGATATTGAACGTGTCCGGTTCAATGTCCGCGAACACCGGCCTGCCGCCGACCCTCAGGATCGATCCTACGGTGGCGAAGAATGTGAACGGGGTTGTGATGACCTCATCACCCGCGCCTACTCCCAGTGCCATGAGGGAAACCAGGATAGCATCGGAACCTGAAGATACTCCGATCGCGTGGCCGCATCGACAATACTCGGCTATTTCCTTTTCCAGCCCTTCCACCTCGGGCCCGAGAATAAATCGCTGGCTTTCTACCACCCGATCTAAGGCTTCTCGAATCTCCTGTGCAATGGTGGTGTACTGGGTTGTGAGGTCCAACAGCGGAACAGTCTGGGAAGGGCCGGTTTGAGGCAATTCCTTCGTGTACGGTTCGAACACCTTTTCCGGTACTGTCGTC
Organism: Thermodesulfobacteriota bacterium; assembly: GCA_040753915.1. Taxonomy (GTDB): domain Bacteria; phylum Desulfobacterota; class Desulfomonilia; order Desulfomonilales; family Desulfomonilaceae; genus JBFMDN01. The sequence goes on along the minus strand of JBFMDN010000015.1, from coordinate 6,897 downwards.
ACAGGCTAATCCTCCACAGCGGCCAGAGATCAATGATCAATAGACCGTGTCGTCCCTGGCGTCAAGTCTTCCCTGAAGACCGATCGACATTCCCCAGAGGAGGAGTCACCCAGTCGACATTTCAGCGCGACCATGAGCGCGGTCAGTGCAGCGGGAGTAATTCCAGGAATGCGAGACACCTGTCCGAGAGAGTGCGGTCGGATTGCCTGGAGCAATTCACGGATTTCCCGAGACAGTCCATGAACTGCCCCATAATCCAGATTTTCCGGAATCGTCACGTGCTCCAACCGCTTGAAATGGGCAGCCTCACGGAGCTGTCGTTCGATATATCCCTGGTATTTCAGGCGAATCTCAATCTGGGATGCTGTCTCGCTATCAAGCTGTTCATCGAGGATACCGAGAGCCCGCAAATCATCGATGCGGATCTCGGGTCTCTTGAGAAGCCTCGCCACGGAAACGTGCTCCCGCAGCGCGCTCTTGCCTCTTTTCGTGATGATTCCGTTGACCTGATCCGGAGCGATCCTGCTGGTTTCAGCTCGTTCGATCTCCCGTTCAACCAGAAACGACCTTCTCTGAACCTCCCTGACAATTTCGGAGGAAACGAGCCCCAATGCGTGCCCCTTGGAAACAAGGCGTTCGGCCGCATTGTCTTCCCGGAGCAAGAGGCGGTACTCGGCCCTCGACGTGAACATTCTGTACGGCTCCTTCACCCCTCTGGTGACTAGATCATCAATCATAACTGCTATGTAGGCTTCTGACCTGTCCAGAACAAACGGCTCTTTGCCCTGTAGCACACGTGCGGCGTTAATTCCGGCCCACAGGCCCTGAGCAGCAGCCTCTTCATATCCGGATGTTCCGTTGATTTGGCCGGCAAGGTACAAGCCCTTCACAGCCTTGGCTTCCAGGGTTATCTTCAACTCTGTGGGCTGAATGTAATCGTACTCGATGGCATAGGCAGGCCGAACGATTTGGGCCTCTTCGAGACCCGGTACGGAACGCACGAGCTCGAACTGGACATCTGGAGGCAGCGAATTCCCCAGCCCCTTGAGGTAGAGCTCTTCCGTGTGGAGACCCTCAGGTTCGGCCACCACCGGATGATGGCTTCGTTCAGGGAAGCGGGCGATCTTGTCCTCCAAGGAGGGGCAGTACCGTGCCGGTGTTCCTGTGATCGCTCCTGAGTAAAGAGGGGATCGGGCGAGATTTTTTCTGACAAGCTCATGAGTCAGTGCCGACGTCCGCGTTCGATAACAGGAGCGCACGGGCCGGTCGAGACGCCGAGTCGAAAGCGAGAAGGGGCGCGCAAACTCGTCGCCGGGATCCTCGATCATGGCAGACAAATCCACTGAGGAGCCCTTGACCCGAGGCGGCGTACCTGTCTTGAATCGTGCCCAACAGAAGCCTAGAGAGCGGAGTTGCTCGGCCAATTCGATCGCCGGCTGTTCTCCGCTGCGGCCAGCCGGATACGACACAGATCCAATGTGGACCACGCCGTCCAAGAACGTGCCAGTCGCCAGAATAACGGCCCTACACGGCACCTCCAGTCCGGAGCGTTCCCGCACCCCCCTACACACGCCTCCCTCGACGAGGAGGCCCAGGATCATCTCCTGTCTTACAAGCAGCTCAGACTGCCTCTCGACGGCTCCGCGCATCGCAAGAGAGTATTCCAGCCGGTCGCACTGCATGCGGGAGCCTTGAACCGCGGGCCCCTTGCTCGTCCCGAGAGTCTTGTATTGAATGCACGACGCGTCGGCCACCCGTCCCATCTCTCCACCTAAGGCATCAATCTCTTTGACGAGATGTCCCTTTCCCAATCCTCCGATGGAGGGATTGCACGGCATCAGACCTACAGTGTCCGCGCTGAGAGTGTACATCCAGACGGAAAACCCCATGCGGGCGCAGGCAAGGGCAGCCTCACAGCCGGCATGCCCGGCGCCGACTACCACAATATCCACGTTTGTTCGGCTCATATCTCTCGAACGCCCAGCCTAAGCTTTCTTCCGCGCTCCCCACTGCCCCATCGGGAGGAGGAGTCTGGAAGGACTCAAGATGCTGCAGGATTTGTCTCGTTACTTTCCCCGATGTTGCCACCGAAGGTTGTCGCCCCTATAATATGTTCATCCGGGAACGCACGCAATAAGGTCGCACGCGGCTCCACCGCGAATGACCCTCTCGGAACGAGGATCGGCCGTTCGGTGTCGGAGTTAATTTCTTGTCGTCATGATACCACTTCATTTGACCGATCGAGCAGGCGTGACATCAGTCCGAGATAACGCACCGACACCTTGCCGGTTCGTCGTCGGTACGGTAAAGACGTGCGGGAAGCAGTGGACGAGAATAGACGGGCTGAGAAAAAGTGAGCCGTCTACTCAGAGGTATGCGACGTGAGGCTGCGTGATCACATTACCATGTGCTGGCACCTCGTTCTGAGGAACCGGACACGGTACAAGGCCGTATTGGCAGCCATTGCCTTCGGCACAGCGGGGTTTATTGTAGTCAGGACCATGGGGACCTCAGTGGAAAGGAGCCTGGCCGGCCACCTCGAGCTCCTCGGCGAATGCACGGTCATGAGGATCCATTGGGATGCGTACCACGACAATTTTCATCCTGGACGATATCACCTCTCTGATGTAAACCGCTTGAAGGAGATTCCCAACGTCATGGCAGTCGCCCCCATTGTGTCGCTCCCCCACGTGTCAGCATACGTGGGGACTGAGGAATGGACGCCAAGCGTTCTGGGAGTGGATCACTCATACTGGAAAACGCAAACGGCCCGTCTGTCGGCTGGACGACTTATCGGGCCATCGGACGTCGTGGGCAGAAAAAAAGTATGCGTTCTCGGAAAAGACGTGGTGGATAACCTCTTTGCCGGAACTTCCCCGGTCGGCAAAGAGATCAGGGTAGGACAAACGGTTTTTGAGGTCATCGGCATCCTGGGCGGAATCCAGCATACCGACGTCCGCAGATCAGTCATCGTGCCCATCACAACAGGACAGGATCTCTTTGGGGGGCTTTCCTGGATCAAGGAGATCTATCTCCGCGCGGATGACTGGAACAAAGTCGTCGAAGTGAGGGAAATGTCGCTGGATTTGCTCAAGTCTGTCCACAAAGGGTATGAGGAAGGGATACGCATAGAATACTATCCGAAGAGAATCAGTACCGTTGTCACGACGGTGTACGTAGTCAAGCTGTTCGTGTATGCGGCTATCGTGGTGACGTTCCTTCTGGGTAAAGTGGGGTTGACGAGTGTAATGCTCTCCGCAGTGCAAGCAAGGACTCGCGAGATAGGTCTGCGTAAGGCCCTCGGAGCTCGAGAAGAGATCATCATGGCCCAGTTTTTGACCGAGTCCGTGTTCATAAGTATTATTGCTGGCCTGGTCGGGGTCGTTCTAGGCCTCGTGCTCGTCCAGATGCTCAAAGGCATTCTGGTCGTAGACGTTTCGGGGTATACCCTGTCGACGAGCATCTTGCTCGATTTGTCGTTCACCGTAGCTATAGGCGTCATAGCTGGTCTGTATCCGTCGTTGAAGGCGAGCCGGTTGGACCCGGTTACGGCCATGCGGTTCGAATAAATGTTAATGCTTTAGTTTATGATATATTTCTAAGTTGCTGCTTTATAATCACTAATGTCAACAACCGTTCGCAGAAAATCATACCCTTTCTAAACTGAATTCACCCATTACATCATTTAACATGCACATGTGGCCTGTACTGCTACTTTTACCATTGACCGATCTCATCAACCGTGATATGATTGTTCCATTCCTTATTTGAACTTGCAGATTTTATTTTTGTTCTGGAGTGTATTCATGGATTCTCGTCTTGGTGTTCTTGTGTTCCCTCTCGTACTGTGTCTGGTGGCACATGCCGGCAACTTTGCATACGGTACGCCGCCAGGCACCGGCGTGCCGTTGCGAGTTCCGGTTTCGAGACCCCCGTCGCAACCCGCGGTTGCTCACCCCTTGTCAGCGCAGTATTGTCCTCCCGCGACATCTGACCCCCAGGTCACGGGTGCAGGGCAATCACTTCGTCACGCTTGGTATCCACCTGCTCGACCTCAGGGACAGCCCTCGGATCCAGCGCCTTCCTTCACCCCGACGAACGCCCTCTTTTCCCTGTTGACCATACCCTTCAAGTTGGTCAGTGTGGCAACGTCCACGGCGCCACGTCAGACTGCCCCCACTGGGCCCCCGCCGGGATATGCTCCCATGATGCCTCCAGGCGGAGTACCTGCCGCAGGTCCTGCCCCTCGGCATCCGCTACCAGTGCGGTGGTCACACACTGCTCGCCCGTATTCTCCCGTGCACTGACACGGGCGTGCCTGGCCCCATCGCTCATTGAATGAGGGGTACAGGTGCGCTCAGTGCGGCCAAAGTCCGTGCAGATCCCCTCTCTCCCGAGGGGGGATCTGTGCTTGCGAGCCGTCTTGCCTGCGGGCTCGGTGGCCAAGACCGAACCGTGTCGGCTCGCTGGTTCGGCTCATCTCTTTTTCTGGCCTTCGTGTCGTCCGACACGCGTTGAGAAACTGAATCTCTCCAATCACTTCAGGACACAGAAGCCTCCGGTCGGGGGAAACATTGTCCGATCCTTCTCATCCGGAAAGTGACTGACCGACTTGCCATTGACATTGACATGTGCCACCCGTTTTCATAGTATGGCACAAAACGCGTATCAAACTCATTTTTTGACGTTTCAAGGAGGATCCCGTGAAAAGATTTCTCGCTGGAGTCGTCGTGCCCTGTGTGGCAGTGGCCCTGTTCGCCGCAGTAGCTTCTGCACACTTTGCCATGATCATTCCCTCCAAAGACGTTGTGGGGAAAGAAGACAAGAAGGAGATAGGATTCCTCATTCAGTTCACCCACCCGTTCGAGGGGGGGCCGGTCATGCAGATGGATAAGCCCAAAAAATTCGGGGTGGTCATTGGAGACCGCGTGACCGATCTGCTCGACTCGTTGAAAGAAAAGAAGATTGAAGGCAAGTCGACCTGGGAGACCAATTTCAAGATCACGCGGCCGGCGGATTACCACTTCTTCTTGGTGCCAGAACCCTACTGGGAGCCTGCTGAGGACAAGTACATCGTTCACGTGACCAAGGTCATCATTGACGCTCTGGGGGCGGAAGAAGGATGGGACACCCCCATTGCTGCCACGGCCGGTCTCCCCGTAGAAATCGTGCCTTTGACCCGGCCGTACAGCCTGTATGCCGGTAACATATTCACCGGCCAGGTCTTCAAGGATGGTAAGCCAGTGGCAAACACCGAAGTCGAGGTGGAATGGTGGGGCAAGGGCAAGACTAAGGCCCCGACGGACTCGCACGTAACCCAGGTCGTGAAGACGGATTCGAACGGAGTCTTCTCATTTGCCATGCCCAAAGCAGGATGGTGGGGATTTGCAGCTCTCATGGAAGCCGATGCACCGATGAAACGGGACGGGGAAGACAAGAAGGTCGAATTGGGCGCTGTTCTCTGGGTGCATGCCTATCCCATGGAATAGAGGGAAAAATGCGAGGAACACCGTTTCGCACAGCCGTGGTGGTCCTGATGTGGACCTTGGGGCTGGGTGTTGGCCTTTTCACGGGTGACGCGCAGGCTCACAAGGTAAACGTTTTTGGGTACGTTGAGGGCGATCGTGTCGTCGTTGAGGGGTACTTCAGTGGAAACGTCAAGGCGCAGGACTGCAAGCTCCAAGTCTTTGACGCTGACGGCAAGATGATCCACGAGGGCATGACGGATAAGAAGGGAATCTATTCGTTCAAGCTGTCCGATCTTCCCCCATTTCGCGGTGGTTTGAAAATCGTGCTGGAAGCCGGAATGGGCCACATGGCTGAATATGTGTTGAGTGCTTCCGACCTTCCAGCCACCGCGACCAAAGGATCGCCCCCGGCGGAACAGCCCCGAGAAAACAAATCAGAAGACAACGCGACAGCCGCGCCAGTGGCGAGCTCCGGCGCCGGAGCAGTTGTCGATCAGGCCGCTTTGACAGCGGCGCTGGAAAAAGTCCTGGATCAGAAGCTCGGTCCGCTGGTCAAGATGCTCGGGAGACAGGAAAGGCTTCTCCTGGAAGAGCGCCACGGGGGCCCGCGGCTGACCGAGATCATAGGAGGAATCGGTTGGATCATGGGTCTTGTGGGGCTTGCCGCGTTTTTCTTGGGTCGCAAACGGTGATCTACACATTTTTTGGTTGCCACGATGCGGAGGAGGGTGGTATTGTAATACCAAGTAACACCACAACATCGTCTGGGTACGAGAGAACGAGGGTGCGCGGTCGGGCACGCAAGGCACGGGAACCATTATGGCCTTCTCTGTGGCCAGCCGCCTTGCCGCGCATCAGTGCCTGTGTCCGTGGGATAGGTCGAGACGAAGGTCGAGCGTGGTAGTCCGAACGACCTTTGGGGATCACGCAAGATCGAGACCAGGGCGCTAAACGCGTCCAGTATGGGGGCCGGGAGTAAGAGACTGCGACACAATCGGGCCATGACCTCCAAACAGGGGTATTGCACCAAGGCTAGGTGCGTGTGTTGCGCTAAGTGGGGACGCGTGTCGAGGCGGCCCTAGGCGCAGATCGCTTTGTGAGATGGTTTTGAGACAGTCCGGTCACGTCGGCCCGCAATCTTTTGTGTTGCCACGTGTTTTCCAGGCGTGGTACCGTTTCATCGAGAATCACGTCTGAATTAGTTTCGTTTGAGGAGGAATGGACATGCGCGGCCGCGGAGCGTTGTTATTTGTGACGGTTCTTACTGTATGCATCGGCCTATCTGTCTTCTCTGCTCACGCGTGGGAATTCGAGCTGGCCGGGTCGTTCAACTGGAGCTATGAGTGGTACAACCAGCGAGGCAGCAAGGGGTTCCTCGGACCGTACAACGTGGACAACGGTGCTGGAACCAGGGCAGCCAACCTCAATT
>JBFMDN010000014.1:0-97360 GCA_040753915.1 Thermodesulfobacteriota bacterium | reverse complement strand
TAACAAGGACCCCGTCACCCCGGCGAAAGCCGGGGTCCATAACATATTGGAAGGACTGGATTCCGGCTTTCGCCGGAATGACGAACAATTGGCCGTTCCACTTCTAACTTAACGCCTATGCTCCCTCTGGGACGGGGGACTTGCAACTACCTGGAATGACAGAGCCCTCTCCCTCTGGAAGAGGCTGGGGTGAGGGCTCCATGGGCAGTATACTACCTGGCCGTACCACGGTCCGTTGTGACTGCGCGGTCACGGGTCCTCGGGAAAATGTGTCCTAAGATATGGCGGTTACTGAAAATACGTGCATTAGCGGTCGCCTCGCGATCGCTAGTGGGGGGCTCTGTGAGCCGGAGGAGGCACCGTGGATTGGCTGGCAGGTCGGGGGTAGATAATGCCTTCGAGGAGTCTGTGAATAGGGAGGACTAGGACATAAGGGAGGTATAGCACGCTTGCCACAATCGAATTCTCCTCGTGGACAACTTCCGACCACGTAGCGGAACTGGATTTTGCTCCAGAAATACCGGACACGGGCGTGAACGCGATCGAGGCACAGAGAAATGTTATGATCAGGGATCTCTTCACGTGTGGCTCCTGGGGGAATGGCTCACCTGAATCGGCTCTTCGTTTCTGCGGCCATCCCAGAAAAGCAATCGTAGTTTCTCATAGAGAATGGCCTCCTGTCAAGCTCCTTGCGTGATCCCCACGCTCGAGCTCAGCACGCATGTCCGGGACGGCACACTCCCGGAGCAGCACTGTCTTACCAATGGAGATCGGCGCTGTCGTTGCCGGTCCACGGGTTCTTCGTCAGGCTGTCCTACAAGCGTTCGCTCAGTCTGGGAAATCGTTATGGTTCGATGTCCAAAAGGTTTACAATGTTGTCGAAACGCGCACAAAACCGAGGTTCGGAGAATCCCCAATGTTCCCTGTTGAATTCGATCACACAGTCCTTGACGGACTGCCTCTCCTCACCAAAGAGGACGAATCCCGAATAAGCCGCATCCTCAAGGTTGTCGTCGGCAAACGCGTCATCCCGTATTTTCGCAAGCACCGCGGTACGGATCCGATCGTATCGAACCGCGTTCTCGACCAGCTCTCGATCGTACGGCTCGAGGACGAAAGCAATCGCGTGCGACTGGTGGCGATCACAACGCGCACGGACCGGGACCTTGTAATACGTGTTCACGAGCGTGTCTTCGACTACCTCGCGTTCGTCATCCCTGGCGACCCGGAGGCCACGCTCGGTGGCGGCACGGTTGAAGAGCGTAAGATGCTCGCGTTCTCGGAATTCATGCTCCGGCACGAGCTTCAGCATCTCCTTTACCCGGACCACACAGAGCGAGAAGTGATCCAGGCCGACGCCGAGTTTGCCATGAACCGCCGTGCAGCGGATCCCACGTACTATCGAGCTCTGCGCAATGCTCTTGCGGACGAGATGAACGGGATTAAGGGCAGGCAGTACCTGCGTATGTTAGATTGCGCCGAACAGGAACAGCCAGTAGATGAAATCTTGAGCGAAATACTCTCACAATACCCGTCAGCGTTGGCGGATTTTCCCGATACACTGCTGGACCAGGTGCTGCCATTCCTTGACATGGAAGTAGCCACCAAGGTCCTCGGAGTGTGCTATCGCCGCAGTCGCGACACCTCATACTCCTTGCTGAAGCGAACCGGCTTCCTGCGTTCGCTCTTGCGGCTCTTTGCGGGGTTGATCGCAGCTCACGAAAAGCGTGCCGAAGAGGTATTCAACGCGTTTAGGGAGAGCTGGGGGCTCGTGTTTCTGTTCCAGGAGCTTGACCTGCCAGAGGCCGCGGTGCACGATCGAAGCTCGGCTGAAATCTTTCAGCTTTTCAAAGAGAGCCTCCAGCGGTTCTCCCAAGACATCTTCATCCCTCCTCCCACAGTGGTACCGCAGCCGAAACCTTCTGCCAAGGAAGTCTCCGCTCCCACGGTTAAGAGTTTGAAAGACCGCATCGAAGAGGCCCGTAACGATCCGGCGATTCCTCGACAAGTGATTGAGGTGATCGACAAGAATAAGCTCAACGCTGTGGGGCACAGCGGTTCCAAGTACAGCGAGCTCATCGAGACGCTCCTCGCGATCCCGTGGGGGGTGATCCACAAGATCGCTGTATTACCGGAAGACTTCGAGCGAGGCCTCAATCTCAGCCACTACGGCCTGGAAAAACCAAAGGAGCTTCTCTGCGATTTCTTCGCCAACCTGGTATGGCGTTACAGGCAGTTTGACGCGCGCGATATCGCATCATGGCAAGGCACAGGAAGCGCGTTCCTGTTTGTTGGACCGCCCGGGGTGGGCAAGACATCGCTCGCCATTTCCATCGCGAACAATCTTGGGATCCCCTTCCACAAAGTCTCACTCGGAGGCATGAGAGACGAGGCGGACCTCAAAGGTCACGGCTTCACGTATGAGGGCTCGAAGCCGGGCGCGATCGTTCAGGGCCTCATCAAGATGGGAGTGATGAACGGAATGTTCATACTTGACGAGGCGGACAAGATGGAGAAGTTCGCTGTCGCCACACTCCTGGAGATACTCGATCCCGAGCAGAATCATCTCTTCCACGACAAGTACACCGAGACCACCGTGGACATCGATCTGTCAAACTGTCATTTCGTCCTGACGGCAAATACCCTGGAAACGGTTCCGCCTCCTGTGGTGAATCGATGCGAAGTGGTGCAACTCGATCGGTACAGCGTCGACGAGAAAGTGGCGATCGCGAAACAATACCTCATCAGGCGCGTCAGGAGCCGCTATGGGATCGGTCAAGGAGAGATCCGCTTCGATCCTGAAACAGAGGAGGATCTGCTCAGGTTCCTTATCCGAACCTACACATACGAGGCCGGTGTCCGGGAACTGGAGCGGATCATCCGGACTCTTTTCCTGCGGCTAGCGCGAAAGGAACTTCTCAGCGGCGAAAAAGACGCCGTGGTCATCACCAGGGCGACAATCAAGCAATACCTCGATCCTCCACGTCCTCCCCGCCCGATCAACGAGGAAGATCGGGTGGGAGAAATGATGGGGCTCGGCGTGAACGTGGAGCTAGGGATCGGGACGCTCATGCCGATCCAGGCAACTCCGATCCGCCTTCACGGTGAAACGGAGGGGGCTGGCGGCTATTTGAGCATGGTCCATGCCACAGGCAACATTCAGAAGATCATGGACGAAAGCCGCAAGGTTGCCACCACGGCAATCCTTCATTGTTCAGAGGCGCTGGGAATTCGCATGGACAGGGTCTCTGCGCCGATTCACCTTCATTTCATGGGCGCTTCGACTTCGAAGGACGGGCCATCTGCTGGAGGAGCGATTGCGCTGGCGCTTGCGTCCGTGCTTTCCGGCCGACCGCTCCGTCGGGACGTCGCAATGACAGGTGAGATCGACACGCAAGGGAGAATTACTCGCGTCGGAGCGCTCGATATAAAGCTTGAGACCGCATGCGACGCTGGCTGCAAGACGGTGATCATCCCTACTGAGAACCTCTTTGGTGAGGAAGGAATCGAGCGACTCTCCGAGGCCCTCAAAGACGAATTGCAGGTGCTCACGTACCTTGAATGGAAGGGAGCGCACCCCGCTTTCGACTATCAGCGGCACACACTCCAGGTGGTGGCTGTCAACCACATCTTGGAAGCTGCGCACGTTGCGTTCATCCACGAAGAGGAGTTGACGCGGCTGGAGACAATGTTTTCCGAATCGGCCCTGATGGTGGCCGAGTTTCTCACGAGGGGGGAGGCGGCCAAGGATCAATGCTTGTGCGCTCTGTACGTCAAAGACGCGGGTGAGCTCGACTGCAACGAGCTGAGTGCTCCGTTTCCGGCCGACCACGGAAACGTTCTCCTGGTTCGGCCCGAGGCGCGGATCGCTGTCAAGCGGAAGCTGCCGCAGCTCCACGCCATAGGGAGGCTCCACGACTTCGACCCGTCTAAGGATGACCTCTCTCGGATAATCCACAAGATCGATGATTCCCTCCCCGGTGGATTGAAGAGCGTGGCCAGACTGTCGATGGTCGCGCCGTTTTTTGCACTCAAACAGAATTTCGCCCAGATCAAGGAATTTGCTCGGGGCCCCCTTCGTGCAGAGTTCCGCCTCTTCGCGAATAACTACGCCCTACAGGACGTGAAGATCAAGGCATGCAAGCCTGTCCTCAATCGAGTCTTCTGCTACCTTATGCAATTGGACGCAGAAACGCTTGGTAGAATCCCGTTCCTGTCGACGGAACAGGGTGTCCACGTGGTGGATCTCTCGTTTATCCCGGAAAAGTATCGCCTCGATGTGAAACGCGCGGAAAAGATTCTGGCTTCCACTCTGAGCAACTGGCTGCTGGAGTTGGAGCGGCGCATGGTAGAGAATTATAGCGGTTGCCAATAGTAGTTTCCGTTTCTCCTCCTCAACACTGACGGGCGAGACGCCCGTCCCACCGGTGCGCGAACCTCCCAAAAATGTTCTCGGCATATGGGAGGCGGAAAGAACTTTTGGCATCGGGTATAACGTCCTCTTTCCCCATTTGGGAGCGCGACGGGCCCGGTCAGGGGACCTCAACCTGTGCTATCAGCGGTGAACATTGAACGCTCAGTGGCATTGACTCGTGAGGATCGCCATGCATATTCAATGCTTCACACTGCAGGCGTTCTTCCAGTTTGTGTACCGGACCATGGAAGCCAATATTCTGACGGCTCTTTCCAAGCTGGGGACGGCAAGGGCCCGGCCGCGTTGTTCGAGTCTCTTCGCCGTGTTTTCAGGTCTTGAACCGTAAATCCAGACCACCACTGGTTTGTCGAACTCCTCGGACAGTTCCTGGATTACCACTTCGGCCCCCAGATGCTCCTGTTCGGCATCGCCAAGTCCAAGGGCGACGCAGATCACGCCGTCAACGCGGGGATCGGCCAGAGCGTCTCTGAGAGCTATGCCGTAGGCTTTGCGCATCCCGTGTTTCATGACCGCGGGCCAGATGTCTATCGGATTCGCAAGCGCCATCCAGTTGGGGGACAGACCCTGAATACCGTCGATCGTCCCCTGGGAGAACTTTGCGAGCTCAAGGCCATGCCTCTCCATGGCGTCGATGAGAATGATGCCACCGGCGCCTGTGAGGGTTACCACGGCTACTCCTGGGCCTTTGATGGGAGGGAGCCGGAGAAAGCCTCGAACGAGGTCCACCTGATCCTGAGTCTCATGAATCCTGAGCACGCCGGCCCTTCGGAAAGCGGCATCCACTATTCTATCATTAGCCGCCAGGGAACCACTGTGGGAAGCTGCCGCTCTGGCCCCTTCTTGGGACCGCCCCGTTTTCAAGGCAACAATCGGAATCCGTCGGCCGATTCTTTCTGCGACGTTAAGGAAACGTCTCCCATCCGGTATCTCTTCCGCGTGGATGGCGATCACCTTGATGTTTGGCTCTTCTCCCAACCACTCAAGGGCGTCCACGACGTTGACATCACACGCGTTCCCCACGTCTATTCCTAGACCCATGCCTGCCACAAGGTGATTTGCGCCCACGAAGAAAACGCCGGACTGGCAGAGAAGCCCGATGGGGATTTCTTCCCGCGGAAGCGGCATAAATGACGAGTTAAACCGGTGGAATGCGTTCGATACGCCCAAGGTATTCGGCCCCAGGATTCGGATACCGAATCTCCTGGCCTCCGCAAGCATGTCCCTTTGCAGTTCCTGTCCCCGGCGGTCAGCCTCCGCAAACCCCTGATTGGTGATAATCACAGCCTTGATGCCCTTAAGGCCGCATTCTCGTACCATGGCCGGGGTAGTTTCTCTTGGGGTAGAGATCACGGCCAAGTCTACATCCCCATTCAATTGGGAGACCGACGATGAAACGGAAATACCTGCTATTTCTCGCGCATACGGATGAACAAGGTTGACCTGTCCCTCGTACCCCCAATTCCTCAGATTATCCACAGGATTCAATGCACCCGGGCCGCTCTTGCGCGGCACTCCGATGAAGACCACTGACCGGGGAGTGAGAAAAAGTGATTTCAGGGGTCGATTCTGCAACACCACCTCCAGACGAGCTGGCAAATGCCTTTCCTGTGTGGCCACGACCGCGGCGGTCTGGTATCGGCCACCTACCCCATAGTCAAGCGAGCCGACGGCGGCCCCCGCGGAGTCGAACGCCAATTCTGGGCCGCAGCGGTTAGCACGAGCCCAAGACACCGTGCGAAGGACTACACGAATGCGCTCCACTTGGGCTTGTACTATACTCCCAACAGGGATCTCCCCGCCACCAGCCTCATAATCTGGTTTGTTCCCGTGTAAATTTGTGTGAGCTTCGCGTCGCGCATCATTCGTTCCACCGGGTAGTCTTTCATGTACCCGTACCCCCCATGGATCTGCACTGCGTCTGTGGTGACCTTCATAGCGGTATCGGAGGCGGTAAACTTGGCCAGGGCAGCACATGTCGAAGCCTCTGATGTGCGGCCTTGATCGAACAAGTGAGCGGCTTTGTAAGTAAGGAGCCGTGCTGCCTCTACCGCCGCGGCCATGTCTGAAACCATGAACTGGATAGGGGCCAGTGCGCCAATGGGTTTACCGAACTGAATTCTCTCCCGGGCATAGCGAATGGATGCGTCGAGAGCGGCCTGGGCTATTCCTACGGCCTGGCTGGCACAAAGAAGTCTGCTTATTGCAAGGGTTTCCATGAGGTTTCCGAAGCCGTCCCCCTCATTTCCAATCCGGTTCTCCACAGGCACTTCCATGTCCTCAAAGAAGAGCTCCGAGTTGATGGATCCTCTCATACCCATCTTGTTCTCATTCTTGCCGTAGATCAGGCCAGGCCAGCCTGCCTCCACAACGAAAGCGCTCATTCCGTTGGCCTTCTTCTCCGGACTCGTGTATGCATACAGTACGAAGAAATCAGCCACCGATCCGTTTGTAATGAAACACTTTTGCCCATTGACGACGTACCTGTCCCCTTTGAGTATTGCCCGCGTTCTCATAGAGAGAACGTCCGATCCCGCACCTGGCTCGGTGGCAGCCAGCGCGGTCAGGGCCGCGGAATCACCGCCCAATTTCGTGAGATACTTCTCCTTGAGAGCCTGACTCCCTCCGTGAATTAGGGGGAGTGTTCCGTCCGCCTGCGCTATGAGAAGGAGTGCGGAAGAAGCGCAGTGCCGCGCTACTTCCTCGAAAATCATAGAACAGACGAGGAACGAGGTTTGCACTCCCCCGTACTCCGCGGGCAGCAACGGGTTCAGGACACCATTTTCGGCAAAAACCTTGCGGGTGTGTTCGGGAAAGGCTGCAGTTTCATCGATCTCGGCCGCTCTAGGTGCAATTTCAATCTCCGCAATCTTCCTTACGGTATCAAGAATCATCCGCTCTTCATCGGTCAATGAAAACATAGCGTTTTTCGCTCCTTTGCGTCTGTGGAAATCATCTCCACCTCACAGCGGTCCTGTATAGACCATCGCTCCCGCCGTGAGGGGGAGGAATCGGCGAAAAGCTGTACCCTCGGCAGCACTGTTACGGCGTTATGGACACGCCACAACAAGGAAGGCTGGGGAAGATCAGGCAGCCCACCCGCCGGAAACAGGTATCGCCGCGGCAGTGATGAATGACGCGTTGTATGACGCGAGAAAGGCAACGACCTTTGCCACTTCGTGAGGCTGTCCTGCTCGACCGAGGGGTGTCTGGTCAATGATCTCCTGTTTGTACTTGTCAGCCATGAAGTTCTCAATGGTCGGAGTCAGCGTTAACCCTGGGACAACCGCGTTTACCGTCACACCATACCTGCCTGCCTCTTTCGCAACTGATTTTGTTAAGCCAATAACCGCCGCCTTGGCCGCGGAGTATGCAACTTCTCCTTTGCCCCCGATCAACCCGTAGATCGAGCTTATGTTGATGATTCTCCCCCAGCCGGCAGTACGCATGGCTGGAAGCAACAGTTTGATAAGGAGAAACGGCACGGTCATATGTATGGAAAAAACCGCTTCCAGATCATGGGTGTCTATCTTGGCGACTGAACCCGGACGATCGAATCCGGCATTATTCACGAGAATATCGACGAGCAACTCCTCCGAGAGTTGGCCCACCCGGGACCTGACAAGGTCCAGATCAGTCAGATCCAGCACCAGAGACCTGACGCCTGAGCTCTTTTCGCTGAGCGCAGCCGTAACCTCAGCGAGCGCATCCGCGTTTCTATCAACAAGCACGAGGTCGGCTCCCCTCGCTGCTAATTCTTCCGCGCACGCGCGCCCTATTCCTTGAGCTGCTCCTGTTATCAAGGCCCTGTGTCCGTTCAATATCATATTGATCCTCCAGTTCGTGATGCCGGCGCCCGCTCGAGACCGCGCCTTTCCCGTGCGCGTGCCCGCACCCAGGGCGTGGGCTGCTTATCTTAAGAGATGTCCGCATCAATGCATCGTCGACCATCGAGCTCGTTCTCGCTTCTCCATTCCGTAACGCAACGTTGGGAAACCTCGTGGCTGGACGAACATTCCGGGAGTCATCAGGCGCAAAAGCCGGTTGTCTCGTCGCGTTAGATCTTGGATTCGCGTCCCTCCCAGTAAGGCTGACGAAGCTCCCTCTTGAGAACTTTGCCGGAAGGATTCCGCGGTAACGCGGCTACGAATTTCACCGATTTCGGCGCCTGATAGCTTGCCATGTTCTCTTTGCAGTATTCAATAGCTTCTTGCTCGGTCATCCGAACACCCGGCCGGAGAACCACGACTGCCAGGACTGACTCACCCCACTTGTCGTCCGGTATACCAATGACCGCGGACTCGAGCACCTTCGGGTGAGCGTGGAGAATTTCCTCAATGTCCATCGGATAGATGTTTACTCCTCCGCTGCAGATCATGTCCTTCTTTCGATCTACGAGATACAGAAACCCCTCCCCGTCCACGCGGCCCAGGTCACCGCTACAAAACCACCCTTCCTTAATGGCAGCACGGTACGATTCTTCGTTTCTATAATATGTTCTGAGAAGGAGCGGCCCTCGAGCAATGATCTCTCCCACCTCACCAGCCGCAACATCGTTTCCGCCCTCATCCACTACGCGCATCTCCATGTGGAAGAATGGTTGCCCCACGCATCTGGTCTTGCGCAGACAGTCTTTGGGCTTCATGTTGGTGATGAGTCCCGTTTCTGTAAGCCCGTACATTTCGTGCAGGTCACAGTTGAAAAGTGCAATGATGTCTTCCTTGGTCCGCGTGGCGAGAGGTGCCGCGCCGGTGATCAGCGTGCGGACCGAAGACAGGTCGGAAGACTGTGCTTCGGCCCATTGCAGCATCAGATTGAGTTGAGTCGGGACCATGAACGTTGACGTCACCTTTTCCTGCTCGATCAAGGCTGCACACGCAGCGGGATCGAACTTGCGCATGATGACGACTTTGCCGCCTGTATAGAATTGTGTCTGAGAAAGAAAGCAGGCCACGTTGTGGTACATTGGGGTAGTGACAAGGTGGACCCCATCGAACAGCATCCCGTATTCGAGGCCACACCACTGGTAGTACGTGAGGCGAGTCTTGTGGGTAAGAACAATGCCTTTGGGAAGCCCGGTCGTCCCGGAGCTGTACAGGATGATGAGATCATCGTCTTCGCCAACCGTGACGCCAGGTTCATCGGATCTGCCCGCTGAGACCAATTGCTCGTACGAGAGATATCCGGCGGGGGCATCGGGCCCCACGTACACGAAACAATCAGATCTCATTGAAGTGAGACGGTCCCTCACTGCTTCCACTTGGCTGCGGGTGGCTTCCTCGAGGAACATGATCCCGGCCGTTGAGTTGTTGGCGAGGAATTCCAGGCCATTACCCTTGAGCATGAAATTGAGGGGGACAGCAACCGAGCCGATCTTGGCCAGAGCGAAATAGATCTCCACATACTGGTGACAATTCTGAAGCATTATGGCCACGTTGTCCCCTTTTCTCAGCCCCATTTCCCTAAGGCTGTGGGCCAGACCGTTCACCCTCCTGTTCAGCTCCGCGTAGGTAAACCGGTTCTCTCCGCAGACAAGACACTCCTTGTCGGGGAAATTGCGATACCCAAATCTCAGAATGTCACCCACATTCATCATGAAGCCCTTTCGTATGTTCATGCATCGGGGAGCGTACATCCCACCGTGTGTCCTCGATACTCGCGGTGCGATCACCGAGCCTTCCCAGGGACGTCAGGTCCTGGGATGTTCGCGTCCTGCTGCGCGACCGGTTCTGCGAACTTCAACGGTCCCCTTTCGAGATCCGGTCCCTGAGCTCTCGCTTGAGAATCTTTCCTGTAGGACCCTGTGGCAGAGAATCCACGAACTCGACTGACCGCGGCGCCTTGTACTTGGCCATGCGATCCCGAGCGAATTGGATGATTTCATCCTCGGTGGCTTCTTCTCCCTTTTTCAGAATGATAAAGGCCTTGGCTAGCTCGCCCTTTACGGGATCGGGAACCCCAACGACAGCGGCCATCGCGACCTTCGGATGAGAGTAGAGAACTCCCTCCACTTCGGCCGGGTAGATATTGGCACCACCAGTAATGATGACATCGTGTTTTCGGTCCACCACATAGAGGTAGCCGTCAGCGTCCACATATCCCATGTCTCCCGTGTGGAACCAACCGTCGCGATAGACTTCCTCATTGATTTCCGGTCTGTTCCAGTACCGGTGAATTGAGAATGCGTCACCCTTCTCCACTATTTCACCTATTTCGCCGCTCGGCATCTCGTGTCCGTCATCGGATACGATCTTGATCCAGATGTTGGATAACGGCACCCCGACCGAGTTAACCTTGCGCACCCCGACAAGGGGATTGAGCGTAGTAAAGCCGCAGGCCTCAGTTTGCCCGTACCCGTCCAGGTGGGCTGTTCCGAAGGTTTCCTGCACTTGGGAAACCAGGCTCGCCGCGCAATGTGCTCCGCCTGAACTGGTCAAGCGCAACGATTCGATTCGATCCGTGGCAGGGTTGTACTCCTGAAGCAAGTAAGCGAACATTGTAGGCGTGCCGGCGAAATACGTACACTGGTACCCAGATATGTGGTCGAGGACTTTGCGGGCGTCGAAGCGATCTACCACCACGAGTGTTGCACCGGAAGCAAAAGCCGACATCATGACCACGTTAATGGCAAAGTTGTTGAACAGGGGAAGCGCACAGAGTAGGCGGTCCTCACGCGAGAATTTGTTCCTCGTACAACACCCCTGGACGTTCGACAGGATCGAGCGATGGGTTTGGGTAGCGCCTTTGGGGCGACCGGTCGTGCCGGACGTATAGATGATGCTGGCAATGTCGTCCAAGTGCACCGGAATGTCAGGAGGTTCAGTCTGGTTCGCAATAGCGCTGGAAAGACTATTCTCGGAATCGTCCTCAGCAGTGCCGCGCACGAGTACGTGCTTCAGAACCGGCAATGCTTCTCTGACCCCTCGCTCCCTCTGCCACAGATCCTCATCGGCGATAATCGCGCTTGCCGAGGTATCGCGGCCTATGTACTCTATTTCATGACGGCGAAACATCACATTTAGCGGGACAACGATGGCGCCTGCTTTGAGTATCGCGAAATACGCAATCACGAGCGTCAGGGAGTTGGTCATGAACAGCAACACTCGGTCGCCCGGGACGATTCCTCGTGCCCTTAGTCCGTTGGCAAGCTTGTTCGCTTCTCGGTTTACATCACTATAGGTGACGCGCTGACCCTCGAAAAGTACAGCAGCCTTTTCCGGCTCGTAACGCGCAACCGCGTCCAGCATTGAACCGATGGTGTGCATCGTTCCATGATCCTCCTGACTGTTTTTCGCCCCTTTCTTGCTCGAGTGCACGGCGCAATGCAAAGCCGACGTGTCTGCTCTGGGGCGGACGGCAGTCACGACTTTGCCGAGAAGCCACGGACGTAATGTCTCAGGATTCTTCCAGTTGGCTGTGGCGCATTTCGCCACGGGACTCGACATCGGGGCCGGGAAACGCTCTCCGCCGTCTCCTGCTCCCCCCTCCATGCACCGCCAAGTACCTGTGCTGAATATCCTGATTGTCCCTGAATTCCGACGTTGAGCCCTCGAACTTGATCGTTCCTTTGTCTATGATGTACACGCGGCTGCACAGCTCCATCGCAAAGCCGACATTTTGCTCGCACAGCAGTATTGAGAGAAGTCGCTCTTCTTTCAGTCGCTTGACAGCAGTCCCCACTTCCTGCACGACCATAGGGCTCAATCCTTCGAGGGGCTCATCCAACAGGAGAATTTTGGGATTGATCATCAGGCTTCGCGCTATCGCGAGCATCTGCTGTTCTCCGCCGCTCATCATGCCGCCAGGGCGACCTTTCATTTCCTTGAGCCTCGGAAACATGTGGAAGGCACTGTCAATCGTGAATGATCCCGACTGCTTCGGGTCCACACCGATCATGAGGTTTTCCCGGACGGTAAGGTCGGGGAAAATCATACGATTTTCGGGCACGTACCCCATGCCCATCCGGGAAATGACATGAACCGGCTTGCGGGAAATGTCCGTTCCCATGAAGAGCACCTTGCCCTCCCGCGGAGGAGTTAGCCCCATAATGCTTCTCAGCGAGGTGGTCTTGCCTGCGCCATTGCGTCCCAAAAGAGCCACGGCCTCGCCCTCTTCCATCTCGAGGCTCACTCCAAACAGAATGTGACTCGTCCCATAATATGTATGAATCGACTCAACCCTGAGGATCATCCACTCTCCTCACGCTTCTCGGAAACAAGCCTATTGCTCGGCGCTCTGCTGGACCCCGAGATAGCATTCTCGCACCCTCGCATCCTTCTGTACTTCCTCGGGAGCACCCTCGGCGATTTTTACTCCCTGATGCAAGACAACGAGCTTGTCCGCGATGTCGAACACCACGTCCATGTCGTGCTCCGTGAAGAGCACCGTCAAATCCTCTTCGTTTCGAAGCTTGTCCACCAGCTCGACCAACGCCCAGGTTTCGTCGGGAGCCATGCCAGCGGTCGGCTCATCCATCAGGAGCATCTTTGGCCTCGTCCCCAGCGAAATGGCCAGTTCCAACCGTTTCTTGTCCCCGTGAGACAGGAGGTTGCCGTTCACATGTCTCTGATCCATTAGGCCTACCATGCCCAGTATCCGCTCGGTCTCTTCTCTGAGCAACTTCTTGGTCGAACGGAACAAGCTACCGCCAAGTCCTTCGATCGAGAGAAGAGACATTTGGACGCTTTCGAATACCGTGAGTCGCGGGTATATGTTCGTCAATTGGAACGACCTGGCCAAACCTTTCCGGCAGATGACATGCGGGGGTGTACCTACTATTTCCTCACCCTCAAAATATACTTTGCCCGATGTAGGCTCCAAGTACTGGGTTATGACGTTGAACAGAGTGCTCTTTCCTGCCCCGTTGGGACCGATCACCGCACAAATTTCCGAGCGATTTACGACGAGATCGACCGTCGAGACCGCCACCACTCCTCCAAAACGCATGGTCAACTTTTCAGTGCGGAGAATCTCGCTCATGAGATCTGTCCCCGTTCATCGTGGGCGTCCGGGTTGCCCGCGTAGGACGCTATCAGTCCAGTCAAGCCACCAGGAACGAAAAACACGATGAGAAAGATCAGCAGACCAATGATCAAAGGCCAATGCACGGTGAAGCCGGACACGAAGGCATCGAGGAAAACCCAGACGGAGGCCCCCACGAGAGGGCCTAGCAAATGCGCTGCTCCTCCAAGAATCCCCATAAACACTGCCTTGCCCGAGGCCATCCAGTCTGCCATTTGGGGAACGACTGTCCGAGTGAACGGGGCAAATAGCACGCCTGAAATGCCGGCGAACATCCCGGACAACACAAATGCTTTCAGTGTGTGTTTTCTCACGTCTATTCCCACGAACCGCGCCCGGGTCGGATTCTCTCGGATCGACCTAAGTGACAGGCCGAAAGGAGATCCGACCAGTCTGTAATATGCGTAATAGGAGACCCCGACGATGACCAACGTGAAGAAGTAGTATACCCTAGGGTTCTGGAGTGCCCCCGGCGGAATCAAGCCTTGAATCCCATTGTCACCACCGGTAATCCCATAGCCCTGAAAAATGACGTAGAAGGTGGATTGGGCTACAACGACCGTCATTATGGCGAAATATATGCCCGCCAAGCGCACGCAGAGATATCCTGTGAGCCAAGCCCACAGAGCGGCGCTCACGATCCCGATGAGCAAACACAGGGGAAACGCCAGGTGGAGGCTTGTCATGGACAGAGCAAATCCATAGGCACCAACGGCAAAATAGGCGCCTTGGCCGAAGGAGAGGAGACCTGTTTGTCCATATAACAGGGAGAAGCTCGCCGCAAAAAGCACCATGATAACTGCTTCGGTAGCGACTTTCACCCAGAATTCTCCAAGCACCACTCCCGGAAGAGCGAGTACTGCCACGCTGCAGGAGGGTATCAGCCACTTCGTTCTCATCAGATCAGCCAGCCTCTCGTCCGTTAGTGCAACCTGCCCGCTTGTCCCAGCAGTCCCCACGGCCGGACTATGAGAATGATGCCGGCCAGGGCAAATATGAGCAGGGTGGCTATTTTGGGGACATACAATATGGCAAAGGAATAGGTTAGACCGCATATAACAGCGCTGAGAGCGGTGCCTGCGAAACTGCCCATGCCCCCGATGACCATTACGCAGAAAGATTCAATGAGCAGGGAATGCGCCTGTCCCAAGTCCACCATTCCCATCATGGTCCACGCTGACCCGGCGATACTTGCGAGGACAACGCTCAAGACAAAGATGCCCATGTATGTCCTGTGGATGGGGATCCCCAGCGCTGGCAACATCTCCTTGTAGGAGTAGGCTGCGCGCAGTATCCTGCCAGTGCTCGTACGGGCCAGCAAGTACCATGTTGCACACCCTGAGGCCAGGCCAAGCAACAGAATGAAAATATCCGATGCCGGCAGGTTGATCGTCCCCACGGTCACAATGGTTGTGAGAATGTCCGGCCTGGAAACAAATAGCGGGGTCGACCCCCACGCCACCAGGGTAATGTCGTCGAGGATGTAGACCATGGCGAAGGTGATGAGGAGCTGTTCACCAAGCTCTCTCTCATAGAGACGGCGCATCACCAGTTTCTCGATGACGATGCCCAACACGGCCATCGTCATTGCGGAGAGGACGAAAGCGGCCCAGAAAGAGAAGCGGTAATCCATAAGCAGGTTGTGAAATGTCCACGTGAAATAAGATGCGATCATGTACAGACTGAAATGCGCCATGTTCAGAGTGCCGACCACGCCGAACAACAAGGTGAGCCCAGACGTCACGAGGAAATACAGTGACGCTCTAACCAGTCCGCTGAATACTTGGTTGATGATTAGCTCCACCATGCCTCCCACGGATGTCGGTTTTGCTGGCGACCAGGGCCCTGCAACCCTACGGGCCCTGCGCCTTGGCACGCCATTTCATAAATCAGGGTGCGTGCTCGATTCAGCTTTGTTCAAGGAAGGTTTGGCCCCCGTCCCTGTCCTTGCCACGCGACGTGCACGAGGTGTGGAACGCACTCAACGGGGCTGAGCGCATGCAGTGTGCTCTTGCCTACTTCTGCGACCAGGGAACAAATTGAATGCCCTTTGCCTCCCTGATCTTCTTCACTTCATCAGCGCTTCGGAAGAGCGATTCTCCAGGAACCACTACCGGATCCTTACCTAGGCAAAACCCCTTTTCCTGATCGAAGTAGCTTGTGGCAAAATATTCGGGACTGTTCATCTGGTGATCGATGGCGCGAAACGACAATTTGCCGCGAAGAGTGTCGCATTCTGTTGTTTCAAGGGCTTTTGCAATGGCGTCCCGATCGAAGCCCCCGGCTTTCTTTGCCGCATTTGCGAGAGCCATGACTGAATCGTAGCTGAGTATTGCCCAGCAGGTAGGGTACTTCTGAGTGATCTTCTTGTATGCATCTATAAACTCTTTCATCTGCGGGGTGTTGATTGCGTAGAACGCCGCCCGACTGTAAACCCGCATCCCCTCAGGGAACTCCTTGCCCAGGGCCATGACGTCGCCTTCAAACCCGTGAGTAAGAAAGGCCGTTTTGTCGAAGAACTTGTACCCACGTGCCTGGCGGATAAATGTCTGATATGCGCTTCCCGCGAGTATTCCAACCACCATGTCCGGCTTAAGATTCATCGTGGCGGTGATATAAGAAGAGAAATTGGTTTCCTTCAGTGGAGGCCAATACTCGCCGATCAACTTCGCCTCGGGCTTCGCTTTCTCCAGTTCCTTCTTGAGCAGGGCAACAGTCGAGTGGCCCCACTCATAATCCAATGCAATCGTCACGTACGTCTTGAAATCCACCGACTTGAGATAGTTCGCAATCGCCTGCGATTCCATGTGCGAGTTGGGAACCACCTGGAAATAGTACGGATGAATCCGTTCCAGGGTCGCCTGCTCCGTGTTGGCTATGCTCGATATGTGGATCATCTTTTGCTCTTTGGTCACCTCGATAACCCCAAGCAAGACCGCGCTCGATGTGGGGCCTACAATCGCATCCACTTTGTCCCGGAGGATCATGTCATTCGCTTGACGAACCCCTGTTGCAACGTCTCCCTTGGTGTCCTTTTGAACCAGAGCGACCTTTCTCCCCAGTATTCCGCCGGCGGCATTGAGTTGATCCGCAGCCACTTGGCAGGCGGCGTATGCCTCCTCTCCGTAGATGGAGTAGGGGCCGCTAAATGGCTGAAGAACCCCGATCTTGTACGGTTCCTCGGCCCGAACAGATCCCGATGTCCAGAGGCACAGCACTAGTCCCACAATCAGGAGGACCATGCTGCCTGACCACGCGGTACGGACTTTCATTGAATATTCTCCTTTCTGTGGATGTCCGTGGTTCGGAGGAGTGATGGAAGTCTTCGATCTTGTAGCAGGTCCCGTGCCATGAGACATGGGGAACCGTTGCACGGTCTTGTCTGATGAAATTACAGGAGGTTGGGCAGTCTAATTTGACAGAAATGCTGGCTATGGTGAAGCCCAAGTGCGTGGCGGCAGCGGCCAGAATTTGGCCTACAAATATTCATGGCAACGAGATGCCTGACGAATCGGTGGGTTGTAGGTGGCCACTGGATTGCCATCTGCGGTCAGAATCTGGCCAGTTACGCAATCTCCCCTCTCTCGATATTCAGACGGCGTAGGTAGTGCTTTAGAGATCCTCTCGAAATGCCCAGAACAGCCGCGGCCTTCGTCACATTGCCGTCGCATTTCCGCAATGCGGCAGAAATCAAGGACGATTTGGTCTGATCCACCACATCATTGAGTCGCGAGCCCTCGCTAAGGTTGGCAACATGCTTCTCCCCTCCCCTTGGGTCTAGGTCTCCATTTCCATCCTGAGACAAGACAAGCGCGGACTTGGCGATCACGTTCGAACCGCACAGTATCAGTGCCCTCTCAAGGACGTTCTCCAGTTCTCGAACGTTTCCGGGCCAATGGTATCTGCTTAACAATTCCAGGCAGCCAGGTTCGAGAAATGGGATACGACTCAGGCCGAAGCGAGCTGAGAGTCGCGTTAAGAGATCTTTAACAAGAGCAGGGACGTCTTCGATTCTCTGTCTGAGGGGAGGAACGACTATGGGGAAGACGTTCAGGCGGTAGAAGAGGTCCTGGCGGAACCTGCCGGATCGGGCTTCCATATTGAGGTCCTTGTTGGTGGCGGCCAGGATTCTTGCATTGACCACCACTGGTTGTTCACCGCCGACCCGCGTGAACGATTTCGTGTCCAGGAACGTCAGGAGCTTGGCCTGAATGGGCCAGGCAAGCTCGCCGATTTCGTTGAGCAAAAGCGTCCCGCCCTCCGCCAACTCGACGAGCCCGCGCTTGCGTCCCCTGGATCCAGTGAACGCGCCGGGCTCATGCCCGAACAACTCTGACTCAACAAGCTCCGAAGCCAACGCAGCGCAGTTGATTGCATAGAACGGTCCGCCGGCACGTCGGGACCGTTCGTGGAGGAATCTTGCAAGAAAATCCTTGCCACTCCCGCTCTCACCGAGGAAGAGCACGGTGCTGTCGCTTGGGGCAGCCAGAAGAAGCTGCCGCAAGGTAGCCTTCATGGCCGTGGAGACATACTGAGGGGGCTCCAGATCCCCATCGGAAGCGAGGGGCCTGCGACCGGTCACATCCCTCAGGATGCCGCAGATTCCCACTATGGTCCCGGCGGAGTCTCTTATCGGCGTCCTCGTGGAACTAAGGACTATACGACTTCCATTGATATCAACGGCATACTCCGCTTCTATAGGTTGCCCTTCAAGCACACGTTGTTCGAGACTTCTTAGGCTTTCCGGAAGATCGTCGCGGAAGAGCAGATCGTCGGTTCGGCCTATGATGTCATCCGGTTGAATTTGAAATAACTTCAGCATGCTGGGGTTCAAGTGCGTATATCTCAAGAAGCGGTCTTTGACGAAAATACAATCTTGTGCGGCCTCGAAGATTGCCCGGAGTCGTTCGTCGCTCACCTGTAGCTGTTCCCGGGAGCTTCTGATCTCGTCGAGAAGTCTGGCCTTCTCCTCAACCTGTTGTTGCAGCCTTGCCACTTCACTTTCTAACGAATGTCCCTGCTGCCGAAGGCTCTCCACCAGGCGGCTCGTTTCCGATCCAGCCTGGTACAGCTTGACGGCATTGTCGATCACCATCCGCAATTCGCCTTCGTCCCACGGCTTCTGGAGATAGTAATAGATCTTGCTCTTGTTGATGGCCTGGATGACCGCGTCGATATCGCTGTACCCGGTGAGTATGATCCGCATCGTGTCCGGATATTGCGGGACGATTCTTTCGAGAAACTCGACACCGGACTCTCCTGGCATTCTCTGATCCGCAATTACGACGTGGATTTCGTACCGATGCATAATCTCGTATGCCTCGGTAGCGGAAGCGGCGAGGTGGATTTCGTAGTCCCGCCTGAACACATATTTGAAATTCGTGAGGTTTTCTTTTTCGTCATCCACATAGAGGATGCGAGGCTTACCCCCTTGGATCCGACTCATTGCCCGTCCTTTCCACTCTGAGCGGCAGGTAGATCTTGAACACCGACCCGCTCGGATGGTTGCGGCCGACTTCGATCGATCCTCCGTGGCTCTTCACGATGCCCAGACAGATGGACAGCCCCAACCCATTCCCCTTGCCGACATCCTTTGAAGTGAAAAACGGCTCGAATATCCGGTCTTGAATCTCGGGCGGTACCCCTGTGCCGGTGTCTCCGATGTCGATCTCGACAAAAGCGTTCCCATCCTTATGGATCACACCAGTCTTGACCGTGATTTCTTCGGTAGGCTCTAGGTTCTGCTTACTCTTGATCGCCTCTATCGCATTAGCGAAGATGTTCATAAAAACCTGATTCAGCTTTCCCGGGCAACAGATGATCGGCGGAAGCTCACCGTAGTCCTTTTTCACTGAAATCAAATCCTTGTATTCGTTTCGGAGCATGATGAGCGTCGAGTCGATGTTCCGGTGTATGTCTGACGCCTTTTCCTCATCCTCGTCCAATCGTGCAAAGGTACGAAGGCCTCTCACAATTTCAGCGGTACGCTGAGATCCTGTGTTGATGTTGTCCAGGAGCTCGAAGAGGCCATTGAGCACCTCGTCAAATCGAATCTCCTCCTTGAATCGTTCGATTTCCTTCAAGCCAGCGGTGGCATTCGCCCCATCCAACTTCGAATAGCGGTCCAACACGCGCATCACGTCGTCGAGCAGTCCTCTCAACCCTGCGATTCCGGAGGTGATGAAGTTGACGGGATTGTTGATTTCATGGGCAATTCCGGCTGTCAACACACCCAGGGATGCCATCTTTTCGGATTGCACAATCCGGGCTTGTGCCGCTTTCAGGTCGGCGAGGGTCCGTTGCAGTTGTTCGTTTTGTTCCTCCAACTCCTCCTGGTATCTCCTAACCTTCAGATGGGTCTCCACTCTCGCCACAACCTCGCCCACCTGAAAGGGCTTGCTGATGTAGTCCACTCCTCCGCACGCAAATGCGGTCACTTTGTCGAACGGCTGGGAGAGAGCACTGATAAAGATTACGGGAATGTTCTTCAGGTCAGGGTCGGCCTTGAGCACACGGCAGACCTCGTACCCATCCATCCGAGGCATTCGTATGTCCAGCAATATCAGATCCGGCGGCTGTTTTCTCGCTGTCTTTAACGCGAGCTTGCCGCTAGTCGCAGGACGCACTTTGTGACCGCAACGTCTCAGCATTTCGGACAGTACGTCGAGGTTTGCAGGTTTGTCGTCAACTATGAGAATGCTCGCTTGTCGCTGCGGTGGGTGGTTCACAAACACTCCTTCCGGCTCTGAAGTGCATCCATCAGTAACTCAAAATCGTATTGCTTCAAGAGATTGCTCAGTCCTTCTGCTAGAAATGGGTTCAGTTTTCGCACATCGTGCAAGAGCTCACGCAGGTGGTCAACGTCGAGCTTTTCGGCTGCTTCCTCCAGCTCGTTGAGCAGTCTCGAAGGAAGGTTTGCCAGCTCATTCAGCTCAAGTGTCGTACACCTATTCATCGGGGCATTCCTACTTGCCTCTTGCCGGTCATCTTGCTGGTATGCGTATTCGAGACCGAGATGCGCACCAAGGATGTTGAAGACATCTCCCTCCCGGAACGGCTTCCGGATGAAATCATCCGGGCCGTCGGCCAAAACTGTCTTCCGCTCTTCTTCCCACGCTCCTGCGCTCACAGCTATTACTACCGTCTGCTCTCCGCCCGGCCGGGATTTGATCTCTTTTGTTGCCTGACGGCCGTCCATTACCGGCATCTTCATGTCCATTAGTATCGCGTGGGGGTGCCACTGATCAAACACCGCGACGGCTTGCTTCCCATTGTGCGCGGTCCGAACGTCCAAACCGACTGAGAGAAGCATACTGGACAATATTTCGCGATTGGTCTGGATATCGTCTACCACAAGTATGCGGTACCGTGGCTGTCCTGGTTGAAGCCCGATCACCCGCCTCGTCGGTTCCTTCGAATCGCAGGCTTGACCGGTTCCGCGTTCGACTGGGATCTCGACCCGAAAAACGCTTCCCTGGCCGACACGACTCGTGAGAGAGATGGTCCCTCCCATAATCCTCAAGAATTCTCGACAAATGGCCAAACCGAGCCCTGTACCCCCGTCTGGGTTCGTTGACGACCCGAGCTGTTCAAAGGGCTGGAACACCTTTTCCTTGTCTTCATCCCTAATCCCTATTCCTGTGTCCTTCACTTCCATGATCAACCGAATCGTACCATTACTGTGACACGGGGCCACCTCGCTGTGGGGCTTCTCCGCTTCGTGGTTTTCTGAAAATACGCGCAGAAGCACACCCCCCTGATTCGTGAACTTTACCGCATTTCCCAGCAAATTGATGAGAACTTGACGAATTTTGCTCTGGTCTCCCACCACGTGCCTGACCAGATTGTCGGACGTGCTCACTTCGAATTGAAGGCCCTTCGTTTCGGTCCGAACACGAAACATCATCTCCACGTCTTCCAACAGACGATAGAGATCAAAATTCGTCGGGCTCAGCGAAGCGCACCCCGATTCAATCTTTGACATCTCGAGGACTTCGTTGATGAGTGCTAGGAGGTGTTCTCCGCTTCGATTGATTTTCTCTATGCTTTCCCGGTGCTGGAACGAGATCGAGCAATCGCGCAGCATCAGTTGACAAAAGCCCAGGATAGCGTTGAGCGGTGTTCGGATTTCGTGCGAGATGTTTGCCAGGAACGCGCTCTTTGTTCGATTCGCGACCTCAGCCGCATCTCGTGCCCGGCGCAACTCCTCTTCCGTCCTTTTCCTTTGTGTGATGTCGACGCCCGAGCTTAGTGTGCCCACCGGTTTTCCATTCATGTCGGTCAAGACCGAGATCTGCCACGCGATGATCAACGGTTGCCCATCCTTGGTCAGAACCGTATTCTCCACGTATTCGACAGACCCGCTTCCTCTGGAGAGCAATGCAGCGAAGAGTGCCCTGTCGGCTTCCCTCTCCCCCTCCGGAGCGACCGTGTCAAACCAGTCTGCTCCGATGAGCTCCCTTTCGCTGTAGCCCAGGATTTCGCACCCTTTCTTGTTGATGAGGCCGGTTCTCTGGCGAGAATCTATCAGCACAATGATTGCTCCCGCGATGTCCAGATAGCGTTGGGCCCTGTCCCTTTCTGCACGCACCTTGTACTCAGCCTGTTTGCGCTCGCGAATTTCGCTCTGCAACTTTTCGTTTGCCAAAGTCAGCTCTCGAGTCCGCTCGTGAACAAAGACTTCGAGCTGATCTCGATGCCTCCTGAGCTCATGTTCGGCCTTTTTCAGGTCCGTGATGTCACGTGCTTCCAGCACCAGGTTTACAATGAGGCCTTCGTCATCCTTGAAGGGTTTCAAAGAGAAGTCGAGTACACGGATGTCTCCGTCCGAGCACAAGCTGGTTGCCTCAAAACGGAGGAAATGTCCGTCAGCGGCTTCCTGCACTGACTCCAAGATCCTGCGTTGAAGCTCGGAAGAATCACCCCATTTGGGAAGTGTCCAGCATGCCTTGTCAATCAGCTCGGATTCCGTTGCCCCGAGGAACTCTTGCATAGCCGTGTTGGCCGCCAACACGGTCCCTTGAGGAGTCAGAAAGCCGGCGATCTGAAAAGTCTGGTTGAATATGGCCCTGAATCGCTGCTCGCTCCTGCTCAGCTTTTCGTAAGAGCTTTCAATGCTTTGAGCCATCTGGTTGAAGGCTGTGGCCAGTTGCCCAAGCTCGTCTCCGCTCTTGACAGGGAGTCGATGCTTCAGCTTACCATCCTGAAAGTCACGGACTCCTTGAATGACTACTGCCACACGGTTACGCAATACCGATGCAATCCAGGCCGCGAGTCCGATTACCAGTGTAACCATCGCTGCTGTAGATTCGCCGAGACTTGTCATGCTGAGGGCGATGTTGTCGGTAATGGTTCGCTGGAGGTCTACCTGTTGCCGGGCAAGATGCGCATCGCGTTCAGCAATGAATCGATCGATAAATTTCTTTGTCTCCAGGGCGGGTTTGTAAAATTCTTCAATGTTTGCCGTTATTCCCACGTGGCCGAATCCACGGCGCTGGGATCCGTATTGTCCCGTGTAGTACGGTATCGTCGCTGTCGCGTTCAATTTCCACAAACCGCTCCAATAAAGGTGAAACGAACCCGATCCCCCGTACTCCGTTATGGTCTGAAATCCTAGACATTGCGGGGCAAAGTTGAGATACCGATAATCTATTCCCGTTTGGCCCTCTCTTACTTGCTCCAACGAAGCCCTCTTGTGGCGGGACGGGTTGTCATATTCAGGGAGCTCCTTCGTAAATTCACTGAACGGCTTGCCGCTTACTTTCCATCTGGCATACGTTTCCTCGTCCAACCATGGAGGCACTGGCTCCCCTGTGGCTGGGTCATACCCCATGATGTGATATTGTCTTGGATGGGCAAGGACTCTGCCTCTGTAGTCCGCCAGGAACGCGTAATTGCCCGTGCCGGCATCTGGAATCGAGGAGTACCTCTCTTCCGTAGGTACCACGTAATCCGTAAAATTCATCAGATGCGTGTGATCCAATGCCAGCGTCACATACCCGATTCTACGCCCCTCGCGTACGACCGGTTTGGCCCATCTGATCAATCCTTTGAAACGCTGACCGACAGGGTTCTCCTTTCCAGCGTAACCCGCTTTTTCGGGCTCGTAGGGAAGGCCGTTGGAGATCACCCGCTCGGGCAGATATGGGCCGATAATTGGGGACGAAACGTACGGACCGATGACACTCGACACATAAATCTCTTGATCCTTCAACGCGCGTAGTTCTTGGAAATACGTCTCCGCTTTGCAGTAGGTGTTTTCAGGTCGAGAGACGTCGCGAAGCCCTGCCGGAAGGAGAGAGGTCGTGGTTACCTTGAGTCGCTCCTGGCCTTCCAGGTCCACGAACGTCATTTCAAGGTAAAGTGGGCGCCTGCTTCGCATGCCGTGGGTTTCAGGCGGTCGATAGTGAAATCCCATTTGGTTTTCGCGAAGTGCGGGGCTGACCTCCTCGGGGGGGTCTATGATTACTCGCGTCGGAGCCCACGACCGCTTGTCCGGAGCCAATTCCCAGGGACCGTGATCCATCACTTCGCGGGTACGGCTGGAGAGGAACCGCCGAAAGGATGTCTCCGTCAACGGGAGAGTCGCAACCAAGCGAACGTCGTCGTCCCGATCGTGCAAGAAGGCAGCGATTTCTCGAGCAATATCGGTTGACAAGCGCTCGATCTTCTCTCTTGAAAGCAGTTCGAGCGCTTGAATGGCATCGTTTATGGTGCGAGTTCCGACTGTCGCCACCGACTCGCGCATCTCATGGGTCATCATGGAAGTCTGCTTGCCAACTCTCTCGCCAGTCAAGTGAGCATTGTGACGGGCGATCCATGCAGACACAAGGAGAGGAATCACCATCACGAGGACTAGAAGAACTACGAGCTTGGTCCGCAGGCTCAAACCGGGCTGGGGGGAAATAAGACCCGGGAGGAACTTCGTTCGAGGCATGGAGCGCTCCGTGGCTGGGGGAGCTGTACCCGACTCATGCCCACAGATCCCCGCACATGGCTCCGCCCTCCTTCAACAGCGTCCTGCCCGGACTTGGCCACACCTGAGGCGCACTCTGCCGCGAGGTCTCGATGAGCAATCCTGAAAGCGTTCATCAAGGAAATGCAACAAATTCTATCTACGGCTTAATTTCAAGTCAAGAAATCGCGCCCGAGGTTCACGAACGCGCATTCTCGCCTCCTTCACGAACCGCTCCACAGCAATGATTCCGAGGTCTGTTGTCCAATTGTGAAACGATCTCTCAGTGGCTGTGCTCCATCTTGAGCAACCCCTTCTTCGGTTTCAAGTCACTTAACCCGACCTTGGCGAACGGAACAACACTCTTTCCGTGATGCGCTGTCATGAACTTCTCCGCTTCGCCCTTCTCGGCAAAGGGGACCACTTCCGGCCCCATAGAGCCTTTCACATCGCTCCCCACCACATATACCGCCAGCTTCGCATCGATGAAATTCTTGGTTCCATACTGGGTGACAAAAACGTGCTCAACGTTGTCCTGCTGAAATCCATGTTTCTTCGGATCAAGCAGATAGCGGAACATGTCGCCCGTGCTGTCGAAGCCTACCGCCGTGCCGTCTTTGAACACGACGGCGGCAGGACCAAGTGTGCTCGACCGCACTTCCATATTGCAGACGGGGCACTTGGCCGAGAGGTCCAGCTTGGCACCATTGGGAAGTGTCACAGTCTCCGCTCCTATCGAAATGAGAGGCATAATGATCATTGCGAGCGCAATCAAGAACGCCGGACAGAATGTTTTCACGAGTGAGCTCACGACACTGCTCCTTCCTGTTTGTCGAGATTGTTGGCTTTGAACTGTATCTCCTTGACCATGCAATAAATGGTGGGAACGACGAATATTGTTATAATATCGATGCACATCCCCCCGAAGCTTGGCAAGGCCATAGGGACCATGACATCAGCACCTTTGCCCTGGGAGGTCAAGATTGGTACGAGTGCAAGGATAGTACAGGCCGTAGTCATGAGTGCCGGACGCACCCGCTTTTCTCCTGCTTCCAGCGTTGCATTGCGGATCTCCTCGACACTCTGGAACTTCTGTTGCTTGAAGACCTGATCCAAGTAGGTTGAATAGATTACCCCATCGTTGGTGGCAATGCCGAACAGGGCGAGGAACCCCACCCATACTGCCACGCTGAGGTTGTACTGCCTCACCTGGAACAGATCGCGCATGTTGACTCCGAACACGGTGAAGTCCATGAACCAGGGCTGCGCGTAAAGCCAGAGCATGATAAATCCCCCGGACCAGGCAACGAAGATCCCAGAGAAGACATTGAGAGACGTCGGAATCGATCTGAACTGGAAATAGAGGACCAGAAAGATGAGGAGTAGAGCCAGCGGAATCACGATTCTCAATGTCTTTTCGGACCTGACCTGGTTCTCATAGGACCCAGCAAACGTAAAGGAAGTCCCGGGAGGAATTCTCAGCTCGCCGGTATCGAGCTTATGCCTGAGGTAATTGTCCGCGGCAGTTACTACGTCCACTTCCGCAGCTCCGGGCTTCTTGTCGAAGAGCACATAGCTTACGAGGAACGTGTCCTCGCTCTTGATCATCATCGGACCGCGGGAATACTTGATCGTGGCCACAAGACTGATAGGAATCTGGACGCCGTTGTCCCCGGACACGAGAATTTTTTCCAGGGCTTCGATCGAATCTCGCAGCTCACGTTGGTATCGCACGCGCACGGGGTATCGCTCGCGGCCTTCGACAGTAGTGGTGATCCTCTTGCCGCCGATGGCTATTTCGATGACGTCCTGCACTTCCGCAATTTTGATGCCGTATCTGGCTATGGCGCGTCTGTCTATGTCAATCTCCAGGTACGGATTCCCGACCACCCTGTCTGCGATCACCGATGAGGGCTCCACCAGAGGCACATCCTTTAGGAACCTTTCTATCTCGAATCCTACGCGCTGGACCTCGTCAAGGCTCTTACCCCGGACCTTCACGCCCATGGCCGCCCTCATACCACTCTGCAGCATCACGACCCGGGCGGCGATAGGCTGCAGCTTTGGTGCGGAGGTCGTGCCTGGTACCTGTGCGACTCGTACGATTTCTTTCCATATATCGTCCGGAGTCCTGATGTGAGGCCGCCAGTTTCTCACTGGATTTCCAGTATTGGGGTCGAGCACCCTATCCCCCGTGTCCGGGTCCACCTTGAACTCGGGATGATAGACGATGACGGTTTCCACCATGGAGAGCGGCGCCGGGTCGAGAGCACTCTCCACTCGCCCAATTTTTCCGACTACCGATACCACTTCGGGAATGGCTCGAATGGCTACATCCTGTTTGTGAATTACATCCAGAGCCTCGCCTATGGACGCGTGCGGCATGGTGGTGGGCATGAAGAGGAAAGAGCCTTCGTCAAGGCTGGGCATGAACTCCTTCCCCAAGCCTGGAAACATGTGAGAGAGTTTCGACCATATCCACGTCCCCTGCACGCGGCTTCCCTCTACAAGCGGGGGGGCTGCATCACTCTTGAGCTCGGGACCGTGGACGTGCTGCACAGTAACGGTCCTGGCTGGTGGTCCCAGGACTCGATCCACCGTCCAGGGTATGAAGGCGAACACCCGGGCAAACCCCAGCCATATGGTAGCGCCGAAAACCACCAGTGATATAGGGATGACAAGAAACGCCGCCTTGTGGTGCAGACACCACCTGAGTAACGGTCTGTAGAACGAAGTAAAAACCTTTCGGATGCCTAGCAAGCCAAAAATGATTCCTGACGCGAAAATGAGATTCCTCACAAATCCCACTTGCGGACCGAGAGGAAGCCAGTGCTCTGTGAGGAGGACAATCACGAACACGAGAGCTGCAAGATTCAAGAACCGTGAGCCGTACGAGCCTACAGACGGCGGAAGAAAGGCTGACACCGCCTTGAAGACGGCAATGAAGACGACCGGAACTCCTATCCACCAGGAAACGGCACTCCCCACCCAAAGTCCTACGATGCCCACGATCACGTATGCGAGGAGAAGCGTGTTCTTCCGCAGGCTTGTCTTTCTGAAAACGAGATGAGCCATGGGAGGAATGAGTGCCAGCGCCAGAACGAGCGCGCCTCCCACTGCAAAGGTCTTGGTATAGGCCACAGGCTTAAACAGCTTTCCTTCTGGCCCAGTGAGTGCAAAGACAGGAAGAAAAGAAATGATGGTTGTGAGGGACGAAGTCATCACAGCGCCACCCACCTCGGACGCGGCCTGGCGCACCATCTCAAAAGTGCTCTTTCCCGGCGGATCGTGCTCGAAATGTCTCAGAATGTTTTCGCAAAGGATGATACCCATGTCCACCATGACTCCTATGGCAATGGCTATGCCTGAGAGAGCCATGATGTTGGCGTCGATCCCGGCGAACTTCATGACGATGAAGGTCAGGAGTACCGCTAGAGGAAGAATCGTTGAAATGAGAGCGGAGCTGACCAGATGATTCACCATCACGATTACTACGATGATGGTAACGAGAATCTCCTCGCTCAGAGCCCTCTTGAGAGTGTCAAGAGTCTGATGGATCAGTTCCGTCCGATCATAGAACGGCACGATATGCACCTGGGACACCGTCCCGTCCGGAAGGATTCTCGTGGGTAGACCTGGGGTAATCTCCTGGATTTTCCTTTTGACATTCTTGATCACCTGAAGAGGGTTCTCGCCAAAGCGAACGACCACTACTCCGCCGACAACCTCAGCACCCTCCTTGTCGAGAGCTCCTCGCCGCATGGCCGGACCGAGTGAGACGGTGGCGACGTCCTTTATGAACAGGGGCACGTTGTCATTCACCTTCACGACGCTCTGCTCGAAATCGGCCACCGACCTCGCGAACCCCAGGCCTCGGATGGTATATTCGGCCCTGTTCACCTCAATGGTTCCTGCGCCCACATCGATATTGGCCATACGAATTGCGTTGAAAACTTCGGGGAGGGTAATGCCGTGTGCTCGCATTGCGTCGGGGTTGATGTCGATCTGATACTCCTTGACGTATCCGCCCACGGACGCGACTTCGCTTACCCCTCCAGCGCTCTGGAGGGCATATCGAACGTAATAATCCTGGATCGACCGGAGCTCATCGAGCCCGAACCCCTCTCCTTCCAGCGTGTACCAGAACACTTGACCCAGGGCAGTAGCATCCGGTCCCAGAGCGGGTTGTACGCCCTCCGGCAGCGTTCCGGCAGGCAGAGAGTTGAGCTTTTCCAGGATTCGGGACCTCGACCAATAGAAATCGATCTCCTCGCCAAAGATTAGGTAGATTGTGGAAAACCCGAAAAAAGAATTGCTGCGAATAGACTTCACCCCCGGAATCCCGAGCAAGGAGACAGTTAGCGGATACGTGATCTGATCCTCCACATCCTTCGGGGAGCGACCATCCCACGTGGTAAAGACGATTTGCTGATTTTCCCCAATATCCGGGATCGCGTCGACCGGGACAGGCTGCCGAGGAAGCCAGGAAATGTCCCAATCGAACGGAGCCACCATCGCTCCGTACAGGATGGTCACCGCGAGGACTGCCGCTGCGAGCAGCTTCTGCTCCATCCAGAACCCCATGACGCGGGAGAAGAATGATTCGTCTGTTCCGGGAGAACGATAAGAGGAAGACGGTGTTTTCATCTCTGTTGGCCCTTTTCACCTGTGTTCTCCCTCTCCTCACCCCCGTGTGAGAATTCGTGGGAGCCGTTGGCGCGGGTAGTGTCGCGGCCACCCAGGAGCGATGGCTTTGGCGACTCGGGCGGGATTTTTTCGACCAGCTCGCCACACTGGAGCATTGCCTGCCCTTTGAAAGGCTTGTGGCCGAAATAGGGGTTTTTTCTCTCTTCGCTTTCCTCGATCCAGTACGCACCTTCTCCGTCAAAGCCCATGGGACAATGAAATAGAACCACCGGATCTTTCCGAGCATGCCTGAATCCCATAAGAACCCGAGCAAACGCCTCGGAAAGCGCAGCGAATTCCTGGCGTTGCGCTTCAATTGATTTACCCTCGGCAACGCCGTTCAGCCTCTCCGTCATCTCTCTGGAAAGCTCATTCCACGTTTCTGCTGCTTCATCGTGGAGACCCTTTGCATCCACTCGGCCCAGCAGATTCGCCATGAGTCTTGACCGCTCCTTCGCCTGGTCCACATTCTCGTCCACCATCAAGTCCTTAAGGACCAAATAGTCGGCAATCAATGGGTTGAGCTGTTCGAGGAAGTCATGGGGGGCTTCCATCTTCTTTACGATCTCTGCCTTCGCTTCAGGGGAGCCAGGCTTCTCAATTTCCGCTGTCTTCTCTCCTGTCTCGTCGCGCTCGTTCATCATGCTCGATCGGGCCAGTATCTGCATTGCACTGTCGATCTTGAAGTTCCCTCTTGTGACGACCCGCTCGCCTTCTTTCAACCCGTTGTAAACGACGTAATAGTGACCCGCTCGCGGTCCGAGCACCACCTCGCGCAACTCATAGGTAGGCCTTTCGGTTCCGTGCACTTCCACATACACTACTGCTCGCTTGCCAGTGATGAGGGGTGCCGTCGCAGGAATTACGAGAGGCAACACAGGGGCCTCGTCGGGAGCATATCCGAAAGCAGATGCCGGCTTGAGGGGCATATTGCTGTCAGGGCATGTCCCCGGCTCCGAGCTTGGATTATCCCGAGGATGGACGGGGCAGATGTACTTTCCCACCCACTCAGATTTGATGACCCTTCCTGCGGCGTCGATTTCTGCTTCCAGCTCTGCGCTGACGAACATCCCCGGTTTGAGCAACAATTCAGGATTTTCTGCCTCAACGCGGATTTTGACTGACCGGGTTTTTCCATCCAAGGTGGGATCTATGAACAGCACTCTTCCTTTGAATTGTCGCCCAGGAACCGCGGGAGAAGTGAATGTTACGTCCTGACCGTACCGTATCCATGGAAGATCGGATTCGTATGCGTCCATCTTGACCCACACCTTAGAGAGATCATTGATGGTGTACATTTCCGATCCTTCCTTCACAAACTGGCCGAGCACGGCCATACGCTTCATGACTATTCCACTGATCGGAGCTTTCAAAATTACATAGGGAATTGGCTTGTGCTCTTTCTTGATTTGTTCGACCTGTTCCCTTGTAAGCCCTTGCTGGATCAGTTTCTCTTCCGCACCGCGCACGACTTCAGGGTCGGGCTCCTCGTAGCGCAGCGCTTCGAAGAGCTCAACTTGGCTCTTGATGAGTGTGGGACTCCAGATCTTGACCATAGGATTGCCTCTTTCGACACGGTCGCCGGTAAAGTTGACGTAAATCTCGTCCAGCCGACCGTCCACGCGTGAGGTGAGCGAGGCAATCCGGGTCTCGTCCTCGAAAACCATTCCCACCATCCGTATCACGACTCTTGCCTGCCTTCTGCGAACTTCAGCGGTCTCGACTTCAGCGAGCTTCTTGGCGGCATCGGACATGGTGTACGTGACTGACTTCACGTCTGCAGATGTGCCCTCCTCGGAAGCAAGAGGGATAAGATCCATGAAACAAATCGGGCACTTGCCAGGTTTGGGCAGCCTAATTTGGGGATGCATAGAGCACGTCCATACGGTGGCTCTTCCGACCGCCCCCTCTGCAGGGGTGACCTGGCTGTGATCCTGGTGTTGGGACTGTATTCGAGTCTCGCTCTGAGGCTTGCCGCTGAAATCCTTGGGCAAAAAGTAACCCGCTCCGAACGCAATTGCGACCAAAATGGCGATTATCAGCCTTTTCCCGCTTTTCCATCGAGGCTTTTCATGTCCGCTGTCATTCATGGTTGGTTACCCTAGCCACTTAGTGGGTATGCTAATTGGCAGACAGATCGCTCTGCGCTGTTCCGGCCCTGCATCCGTACGACGCACCTATCTTCTCAGAATGAGGCAACACGTTCGGAGTTTCCAAGACCGCTACGACTAACTTTTTTTCCTGCAGACGGGCTGCGTTCGAGAAAGACTCACGAGAGCTCGGGCTAGGCCCTTCTCTTTGGGAATGGTTACACCCAAGGCTCGCGTACTTATGACTGTTATACGATGGGCAACCTTCGACTTGACCGTCTCACTTTCCCTTCTCTCACAAATCTGGCTCACAGTGTCCATTTGTGCGATCGATGCTGTGAGCGCCATGCCTCTCGTCTCCAAGGACGATTCCCCAACGATTCAGGTCGACACGTTTGTCATCCCCCGGGTGCCTCCAGTAATCGGCTCAGCTTCTTCTGTGGAGAGATTGCCACCTCTTTTCGCCCAGTCAATACAGGGCTGATCCCCTCGTGTTTCTTAAGACACTCTCATTCCCGCACGGTTTTCCCGTTTTTCGCAAGTACTCGGATTGCTGAGTTACTTTTGTCAGATAGCCGCCGGCATCGAAAGTGACATCGCAAGTTTGATTCTTCTGGATGGACTCCCTATAATACGAGCTCGATCCACCGTGGATATGTTCGAGGAGTCTTTCACATGGTTTGTCGCGCAATTATCGTGATCGCGCTCGTACTTCTGGCGTGTTCCCTGGTCACCGATCATTCGTGGAGTCAGTCTTTCCCGGATTCCCCGCCAATGGATGAGGGAATGATAGCGATGCAGTCGGGCAGGTTCGATGACGCGGTAGAAATATTCTCTCAGCTTATCGCCGTGGCACCTACGGCAGAGGCCTATTTTCAACGCGGCCTGGCTTACAGCGCCCTCAAGAAACCTCGTCTCGCTCTTGCCGATTTAAATCAGGCTGTATCAAAAGACCCGAACAACCCATCGTACAGGGTGGAGCGCGGACAAATGCTCCTTGCTACCGCTCACTTTGACAATGCGGTGGAAGATTTCACGGCAGCACTCAGAGCGGATCCAGGGAACGTGGCAGCGCTGGTGGGCAGGGCTCAGTCCTTCATAAATCTGCGTCGTGACGAGCGGGCCTTGGGAGATCTGAACGAGGCCATTCGCCACTCACCGGACAATGGGCTGCTCTACCGACTGCGGGGGGATGCTCTATCTCGGGCAGGTCTTCATGAAGAGGCGGTGAAAGCTTACGACAGAGCCATTGCGTTGAGACCGAGCGATGCGGTCGCTCATAACAATCGAGGGACTGCCCTGGCAAATTTGGGCAAGAACAGGGAAGCCATCGAGGACTTTAATCGTGCAATGGACGTTGCGATCAGCACGCCTTCGCAGGTGGAAATACCAGGCTTGACGGGAAATGCCTGGTAAAAAAAAGCGAATCCCCGGCACTCTGACGGCCACTTGGGAGGATTCCGTCTGGGTGTCCGTTGCGACGCGTCTTTAGAGGAACCCTTGTCAGTGGTCGACCAGCTCTCCGGTAAGAAAACGGCTTGTCGTTGGTTCTTTATGAGATCTTCTCTTGGATCCCTACGGAACCATCTCCCTCCGTCGAAGCGTTGACGACATTCAGGAGGTCAGTTATAAACAGGACATGTGCAATTCGGAATCACCCAAGGAGTTTGCTCTTGATCGTTCCGAAACCCGGGTTGGCTCAGGATCGCTGGGGCACTACTGGGCGTCCAACATCTCAACCAATCCTTGAGGAATCGCTCAGCACTAGCTGTTGGCCTCATGGTGCCAGCGGGAGCGGCTGTCCATAGCGTGTTCGACGAAACGGAAACGGGAATGAGTGTGTCAATCCATCATCCAGTGGTCATCATAGGTGGGGGAGTAGCGGGCTTACAGGTGGCGAACCTGCTCTCCGATAACGGATTCTCGTCCATCATCGTGGAAAGGGCCCAGCGTTTGGGAGGACATGTTCGAGACTGGGCATGCATGGCGACCGATCAATGCATGAGATGCTACTGCTGCTCGGTAGACGATTTGATTGAACGAGTGCAAACGAGTCCCCGGATCACGGTTCTCGAGGAATGGGAGGTCGTCGCATTTCTCAATGCCCAGGAGAATAACAGGAGAACAGAATTGAGGTCTCTCTCCTCCGGAGACCAGAAGACATTGGATTGTAGTGCAGTGGTCTTGGCTGCGGGGTTCGAGCCATACGACGCTGCGGAGAAGGGATTCTTGGGCTATGGTCGTATTCCCGGCGTTCTCACGCTGCAGGACATGGACAATCTCCTCCGGAACGACGCGTTGGCCCAGCTACCAGTTGCGGGATCGGATCCTCTGAGATTGGCGTTCTTCCAGTGCGTGGGCTCCCGCGACTCCTCCATCGGCCGCAACTACTGTTCCCAATACTGCTGCAAGGCAGCGGTGAGAACAGGTCTGAAGATCCTTGATCTGCATCCGGACTGGGAGATTACCGTTTTCTACATTGATCTTCAGATGGCAGGCAAATATGCCGGCAAGCTCCTCTCGGAGGCCAAGCGCCGCAACATGAGACTTATCCAGGGAGTCCCAGGAGAGATTCAGGCTGGTCCGGATAACACGGTCGAAATAGTCCGTCAAGAGAAGGGGAGAAGCGTCAGGGAGCAGTATCATAGGATAGTCCTCTCTATCGGTCAGGGCCCCCCCGCTTCTGCGAGCTCCCTTGCGTCGATCATGGGTATTCAAAGCGACGAGTTTGGCTTTCTCGCAGGGAGAAACGTGCTTGATTCGAGCCGCACGTCAGTTCCAGGCGTGTATGTAGCCGGAGCCTGCGCGGGCCCAAGAGACATCGAGCAAACACTCACGCACGCGGAGCAGACAGTCGCTGCAGTCGTGGCCGATCTCTTGACTTGTTGACGTCAGTCACGCCTCAGGAGGAGACTGTTCTCGATCTCCTTTGGCCGTCGCCCGCTCATTCATGGGAGACAAGAGTTAATATGGCGGATAAAGAGGTGAAAATCATCGAAGACGGGGAAAGACTTCACCTTCCTCCGGCCCTCGTTATAGGGGCCGGTCCTTCGGGCTTTCTGGCAGCGAGTGCACTGAGAAGTATCGGCGTGTCCGTCGTTCTCCTCAGAGAGGGCGCGAACACACCGGTTATGTGCCGCACTGCTCCCGGGATCGATGCTCTGGGGTACCTCCGCAATCTTGAGGCGGAATTCGAGGAAGGCGAAGGAGTGGAACTGGTGGGCACGCTCCGCGTGCAGCGCGTCGACAACGGATTTCTCGTACGTGGATTGGGAGCCGGTCCACAGCACTTCGGGTGCATCGTGCTTGCCCCCAGCATGTCGGGGACATCTATACCTTCCGGGCTCCCATCCGAGGTCGAGACACTTGCCGAAAATTTTCAACCGAGTTCTGGCGAAGTTGTCGCGTTTCTCCTCGACTACGGCCTGCCGTCCAATCAAGCAGCCGGAATGGCAGCCATTGCTGCTGCTGCGGAGCTCAGGAACATGGGCGGAACATCCTTTGTCCTGATGAGGAATGCGCCTGTTCGGCATCTCTTCGGCGAGACCCTGTACGAGGGGGCGAAGCGGGCCGGGGTGCTATTCTTCAGGTTTGGCGATGACCTGCCCCGCGTTGAAGTCGTTCCTGTGTCCAGCCCCGATGAGCCGAAGTTCCTCGTTACCGTTCCGGACCTTGTTGACGCAGGCCAGCTTACGGACCTCAAGTGCCACAGGGTAATTGTCCCTCCGGGCGCCGCTCCGTCGTCCGTCCCCTCTT
Organism: Thermodesulfobacteriota bacterium; assembly: GCA_040753915.1. Lineage (GTDB taxonomy): Bacteria > Desulfobacterota > Desulfomonilia > Desulfomonilales > Desulfomonilaceae > JBFMDN01. The sequence continues at coordinate 62,421 of JBFMDN010000014.1, read as the reverse complement.
ACGCGTTGGACATCACAGCAGAAGACGTCGATTCAGAAGGGTTTATCCTTTCTTCGAGCACGCACTGCCATTCGGGACGCTCGTTTGCCGAGGGAATCTTCGCTGTAGGCGAAATCACGGGGAACATCGATCTCGTGGACGTCGCAGCCCAAGCCTTCGCAGTTGCAGCACGGGCGCGAGCATGGCTGATGAATTTCCCGGATTCGGCCGCGAAAAGAGCAAAGGTTACCGTAAGCGATGAGTGTTGTCGTTGCCTCACCTGTTTCCGCGTGTGCCCCCATACTGCCATCTCTTATGCGGGTGCCTCCGCCAGATCAGCAATCCAAGCCTCTCCCGCAGCGTGTCAGGAGTGCGGAGTGTGCGTATCCGAATGCCCCCGCACCGCCCTTGCGCTCGCGTCCTTTCCCGATGAGGCAGTCTCTTCATTTCTTCGAGAAGTCACCAAGATGGCAGATCGTGAGCCCCTCGTGATCTATGGCTGCCAACGCTCGGCTGCGCGAGCGGTATCCCAGATCCCACTTCCCGAAGGAGTTTTGTTTTTCTCGGTTCCGTGTGCCGGCTGGGTTTCCGAGTCCCTCTTGTGGGCAACCCTTGCCTCCGGAGCCGCGGGACTTCTTGTGGCTGGGTGCCACCACGGCAACTGCGCGTCGAAGGACGGCACCGACTGGGCAGCAGCCCGAGTGAAGAACGCTCTTAGCGCGCTGGAGATGGGCAACTTCCCCATTCGATACGCTACGGTAGCCGCGAATGAAGGGCCCAGGTTCCAGAAGGTCGTCCAGGAGTTTTGCACTCAAGCCCGCAATACTACTGATGAGAAAATCCTGACAGCTTGAGTGGCAGGTCTCTTCCAACTAGCTGTCATGGCAATCGGGGGTCAAGAAGAAGGGGGCGGAATCAGCGTGGCGAGGCAGAGAAAAGCGCTTCAAACGCTCGTCCCGCCCATTTCGAGCGAGTATACCATCGCTTTTCCGTGTAGTCATGCCATCTGTCTCCGAAATAAGAAAGCTCTTCCGAGAATACGGTCTTGCTCCCAAGAAGTGGATGGGGCAGAACCTTCTCGTGGATTCACGCTATCTCACGCGAATCGGGGAGACGGCCCGCATTGAGGAGGGTGAGCCCCTTGTAGAAATAGGAGCCGGCCTCGGATTCCTCACCGAAGAGCTCCGTGGACGGGGTGCGAAAATCTATGCTCTCGAGATAGATTCCGGTTTCTTTCGCGTTTTGCAGAAGAGATTCTCAGGATTGCCTCTCGTTGAGCTTATCCATGCAGACGCTCTCAAGTACGATTTCCACGGCCTGAGAGAGAGAATTGGCAGGCTGCGAGTTGTGGCTAATCTGCCCTACAACATATCGAGCCGCCTGCTATTCAGTTTTTCCCGGAACAGCGCGGACTTCAGCTCTCTTCATATTCTCCTGCAGAAGGAAGTGGCTCATCGACTCCTCGCAGACCCGGGAACCAAGGAATACGGTGTTCTCACGGTGGTCCTTGCAGCGAAGGCAACGGTGGACATCCTCTTCGACATACCACCAAGAGCTTTCTTTCCTGTGCCTGAGGTAACTTCTTCTCTCGTGCGGGTAACATTCCCGGACCCTCCCCCGCTGCACGTGACCGACGCGGCGCTGTTTGAACGACTCGTCAAGATCTCATTTGCAGGTCGTCGCAAGACTCTGAGGAACAATTTGAGGGCATTTTCCTTCACGATGGGGACGGATTCGGTGAAACGAGCTGCGGAGGAGTCGGCAATAGATCTTGCAAGGAGGGGAGAAACCCTCTCGCCGGAAGAATTCGTCCGCTTCGCTGAAGCGATCCACCGCCGGGCAGCGTCCTTGCCGCACCCTACCGAAATTGAATGAACCCGATCTCCGCGAGTCTCAGGGTTGACCGACTGAAAGTGTCTCAAAAGCCGGCAGTCCGTGATAATCGTGGCATACCCTCTCACCCTAACCCTCTACCCCGAAGCGGGGGAGAGGGGATTTTTGAGGCTCCCTCTCCCTCTGGGAGAGCCGGCAGTCCGTGATAATCGTGGCACACCCCCTCACCCTAACCCTCTACCCCGAAGCGGGGGAGAGGTGATTTTTAAGGCTCCCTCTCCCTCTGGGAGAGGGTTGGGGTGAGGGTGCCTTTCCACGCATCGACGCCCAATCGTGCTACGATGTTAGGTGTGTCCCGAGTTTTGAGACATTTTCGACTATACTGCCACGCATTGAACATGCGTGGCAGTCATTGCAGTTGGAAGCCAATGAGCCCGGTCGACATGTGGTCTTGATAGAGGTTGAGATTTCCCATCCGTGCCTGGGGAGCTCCTGGCTTACGGCCAGCACGATAGGAGAGTGTAGTCGTTGTTTTCACGCCGTCGTTAATCGCTCGGTTTGCTAATGAGGTTCTGGCCTGTGCTTAATGCGATGCACCATAGCTGTTACTTTCGAGTCCCTCAATCGGGAGGCTCGATCCGGCTCACACGGGGGTGCGTGATTGTTGAGATAGGCCTGACGTCGACTGAAAGGTGCGAAAGAGAGCCCTCTCGCGGAAGATGAACCGCACACTCATCGGTTGTCCTGTTCCCCTCCTTCGCTTGCACAATTCGACGTCCGTGTTAAAATTCTTTCATTATAAGTGAAACGGTTAGCTTTGTAGAATGGAGACACATTTAACTTCGGAACAGATACAGATGATCCTGGATAGCGTAGCGGACGGGGTCTTCACCGTGGATGAGGACTTCGTGATCACCTCGTTCAATAGAGCCGCTCAGGAGATTACCGGAGTCCCCGTAGACGAGGCCATAGGTCGTCCGTGCTGCGAGGTGTTTCGCGCGGAAATATGCGAGGGGGAGTGTGCGCTCAAGCAGAGTGTTCGCACGGGCAACCCCGTGGTCAATCAAGCGATCTACGTTGTTCGCGCCGATGGGGCGCGCGTTCCCATAAGCATAAGCACATCGATGTTGAAGGATAAGACCGGCAAGCTTGTAGGAGGCGTGGAGACCTTCCGCGATCTGACTGTAGTCGAGACCCTTCGGAAAGAAGTCCAAAAGTCGTTCACGTTCGAAGACATGCTGTCGAAGAACCAGCGCATGCAAGAGATATTCGCCATCCTGCCCGACGTGGCAATGAGCGACAGCACCATCCTTTTGGAGGGAGAGAGTGGAACGGGAAAGGAGTTGCTCGCCAAAGCAATTCACAATCTCTCCGCGAGGGCAGCCAACCCTCTTATCACGGTGAACTGCGGAGCCATACCCGACACTCTGCTTGAATCGGAATTGTTCGGATACAAGGCCGGCGCGTTCACGGACGCAAGGCGAGACAAGCCCGGCCGTTTTGCGCAAGCGGCCGGCGGCACGATATTCCTGGATGAGATCGGAGACGTCACCCCTGCCCTGCAAGTGCGGCTGCTGAGAGTACTTCAGGAGAAGACCTTCGAGTTGCTGGGGGGAACCCAGACCGTTCAAGCGGATGTCAGAGTCTTGGCCGCTACCAATAAGGATTTGAAGCAGCTCGTGGAAGCAGGTCTTTTTCGGGAAGATCTCTATTACCGGATACGAGTTTTCAAGCTCTCCCTTCCACCATTGCGGGAGCGTATGGAAGACGTCCCCCTGCTAGCACAACATTTCATCGATCGGTTGAGCCGAATCAAGGGTAAAGACATTACCGGTCTTACCAGCGAAGCCCTTTCCGCGTTCATGGCCTACGATTGGCCGGGCAACATTCGGGAGCTGGAGAACACAATCGAGCATGCATTCATTCTGTGCCGCGGGGGCCTGATCGACATCCCACACTTGCCTGAACCCCTCAAGGCAGGCAGCAGTCTCGATGTCTCCCAACAGGGGGGAACGTTGGCAGGGATCGAAGCGCGCGTTATCATGGAAACTCTGGCGCGAAATGGTGGAAAGAAGCTCGCCACAGCGAGAGAGCTTGGCATTAACAAGACAACTCTCTGGCGCAAGCTGAAGCGGCTTGGGCTTAACCCGTGAGCCACCTGAAGTGAAAAAAGTGATTGCAATTGCTGTCTTCAGCGGCAATAATCGGGCGGTGGACTTGTGACAATGACCATGTCCCAGAGCGGCTTAATTGATGAACGGTTACGGCCGGCATTCATGTTCCTCGCCAGAGGAGCTGACGCTGAATGTTTTCGAGGTATAGAATGAATCGGTTTCGAGCAACATTGCTATTTCTGGCATTGATGTTGTTGTCTTCGGTGCTGATATGGTGCAGTGGCTCCGGGCAGAAGGAAGCCGGTCTACCTCCCCCGCCAGAGAATCTTCGTGTAGAGCTGGTTGCCGAGGGGGTACAGGTGTCGTGGGACCGTTTGCCAGGGGTTTCCCATTACACGGTCTTCTGGGGACCGGATCGAAGACAGTATCGTAGAATGGCAGATGTACGGTCAGAGTCGGTAGTCGTTTCGGGCTTGGATCCTGGAAAGTTGTATTTCTTTGCCGTTTCAGCCTGGAACACATCAGGAGAAAGCGACTTTTCACGGGAAGAAGCTATGGTCTACGACGAGGACCCCAGCCGGGCCACCGAACACTTGGCCAGAGGAAACGACCTCATGAGACAGGGGTATTTCTCGGAGGCCAACGCGTACATATCCGCCGCGATAAAGCTGGACCCCCGCTTGGCCGACGCCTATAGACTTCGGGCAACGATACATGAGCAGATGAACAAGCCCGATCTAGCTCGCCAGGATTATGCCATGGCCCAAAAGCTGTTTGGGGGTGGCTTCCTCCCCGAGGGCAAATCGACGAACTGACCCCCGTGCTCAAAGATTCCGAACATTCCACTCCTGTGCCGGCCGGACACTGGCACCATTGAACCAATCTCAACGAGAAGCAGCATGTTGTTTCCTACCATTTTTTCCGTGGTGCCTGATTCGAAATCCCGTTCCTTTCGTGCCAGGCCACCGGATGTCTGGCTCTATTTGTGATTCCCTCAGGAACGTGCAAGAGATCACAAGAGAGGTAAAGCGTCTTGTCGACATGGGCCTTGTGGGCTGCACTGGTGTTTGTTGCTGTAGTGATCATAGAGCTGATCCGTATGAACCTTCTCCTTATCAGGTCGTTGGGGCAAGAGCAGGAACTGGAGCCGGCAGGAAAGGTCTGCGATCCGGAGACCGTCCCTCTCGTATCTCTCGTCATTCCGGCCAAAGACGAAGAGGATCATATCGAAAGCGCGCTGCAATCCGTACAAAACAGCGAGTACCCAAACCTCGAGATCATAATCGTTAACGACAGAAGCTCTGACCGCACTCCGGAGATAATCGAACGGATAGCCCGGGAGGATCCCCGTGTCAGATACCTCTCCGTTACCCACTTGCCTGCTGGATGGACAGGGAAGACCCATGCATTGTTTGCAGGAGCGAGGCTCGCCTCAGGGGATCTGTTTCTGTTTTCCGATGCGGATACGGACCTGGATCCGACAGCCATATGCCGCGCAGTCAACCACCTGATTCGGAACAAGCTCCATATGCTCAGCCTCTACCCCCAATTCAAGGAGCGGCGATTCAGCGAAAATGCCGTCTACCCTCATCTCGCCCTGGGCTTGTCCTCGGTTTATCCGCCCAAAGTAGTCAACGACCCCGGGAAGCCAGGCGCCCTCGCGTCCGGATGCTTCATTCTTATCACCAAAGAAGCGTACGAACGCGTAGGAACATGGGAGAACTTCAGGGCAGAGATTACCGAGGATATCGCCCTGAGCAAATCGGTAAAAGCCAAGGGCTTGAACCTCCATGTGATGCGCGCCCGCCACCTTGTGAGGACGGTGCCTTTCTCAGGTCTTTCCGAGGTCTGCCGCTTCTGGAAGCGGACATTCTACGGAGGACTGGAGAGGAGCATCCCCCTCGTCTTCAGGCTGTTCACCAACTACGTAGCTCTCACTGTTCTCTTTGCGGTGAACATCTTCGCAGTGCTCTCACTGTTCTCGGGCTACCAGACGTGGCCTCTCCTGGCTCTCACTGCCCTTTCTACCGCGGCCTCAGTCATGGTCATGATTCCCTACGGATTCGTTGTTCGGGATGAAGGGGGAAGCTGTTGGTATGGTTTATCAGCTCCCCTAGGGATAGCCATCAGTGTATGGGTCGCCGCGACAGCGTTGTTCGCAATCGTTTTCCGCCGCGGCATAGACTGGCGGGGTTCAACCTATACGTGACGCGTACTGAATGGTATCCCCGCGCCGGCGGCTTGCATGGCCGCAGTCGAGGTTATCCTGTAATTCGATACTAATTTTCATTGAGTTACCAGTTTTTTATGATATAAGGATCGCGACTGGGATGCCATCATCTCGGTAAAATAAGATAAATGGGAGGACACATATTCCTCTCGAGGAGACCGAACGGTGCCTGTGCAGATTCGTTACCTCATTGCTTCGCTGGTCACTCTTGTGCCCCTCCTTGTCCTCGCCGGTTCTTGCCCCGCGGAGGACCTGACGGTAAAGAATTGCCCCGAGCTGGTCAGAATCGCCGAAACGTGCCAGGAAGACCTCAAGACCGTCGACACTGTGCTAGGATCGGCTATCGAAGCCGGAAGCATTGATCGCATCAGGAATTATAAGCTTCGCAAGGCGGAGATCAAGAAGAGGCTTCATTCGGTAATGCGGGTCATCGAGCTCAAGGAGTGCGTCCTTCCCCGCTGAGGCCGAGGTCCATCTATCATGCTCGGCGCGATGACGTTCCAATGACGTGGCGAGCCTTACTTGCCTTCATTTCGTCGCGGCGGCTGTCCTTTGCCCGTGTGTTGCTTTGTAGGAGCGCCTTGTATAATTCCCTGGCCGCGTCCTCGTCTTCATTGGCTAAGCACTTGGATCGCCCGTAACAACACGGGTCTGATTGCCCGAAAGACGTTGACCTCGCTCCTGGTGGTTGGTAAGAGCACCGGCTTCACAGCACCCACATCCATTTCCTTGGAATCCTCCTTGTTCCTCAGGAATATTCGGGCGAGCTGGCCGTCGGAAATCAAGCAGAACAGCTCCTGTGTCTCGTTTTCGACCCAATCGAGCGCGTTCTTGTCGTGGGTAGACAGCCTCTGAGCCAACACGGCTTCCGAATAGCGAAGGGCTTTAGCGCGATCGACCCCGAGGCTCTCGATGATCCGCGCGAGCTTGAGCATCGCGAGGTCCCTCACAAGAAAAAGATCCCCGTTGCGATCACTGCTCGCTGGCCTGACCTGATCACTGGCCACGATCTCGGCCAACTCCGTCTCCTTCAGATCGAGGATGAAGGCCGCGTCCCGCGTGTTGACCAATTCCGAGAACATCTCTCCTCCCTTGAGGTTCGGACCGACGCTCGGCAGACGGACAAGTACCCGCGCGAACGATTTTCGACACGGACTTGCAGTTGACCCGCCGCGCTACTCTGGTGGTACGGATACCATGCCCGCGGGCGACGGTCAAGCCGTCGGTGAAGGACGATGGAACGGCCCTTGCCCAGGTGCTGGCTGACTGGTTATTCATTATGATATCAGCATGCTAGATGCTGAATGGGTACAATGATTCTCAATAGTCTTCATCAGTGCAACATTTTTTCTCGATTTTATTGACAGCGTTGGAAGACTTTGCTATAGTAGGACCGTTAATTCCAGCACTTGCAAGAATTGGATGAGAAATTATCTCCATAGATCTCAGAAGGAGTCGGGGATGGTTAGAGTATCAGCAGTTGGTCTTAGCGTAGTCCTCATTCTGGCACTGGGTATCTCGGTCGGACATACCTTCTTCGGAGGCGCGGGAGCATTTCCGGACCACGGAATGCCTGGTGCCGTCTGCCCTCCGGGTGGATGCCAGCCCATGGCAATGATGCCCATGGGAGCACCCTCTCCTCCCCCAATGCCCCAGAAGATTACGAAGTGTAAACCCCAGCCCATGATGCCCTATTGTGGGCCCATGATTTGTCCGCCACCTGCCTGTCCTCCGCCTTGCGCCCCTGTTTGCAAGCCGTCGGTAGCATGGTACTAGGCCTGAGATACAACCTACATCTGTGTTCAGGATCTCGGTTTCTGGCTCCACCGGTCCCCTGAACACAGTTTTTCTCATTTGCTCCCTGCACCACGTCAGTCAGCGGACAAGGATCACCTCTTCTGGGGAAGGCGCTCGGATCTGGCTTGTGCTGCGCCCTTTCGGGGCAGGTCTCGGGCCCGTATGGGATTGCGGACGCTCTTCTCCGGGGACTCTCTTGCCGGTTCGGTCGGCGGCACTTGAATTCGTTCCAGTTGCGTCGTAAACGCTTTCCAAGAGGCCGCGTATTCGCTGGCTTGTTCGCGCAACGTGTCAAGGGCGCTCTTGGCGCCGAGATATTCCTCTAGGGCCTTCAAATCGTCCGCGATCTCGATTCTCCACGGCAGATCTGCTTCCTGACGCACCATCGTTACGGTCTTCATTCCGCCTTTGAGGCACCGCAACTGAATCAACGCCTGATTCTGCTCACCCTTCAAGAGCAGGGGCGGGCTGACCGGGTCCAGCATGTTGAGCAGGGCAAGGTCTTCGGGTAGTTGCTTGAGTCTGTATTCCCTTTCCAGGCGAACGACCATCTCCCTGGATCGATCGGATAAGAGCTGTCTGGCTTCGTCAATTTTCTCGGACTTCATGCGATCCCTGTAGAGGATGAACACCGCCTCCGGCTTGCTCGGCATAAGATCGCACCCACTGAGAATTCCCAGTATCATGATTACGGAACAGCACAGCCCATACCGCGCCCACCGTCCGAGCACGCGGTCAGACGCTCTGTTACGTACCGGAAAGATGGCTCTTATCCGCACTCTCTCAACACCGCCCACCTGGATGCTCTGTCACGGCTCCTGATCGGTGACCCCAAAAAGCAAGAAGTGCGCCACGTGCAACTGTCCATATGAATCAACTAGCACGAGTCACGGTCTCAGTCAATTGCGGCTCGAAGCCACACCATCAGCAGCGAGCAGGCCGTGAATCAGCGGTTTGTTTCTGGCAGTCGGCGATCCCTGATACTACCGGCTGACTTGAGTCCCGTGCCGGAAACCAGGCCTTAACGAGGGTTCCTGCCTGGAAGTCCGAGTCAAATTCCAGGGATCCCTCGTGGAGTTGCACAATCTCTCTGCATATTGACAGACCCAACCCTGTCCCCTTCTCCCCGTCAGTCCCTGTCTCTCGTCCGCGGTGAAATCGCTGGAATAGCTTGGCCATTTCTTCAGGCCGTATCCCGATTCCAGTGTCCGACACACGCAGCTCAACACCATCTCTACCGTCTCGCTGTTGTCCCGCGGTCGTCACCTGCACGCTCCCTCCTCTATGGGTGAATTTTATGGCATTGACGACGAGGTTGCTAACCAGTTGGCTGAGTCGTCCCAGATCTCCGTTTATTGGAGGGAGATCTTCTCCAAGCGCAGTCTCCAGCCTGATACCCTTCCTTTCCGCAAGGATACGGAGGCTCTGGACCGCTTGATGGATGGGCAGGTTGATGTCAACGGGGGTAAGGCGGAGGGAGACCAGACCTGACTCGAGCCTGAGGAGCTCCAGCAGGGAGTTGATGAATGAGAGCTGGTCTTTGGCGCACTGGTGGAGCGTTTCGATATTGGCTGCAGCCGCAGCAGGCAGCTCGTTGCTTTTCTTGAGCAGCTCTATGGTTCCCAGAAGTGCCTGGAAGGGTGCTCTCACGTCGTGGGAAAGAATCGAGAGCAGTCGCGCCTGCCGTGCGTTCAGCTCTTCCGCTGCGCGCCTGAGGCGATTACGCTCTACGAGGTTCTCTATCATGAGGACCAGTTTTTTCGGGTCCAGCACCAAGAGCTCCCTCTTCTCCAGGTACCCATCCGCGCCTGCCTGAAAGGCTTCATTCCATGCGTCCACGCTCTCCATGGATGAGGAGATGACCACAGTGCTGTGCGCCTTTGATGTCTTGATTTCCTTACAGATCTCGATACCGTTCCCATCCGGAAACATTATGTCCAGCATGATGGCGTCGTAATCACGGAGCGCGGCTTCGCGTGCACCGCGTGCAGTTTCCGCCTGATCTACGCAGAATCTGTCGCCCAGCATCATGCGTACGCGTCGACGCACCAGGTCTTCGTCGTCCGCGATGAGCACGGTCAGAGGTCTATCCATCTATGCCTCCACTGCCATCGGCATGCGGAACGTGAAGATGGCGCCGCTCCCGGGATTGCTTCGAGCTGCAATCCTGCCGCCATGGGCTTTGGCTATGCGCCTTGCCATGTAGAGCCCCCTGCCCTCCCCGCCCGTGGTGAAGCCCAGCCTGAAGATGCTCCCCAGGTTTTCATGGGGTATGCCCGGCCCCTGGTCCTCCACACGAACGAAGGCTTCCATGTTGTCGCTCCCCACGACGATCTTTATGGCAGACTTCTCTTTTGTAAACTTCACCGCGTTCCGGATGAGGTTGTCCAGCGCCCGGACGAGAAATCGCTCTTCACCTCGAACCATGACCGCCTGGGTGTGAAGATGATTGGAGTCGATGGAGACCCCCCTGACCGATGCTGCGTCCCGGTAGTTGGCAACGCAGCGGTCCACCACCAGGTTGAGATTCACCAGGCAAGGCCTGATGCGGAACGCGTCCGAATGGAGCCTGATGAAGTCAATTCTCTCTTCCAGCATTGAAAATAAGTCGTGTCGTTTCTTTTCGACCTGATCGAGGAACTCGATGGCTTCTTCCTGCCTCGACTCAGAAATGAGGGTGCGAGCTGTCTCAATTCCTACTCCCATGACATCGAGTGCGGCTTTCAACTCGTGACGATATAATTTGCCGATTTCTCGATCTATCAGAAATCGATCTGTAGCATCCCTGATCAAAATGACGTGTTGGCCCAGCTCTACTTCAAACCTCTTGTCGCCGTTCGTAAGAGCAACTCGGTCTCCGAAAAGCTCGGTGCAGTCAGCGTCATCATGCAATGAAGCGCTTATGCGTGAGAGGATCGCTTCCCGGGAGTACCGCCGCAGGGCGTCTTCCAGGGAATCCTGCCCGAAGAGACGGTCCCGCAACCAGGGATTCCCATGGAGCATGTTTTCCGCTGCCCGGTTCATGTAATAGAGGAGCCCTGTCCTGTCTATACAGATGATTCCGTCGGGCACCACCTCCAGTGCCTGTCGATCCAGTTCTGTGCTCTTTATCTTTTTCTCTCGCTCTTCGCGGAGCCGATCCTTGAGGTGACGATTGACCAATTCCTTGGCGGGTGCATAGGAGTCGTAGAGGAAGGTCCTCGCCATTGTCTGCTTGGACTGTTCGGAGGAAAGCACGAACCCCCCATTGAAGGACTCAATCATTCCCGCTAAGCGCAGCCGTTGAAAGAAGAGCTCGTCGGTTCGGCTCAGGAGAAGGGACCTCCACTGTTTTTCCGAGAGAGGGATGTAAAACAGCGACAGGAGGTATACGGTCCTGCTCAGCGACGACAACTCCCTCATATCATGGATGGAGCGTACCAGGTGGTGGAAGTCGATGGTGCCGGGATTGGAGGTGGGATCCAGAGACACGTGTCGCCCAGGTATGCCAGGCCGCCACTGGTTGAGAATCTCTACGCTCGGATAGCGCTCCCTGAGGGTCCGCACCACTTCTGGGGCAACACCGGCATCCAGGAGCCGCAGCACGCACAGTCTCGAGACTGATCGGATCTCCTCGGCTGCGTCCCGTCGGGTCAAGAAATGCTCGATGACATAGGGGATCGCCCGCACCGGCTCGACCTCTTTGAGCAGCACGATCTGCATCAATTTCATCTCAGGGCTCGGGTAATCCGTGAACAGGACTTCGACATTACCTCGTACTTCCCTGTATGCCCACAAACAAGAAGGGGTAAGCAATCCGCGGCGCAGCAGTGAATTCCTCAAGGTGACCCGCTGGGCCGAGTCCGTCCACTTGACTCCCGCCTGAACCGCAACCGCCTGATATGAAGGTTCCCCTTCCTCCAGGAACCGAAGGAGATCGGAGAACGCCTCATCTGTAAACCTGGGTTGATTCGCCAGGTCCTTTCCAAAGAGTCCCTCGTGCCGAGCGAGCACGTTCTGAAGGGGGAGCCGCCTCTCCAAATCGTTGAAAAGCTGCTTTAACATGTGCGATCAATTAGTCGATATCAAAGCTAATGTCAAGCGATAAGAGCGACAGATATTCTGCATTCATCGCTTTGAGACCCGTTCCCGGAAACGGCTATGATCGTCCTACGTCTCAGCATGGGCAGCTCTCCCCGCTTACCGAATTTCCTGGACGAGTTGCGGTTTGCAGAGGAGATCCGGGTGAGGACCAAGTGCGGGGTCGCCTGTTGCGGGAGCAGAAGGAATTCTCAGGCTCGCGGAGGCTGTGGACTAGCCTTGAGTTTTGATCGGCGCTGTGCTAGAGGATGACGAGAAGAGAAGCTCCTATTCCGGGGAGCAGGGATACCCTATGGAATCCTCCCGGGTCCTCGTCGTAGAAGATCATCCAATCAGCCGCAAGCTCCTTGAAGCTATGTTGAGCAAGGCGTATACGGTTATCTCGGCCGCCTCCGGAGCTGACGCTATAGCCTGTGCCAGAGAGAGGACACCGGACCTCATCCTTCTCGATATAGAAATGCCCGGCATGGACGGATTCCAGACCCTGGAAGTGCTCAAGCGTGAGGTGATCGATGATGCCTTGCCGGTGATCTTCCTAAGCGCACGTGAGGATTCGGAGAGTCGAGAGAGAGGTCTTCAGGCGGGCGCTGTGGACTATCTCACGAAACCGTACGACAGGCACGAGCTCTCCATAAAAGTGAAGAACCATCTCGCACTTTACGAAGCTCGAAAGGAGATTGAGGCCAGGAATCGGATCATGGCTCACGAGATGGAGATGGCGTCCCAGCTCCAGAGCTCTCTACTCCCTCATTCTTTTCCCTCGAGCCGTCACATAGGCTTTTCCGTCGTTTACCTCCCAGTCTCGCCTGCCGGCGGGGACTTCTACGATGTCGTGCAGCTCCCCGATTCTCGCGTTGGTCTTGCTGTCGTGGATGTATCCGGGCACGGGGTAGCAGCAGCCATGATAGGCGCTATGTTTAAGATGGCGTTTCAATCGCTTGCCCATTCTCTGGCATCTCCTGCGCGACTCCTGGAGACGTTGAACAATCAGATGTTCCAGGTGTTACCGGACTCCGATTTTCTGACCACATTTTATGCTATCATCGAGCCTGCTTCCGGGGAGCTGGTGTATGCTACTGCCGGTCATCCCGCGCCGCTTGTGTATCGAAATGCGTCGGCGGAGCTGGAACGGCTCCCTGAAGGTGGTCCCCTCGTTGGGGCGTTTCCGGACATGAAATACGAAGAAGGAAGCATCCGCCTCAACCGAGGGGACAAGGTGCTCGCTTTCACGGATGGTGTCACCGAGATTGCCGGCTTTGCTCAGGAGGAAGATTTCTATGGAGAGGACCGGTTGACCGACGTTTTTCTTAAGGGGATCTCAGACGAGCCTGACGAGACCTTGAAGAGGATTCTGGAAGACCTGAAGCATTTCCGAGGTTCGGACAAATTCGAAGATGACATCACGATGTTGTTATGCTCGATACTCTGACCATGCGGGCAAGAGACATCTAGTCTGGCCTATTCACGCTGATCATGTTTCAGCATTATGAGGGAGCGGATACGCATGAATATACGAGAAATAGGAGGAGTCGTTGTCATTAGCACAAACGACCGATTGGACGCTCTTGCCGCGCCAGAATTGAAGGAGATGATCAAGGGTCAGGTTGAGAGCGGAAAGAAGAGGATTGTCATAGATCTCGGGAGCACCCGCTTCATAGATAGCTCTGGCTGCGGTGCACTGGTAGCTTCATTGAGATCGCTTCTCAAAGAGCAGGGGGACATGAGGATCGCAGCCCCCAATCCACAGGCCCAAACCCTCTTTCAATTGACCCGATTGGACAGAGTTTTCGAGATATTCGACACTGTCGAGCTTGCTTTGAGCTCGTTTCCCACTTCGTAGCTGCCAAGCGGTGAATCGTCTCCGAATTTTCCGGGGACTTCATGGGTTGCCGACTTTCCAGATGCGGAACCGCTGGGGGCTCAGCGCCTGCCTGTCGCCTGGCCTTAGGACGTGAATAATGGAAGATGAGCTTTTCATACGAATTGAAGCGCCAGCGCGGATGGCCATTTTGAGACCCCTGAGCACGTTTGTGCGAGACTTGCTGAGACAGACTAGCTGCCTGGACAATGCTCATCAGGCCCTGAACGACATTGAGCTAGCGTTCAACGAAGCGTTCACCAACATTCAAAGGCACGCATACAAGACCAGAGAGGATGGGCCAGTCTCCATCGAAATCAGGATCCACCACCGGAAACTAGAGCTCACGTTCGTGGATCGCGGGCAGAGCTTCGATCCGCAATCGCTCAAGGAGCCGGATTTGGATCGGCCGAGCGACAGTGGATTGGGTGTGTGGCTCATTCGCCAGGTGATGGATGATTTCAGTTACCACGCTGACCCGGAGGGCAAGAACACGCTAGTATTGATCAAACATCTGTGCCCTGCGTCTGAAAGGACATGCGAAAGAACTGGTTGAACACCGGCAGAAAGGACCTGAGGGAAGACAAGCTCCGAACAACCTCACGTGCTCAACGTCTTTTACGCTTGCGCGACAGTACGGTTGGGCAGCATGTCCGCTGACTCACTTGAAAGCCCGGGAAAGTGCTCTTGGCGGGACTATCTTGACAATTCTGCGACTCCGATGGTATTTTGAAACTCGGTAAGGCGGTGTAGCTCAGTCGGTCAGAGCATGCGGCTCATATCCGCAGTGTCCGGGGTTCAAATCCCTGCACCGCCACCACTTAAGCTGCTGATATTATTCAAAACTGACCCTTCGACTGGTGTCAGGAGATTGCCGCCAGATTCTTACTCCCCACACCGTCAAGCACTTATCCACGAGAGCCACGAAACGTTCTCTCTTTGGACTTACCATCAACCAGGAAGTGACTTGCGAGAGCCCCTGTGAAGGGCTTTGCCCCTGGTCTCACCTCTGGAAGACTACTTGGTGTGCTCCGCTTGTCTCCCGTGATCCCAAGAGCGAGATGAAAGGTCGCGCTTGACCGGGGACATCCAGGAAGGTACCATCAAACTCCGGAACGGAGTACCTTTCATGAATCGGTCACTGATATTGCCGTCGTGAAACATTGCTCCCTGACACGGAACCCCCTGAGTCACAGGCGTCATCGGGCAACTCTTGCGAAGTCAGATACGCGAAACCGCGAATCCGTCTCATATTTCAGGACAAGAAATCGAAAGGAAAGGATCTGTCGCATGAGCAATGAGAGCATCCTCGTCAAGATCGGAGACGACTTCGTTGCCGAAATAACCCTTAACCGGCCGAACAACCTTAATACTTTCAATGTTCCCCTTGCTACTGAGCTCAGTCAGGCCCTCCATGAGCTCGACTCGGAAAAACGGGCGCGAGTCATACTCATCAAGGGAGCTGGCAAGGCCTTTTGCGCGGGCATCGATGTCAGTGACTTCTTTGGGAAGAGCGTCATGGAGTATCGGAATTGGATACAGTGTATGGAAGACCCCTTGGTTTCCATTAGCCGCATAAGCAAGCCCGTTATTGCTCAGGTCCACGGAGTTGCCGCGGCGAATGGAGCTGGCCTGGTGGCAGCAGCAGACCTTGCTGTCGCGAGCGAAAATGCCCGTCTCGGTCTGACGGCCATCAATGTGGGCCTGAACTGCGTGGGGCCGGTAATCCCGGTGACCCGGTCAATAGGGAGGAAGCGAGCACTCGAATTGCTATTTTTCGGCGAGTTGATTTCGGCCCAGGAGGCATTAGGCATGGGGCTCGTCAACAAAGTAGTCCCAGAGGCCGATCTGGCTGAGGAAACCCGGAAATGGGCCGCAATCCTGGCGCAGAAGAGTCCTGTGGCGCTGCAACATGCAAAGAAGGCATTCTATGTGGCAGCGGATCTTGACTATCACAAAGCCTTTGAATACATGAACGAGGCTTTCGCCGGTCTATGCTCGACAGAAGATGCCAAAGAGGGGATCAGCTCATTCCTGGAAAAGCGAGCTCCCGCATGGAAAGAGAAATAGGTCAATCAGACCGCCGTTCAGACAGAGATTCGGCCCTCTCGCCCGTCCATTCTCCGGTTTCCCTTGAAGCAACACTCACTTCATCCCCCCGTTAACGGGGGGATGAAGTGAGTCTGTCCAGACACGGGGCGGCTGAACTTTATTGCGGGTACCCTCCTTCTCATGAGTCTCCGGTCCAACATCGTTGGTGGTTGCAGGCACTGCGCAATCCGGAGCGTTTCTCCCGTCCTGCTTGGGCAGTCGGAAGGATCGTCGTCCGAAGATCGGAAGGACCACCACCGGCCGGAGGGATAGCACCGCAACGAGTCATGCTACGAGGAAGGTCCACACGTTGTGCATCCCGAAGAGAGATGCACCTTGCCCCTTAATTCATCTCTTTTCTCGGGAGCGCAAAAGCATAGTTTCAGCTATCTTGTTGGGCTTCGTATCTGTGCGCCTGAGACTTTCCTCCCATCATCATTCCCATCATAGGCATCATCCGCTGCATCATGGGCATCATCTTGGCGGGCATTTCTTGGCACATCTCCATCATGGTCATGGGTGTGTCCGGGATTGGGACCATCTTCTTCATTTGTTCCTCGGTCAATACTGCCCTGGCCTTTTGTCGAGCCTCGTTCTCAATGTCGAGGAGTGCCTGCTTTTGCTCTTCGGAAAGCCCGAGGCTTTCTGCTTGGCCACGAATCGCGGCAGGAGAATCTAAGAAAATAGGGGTGAACATCATTGCACGGCATCGCTGCATGACGTCTGGACCCATTCCTGCCTGCTGAACCATTTCCATCATGTTCTCCATCACCATCCGAGGATTCATAAGCATTGCCGGTTCCTCCTTATTCCTTTGACTTGTGTTCGGCTGTGGCTGCTGAGCAGCACAAACAACGAGGATAGTGGCCAACAGAACTGACGCCAGACTGCTGACAAGGATTGCCTTTTTCAATGAGGCTCCCTTGTGGAAGGTTCGAAAAAGATCGCGGGCTGAGGGTCATTTCTGGTCCTCCCGTCATGACCTGTTCGTCCTCTAGAGCCCTGCGCCGAGGAATACGCTCCCGGATTCGGGCAGCCCAAGCCCATCAGCAAGACGTAGCAGTGCTAACGATAGACACTCCATGACCGCAATTTTATCGTGCGAACCTCGGATTTAACCGGTCTGTACCGCAAGTAGCGGGCTTGGACGGGGTCTGCACCGTAATACTCATATCCCGGCCACCAGGAGAACTCATCCAGTTCCTTGTTGTCACCTTTGATCCAGGGCTTCCACGTCTCTCCATCGGGAGAAATGTCCACTGACCACTCTTCAGGAACCGAGCCGTCATCCCAGACAAGCCTCAATCGGCTCAGGGTGAACTCCTGGTTCAGGTCCAAGATTAACTCGAATGGCTCTCCCTCTGGAACCTCTTTGGAGGCATACACAGCCGGCCCAGGATATCCGGTAAGGATGTTTGTTGGACCGCTGTTTTCCTCTTCTGCTGGTGGAGCGAAAACAACATTTGCCTTCACGAGCGGATTCCAAAAGAAGCTGTCCTTGGTGCCGGTTATCTGGTCGCCTTCTGTGGGCGAGATTCTGAAGAAGCTCTCCTTGATGATGTTCGCCAGCTCTTTGGCGATCAGGTAATTGGCCCCGGCTGTGAGGTGGCACCAATCAGTAAAGACCCACTCTGAGGTATCATTGAAATACTCTGTGAAATCGGCCACAAAGTACTGTTTCCTCTGTGCGCTCTCCGCTATCCGATCGACCATGAACTTGTAGGCTCGGTCTGTGGGTACATCGTAGTATTGCTTGTGTTCTTCGAGAGATTCGACCTTCTGCTCCATTTCGTGACGGGGCTTCTTACTGAGGTAAAGCATTGGCTGCAGAGCAAAGATGTGCGGGACGCCATCGTTTTCCAGCACGCTGTGGTAATTCTCCACTACCCGAGTCACTGCAAGAATGTTCTGGGCCACCATGCGGGACCTGTCCTCAGCGGACATGCGAACCTCGGTGGCCTGATCGCCCTGCGCGTCTGCGGTCGCTTGGTGCATCCTCATACCCACTTCCATGGCAAAGAAGGGATCGGTTCCTCTCCAGAAGAGGGTCATGAGGAACGAGTTGTTCTTGAGCCAGAGGGTTACGTAAGCACTCAAGCCCGTCTTATTGTAGGCGAAAATCTCTTTCAGAATACCATGGAACTGGCCATGCTCGAAATAGTTCCAATGGTTTTCCGGTATGCTCACCGGATGGATCTCATTGGCGCCATCAAGTGACACAATAAAATCCGGCTTGTACAATCTCAGCTTTGTCAGGTACCGCATGAGAAGATGTTGGTACGAATACCCCCACACCGCTGTGTTGTACACGCGGACTTTCTTGCCGGGAACGAGGGTCGTCAAGTTGAGAATCTTCTCAAGCATGTATGCGATGGTCTCTCTGTGCTCCAGGTAGTAGAAGTTGCTAGCGGCCGCGGCTTGACCGGCCGCTCCCAAGCCGAAAGCGGTGGAGCCTCCCGTGAGGAAAATCCTGAATTCGTCGTCCGGCTTCTCGAGGGAGATGGAGCGGTGATCTCTGAATCCCGCATTATTCGCATATTCGTATCGGTTACCCTTTGGTTGATTATAGATTAGACACACGCCCGGGTTGAGATCGTAATCGTAATGGGAAACAGGCCTGGTTAGATCGCGTTTGGCCATGGAAATGTCTTGTGGATACACATCGGCCATGTGGGATTTGTTGAGCGCTATCTTGGCGGCAGCATCGAGTCCAACGAGCACAACGATGACCGCCACGACCACAAAAAGGTAGTAGCCACCTTTCTTGGTCAGGCGCCAAGTGTACTGTCCAGCCTTCCTACCAAAGCGTGAAAAGAATCGCATCCAAGTTTTCCCCGCGCCTCCGAGAGTCTCGCTTGTCTCAATTCGTGGATCGCCTCCAGCGGGCATGCTGGTTCCCGTGAGACTCTTCTCTAACATTGGTCCTCCCTTTGCATTGGGATGCGCTTTGACGCCAGATCACGTCAATATTTTCAAGATGGCTGAAACGCTCTCAATGAGGATTTGAGTAGCATGCCCTCGCCCAAGCACTATCGAGGCTCATGATCGGGTTCTCGTCGTGGGATTCGTTGGTGCCTGGGCGAGCTCGCTACGACAGATGTTCAGAATCAATGACACCGCGCTCAATGCGCTTAGTCAACTCCTGTCTTGTGGCAGCGAGCAAACCCAGGGTCGCCAAGGCCTGCTTCGGGTCCCAGCGCCTCCCGAGAATGTGAAGACGTCGGACATAATAGTGATCCGCCCCGAGGAGTCGGGTAACGCTCTCAACGCATCTCTCCTGGCAATACACGTTGCACTCTTCCGACTCTCTTTCCAAGGCACTCCAGACACATTCGATAAGTCGATCGAGCGAGCTCTCTTCAATCATGCGGAACCGCCGTGGTCAAAGGTGATACCGTGTTCAGCAGAATCATGCGTGATTCTGCGATGATTGCACTTCCCCGCTGCAATTGATCGTGCTAATCGGCCCTGATGTCCTGTCCCTGACCCCTCGTCACGAACCGACCGCCTCACCGTAACCATACTCCGACTTTTCACGCTCCCATATGGGATCGTAAAGAGCCCGCACGCGCCGTCCGTAGTCGTCAAGCTCTGCTGTGATCTTGCAGAGAACGTCTTCAGCACCGTCATGGGTTGGATGGGCTCCGCATGCCCGCACAACATCCCGAAACACGTGAGGATTATCGATTATCATGCAGGGAGTGAGCAGATTTTCCGAGTACGGCTGCTTGGATCGAATCGTAACGAAGAAGTCGCTGTTGAGAGCCTCCACCAGGCTCTTGTCCATGATGGAATCCACTGCGACATGCGTGAACACGCACGGCTCGACATCACCGTTCGCGTTGATATGGACGTAATTCCTCCCGCCTGCAATGCATCCCCCAACTAGTGGGGCATCGTTCCAAAAATCTGCAATGAAGATGGGAAACTTGTCCCTTAACGCCATATCCCGTTGCCTGAGAAATTCCCTCTGCTCAGGAGATGGCATGAGCGATACGTCGGGGTCTTTTCCTACAGGCATGAAGAGAAAGAACCAGACCACCATCACACCTTTGTTCGTGAGGTGTTCGAAGAATTCGTCACTGGTCACTTCTTCAATATTCTTGCTGGTTACTGTGAGCGAGGTACCGAACGGAATTCCTCTCGATTTGAGACGATCCATAGCGTCCATGACCTTCTGGTATACCCCCGCCCCTCTCCTCGCATCAGTCGCTGCCTCGAATCCTTCGAGACTTATTATGGCCCCAGCATTTCCGAGCCTGTACAACTCGTCGGCAACCTCGTCCGTGATAAGCGTACCGTTGGTATAGAACATGAAATACGACTCATCGTGTTTCTCGATGAGGTTTAGCAAATCATGCTTTCTGACCAGCGGCTCCCCTCCGCTGAACACAATGAAGCGAATTCCCATGCTCTCCGCTTCTCCGATTACGCGATCGATAACCTCGTTGGGGAGGCCGGGCTTTCGCACATACCGGCCAGAATAGCATCCCAGGCATTTCAAATTGCATTGCATGGTTGGACTGATCAGCAGAGTGAAAGGGGGCGAGAATCCGTAGTTCTTTTCGAACTCTGCCCGAAGGTTAGAGCTTCGCAACATGCCGTTGATGAAGAGATTACGTGCCACCCGCCTCAGACAATGGGGTGACAGGTCAGTCATAACTCTCCGGAACATACGGGTCGCCTGCCCATGCTCTCCTTCTCGCAAACTGTCTTTGACTGCTTCGATCGCTGCGCTTGCCCTGTCCCCTCCGACAAGCATAGAGGCCAGGGTAGCAAGTTTCATGAACGTTTCAGGGGAGACATGCGACAGTAGAGCGAACATTGCATCCGCTACCTGGTCCGCGGCCATCGTCTTCACACGCTGTGAGATTTCCATGGCAATCCTCCTTTGCGTTCGAGAAGAACGACTCCCTCTAGTCATGGTTGGTCGGATGCGAGCACCCTTCCGGCCGGACTAGTTTCCTGTTTAACCAAATCCTACATTAGTCAGACAGCTCTCCTCCTCGCGAAGTTCTCATCGACGCCCTCTCCTCCGAAATTATCGTATGCTTGTTTGATGATCTCAATCGGATGAGATACCTCATGCGGGGTCAGATGGTTGAACTGGTACCGGCAACCGAGGCAATCGGTAAGGAGTTTTTCAGGCTGGATCCTCCTTATGCGTTCGATCAACTTCTCTGCCATTTTGACTGATACGTCATGAAAGTCGCGTTTGAAGCCCATGATTCCGGCTGCACCACAGCAGTAGAAAGGGCCCTCAATGGAATCCACGTGCAACCCGGGAATCAAGGACAGCAAGTCGGCATACGGAGTCCCAATTTCCTGTTCCCGGAGATGGCACGGAGGATAATATGCGGAAAGCGCCTCCACATTTCCAAATCTCACGTCAAGCTCTCCGGATCTATGCAGATTTCTCAGGTATTCACCGAGATCGTACGTATGCTCTGACACCGACATTCTTTTGAGCCCATTGAGACTCGAGAAGTACCCTTCATCCTTCAATGGCCGGACAATGTATTCATGGCCGTATTTAGCGAACCATTGGCCGGTCCTCCGTTCGAGAGGAGTTGAAAGAAGGTTTTCCCAGTCAGTCTCGCTCGATCCCGCAGCGGCCCGAAATTCCGCTGAATAATTGGCGCCTTGCTTCCAAAGCTTTTTCAGCGCAAATCCGCACGTTGGACACGAGCAGACGATGTCGTAGCCCTCTTCTACTGCTTGGGAGAGGCTGTCCAGATTGAACTGGGCAAGCTCAAGAGCCAGTTCTCTATCTCCTTCAAGAAGAGGGGGCATGCCGCAGCACTTCTGGTCTGGCAGGAAAATCTCAACGCCATTGCGCTGCAAAACATTAACCACCGCCTTACCCACATCGGGGACGTAATACTGTGCGCTACAGCCTGCAAAATAGGCAACCTTGCGCTTGACATCCCCTTTCTGGTGGACGGAATCGACTCCGTTCTCCATCCAATCTGAGAAGCTCTCTTGTCCAAAAGATGGCAATTTACGGTCTTTATGAATACCGAGAGCTGCCTTTATGAGACCGCTCGTTACAGAGTTCTGCAAGAGGAAGTTCGAGATTCCCGGCATTGCACATGCGAATCGTCCAACAAGCTCAACCCTTTCGATGGCTCTGATTCTAAGAGGCAACCCATTTCTTGCCGCGAATTCGGTCTTTGCTTCCATGAGGGACGTGGGGACCTCGGGACAGGGGCAGATGCCGCAAAGATTACAGAGATCTATCAGGTGTCTCATCTCCTGAGTGGTAATCCTCGTACCGGATTCCTGTTCATTGTCCCAGAGCCTGAACAGCTCAGGAAACATCTGGCAACCTTCTTCCAGCATTGTTCGGCAGACATCGCAGTCTGCACAACGTTCAATCCAGTAACGAAGCTTGTCTTCTACGGCCATCGCGAACCTCTTGAAGCTGCCTGACCTCAAATATCCAGTCTCGGTAAGCGATCATCGCACCGACGGCCTCCACGGCGCAATTCCTGCCCTCACCGTGAAACCGCTGTGCGCGTCCGAATCCCCGTATCGGTTTCCACTACTTCGCACGTAAAAAAACGTCTCTGGAAGTACAGGGCCACATTAACCAAAAGAATGAGGACCGGCACCTCTACCAGCGGGCCTATTACTGCTGCGAAGGCAGCCCCGGAGTGTATGCCGAATACGGCCACTGCCACAGCGATGGCAAGTTCAAAGTTGTTGCTCGCCGCGGTGAAAGACAGTGTTGTCGATTTGCCGTAGTCGCCGCTGATTTTTGCGGACATCCAGAAGCTCACAAAGAACATCACAACAAAGTAAATGAGCAATGGGACAGCAATACGAAGGACATCGACCGGAATTTGTACGATTAAGTTCCCCTTCAAGCTAAACATGACCACGATAGTGAATAGCAGCGCAATGAGTGTAATAGGACTGATCTTCGGAATAAACTTCTGTTCGTACCAGGGTTTACCCATTCTTTTGATCAAGGCAAACCGGGTTATCACTCCCGCGAGGAAGGGGATCCCCAAGTAGATGAATACGCTCTCAGCGATCTGCCCCATGGTAACCTTGACTATACTTCCACTGAGCCCGAACAGCGGGGGGAGGATAGTGATGAAGAACCAGGCATACACGCTGTAGAATAGTACCTGAAAAATGCTGTTGAATGCCACCAGACCTGCTGCGTATTCGGTGTCACCCTTGGCCAGCTCGTTCCAAACGATCACCATGGCAATGCACCGAGCCAGCCCGATCATAATCAGTCCGACCATATATTCGGGGTAACCGTGAAGGAACGCGATCGCGAGAAAAAACATGAGAATGGGCCCCACAATCCAATTCTGCAATAAAGACAGGCCCAAGACTTTCCAGTCGCGAAATACGTCTCCCAATTCCTCGTACTTCACTTTGGCCAGCGGAGGATACATCATGAGGATTAGACCCAAGGCGATCGGCACATTGGTCGTCCCAACCTGGAAGTACCCAACAAAGCCTTCTACCCCCGGCCAAAAGTGTCCGGCCCCGACACCCACCGCCATGGCGAGGAAAATCCATAGCGTTAGGTATCTGTCGAGAAATGAGAGCTTTTTCATGAGGTGTTCAGTTTCTGACATGGGGTTCGTACTCCTTTGCGTATTGCTTTCATCGCCGTCGCTACGGCTTCCTCACGTTACGCGGCACTTCTTCCGTCGAATGCCGGATCATGCGACTAGCTCCTCGGAAGGATGCCTTCTCAATCAGTCTAGTCCGCCCAGACCTTCCCGCAGGAGAAAAAGGGGAATTTCCAGGCCGCTCACAGGTCCGACTACCACGTTCCATCCCGAGGTTTGCTTTATTTGGGGCGCCAAATGTCTGGCCAAACCGGGAATAATGAGATCTCGATGAGATACAGATGTTCCCACCTCCGATTCCGTGATAACCTTCATGATCTCGAATGGACTGAACCGTTTTTCTTCAATGGCATTGTCCACGCTGTAGCCCTTGGTGTCACTCTTTAACAAGAAAGCTTTCACTCCTACGGTCCTCAAGATATTCTCGAGCAGTTTGACCGTTTCCTGGAAGTTGCACGTGACCATTACCGGGGAAGACTCATCCGGATTGTTGATTCGGATCAGACCGGGCTCAAAGCTTTCCATCATCACATTGTAAGGGATAATGGGTAAATCAAATCCCAAGACAGCCTCCATGACCGCAGCGATTTTTGGATCCAGCTCCGTGCACTGGGTACTCTTCGCTTTTCGGCCTATCAGAGCTTCGGCAAAGGCCACGCACGAAGAAAACCCGCAGTCGCCGCAATCGATGTCCGACAGATACTCCATAAGGATCTCATCTGTCAGGGGATAAAGTTCAGCAAACTCCTGTTCAACAACCATAAGAACCCCCCATTTCTATCAGACGTTTCTCACACGTTGGGACATTTCATGCCCCTGTTTGGATGCCGTGTCCTCGGACAAGGTCCCCAACTTCACTTGCCCGGACAACAAGTCAATCAACGCACATACTGTTTCGTACCCAAGCCAGCACTCGATGTGACGACCGCGCCTCTCCACCTTGAGAAGACCCGCTCTTCGGAGCTCCTTGACGTGATGGGATACTGTGGTGCGAGCGATTCCAAGGTCTCTCCCCACGTCGCCTACGCACTCTCGTATTTCCACGTCGTACTCACACGTCTTTCCTGGAGGACAGTTCGACATGAGACGCAAAAAGATTCCAAGGCGGTGGGGGCTGGCCAAGGCCTTGAATATCTCGGCAAATCGTTCCAGTTCTTCAGAGATGTATATTGACATGTTTAAATGTTTGCACACATCGTTCCGTATGTCAAGGTCTTCTTTGACAAATGGAAAAATTCTGCCAGTGATCCAGGCACGCTGTTACTGTAGGAACGAGAGCACCCTGCACCGAACATCCGAGAGTGCTACGGGAACAGCCACAAGCAGATGCCCATTATTCTCGATGCCCCGATCGACTCCAAAAAGGCTCTCCTCACGGGCACGGGGATCGCAGTGTGACTGGAAGCCCCTGATCTGATGAAAATTCCTTTCAGGCATTCGTCAGCATCCCAATCCGAGTCGTTCTCAGACACAAGTAGCAAACCGCTAAACAGCGATGACCCTGGAATGCCCATTCAGATCATCGGGATCCTGTCCTTCCAAACACCGACAAAAATCGCAAGCGCAGGGCATTACGAGGCGATACATAATCCTGAGCCCGTCTCTTCGATCTCCGACAATCCCCGCCTTCTTGAGCATCGACAGGTGCTTGGATACATTAGATATCCCCGTTCCCACTCGCTGCACGATATCGCAAACACACAGTTCACCATTCCGGAGCAATTCAATGATTCCGAGACGAATAGGGTGGCCCATCGCCTTGAAAACTTCGGCTTTGATCTTGAGCCCTTCTTCATTCCTGCGCAGCATCGTACGGTCTCCCTCTTCCTGGAAAAGCTTAAGGATAAACGCTTGCAACAGGTCCACCCCCATCCGCCGCATTCGGAGGACGGAGCCCACAGGCACCTGCCTGGGGGCGTGGGGCCGTATGGGGGCATCGGTACTCCAGCACCCTCGATGACCGATTCTTCGACACCCCGTCAACATCCTTTCGCCATAAGATGCTGCACGCCCTATCTCTGAGCTGATACCGACAGCCCTGCGACTCCTGGTTGTCTCCGTGTCACCCGCCCAAAAATAGGGCACGCGTCGACACATGCCAAGACCCCTACACTAGTATTTTATGATTACGTAAAATTGTCAAGTAGAACCACGCGGTCACAGTAAACATTCACTCTTGAGTGGGAGGAGAGGATCGGTTAGCAGAAATCATTGACGATTTTGTTCTGTCCGCCGCCCATAAGTGAATGCTTAGTGCGCCGGTCAAAACCGGCAAGGAGTTGTGAATGAAAGAGTCATACGGTGAAGGCCTAGCGAGCCACACCGGCCCCGAGTCATGCGCAGGCCGTCGCGAGGCGGCAGGCGAAGCGTTGACAGGGGTACACGCAGACCAGCCATTGAGCTCCGAAATCAACTCAATCGGGACGCCGACGCTGTTAAGCAAAGCGGAAGGCAACATCGAGCATGACGATACTCGCGAGTCCTGTTCGAGTCCTGCGGAGTCGAAGACCCTGTGTATGCGTGGAAACTCCTTGCACGGGAACCGGGAGGTCCCGTTAGTGCCCACCGCTGATGGTGCGATGGGCCGGTCGGAGAAGGTTAAGAACCGAACGTCCGACATGCACGCTGACGGGAAGTCGGACGGTCCCATAGTACCGGAGAAGCTGCCGAACAACGACGGTGCTACCTCGTCTGCGGAGGCGGTGGAGGGAAGGGGACCGACCAAGGGGAACACCTTGCAGACGGCCGCGGCCCGGACGCAGAGCCGGAGCGCCACGTCGATCGGCCTGCGAGGTGTGCGAGAAGCTGCAAAGAAGGATCGCAATGTGCGGTTCACAGCTCTACTCCATCACATAACCGTTGATGCGCTCCGGGATAGTTTCCATGCCTTGCAGCGGCAAGCTGCCCCCGGCGTCGACGGCGTGACCTGGAAGGACTACGAGGAAGGCTTGATGGATCGGCTGCACGACCTGCATGAGAGAATTCATCGCGGGAGCTATCGTGCGCAGCCCTCCAAGAGGACTTACATCCCCAAGCCCGATGGCCGGATGCGACCCCTGGGCATTGCCGCTTTGGAGGACAAACTCGTCCAACACGCTGTGGTGACAGTCCTCAACGCCGTTTATGAGACGGACTTCCTCGGCTTTTCCTATGGATTCAGGCCTGGGCGCAGCCCTCATGATGGACTGGACGCCTTGTACGTCGGCCTGACCAAAAGGAAAGTGAACTGGGTGCTCGATGCGGACATCCGAGGCTTTTTCGATACCATCGACCACGGATGGCTGCTCCGATTTATCGAGCACCGGATCGCCGACCAGCGGGTGCTTCGCCTGATCCGTAAGTGGCTCAAGGCAGGAGTGTCCGAGGCCGGAACATGGTCCGTGACCACGGTGGGCACACCCCAAGGGGCGGTGATCTCTCCGCTGCTTGCCAACGTGTACCTTCATTACGTCCTGGACCTGTGGGCACAACAATGGCGAAGCCGTCATGCACGGGGCGATGTGATCATCGTCCGCTATGCCGATGACTTTGTCCTGGGATTCCAGCATCGCGGCGAGGCGGAACGCTTCCTTGAAGACCTCCGGGAGCGTCTCGAATGTTTCGGCCTTTCCCTTCACCCGGATAAAACGCGCTTGATCGAGTTCGGCCCCTCTGCGGCTCCGAAGCGTCGTCGACTGGGAGAGGGCAAGCCGGAGACCTTCGATTTCCTGGGTTTTACGCATATCTGCAGTAGGACCCGCGATGGAAAACGCTTCGCCGTCAGGCGCAAGACCATTACCAAGCGCCTTCGGGCCACCCTCCAAGCCGTCAAAACGCAACTGAGACGTCAGATGCATGCCGGCGTCGGCGTCGTGGCCCATTGGCTTCGCAGCGTGGTGCAAGGCTACATGAACTATCATGCCGTCCCCGGCAATATAGCAAGCATTACCTCCTTCCGGACCCAAGTGATTCGGCAGTGGTTTCATGCTCTGCGCCGCCGGGGAGATCGCCGTCGCATCACCTGGGCTCGGTTTGGTCCGTCTGCGAATCACTGGCTCCCTCGTGCCCGTATTCTGCATCCTCATCCTTGTTTGCGTTTCTGCGCTATCCACCCAAGGTAGGAGCCGTATGCGGGAAACCCGCTCGTACGGATCTGTGCGGGGGGCATCAGGCAACTGATGTCCCTACCGCGACCCAGTCACAGTCTCCAGACTGGCGCTGCGACTGTCCCGTCCCTCCCTTCTCACCGATGCCGTTCGCGAGATTCCCGGTGGCTTCACCCCAGCCGCTTGCCGCCCGTGTGCTTCTCCCACGATGGGCGGGGTTCAACTGATTGTCATGATTAGTATTTCTGAGTAGCATGAGCGCCGCGAACGGTGCTGGTACCGAAGGCGCTTCCGGTGGGTGACACTGCACTCAGCGCAGGCCTTTCCCGAGACCAAGGACCTGGCCCTGGAGCCAATGATGACTGGGGCTGGCTCCCGCAAGACCCGCCTGAGCACCCGCACGCGCCGGGCGCTCCACCCCGGATGCCACAAGAGATCAGAGCAACAGAAGAAATAATCATCGTGAGTACTATCATACGTGACTTTTTCAAGATACCTCCCTGTTCCCGAACGAGATCTTTCCACCATCCAGTTTCAATGAGCGTTTCGCTTTTTGAGCAACCTTGGGGTCGTGAGTCACCACTACCACGGTTCGCCCCTCCTCATTCATTTGCTCAAGAAAGGCAATCACCTGAGCACTTGTTTCCGGGTCGAGGCTCCCGGTGGGCTCATCTGCCAGAATTATGGGAGGGTCGTTGGCAAGCGTGCGAGCCAGTGCCACTCTCTGCTGTTGCCCCACGCTCAATTCCAGCGGCTTGTGTTGCAGTCTATCTCCAAGGCCAAGACGTGAAAGCAGCGAAGATGCTCGCTCTTGCTGCTCTGACTCTCCGAGTCCAGCGAGGAACAGTGGAATTTGCACATTTTCCACAGCCGACAGATAGGGCACGAGGTTAAATGTCTGAAAGACAAATCCCACTTTCTTTCGCCTCACAGTTGCTCTCTCGTCCGGCGCGAGGTCGTACAGGGATTCACCATCTATCTCCACCCGTCCGCGGGAAGGAGAGAGCATCCCCCCCAGCATGAGGAGGAGGGTACTTTTCCCGCTTCCGCTCGGGCCAACGATGGAGACAAAGTCCCCTTGGGGAATTTCCAGATTCACATTATTGAGAACGGTCACCGCTGGGCCCCGATGATTGTATGTCTTGGTTACAGTTTCCATCTTCATCATGGGTCATACCTCTTGTAGGGTGGCAAAGGGATCAAGCCAGGCGGCACGTCTGGCCGGAAAGTAGCTCGCAACGAGAGCTATGAAAACGGATATTCCTATTGCCCATGGCATGAGGGTCGGCATCGGCAGCACGATGATTCCTGCGAGCTTGGGCCCAAGAAGTAGCGCCAGGACAGTGCCAAGCACATACCCTGCTACCCCTCCGGCTAGCCCCAACAACAACGCTTTCAGGAGGAACATTTTCAGGACAAGACCAGAACCAGCCCCCAAAGCCATGAGAGTTCCGATCTCGCGCCTCCGTTCGTGGACGTTGCCATACATGTAATTCGCTATGCTCGCTCCTCCCACCAGAACAATGACAGCTACAAAGACCATTGACAGACTGGACATCATGCGATTTGTCTTGATTTGAGTATCCACGACCTGGGCTATCGTCACCACCTTCGCTTCAGGAAGCAAGCCGTTAATCCTGCTAGCCAGCCCCTTGGATATCTGGTCGCAGCATCCCACAATCTCGATGACGTTGACGGCGCGGCCTTTTCCGGCGATTTCTTGCACAGTGTGCAGATGAGCAAAAACTCGAGAATCGTCAACTGTGCCAGTCTCTGGGAGTACCGCAGCCACGGTAAAGGTCTTCCCCATGACAGAAATGGTGTCGTTCGCTTTAACGCCGAGAGTGGCGGCGACATCTGCGCCAACCAAGGCCTCTGCGCTGCTCAGAGTCTCGATAACCCTCGTGCGTACCAAGGTCTCTTTTGGCGGCTCAGGAGTCAGTCCGGGAATGGAGGCAACGGTCCCACAACCCTCCGGCCTCGAGAACACTCCAGCAGTTTGCCAGACGGCCTTGGCTTGAAATTCGCTCTTGGGCAAGATCCCGGTAAGTGTGAACCTATGACCCTGGATCTCCACAGGAACCGACAGCTTGGGAGACAAATTGTCCACCCCTTGCAGATTCGACTGGGTAAGGCGCTCCACATATTCTTCAGGAATTTCTTCCCCTTGCATGTCGGCGCTGTAATAGTTTTGGAGAGTTACAGACTTGGGCAAGACGAGTATATTGGCTCCCAGGGCATCCAGCTCTCGGGCAACAGCTTTTTCAGAGTAAAATGTAATGTTTTTGATAGCCACGATCACTGTAATGCCGAGGAGAATGGCCATCAGCCCGGTGATGACCTGACTCTTGCGTTCAAAGAGCTCTCTCAATACAAGCTTTCTCAGTCGCATATGTTCCGCTCCCCTAATTTGAGACACCGCACTGTCCAGGCTGGCAGCCGGCACCGCAGCCTGAGGCAGCGCTCATGAGTGTGGAGACAAGCTGATTCTTGTCCGTTGCCCCCTTGAAACTTCCAATCACCGATCCCGGTGGAGCAACAAGCAGAGTTATAGCCTCTTCGACCGCCGTCCTGATACCCAACTTGAGCAGTAGCGGCCTCTCCACAGCAGAGCTCGGGTCGAGCATGAGTACCTCGACTGCCCTCGAGTACCGTTGATCTTCCTTGAAAGACTGGACTCCCCTCATCGCTTCCGCGTTGAGTCGCGTCTGCCCAT
The DNA here is from genome assembly GCA_040753915.1 of Thermodesulfobacteriota bacterium. GTDB lineage: Bacteria > Desulfobacterota > Desulfomonilia > Desulfomonilales > Desulfomonilaceae > JBFMDN01. Next base: position 32,040 of record JBFMDN010000014.1, on the reverse strand, counting down.
TTTGGAGACACAAGACCACCAGCTTGCCATCCTGAATGGCCTTCAGAAGTCTTTCCATGCAAGGAGTAGCGAATGAGCCTAGAAGCTGCTCCTTGGTGAAATTGCCTGGAAAGCCCCCAGTCACCGCTCCGTTCGGGGCGAGAGTGAGCACAAGAGGCATCGGCGCACGACTTACTTGAAACCTCCCCAGAATAGCGGCCTCTGCCGGATCGCTAATCGGCACCATCACAGAATCGGCCCGTCCGGCTAACGACTTGACAGCTTCATTAAATACGTGGCTCATGGCGCCCGTGCGATCGTCTTGCTCACGGTAGAAGAAAATGAAAAGGTACTTGTTGGCTTTCGCTGCCTGCTCAATGGCTATCAGCCCCTTGCCTCTTGCAGGTTGTGGCTGTTGAGCAATGATGTTCGAAGAATGGCCGACTAACAGGACTGCTGTTAGAACGGCCAGGACAATTCTCCAATGAATCATGATAGTCCTCCTTGACCTCACGCGGACTTGTGGCCCCTTGACTGCAACAGGGCACAAAGGTATTGCATCGCATGCCCGAACGCTCCCCGGCACGGATTCGATTGCAGGAGTGGGCGGACTCATCAGGAAAACAGGGATCATTTCTGAGAAACGGCCGAAAGTGGCGAGTCTGTGCAATGACCGTCAATGGACAGCCTGCCGGTCATAAGGTCTGCCAGGAGCACTACTGCCTCGCCATCAACCCAGCACTCGGTGTAACGTCCCTTCTTTGCCACATGAATCAATCCAACCCTTCTGAGCTCTTTAATGTGATGGGAGATTGTAGATTGGCCTATTTTGAGCCCCTTTCCAAGGTCACCTACGCATTTCTTCATCTCCTCATCGAAGTTGCATGCAGTACCCGGTGGGCAGCATGAGACCAAGTGCAGGAAGATGGCGAGGCGGTTGGGATTGGACAGTGCCTTAAATGCTTCAGCGCAGGCGTTGAGGTCATTTAATCGATATAGCGACATGCATCGATATATTTCACGCCTCAGAACTCCTGTCAAGAAAAAAGTTGCGATATCTGCAAGATCTCAGTCTCGAGCGAGGAAGAGGAATCGTTTAGCAAGCCATCGGCAATTCCCTCGATTCCCCCGCGCGTACCCGAAAACCTACCGACGCATTGTGCGCTTCCACTTCCTCCGAGCCCGAGGCCTACTGAACCTCAAACTGGAAGCGGCCTAAGTATTCTTCCAGCCGAGTCTTGTTGTCACCCTTGAGATCCGGACAGTCGTCGGAACCCTTGACACCCTCGGCTGTCCGCAGCGCAAACACCGTGCAAGTAGGCTCGCCACATTTGCGGCAGTTGGTTTTCGGCAGGAGCTTGAGAATTTCCATCATTTGGGGCACTGCCGGCGCCTCATAGGTCGGCTCAATCTCGGCCCTTTTCTCCCAAGCTGCGTTAATCTCCTTCTTGAGCCACCCGAGAATTTTCTCTGCCTCCTCTTCATCCTTGAGCGCGTTTACATAGATTTCGCGAGCATGCAGAGAAATCAGCTTGCCGTGAATCCTCAGCGTCAGAGTTGGAGGGGAGGGAACATAGTCTCCTCCCCCTCCAAGTGCTGTGTTCAGATACGGCAGCACCTCCGATATGTCTTCGTCCAACTTGGCCACGCAGTGAACCGACTGAAAGCTCGGATTGCACTTCGGCCTAAACATTTGCTTCTTGTACCCACTGAGCAGCACGGCAATACCTCCTTCCCTGTTGCGCCAGGGTTGGCCTACCTTGTTTGATCGAGGCTAACCCGCCGAATCACATTGTGAATGGGGTACACATTCCCCGGTCGGGGGCGGTAACTGAGATTTGCTACCACTACTGCTTCCCTCAAGCCTGCTCGCAGAGGGATTTCGACAGTTTCCTCCTTCGGGGCGAAAGGCTGAATACTCGTGTCGCGTATCAGCCCCAATTTGTTCTCCGGCCCCAATGCCGTTTGTGTGGACCGAGAGTCAGTTGCCTGGGGAGCATACACTCTGGAGGTTTCAAAGATTGTCTTGCCGTCTTCCGTACTTGCAGTCACTTCCAGGACCACCTGCGTCTTTGACGGTCACCCGTCCGGAATACGGTGTCCGGCCTTGTTCGTGATCTTCGTCTTCACGACCACCATGGGCAAGAACGAGTCTTCTTTCGGGTGATAGGTGTACGTGAGGGTGTCGACCTCCATGGGCAATGATTCTCCGAGGCGTGTTGACAGGTCCCCTCTATTGTTGAAATCTGGCGGCATATAATGGTCAGCGTCTTTCATGTGGCACTCTTGGCAGGTCTTTGTGCCGCCGGCAGGAATGTAGGCATGAAGATAACTTCCATACAGAGTTGCACACTGCACTGGCATGTCAACAGAATCCAATACCGGCCCCAAACCGTGACACTGCCCGCACATCAGCGAATTCTTGAGCAAAGGACTCTTCTTGACAGGATATCCTTCGTGTTCGGGGATGTCTTTGTTGCCATACACGATCCCTTCTTCAGGACGACCATGCACTACAGCCTTGTCATTATGGCATACAAGACAGCTAATGTTCAGCTTTCTCAGCGTGGACTTGTCATTCTTAAGTGAGGCGATCGCGATCTCTCGGGCCACTTGATCGGTTCCGTACCTGGCCTGGGGATAATGACACTTGAAGCACGGAAGATCGCTTCTGACGAGCTGTTCCAGGGGCATTCCCGGCCTGCCGATCCTTTTGAGGACCGGCGGCAGGAGCGCCTGGTCATCGATACCCATCAGGGATCTAGAATGATGGGACTTCTCCCACTGCTCATAGATCTCTTTGTGGCATTCCTTGCAGCTCGATGAATCAAACATCCTGATCAATTCATCCAGGGTGGTTGCCCGAGGGGGACCCTGCCCATAGCCGGGAGCGCAACAAACTAACAATATAAGTACGGCGAGACTGAGCGTCAGCCCTCGCTTCCCATACCAGACACGATAAAGCTTCATTGCGTCACGACCAGAACTTCGCTGAATATTGAGGCATCACGGGAGCCCCAGCGACCCACGCATTTTCTATCCCGAGAGCACGTCTCATGCGAGTTTCCTCAACCTGGCGGCCTGTCTCCACTGTGAGAGAGCTGCCTCAGGGCGGACTGAATGCACTGTCGAATCTTTTGCTGCCTTTCCTCCCTCAGTGCTTTGTCCAATACTGAGACCACCTTGCCGCGCTCGCTGCCACCCATCTTGAGGAGCGCCTTCACAGCCGCACATTTCACTCGATCGTCTCGGTCGGAAAGTTTTTCCTCACATACCTTAACTGCCTCGTCCGTGGCTTCGGCCATAGCGATCATAGCGCTTAGCGCAGAGGTCCGAACCTCCGGGTCGGAATCCCCCGTGCGGGAAATCACTTGTGGTAGGGCTTCCGAAGCATTCTTGCCCATTCCGCGCAGAATCCCGAGAGCCAACATTCTATTCTTGGGCGTGGCATCATTGAGTGCCTCGACTAGCAACCCCAATACGTCACCGGATCGCCCCCGATACCGGAGTAATCCCACGATGGCATCCCTTCGAAGTTCTGGATCGGGGTCTTCCAAGCCAATTCTCAAGAGGGGGAGAGCGTGATCTCCTTTCCTGTCGATGGTGCCCAACCTTGAGAGGATCTCCCTTCGAGCCGTTACGGGCATCGTACCGTAGATGCCGGCCAGCTTAGGCAAAGCTTGGTTGGCCGACGGCCCCGCGGAAGCCAAGACTTGCAAGATCCGTACGAAGCTAGGACCCTTTGCATTTTCGAGATCTTTCAAGAGTGCAGGCATCAATGCATCCGGCATTCTACTAGCTAACGTGCGCAATCCTGCGACCGCCGCGTCGGCGGTATACTCATCCCCGCTGAGCATCGCAGCCACGAGCAATGGGATCAACGGTTCTTCGGCCTTTCCCAGCAATGCTAGGGCGACTGCTGCTGCTTGTCTTGTCTGCGAGTCCCGCTCGTTCGCGACTGTCTCCAGAATCTTGGGAACATCCGAGTTGGCCTTCCCAAGCTTTCCCAGTGCAAGAACGGCTGCGCGCTTGACTTCGGCCTGCTCATCATTCAGCAGGTCCAGCAACACGGGAACGGCCTTTGCCCCAGTCCCCGCGAAGGTGCCCAGAGCAAGGGCCGCTGCTCGGCGTACTCTCCAATCTGGGTCTTTCAATGCTCTCATTAAGGGTGCGACCGCTCCCGCAGGTTTCGTTCACCCTCCTGCCAGGTCCTCAGCGGCCTTCACTCGGGTTCCGGGATCATTATGTTTCAGTCTGTCCACCCACGTTGCGTTCGACTCCGCAAAGACTGTCAGACTGCTGAGAGCGATGCCGAGCGATACTGGGCACATTGTCAAAAGGAGTCTTCTCATCGGGGCCTCCACTCTACTCACAGAGCACTATCCCTCGACACTCATGCCAAGAAGTCCTATGGGAGAACGCTCCATCACACGGAGCACCCGGCCGGGCCGCAACCGTATTCCGTCCAGTCGGCCTGTCTTCCTCGACAGGCTTCCTTCACAGCAGCCTTAACCTTTGCCAGCACGTCGGGTTCGATATTCGTGTCCTTGTTTTTCTCGATCCCCAGGTCGGTGAGCATCAAATAAGCCTGAATTGGCACTTCGGCATGCTCCAGAATCTTCTTGGCGCAGGCCACTGGGCACCCATCAATGGCGACCATTGCAGGCACGTCCTTTGCTGACTGGACAAATCCGCTCAGATGGGCTCCGATGCCGGCGAGACAAAACATCTTGCCGAAGCCTTCACGAGTCAGCTCAACCGCTGCCTGATTCGAGAGCTGCCCGACATTGGATGCCCCGGAGCAAGCGAGAATCATAATATTGCTACTGGGAGCGCAACATTCTTCAGACACCTTTGTTCTCCTTTCTTGAACATTTCTTGGACTCTAGTTCTCTGGCTGCCACTCACCCTGCGGTGCACTCTTTCAGAGAGGGACAATCTTTTCCGAGGCTTTTGCGAGTGGCATTCATGCTCTGCGGAAGCCAAAGAAGCCTCCAGAGCGGCAGATGTTCGCCACGCTCCAGTCGCCTCGGTCCATCACGAGGACGTAGAAAGACGCAGCAACGAGCGCTGTGTCACGAACGATATGATAGATTCCAACCCGTCCCGTGGAGTTCTGGGAAGAGGTGAAACACCCGCAGTCTATGTCCAGACCTATGAGGTAGGCATACACAATGGCCCCGAGAAAGACCCCGAGCATGCCCGTGGTGAGCAGCGCCGCAGGCTTTGTTTGAATGCCAAGGATCAGAAAAAGGCCTGCACCGAGCTCGATCCATGGGAGCGAGATTGCGACGATGTTGCTCCACGCTGGAGGGAGGATCATGTAGTTGCGGATCGCAACCGCAAACGACGCCGGGTCGAGGACTTTGTGAATACTTGCATAGATGAAGAGACCGCCTATTAACAGGCGGAGTACCACCGTAACGAATCTCACGGCCTGTCCAGCGGATTTTTCGTTCAATGTCATTTTGCCTCGTCCTCTCCCTTGTTCTTCTTCTCTCGCATCGTCATGCTGTAAGCTCGTAGGGCAGCAAAGAACCCATGAAACGGGTGTACGTCGTCGATGAAGGCGTCCGCATCCCCTCGGTGTCCGGTTGGAGGCTCGTGTACAGTTTTGCTGGTCTGTCCCACCGTCAGGCAACGATATGCCCACTGGACCCTCTTGAAGTTCTCCTCTGCTTGAGGATCATCCGGGTTGAGGTCCGGGTGGAATCTCCGGGAAAGACGCCTGTAGCGCCTCTTGATTTCCCGATCGGTTGCCGACGATTCAAGACCAAGAATCTCGTACGGGCTCTCGCTGCTCTCTGTCATGATCTCATCTCGCGACTTCTCTCTTCTTGGCCCAGTGTTCGTAAACCGCCAGGCTTAACGTTGAGTTGAAGGTCGTGTCACTGGATAACCGGCGCGCTCCCATGCGGCAAAGCCGTCCGTCATTATCATCATTTTCCTATAACCCACTTGACCCAGGAATTCGGCGACACGCTCTGCCATGTCGCATTCAGGCCCATAGCAGTACAGCACGATCCGTGAATCCTCCGGGAGCAGACCTTGGACTCCGATAAAGCGCTCATGGACATCATCTGGAGACAAGAACACAGAGCCTCTCACACTTCCCTTCGCGTAATCTTGCTGGTTCCTGGCATCCACGAACACCGTCTGACCGTCATCATAGAGCTTCCGTGCCTCGTTTACATCTATGAGAGCAACCCTGATCCCCGCTACCTCCATCGTCTTGGCTTGCACGTATACCCAAGGTATTCCTTCAGGAGAAACGAGGTTCGCTACCAGGCCGACGGACGCCCAGACTCCAAGAATCACCAAAGCTCTGAGGAATATGCTGACAATGGCCTGCATTCCTGAACCTCTCGCTCCTTTCTGCACTCGTTGATGGTCTAGGCACCGGAATCAGGCGAGGGAACCGGTGCCTCTTTCGTCAACCATTCTCTGATCTTGACCGGTGAAGGGATCTTGCCCATGCAGAAGAGCTTACCGTTTATCACGAGAGCCGGTGTGCTGACTACTCCGTGCTTGGCTATCTCGTTCAGTTCGGTTACGTGCTCCAGGGATGCAGGAAGGTTGAGCTCCGAAAGGGCACTCCTGACCACTTGCTCAAGACGATTGCATTGGGAGCAACCTGGGCCCAGCACCTGAACAAGCATGACGTGCGGAGACTCGGTCGCCACATCCTGTCCCAAGAACGTGCGGAATTCTCGTTCGATGGCCTTCTTGTACTCTCCCTCCGCTGAGCTCGGGATATAGTTTCTCCTGCGCAAAAGTTCCAGGAGAGCCGACCACACCTGCTCATCCCATTGGCTTGCCTCATGGGACCGGATTACCTCGAGAAACGATTCCTTCATACCAAGAAGGCCTACCTGCACGTCACCGACCCGAATCCGGGTATAATCTGCATCGGACAAATTCATCCCTCCTGGTGCAACTGATTCAGAACGCGAACCCCAGATCCGGGAACAAAGCCCCTAGGGCAATGTAAAGGCCAACGATGCCCAGCAGGGCCCCCGCTGCCTTCTTCACAAACATGTTCGCTGAGTGGAGCCTCGCGGATCCCAGAATATGCCTGGCCGCGCCAGCAGACGTTCCCACCGCAACTATCAGCAGGCAGTGCCCGATGCCATAGAATAACATCATCACACCGCCAAACAATGCACCTTTGACAGGGATGAGACTCACTATGAGCAGCAGTGCAGGCCCTGTGCACGGGAGTGACACGAGGCCGAACATGAACCCGAAAACGAGGGCCCCCACATAGCCCGTATACTTCGGCAGACGGTCCTGCGATATGGGGAGCGGAATGTGCACCAGATCCATGAAATGCAATCCCAGGAGAATGCATATGACAGCGACCACGTAAATCATGTACTTGGACTGCAGAAACGGCGCGGCAGCCAATCCCACTGAGAAGAGAACAGCGAGCTCAACACTGAATCCGAGAACAAAAACAACCGTGTAGAGGAAAGACTTCCTGGTCGTCATCTCCTCGCCCATACCACCTATAAACCCGATCAGCAGGGGTACCATCACGATCACGCAGGGATTCATGGCAGTCAAGGCTCCCCCGACAAATGAGCCTCCTGCCGCAAGTGTAAGACTTCCCGATGACACCCACTGCTCGACTACTGAAAAAATCGATTCCATTAAAGCCTCCTTGGATTGTAGCGCGTCTCAATTGGTTACCTTCGTCGAGAGTTCTCCCAGGACGACGGTGTCGGCCTTCCGTGAAAAAGACAACACCGCCGCAGCTCCTGCTACCGGGCCGCCCCGAGTTGAGGAGGAGCTAGCCCCATCTTTGAAAAGACTTGCATGATCTGCTCTCTCTCCAGGGTGCCCTCGTTTCTCATGAATTCTCTCCCGTCGGACATCAAAAAGACCTGCGTCGGCATCACCCGTATTCCGAAGCTCCGCACGAGGTCCGCGTTCGCATCCATGTCAACCGTCTTCACGATTGCGCTTCCCGCGTAAGCCCTTTCCATATCGTCAAGAATGGGCTTCATATACTTGCACGGCTTACACCAGCCCCGGCCGAATTCAAGAAGGACAGGAACCCTCTTGGCCATCAGCGCCTGCAAGTTTATGCGCTCGCTGGGGAACGCTGTGGAACCGGCAAGCATGAGAAGCGTTACACACATTGAAACGAATACTGTCCTCAGGGTTTCCTTTTTCATTCCGTCTACTCCTTACTTACTGTCGCGAATGTAGTTTTCAGATTTGTCTGAGCCAAATCCATTTGAGACTTTCCCTCCGAGGGATGCGTCACTTAGTTTCCAAAACAGGACAAATCTTCTGCGTCCAATGGTTTCCAGACCTCGACACAATGGACAACCCTGCGATGGCTCCGAATCACGGACCCAATCGGCTTAGGGTCGAGAAAACTACCGAGGTCGTCTGAGCTGTACGACGTTGCCCACGATTAGCGATTGACGTTGCACTCGGACACTTGGATTCCCGACGTGCAAAAACACCGCACTTCTACAGGCGCGTTCGTAGTATAGTCGTGGATGATGTATCAGATAAGAAGAACGCGGGTACGGGTCGGATCGGTAGAGGGAAAAATGTAGTCCCAACTCAACAACAGCACTCCGGATCGTGCAGTTGGAACCCCCTCGAACCCGACATAGATCTGATGGGCTATCGATGCCTGGCCTGTTACGGATCTCTTGTGCTCAGACTCGACAGACCGAGAGCTCACGTGGGACAAGAGCGCAACTCTCGGAATAGCGGGACAGCTTTTCTTCTTCTTGCAACTGCATTCTGAAGTCCCGCCAGCTCCGGTCGCACGAGAATCCATGGCTCCCTGTTTCAGGTTCCAACTCAGGTTGGCAGGGATGAGAGCGCGAGATTCACGCTCCCAATTCAAGAGCTCTGCTGCCATAGAATAGTTTGTCGCGCACGGTAGCCGTGAACTCGCAAGAAAGGGTGAGACCATTGTCAGCAATACGCATAGGGCGAGAATTTTTTTCAGCTTCCGATCGTTCATGCTATTCCGACTCACATCACACCCTGGAAAGGAGCCTTTTCTAGGTCTCGAGTGTGTAGCAACCCTTTCCCATCATCTTGCGCGGAGGCTACCACCTCGCTCTACGGCCGTCAACCCCAAAAATTCGACGGACTCGAAAAATGCCGGTGAATCGGTCGCGTCACCGGCCGGTTCCATCCGGAGGATAATCTAGATCTCGTCCCCGCTCACAGCTCATGCCACAGCGTCAACGGGAATATCTGTCGCTCCAGTTATGGGCAAGAATGCCCTCGACCCGTGGTTGCCGTATTCTTTCCGCTAGGATGAGAGCCACTTCAAAACATCGCCCTCCTTGGGGACCTTCCCGGCAACCTTTACATCGCCATCCACCACCAAAGCAGGGGTCATGAACACCCCATAATCGGCAAAGATCTTGATATCTTCAACCTTGACCACCTCTGCATCAATTCCTTCTCGTTTGACCAGTCCGGTCACAAGATCATATAGTTTGTTGCATTTTGCACATCCTACGCCGAGAATTTCCACTTTCATCGTTTCCTCCACGTTTTTTCCCGATAAAGCTATGCTTTCATCGTGCGGTAGTGTTCCCGCTGCATAACAACCGCGGGATCACCATGTGTACATTGATTGCTCCACCTGACATTGGCATACAGTCAGCTCAGGTATCAACCACCAGATGACGGGGTGAACACGCTCTTTTCGAGACTACCCCACGATTGCCCCGAAGACGATCCCGGAGATCGTTGCCATCACGCACACGAGTGCTACGAAAACCACCGTTTTCTTAGGGCCCATCACACTGTTTATGACAAGCATGTTCGGAAGGGAAAGTGCGGGTCCTGCCAGGAGAAGAGCCAGTGCCGGCCCCTTGCCCATGCCACTCCCAATGAGGCCTTCCACAATGGGAACTTCGGTTAGTGTAGCAAAGTACATGAATGCTCCCGCCACCGATGCGATTGCGTTGGCCCAGATTGAATTGCCTCCGAGAGCCCACGCCACCCATGCCGACGGTATCACCCCCTCATTGTCCGGCCGCCCGAGAAGAAATCCGGCTACCAGGACGCCTATGAGAAGCAGCGGAAGGATCTGCTTGGCGAACCCCCAGGACTCGTTGAACCATTCCTCTGATTCGCCACCACTTGTCGTAGTGAGCACGGAAAGCGCTACCACCCCAGCCGTGAACGAGACTAACGGTGTATCGGGAAATGTCCACGCGAGCACAACCACGGGAATAGAGAGGAGCAAGGTTTTCCACAGGGGCATATCGAACCATTTCACGAGCGCAACCGCAAAGAGAACCGACAGGATACTCGTTATTACCCACTTGTGCGAGTAGATGGCATACCACAGGCCGGTAGCCTGGTCGGGCTTACCCAAATTTGCGAAAACGAGGATCCCCACCATCAATGCGAAGTAGGTCGCCGTCTTCCACAGCGGACGTCCATCTTCTGCAGGAGTGCCCATTGACGCAAGCGACATCTTGGCTCTCTCCTGCTCCTCCTTCCAGAATATCAAATGCATGAGCACGCCAATGACCACGCTGAACGTAACAGCCCCCACCGCACGGGCGATTCCCAGCTCGGGACCCAGGATACGGGCCGTGAGTATGATCGCGAGAACATTAATTGCAGGCCCGGAATAGAGGAACGCTGTGGCAGGCCCCAATCCGGCTCCACGGCTCCAAATGCCCGCAAACAACGGGAGAACCGTGCACGAGCACACCGCCAGGATTGTCCCGGATACAGACGCGACCGGATAGCAGATATATTTCGGGGCCGTAGGTCCCAGATATTTCATCACCCCTTCTTGGCTAACGAAAACGGCTATCGCTCCCGCGATGAAGAAGGCCGGAACGAGACAGAGCAGCACATGCTCCTGAGCGTACCACTTGACCAGGTGAAACGCCTCCATCACTGCATTGTCGAAACGAGCATTTCCGATCGGCAAGTAGTAACACACCAGGAAAATCCCAGTTATCGCAGCCAGGGGCTTCCACTGGTCCGTCCAATAGGACAGGCTCAGGTCGGACTTCACCCTGAGGAAAAATGACCGGAGGGATGCCGAAGAACCTTCTTCTGCTATCTCAATGAAATGCGGGTCCACAGCGCTTTCACTTCGGACGACGGATACCTTCTTTTCTTGTGACATAATGCTACCTTGCCAGACTTTGGCTCTTTCGAAATTCTGGGTCCTACGGATCGTTGGACAGGTGCGGCCCGGCACCACACATGGGAGCTGACCCTTCGATTGACCTTCCCTCTATCGTTGGCAACCCTTGCTCCATTGGGCCGGTATCGGACTTGGGTTGATGGGACAAGCTCTTGGGGGGCATTTGGCGTGCCAACCTCGGTCCGAGTAGTGGACAAGGTGCCGCGGGCCCGGCCGCGCTTATTTCACTATTCCACCAAATAGTAAAACTCGCGCGCCTCCATGTCAAGCCCCTTCTCCCCTCCAAAATCGACATCTATCGAATTGCCTCGAAATAAGCCAAAAGCTGGGCTCTCCATTCCGCTCTAGAAAATCCCCACCGGAGCGGGAACCGGCGAGCGGCACATATCGAAAATGATGAATTCCTAGTTGCGTTCGGACTGGGAGCCCTTCTCACGCTCAAGGGTATTGTCGTGGTCAACGCCACGCTCTTCACCCTCCCATAGCTGCGCGCTGTCTATCCAAATTGCCGAGGACTTGTCCCTCCACGCACCGCACAAAATCCAGCACGCACGGCATGGTTAGTCGATACATGATCTTGAGCCCATCTCTACGATCGGTAACAATCCCGACTCGCTTCAACATAGACAGGTGCTTGGACACGTTTGACATTCCCGTTCCCACGTAGTCGACGATCTCGCAGACGCATAGCTCACGGCTCTGCAGCAATTCAATTATTCCGAGACGAATGGGGTGCCCCATCGCCTTGAAGACTTCGGCCTTGATCTTGAGTCTTTCGTTATTTTCGACGCTCATGCACGGTTCTCCGTTTCGCCCTTTAGGAAAACAGTAAACTATTCCGGCTCCCTTGTCAACCCCAGCCGAAAAAGGTGAGGCGACTGCGTCCGGTCAACGAAGTCGCCTCTAAACCTTCCGGGCAGGTAAGGAGGGAGTCATAATACTCAATAGTAGTACCCGCTCGATGAGAAGCTTGCCGGCCAGTACCATCCGCCGCTGGATGAGCTTACAGGATAGCAATACCCGCTGCTGCTGGAGGCACCGTAGAAATGGCCCCGAGACCATGAAACGGATGGATAGGCGAACCCGCTGCTGGAAGCGCTCGAGGGCCAATAGTAACCGCTGCTGGACGCTCCACTCCAGCAACCCGGGCCGCCCCACATGGAGTACGGAGCCCATGCGAAGAAGGCAGATGCCGCTGTTGCGTATGCGAGCGTCATCAGCACAGCCACAACGATTAACACGGCCTTTTTCACAACCCTTTGACCTCCTCTTGCTCCAGGATGATGTATGCCTCCTCACACCCTCGAGTCACGGCCGGTCACCGGAGAACTCCAGTGCGAGACTCGGAGGAAGCCGGTATGAAGAGCCACACATTGGTGCCATGGTATGCACCTCCTTCCACTTTTTTCCGGTCAAGCAAAATTGTCAAGCACAATCCATCTCAGCGGGTATAACAGGTTGCCAGCACTGGCGATTACCCGCAGGCATCCTTCTCGGCAACGCCCACTTTACGGCCGGTCGGACGCAGTATCGGGCATGCGGTGTTACGGGTTCCTGTTAACCTTTTTGAGCTCTTCAGGCGTGCGACATATCTGTTCGCCCTGTATGGACTGAATGTTCGTGAGCACAGCGAATCCGTATGTTTCGCTGTACGCTGTTTCTCCCCACACTACGTCTTCCACCACCTGATGGTCTTCAGGCCGCATGATCTTCCATCCCTCGGGGGTTAGCCACGCGAGGGGCTCTCTTTCAACTGCCGTGACCAATGCCTCGGGATCGGTCGTCTTTGCACGTTCCACCGCCGCCTTGATGAAGTACACACCGGCGTACGTCTCTCCTGCCATGTAATCGGGGTACTCTTTGAATTTCTCATAGTACTTCTTCACAAAGTCCCGGTTCTCGGCAGAGTCGGGAGTGGTGAAGAAATACCGAGAGGCCATATACAGGCCGGGCGGAGTCTCTCTGCCGAGCGGGACGAGCGTCTCCAGAGCCGCTCCCACGGGAAACGCAAACTTGATCGTATCGAAGAGCTTGGCTTCCTTCGCCTGCTTGATGAAGTCCACGGCATCTTGACCCCACAGAGGGCACCAGACGGCATCCGGAGACGCTTTACGAATCTGCTCTATGTGCGCGGAGTAGTCCTTGGCCATGAGCTTGGGAAACGTCTCGCCAACGATCTCCGTGTCGGGCTTCAGCTCCTTGAGCTTTTCCCGGAACAAGCGCCAGGATTCGTGGCCATAGTTGTAATCGGGACCGATGCACATCCATTTCTTGTAGGGCCTTGATGCCATGTAATACGCTCCTGCCCGGGAATGCATCATTACATTGCTCAGCGTGCTGAAGAGATAGGGATTGAACTTGTCCCCTGTCACGGTGTCCGTGGCTGCTTGTGTCACGACGAGGATCTTCTTGTGCTTTCGAGCTATTTCCGAAAGAGACAATGCAATGGCGCTGGATGTCGGCCCCATGAGGAAGTCCACCTTGTCCTCGACGATAAATTTCTTGGCGAGCTCAGCAGCAACGTCCGGATTCAATTTTGTGTCCCCGAATGAAGCCTCCATCTTCCTGCCGAGGACACCACCCGCGGCATTGATCTCTTCAACAGCCATTTCTATCGCTCGTTGGGCATTGATTCCATACCCTCCGAGCGGGCCGGAGCTTATGAACATTGCTCCCAGCTTTATCGGCTTTTCGTCCGCAACAGCGGTGCCGATGAGTGCGATGGCCAGAAAAACGCAGGAACAAAAAGGAAACAGTCTCTTCATGTCTTTGCCCCCTAAACATTTTGCAGGAATTGTTGCTACAATGACTCCTCTCTCGAAGAGCCAAGTCCCCCGAACTTGTGCAGTGGATCCACCTTCTTGGGGAGCCCTGGAACACTGAGTCGTCGCTCGGTCGCGTCTCAGTGTTCCGACGACTATGACAGCTTTTCTTGAGAAGCCTCGCGGGCCGCGAAAAGTGAGACGGTTTTGCCGGTAACAGGCCTCCCGATTCTTCTTGACCATATCTCACCCCATTGACCCTGGTCAAACAGAATGTTTGCAAAGAGTTGCTCCTGAAAAACAATGGGTGGCTTGTCTATGGTGCTTCTTTCATGAGGGAAGCTGAAGCTGCCGGACTCCAGGTATCAGGTCGACATAGCAGGCCACATCCAAATGAGAGGTGGTGCCATGATCTTATACGTGAGAATGTCCCTCGGATTGAGCTCCTACCTTTGTTCGTGCGGTGTCGCTCGCTTGACCTCTCTGCAAGTGCCGTGGCATGCTGGAAATGTCCGTAGCGTGAAAGGAGAAGTGACATGGCTAAGACGTGTCGTGTGCCGGTGCTGGCAATTACTTTGCTCGCGATCCTTGTTCCAGGTCCCCAAGCGCTGGCTTCCTCTAGTGACGACGTGAAGATGGACCCCTCGGTGTGTGAAGTGCTCCAGCGCCGTGTGGACGAAGTGGCCGCTCTGGGAGAATCTTCTGAATTGACCGACGACGAGAAGATCGCCCGGCTGAGTGCGTCCATCGCTTCATCCCTGGCAACCATGCTCAACGTCACGAGGAACGATCCTGACGCAGCTAAAATAGCTCAGGAATGGGTCACTATGCTGAATCAGGTACTAACAGCGGCCAGCCCTACAGGACCACGATCCGACACCGAAGCCCGGGATGTGCCGGCCGGCGCAGAGCGAGGAGTGCAAATCGCCCGGAATAGGCTCAAACCCTACGTGGCGGTGCTGAAGCTCATATGTCCCGACCTGGTGCTGCCCAACTCAGTGGCTCGCTAAGTACCGAAGTTCGGCTAAGACATTTGCTCGCAACAGTTGTGCGTGTCGGGATCGACTGGAGGGTGCTCGCCATTGAATTGAATTCCCCGATTTCGTATAATTTTGGCATGTGCAGGTGTTCGGATTCTGCTGCTCGTTCCCGGAGTCGCGTCTAGTAATATCCTGGGGAAGCTACCCCGGCGAAGAAATCTCCCTCCCCTTCTGACACCTTATCTCCTGCCCTCGTTGGACTGGCGGTTGACGCTCCCCGCTGCTCTCCGCACAAGCGCATGTTGCTCTTGGAGGCTCTCTACTCCGTTCCTGAATCCCCATTCCTCCGGAGGCATTCATGGAAGACAGCGAACAAACAAGGAGCGATCTCGCACGCGAGCTTGCGGCGACGCAGCGTCGTGTTGCGGAGCTAGAGTCACTACTTGCCCAATGCATCGGGGACCGAAAGCGAACCGAGGAACAGCTTCAAGAGATTTGGCAGCATCATAAGGAACTCTACGAAGAGTCCCAGAGGACGGCAGAGTTCTATCAAGGACTTCTCGAGGCCTCGCCGGATCCAATTGTTGTTTACGACATGGATGGTATTCCATCTTATATCAATCCCGCGTTTTCCCGCGTTTTCGGATGGACCTTCGATGAGCTTGAAGGAAAAAGGATAGATTTTGTTCCCGAGGAGAACTGGCCTGAAACCAAGGAATTGGTCAACAAGATCCTGCGGGGAGAGAACTTTTGCAATCAAGAGACGAGGCGCTTGACCAAGGACGGCCGAATCCTGGACGTTAGCATCAGTGGTGCGATATTTTCTGACAGGACTGGCAAAGCCGCGGGCAGCGTAATCCGTTTGCGGGACATCACTGACCGCAAGCGAGCACAAGAGAAGATCAGCGAGCAAAACGAGTTTTTGAGCTGCGTGCTGGAATCATTGGCTCACCCGTTTTACGTAATTGACGCACGTACTTACGAGGTAGTGCATGCGAATTCTGCAACGAGGCTGATGTACTCGACACGCAAGGGCACCTGTTACGCTCTTACTCATGGCCGCACTGAGCCATGCACGGGTTCCGAGCACCCCTGTCCTTTGCAATTGGTTCTCAGGAACAAAGCTCCTGCAAAATCGGAGCATGTTCATTACGACCAGTCTGGGGATCCGAGGTTCTTCGAGATATTTGCGTATCCGATTGTCGATCAGCACGGGGATGTGGCACAGGTCATCGAATACTCGCTCGACGTGACCGAGCGACGACGGGCGGAAGAACAGGTCAAGGTGAACAAGGAGAGATTCGAAGCCCTCCTCAATGCCACAACAGAAATGGCATGTCTCCTGGATGCCGAGGGGAATTTTCTTGCGTTCAATAAGCCTCTTGTCCAAAGCCTTGGCAAGGACCCTGATGAGCTCATCGGAAAATGCTGCTTCGATTTCCTGACACAGGATGCAGCGGCAGAGAGAAGGGTGCAGTTCGATTTGGTGGCTCAAACTCGAATGCCCGTTAGGTGGGAAGACCGGAGGGGGCGCTCGTGCTTTGACATAAGTTGTTACCCTGTCTTCGGAGCCGATCGAGACGTCGGAGGTGTGGCTGTTTTCATTAGAGACATAAGCGCGGAAAAGCGCGCTCAGGATGCCCTTAGAAGAATGAACGAGGAGCTCGAGCAACGCGTAGAAGAGCGCACGGTCGAGCTCAAGAGGGCTAACGAGAGCCTACTCGCAGAAATTGCCGATCGAAAGCGAGCCGAAGACGCTCTACGCCAGAGCGAGGAGCGTTTCCGAACCATTTTCGAGGCAGCAGAGGACAGTATCTTCCTCAAAGACCGATCTCTGAAGTACACTCATGTAAATCCCGCCATGGAAAGGATGCTCGGCCTGCCTGCCTCCAAAATCATCGGCCGAACATTTGAGCAGCTCTTCGGTCACGAGGGCTCGCTTTACATCAGGGATGTGGACACCAGAGTTCTTGGCGGTCGCGTAATAGAGCACGAACAGACTAGGCGCATCAGGGGCATTCTCAAGACCTTTCACGAAATCCGAGTGCCCATGCATAACAGCTTGGGGGAAATAATAGGGTTATGCGGAATCTCTCGGGATATAACCGATCGCAAGCGAGTTACCCCTGACGGTCACGTAGCGATCAGACACTACCCATCTGGGGCGATGGGAATCACTCTCAAAGATGCCTATTATGCCGCGTGCGGACAAAGCATCATCCTGATCGTCGGGGAATCTGGCAGCGGAAAGGACTTCCTGGCGCGGTGGATCCACGATCGATCCAGACGGTGCAACGGACCGTTCTTCGCCATAAACTGTGCAGCAATCTCGAAGGAACTGGCCGAGTCGGAGCTGTTCGGCCACGAGCCGGGGGCATTCACGGGTGCTCGTGGCACCAAGAGAGGGCTATTGGAGCTTGCGGAAGGTGGCACACTGCTTCTCAACGAAATCGGCGAGCTGCCGCTCCCAATGCAAGCCAAGCTGCTCACGTTCCTGGACACCAAGTCCTTTGTCCGCGTGGGAGGGCAGAAGACCATAAGTGTCAATGCCAGGATCCTGGCAGCCACCCACCGTGATTTGGAATCCGAAATAGCGGCAGGCCGGTTTCTTCAGGCACTCTTCTATCGTCTGAACGTGCTGACCATTGCCGTTCCTCCCTTGCGAGAAAGGATAGAAGACCTTCCAATACTGCTCGAAGAGATCATGGCAAAGCTTGCGGCGGAATTGCAGCTCACGCAAATCCCTGTGATCGATCCTGCCAGTGTGATTGCAATGTCGAAGTATCATTGGCCAGGCAATGTCAGGGAACTGCGAAACGCTCTTGAGAGAGCTTTGATACTCTGGGACGGAAACAGCCCCTTTTCAGTTCCGATTCCCTCCGTTCCAGGAGGCCATGAGGAATCGCGGCACGACCTGCACGTTCCGGCCTCGGGCAATCTTCGAACGATTACTGACCAGGTGAAGCATTCTCTCTGTGCGGAGGCATTGAGACGGTGTAGTGGGAACAAAACGGCTGCCGCACGTTTGCTTGGTATATCACGCGACTCCCTCTACCAGTACATAAGACAGTTCGGGATCGAGACTGACGAGTCCCCCTAGGTACCCTAACCGTCGAGTTTCCGGACATTCAGCTTTGAGGTAACCCTCTGATATCCTTTGGGGGATCAATGGTACGTCGAAGTTCTCGACGTACAGCTCTTCTTGCAACTTATTAATATAATTCATCAAGTCAGAGGCCCGTCTGATTTTCCGACGGTTGCTCCTTCCGACTGACCTGCCGCCACTCTCTCCATCACAAGCAACACTCGGATAATGTTGTGTCATTCAAATCAGTTATCATTTGCGTTTTCTTCGGGGCTGCCTGGCACGGGAAATGCTTCACGCAAGCGACGGAGGCATGTCAGTCTCCAAGCCTGACAGGAGGTGAGCAAAAGATCTTTCTTTCGCGCGTAAGGCAGACGAGCGGCAACTACACAATTCAGGAGGAGGAAAGACATGCCAAGATACTTGACCATGCACGAGGAGACGGTCGTAGACCGGGTGATGCTCGAATCCAGGTGGACCGAAATCGCAAAAAACGAAAGAAGGGCCAACTGGCGAATGACGCTCTTCAACATGGAGTTGGGCAAGCGCTACTGCGAATGGGATGCGCCGACTGCCCAGGTGATAGAAGAGGTTTTCCGTGACCTGGGGATCAAATGGTCCGAAATCCTGGAAGTGGACATCACCAAGGCTTCGGAATGGCGTTTCTGGGAAGTGAAAACTCGCCCACTCGTGCTGAATTGTTGGGAAGTCATGAATTGCGGGAAGGAGCCCGGGGGAGCCCAAACAGATCAAGGGAGAATTTGCCCCGTAGCGGAAGATCGCATGCTTTGGGGAAAGAATAGAGGGCTGTACGCCGGCAGGTCTTGTTGGAACATCTTGGGCACCCTGTGCCATGGAGGGAGCCAGGACACCTTCGAGGCGAAAATAGAGGCCTGCTCGAGATGCGACTTCTTCGACCTGGTCAAACACCAAGAGCGAGCGAGGTTCGAGGCGTAAAGCACAAGCTCAAAGGTCTTTACCGTGACACGCGTTGAGAATTGCGGCCCACTCGGGACCTTGAGTCAAGGGCGGGCTTGCTGCGCTCTATGAGGCAAGCTGCGGGTTTCACACTTGCCCAGAAGAGGGCGCTCGTGCAGAGGGGCTCAATGCGGCGCATTACAGGACGAAGACGGAGGGGAAAATGCCTCACTACTTGGCGATCCACAATGAGCCAGAGGTCCCCCGGGAGAGAATCGCGGGCAGGTGGGTTGAGCTGGCAAAGGAGAGAAGGGCCATATGGCTGAAGACCTGGTACAACCTGGAGAAAGGCAGACGCTTTTGTTGGTGGGAAGCCCCACACAAGAAGGCATTGGAGGAGATCTTTCGCGACCACGAGGTTCCCTGGGAAGACATTATCGAGGTTGAGCAGACCACCCCTGCCGACTGGGTGGGCCGAGAAGATTGAGGGATAGTGGGATTCGATACGCGTGAGGCTCGTTAGTCTCTCAAACGCGAGAGCTGAAGCATCGCGCAAGGCACTGGTGTGCAATGCGCAGGGAGGAAAAAGTGAAAGCATCAGGAGCTGTTCCAGACAAGATGCTGTGGCAAGATGTACCGATCATACAGCGAGGACAGCTTGATAAGTTAGACTGCGTCATCGACAAGTATGCAGGCGAGTCGAGGTATCTCATTCCGGCTCTCAAAGAAGCTCAGGAGATATTCGGCTACTTGCCCGAAGAAGTGCAGCGTCGACTCGCCCGCGGATTCGGGATACCAGCGTCTCGTGTGTATGGCGTGGTAACGTTCTATTCCTTTTTCTCCATGACCCCTCGGGGACGACACACAGTTCGGCTCTGCTTGGGAACAGCCTGTTATGTCAAGGGCTCGAAGGATGTCCTCGCCAGCATAGTCAACGGTACAGGAGCCGATGTGGGCCAGACTTCCCGTGACGGAAGGTTCACCGTTGAAGCGGTGCGGTGCTTGGGGGCATGCGGATTGGCGCCGGTAATGCTCGTGGATGGCTGCGTGCAAGCCGGAGTCACGCCGCGGGATGCTATGAGAAAGCTTGACGTCTACCAATAGCTCCGGACGTGCCATGGATCCGATTGGGACCCTGCAGGGCCCGGACCAGCCCGGGAGACAATCCTATATGAGTGCAATGCCTGTGAACAAGATGCAGCTCAGGCTGTGTCCAGGCACGCTGTGTGTAGCCCGCGGCAGCCGGGATATCAAGGCAGCCTTGGAACAGGAACTGACCAGGAGAAATTTGAGAGACCGGGTCCAGGTTCTGATGGCAGACTGTAGTGGATTATGCTCCAGTGGCCCGATCATGGAGGCACTACCGGAACGCGTCCTTTACAGTCGCCTCACGCCTCAGCACGTTCCGCTCATCGTCGAGGAACACGTTGCGAAGGGCAGAATCGTCGACGAATTGGTGGTGAAGAACGGCCAACCTGCGATCCCTGTACCGTTGATGAAGGATACTGACTTCTACAGTCGCCAGAGACTCATCGTGCTCCGCAACCGAGGCCTGATAGATGCAGAAAGTATAGACGAATACATAGCTTTTGACGGTTATGCTGCACTGGCCAAAGCGCTCCAGGAAATGACTCCGCAAAGCGTTGTCGAGACGGTTAAGAGCTCGGGCCTGAGGGGCAGAGGGGGTGCGGGCTTCAGGACAGGGGTGAAATGGGAGGCCTGCAGGCAGTCCGATCGTTTCCCGAAATATATTATCTGCAACGGGGACGAGGGAGACCCAGGCGCTTTCATGGACCGGGCCGTGATGGAGGGGGATCCTCACTCCGTCCTGGAAGGCATGGCGATAGCTGGCTACGCTGTAGGTGCCGAGCGCGGGAGCATATATGTCCGAGCCGAGTATCCCCTGGCAATTGAGCGCCTTGAAAAGGCCATAAGTGACGCGCGAAACTATGGACTACTCGGGAAAGACATTCTCGACTCAGGGTTCGATTTCGATATCGAGATCTATCCGGGTGCGGGAGCGTTTGTTTGTGGCGAGGAGACCGCTCTGATCCAGTCTCTCCAAGGGCTCAGGGGCGCACCCCGACACAGACCGCCTTTTCCGGTTCAGAGCGGGCTCTTCGGTTGCCCAACCGTAATAAATAACGTCGAGACTTTTGCAAACATAAACCCCATTATTCTAAATGGAGCCGACTGGTTTGCCGCTATCGGTACTAAGGACAGCAAAGGTACCAAGGTCTTTGCGCTTACGGGCGCAGTCAATAATGTGGGGCTGGTGGAAGTGCCCATGGGGACTAGTCTTGGGAGTCTGATCTTCGACATTGGCGGCGGCATACGGAACAAGCGTAGATTTAAGGCGGTCCAGATCGGAGGTCCCTCAGGGGGCTGCATCCCGTCGGGTCTAGAACATCTGGTCATAGACTACGAATCGTTGAGGGGCGCCGGCGCCATGATGGGGTCAGGGGGCGTAGTGGTGATGGACCAGACAACGTGCATGGTGGACACTGCACGGTTCTTCACAACGTTTCTGATGGAAGAGTCTTGCGGAAAGTGCACTTCCTGCCGCGAAGGACTGAAAGTCATGCACGACAAGCTCACCGACATCGTGGAGGGACGGGGCACGGAAGGGGACGTGCAATTCCTCGAGGGTCTGGCCCGGCATGTGGGTACCATCTCTTCCTGTGGTCTCGGGAAGACCGCTCCCAATCCGGTACTATCGACGATTCGGTATTTCCGAGATGAATACGATGCTCACATCCACGAAAAGCATTGTCCTGCCCTGTCGTGCGTAGATCTCATCGACTTCCGGGTCATTGAGGACAAATGTGCTAAATGCGGTCTCTGCCACAAGAGATGCCCTTCGGACGCGATCGTTTGGAAGAAGAAGGAAGTCGCCTGGATAGACCGAGACAAGTGCATCAAGTGCAGGATGTGCATTAAGAGCTGCCGTTTCGATGCCATCAGATAGAAAGCGTGGTTCCGAGGGATAGGTTCCAACGAGCGTGGCTGCGCAGACCGGACCTATCACGCGGGCAGCCGGGATAACACCATGGTTACTTTGAGCGTCGACGGAAGAGTTGTCTCTGTGTGCCGCGGCACCACGATACTCGAGGCGGCACGAGAAGCAGGAGCTCGCATACCAACCGTGTGTCACGACAGGCGCTTGGAACCATACGGAGCGTGCGGACTTTGTCTTGTGGAAACCGAGGTTGACGGAATCAAGCATACGGTGCGCGCGTGCTTGACTCCTGTGGAAGACGGGATGAGAGTGTCCACACGCTCGCCTTCCGTGATGCAAAGCCGCCGGATGCAACTGATGCTGCTCCTCAGAAGCCATCCACTGCAGTGTCCCACGTGTGACGCTGCAGGGGACTGCCGGTTCCAGCAGTTGGTGCACGAGCATGAGATTGCTGACCTTCCTTTTTCTAGGGAGACTCGTCGTTACTATGTGGAGAACAATTCTCACTTCATCCGCTTCAACATGGACGTTTGTATACGGTGCGGACTGTGTGTGCGGATCTGCGACGAGGTGCAGGGAGAGGGCCAACTCAGCTTCGTACATCGCGGGATCGAATTCGATGTGTCGACCGGATTTGGTGGCCCCCTCGACTGTGAGCTGTGCGGCCAATGCGTCCAGATCTGTCCCGTGGGAGCAATCACGTCGAAATGGTTGGTGGGTACCGGCCGACAGTTTGAGTTGAAAAAGACCAACACAGTCTGCTCGTTTTGCAGCATTGGATGCGCCCTGACCTTCTCGACGAAGGAAAAGAAGACGGTGTACGTCACATCTCCTCCAGACAGCCCGTATGAGGGGACACTCTGTGTGAAAGGACGGTACGGCTGGCCGTACGTTTATTCCCAGCATCGCCCTGCCAAGCCATTGATTCGGCGACAAGGGCGTTTGCAGCCTGTCGAGTGGGACGAGGCATTGGAATTCGTGGCCGAGGGATTCCTGAGAATCAAGAACCGGTTCGGACCTGAGAGTCTCGGGGCTTTCGGATCAGCGCGACTCTCCAACGAAGCTGCGTACGTACTTAACCGTTTCGTCCGTACCGTTCTGGATACCCCGCATCTGGACCATGCCGGTGGCTACGCGTACAGGCCTCTGGTGGACGGCCTACTCCCTGCGTACGGTTATGCTGCGGGTACGAATTCCATAAGAGAAATCAGAAACGCGAGCGTTATCATGTTACTGGGAGCGGATCTCACGGAGACTCACCCTGTGGCCAAGAATGAGGTCATCATGGCCACCGGCCCAGCGAGAGGGGGCAGAGTCATTGTCGTGGACGCGATCAGGGCCAAGCTTTGCTTCCGTCCGGGTATTCACCTGGAGACTCGACCCGGAACCGAGCACCTGGTCGCCTATGCGATGCTTAAGGTGATCATTGAGAGCTCATCGGTACCTGGTGAAGACTTGGACATCGATGAACACGAATTCCGTGATCTCGCCGACTCCCTGGAGCAGTACGATCCGGCTCGCGTAGGAAGGCTCGCCAGCGTAGATCCCCACAGAATACGTGCGGCCGCACTCGAATACGCTCGTGCCGAGCGGGCGGCAATCATTTTGACTACCGGAATGACCCGGCAGGGCAATACCCTTGCCTTGACGCAAGCTGCAGCAAGCATGGCCCTGATCACCGGCCGACTGGGGAAACCATCTTGCGGGGTTCATGTCTTCGGCGAAAAGGCCAACTCCCAGGGGGCTGTGGACATGGGATTAGCCCCCGAGCTCCTTCCGGGATGCTATAGCCTGCTGGACGAGCGTGCCCGCGAAAAATTCGAGATCACCTGGGGATCTCCCCTTCCCCGTTCCAGAGGGATGGATGCTCGCACCATGCTGAGAGCGGCTGAGAAAGGAGATCTTCGCGCTCTCTACGTGGTTGGGGAGAACCCGCTTGAGACCTATCCTGATCGGAAGCAAGTGGAAAGGGCGCTGAAGAGCCTTGACTTCCTGGTAGTGCAAGACCTCTTCCCTACAGCCACTGCCAATATAGCTGATGCGGCGCTTCCGGTAGCATCTTTAGCGGAGAGCAATGGAACGCTCACAAGCGCTGACCGTCGCGTACAGCGAGTGCGACGAGTCGTCGAGCCGGATGGCAACAAGAGTGACCTGGAAATTCTTAACGCGCTTACCACCCTCATGGGGAAGCCACCGATGTCCTACGCAGACCCCGGGGATGTGATGAATGAGATCGCTACCGTAGTGGACAGCTATCGAGGAATATCCTATGAACGCCTTGAAAGGGGAGGCATTCAGTGGCCCTGCATGGACTCCGAAGACTCCGGCGCAGGAATCCTGTACGAGCGAGGCTTCCCGCGGCGACGACCAAAGCTCACACCTGCCCCACCTATTGGGGAGACCCGTTCAGAAGAAGGCTTGATGTGCTTGATACCAACCACGCTCAAATTCCATTCCGGTTCCTTTTCCCAATGGAGCTCCACGCTCATGGAAGCCTGCCCGGAAGCTTTCGCTGAAATGAGCTCCCAGGACCTCGACAAGCTGGAATTGGAAGACGGGGACTTCGTGATGATTACCTCTGTATCGGGAGATTCGGTTCGGGTGCGGGTGAAGGAGTCGTCCCGAGCCGCTGAGGGCTTGGTACTAGTGCCCTATCATTTCCACGCGTTGAAGCTCAACAATCTCACCAAATGGGAACAACCGTTTGTGATGGTCCGGTCACTTACTCGCATTCCTGCCTTATAGTAATTCCTCAACCGATACCGTGCTCAGTCGCGCCTACTGGCTTTTGTCAGTTTCCGAGGAGGGGAATTGCGTTTGATTCACACAAAATGGATACGGTATACTCGGAGGTGAGAACATGGCTCATCAGCAACGGGCCCCGCAGAAGGCCAGGCATGGATTCAATATGGACCGATTTCGAAAATCTGCTCATCGAATCGCGCGATGCAATCATCGAAGAGTGGCTCCAAAGGCTCCAAACTGAGGTGAGCCCCCGCTATGCTGCCCGCCCGCGAAGAGAGCTCGTCCGTACGATTTCGGCCGCATTCGCAGCGAACCTCGCGGCAATTACCAGGGACGATTTCTCCGAGCTCGACCACGTCATAGGACAAATTGGGAAACTGCGCGGTACCGCGGGATTCGTTCTCTCGGAAGTTCAGAATGCGTTCGAGCTCTTCCGCACAGTCATGCTCCCCATTCTGGAACGAAGAGTGGAACACAGTGACGCTTTCTCAATCCTGAGGCGCCTGAACACCTGTCTCGCTTACACTATTCACAAGTTCAGCGACCAATTTCAAGAGCTCCACGAGCGAGGAATTAGGGAGCACGCCCGGGAGTTGGAGATTACTGTCCAGCACAGGACGAAACAATTGGCTGAATCCGAACGCAAATACCGTCAGCTCGTCGAGGAGATACGTGACGGCTACTTTGTCCAGAAAAACGAGAAGATCGTCTTTGCCAACCAGGCGTTTTGCGACATGCACGGGTACACGCGTTCAGAAGTGAGCGACCGCAGTTTCAGAGAGCTCGTGGCACCCGAATTCCTGCAGGAGGTGATGGAAATTCACCGCGAGCTCGTTGCGAAACGATGTGACGAAGATCAATACGTCTATTTGCGGCTCAATAAGGCTGGCGACAAGTTCCCCACGGAGAACAAAGTAATCTTCGCCCACTATGAGGGGGAAGACGCCGTTGTAGGCATCTGTCGGGACATTACAGAGAGGACGGAGATAGAGAAGCGGGTTCGGGAAGCCGAAAGCCTGGCCCATATCGGCCAGCTTACCACTTCCATTGCCCATGAGATCAGAAACCCCCTTTCCGCGGCAAGCATGAGCATTCAGGATTTGCTCAAGAGCGCGGCTGTTTCCGGGAATGATAAGAGGCGAATCGAGATCCTCGGCAAAGAGATTGCGAGGGTGGACCGAATCGTCACCGAGATGCTGGACTTTGCCAAGCCCATGCAGTACGACTTTGAACCGACACAGATCGAGGAGATCATCGATTCCTGCCTCGATGTGCTTGAGACGAAGATCCGCGAAAGAGACATCCTTGTGCGTGTGGAGCTGGCCGAAGCGATTCCCACAGCTTATCTTGATCGAGAAAAGATGGTGCAGGCCTTTATCAATGTTCTTCTCAACTCCATCGAGGCAGTGGAGATAGGCGGGGAAGTCGTCCTTTCGGCCGGTGAGGTGAACGGCCATATACGGGTAGACATAACGGACAATGGCCGAGGCATAGAGGAAGAGGACCTGCAGTTCGTATTTGACCCGTTCTTTAGTAGGAAGAAGAAAGGAACGGGTCTCGGCCTTGCAAACGCAAGAAAGATAGTGGAGGCACATGGCGGAAAGATCGTCCTTCGTCCTGCAGTTGCAGGGGGGACATGCGTGACCATTGACATATCGCTCATGAGGCGGTCAGCCGGCGTATCCTGTGAGAGGCCGGCTACTTCAGGCTACCGCAACGATGCCAGGGAAGACAAATTGTAGCGAGCGTGACCTGAACGGACGCAAATGATGGCCCGGATTCCTTGTCCGGGCATGAGGTAAGGCAAGAGTGCCAAGGACCAGGATTCTTATCGTTGATGACGAGCCCTCCGCTCTGGAGATCCTTGAAATGCACCTCACGGAGAGGGATTTCGATGTCCGGTCGGCTATGGATGCCAAAGGCCTCTCAGAAGAGATGGACTCCTTCAAACCGGAAATTATCATCCTGGACATCAGGCTTCCCGATGCCGATGGTCTCGATCTCCTCAAAGCGTTACGGCAGCAGGGCGACTGTCCCTACGTGATAGTGGTCACCGCTTTTCACGACATGGCCACCACCATCAAAGCAATCAAGCGCGGCGCCTTCGAGTACATAAGCAAACCCATTGATCTTAACGATCTGGACGCGGCAATCCAAAGGGCCATTGAGCTCTCACGCTCACGGGAAAGCGCCGAGGGGCTCAAAATTAATAGACTCTATGACGTCGAGCCCATGGAGATAATCGGCCGAACCAAGAAAATGAAAGAAATTTTTAAAACGATCGGAATCCTGTCAAATAACCGTGTCACGGTGTTGATCGAGGGTGAGACAGGGACCGGCAAAGAACTGGTGGCGCGGGCAATCCATTATCACAGTCCATTCAGAGACGAACCGTTCATAGCAATCAATTGCTCAGCCATTGTTGAAAATCTCCTGGAAAGTGAGCTTTTCGGTCACGAGAAGGGGGCTTTCACCGGCGCGACATCCTTCAAGAAGGGCAAGTTCGAGATTGCAGGCCGCGGAGCCATACTGCTCGACGAAATCTGTGAAATGCCACTCTCGCTCCAAGCAAAACTGCTGCGTTTCCTCCAGGACCGGGAATTCACGCGTGTCGGGGGTGAAAAGACAATCTCTTCCGACGCCAGAGTTATTGCTTCGACGAACAGACAGGCCTCGGCAATGGTGAGGAGCGGCGCCTTTCGGGAAGACCTCTATTACAGACTCAGCGTGACCACCATAAGGATTCCGCCTCTGAGAGAACGCTTGGCGGACATTCCTCTCCTGGTGGAACACCTTCTGAAGAAGATCAATCGAGCTCTCAACACCACGGTAGATCGGGTAGAGGGCCGAGCCCTCCGCAGATTGGGGAATTACGATTGGCCCGGCAACGTCAGACAGCTCGAGAATCTGCTCACTTGCGCGGTTCTGCACACTCAAGGCAATTCTCTTCGGGACGAGGTGATCGCAAGGTTGTTCGACGAAGAGGAGTGGAGGACGGAAAGCCACTGTGAGGCTCCATGGAGGGACGAGCACGATGAGGCGTCGTCCGTGCACGAAAAAGAGCGGATAGTGAATGCATTGCAGGCAGCGAAATGGCATTACGGAAAAGCATCTGAAATCCTAGGCATGTCATATCCAACCCTCAAAAAGAGAATTAAGAAATACGACATTCCCCTTAAACCACATAAAGAAAGTCGGTCTTAACTCCCTGTTTCGAAAATCGAAACGGCCTATTGAGATTTTCGAATCTGGTGTTATTCACGGAGCTCTCATCCCCAGGGATACGTGGCGGTATCTTGTAATGATTACCAGGCCTTAGTCTGAATGTATCTCCTGGCACGTCGCTTGCTCCTTCGCAGCAAAGACCCCACCTAGATCAAAGGAGTGAAAGCGTATGGCCAGAACCGGTGCACGAAAGATTAACGTGGCAGATGAGCTCCTTGGAAACCACCGCCGCGACCGAGGGGACAAAGTGGCCTTTTTCTGGGGAGAAGAACGGGTAACCTACGCCGATACGGCAGCGAATGTGAACAAGTTCGCAAATGTTCTCAGAGACAAGGGGGTGAAACCAACCGAACGGGTCATGATTCTGCTGCCCGATTCTCCCCTCTTTGTCTACGCGTTCTTGGGTAGCGTGAAATACGGCGCGTGGCCGGTGCCTGTGAACACCATGTTGGAGGAGGAAGACTACCATTACCTCCTGAACGATAGTGAAGCACGCGTCCTCGTCACTACTGAGGACAGCAAGGCGGCGGGGATCGAGACGGAACATCTCCGGGCGAAGATCCTTTGCGATCATCGGTTCCAGGAAGTCCTTAACGCAGCGTCTCCGGAAGCCGATCCCTTTCTGGCGGACCCGGAGGATATAGCGTTCTGGCTTTACAGCTCCGGGAGTACAGGTCGGCCCAAACCCACACCACACAAACATAGCTCAATGCTGTTCACCGCTGAGACATATGGGAAAAATGTCCTCGGCATCACCGAGAATGATGTGTGCTTCTCGGTTAGTAGACTCTTCTTTGCGTACGGTCTCGGGAATAGCCTCACGTTTCCGCTTCGATTCGGAGCATCCGCAATTCTCTTGTCAGATCCGCCGTCCCCGGAGAAGGTGCTCGAGGTTTTGGTCACATATCGTCCCACTGTGTTCTTCGGCGTGCCTACTATGTACAATTCGCTTTTGAAGAGAATGAATTTGACTACGTTGCCGGGGTTGCGCATGTGTCTGTCCGCGGGAGAAGCTCTTCCACCGGAAATCTACAGGCAATGGAAGGCGAAGACCGGTCTCGAGATTATCGATGGTATCGGTTCGACCGAGGCGCTGCATATCTTCATCTCCAATAGACCCGGATCGACAAGGGAAGGAGCGTCCGGGAGCGTGGTACCGGGCTATGAGGCAAAAATCGTAAATGACGACGGCACAGAGGTCCCGGTAGGCGAGACGGGGCATCTCATAATTCGTGGCGAGAGCCTCACCCCCGGCTACTGGAACAGGCCGGAACAGAACAGCGAGAAAATGCTCCCGGACGGGTGGTTCCGCACCGGCGACATGTACAGTAGGGACAACGGCCATTTCATCTACCAAGGGCGAGGTGACGACATGCTGAAGGTTGGCGGCATCTGGGTCTCGCCCATGGAGATAGAATACGTCCTCATGGAGCATCCCGCGGTGAACGAGTGCGCAGTTGTAGGTAGAGAGGTGGAAGGTCTCGTGAAGCCCTTTGCGTACGTCGTTCTCAATGCATCGGACGGATCCGAGGATGAGCAACAGATGTCTCTGGAATTGATGGAATTCCTTGCGAGCCGACTCCCCAAATTTAAGCGTCCCTGGGGCATCCGTTTCCTCGACAGCCTTCCGAAGACCGCCACTGGCAAGGTACGGAGGTTCAAGCTGAGGTAGCGGCAACAATGTCCTAGCGTCATGCGGTGAAGGATGGCCCTACTGCCGCAGGGCCTCCCGGGGCCCCGCGGCAACCTTCAGGTGTGTCGCCTTGACTGGCTGAGGCGAACCAGCAAAGCTTGCGAGCTGCTGCCGCCTCTAGACGAATAGTGTCCACTTCAGTGCCCGAGGTCTCCTGTCTGTGCCAACAGTACGGCTGTATCCAACGCATACGCAATTTCCGAGCGAAGGAACAGGAACCTGCTGCCGTACGCTGCAAGTACGTCTGGTGCCAATACACTTTGAATAGGTGAGTATGAAGCACAACAAATCGGTCACCGACCCCGTCATTTACAGAGAGAAAGGAGGCCAGGAGCATTTCTGACAAGAAATCGTGGCACCCTTTCGTACCCATCCCCTTTCACCCGGAATCCGTTGACAGATTGGGGGCACTCCCTTAGAATAAAAACATCAAAAGATGTGTTGAAACGCCCTTTCACTATCGCCCGCATTCGGCCTGTTGTTCCACCTCACGGCTCCGTTTCAAACCCGCCATTCCTTCTCTTACCGACCAGGGGGGGAACGATGGAATGCGCAGGCTGCAGCTTCGAAAACAGAGAACGAGCCAAATTCTGCAAGAATTGTGGTGCAAAGCTGGTGTTTGTCTGCCCGTCTTGCCGGCATTCCTGTGAGGGGGATAGATCTTTTTGTGACGAATGCCGCCACGCACGCGGGCGGCTCCTCGAATCGTCTCTGTCAAAATTATGCTGGATGGTTTTGAACAGTCGATGCGAGGCAATGGTAAGGCATTCCCCATTGCAGCAGAGGCCCCTACCGGTAGGTCCAGGTTCCTGTATGAGTTCGGAAAGGCCGTGGCCTACGAAAACATTACCTTCCTGGCAGGCAAGTGCCTGTCCTACGGTCGGGGCATGGCATACCATCCGCTCATAGCTATCCTCAAGGCGAACTTCCATGTGCAAGGCGGAGACAGGGATCAGGACAAGTGCAAAGCTGAAGATTGGATTGCGAAGGCAGTCGCCACAGCCGCCTGCCACGGTCGGCGGTTGGAGCTAGCGAAAAGTCATACCCTCTACGCGGAACTCTTCAAACGAAAAGGCGATCTGCCAAAAGCAAGAGAACAACTTTCCAAAGCAATCGAAACCTTCAAAGAATGCGGCGCTGACGGATGGGTGAGGAAGACTGAGGAGGAACTAGATAAGCTCTCTTAGTGGCAATTCGTTCTTCCCGGGGGTGGAACCATGGAATGCCTGAAATGACAGACTGACCTGCCAAGTGTAGCCAAATTCTGTAACGCTTGCGGAGAGAAATTGGAGCTTGACTGCCCGGAGTGTAATAAGGCGAACCCTCTGGGCAGTAGGTTCTGTCTTGCCTGCGGGAAACGACTAACCGATAGGGCACCAGGTGAGAAGGTGGCACCCGCTTCCGATGCTGAGCGCAAACAGGTCACAGCCCTTTTCTCGGACCTATCGGGCTATACTGCGATGACCTCTCGGCTCGACCCGGAAGATATCAAGGATATTACAGACCGGATTTTCGATGGGGTCAGGACAATTGTCGGCAAATATGATGGCTTCATAGAGAAGTTTGCTGGGGATGGCGTGTTGGCTCTGTTCGGGGTGCCCAAGGCCCATGAAGACGACCCGGTTCGGGCCATTCAGGCGGCTCGGGAGATTCTCGAACTGGTGGAGGCCATGAACCCCGACTATGAGGCCGAGATTGGGGCACCTCTCTCGATGCACAGCGGCATCAACACCGGGCTTGCGGTCACTGCGGACTTAGCTGTTGAGAAGGGAACACACCGAGTCACCGGTGACGCGATCAACATAGCAGCGAGGTTGAGCGACCTTGCCAAAGCGCGTGAGATCTTCGTGGGCCCGGAGACCTATCGGAGGGCCGAGGGACATTTCACCTTCGAGACCCTGGAACCAGCGAAAGTTAACGGCAAGGCCGAGCCGATCTCGATCTACAAGGTGATTTCGGTCAAGGATGAGCCCGCCAGGGTCC
Organism: Thermodesulfobacteriota bacterium; assembly: GCA_040753915.1. GTDB lineage: Bacteria > Desulfobacterota > Desulfomonilia > Desulfomonilales > Desulfomonilaceae > JBFMDN01. Next base: position 550 of record JBFMDN010000014.1, on the reverse strand, counting down.
ATCGGCCTTCCGGTCTGAGGGCAGAGCTCATCGGTAGAAAGGCGGAGCTGGCCCAACTGCAGGAAGCGGTGGAACGCCTAAAGGGTGGCACCAGCTCAGTGATTGCTATTTGTGGGGATGCGGGCACAGGAAAAAGTCGCCTCGTTGAAGAATTCAAATCGTCTCTTGACCTGTCCGCAATCCGATGGCGTAAGGGCATTTCCTATCCTTAGGCTCAGAATATCCCATACTTTCCATTGAAGGATCATATGAGTCGGGCATGGCGGATCGAGGAGGACGATCCCTCTGAAAGAATAAGGGAAAAGATCGAATCTGGTGTGGAACGTCTACTGGGGATCAGGGAGAATGTTGCTCCCTATATAGGAAGTCTTTATTCTCTCAGTTACCCAGAAATTGAGGAAGTAAGCCCTGAGTTCTGGAAATCCTGGACGCTCACAGGAATTGACCCTTTTGTGCTCTAATTAATTGACCCGTTTAGTGCGCGGGTGATTGCGGGTTCATTTTGATTTGGATGTTTGTTTCTTGGGAGGGTTGTTTTCGGTATCTTGGG